>NZ_LMED01000007.1:0-250912 GCF_001425285.1 Acinetobacter sp. Root1280 | reverse complement strand
CTAATTCACCCAATCGCAATGGACCCAGGTCTACGTTTTGCGATCCGTGAAGGTGGTCGTACAGTTGGTGCTGGTGTAGTTGCTAAAGTAACTGCATAATCGCTGATTGTGTAAAAAGAGCGCTCCTTTGGGGCGCTTTTTTTTATGGGTAAAATAAACCACCTATAAATTGTTAGACAATACCTATCAAAAGCTGTCCTTAACTGATATTTGTGTGACCTAATCTGCAATTATTAAACTTTCATAAAAACGTAATATAAAGAAAGAGAAAAACAAACATAAAGAATTTAAGTGAAACTCACTTAATAGGAGGAATCGCAATGAATGCAAAAGTGAATATTTCAAACCGTGCTGGTGCATCTTTCCCTGTACGTCGTATGGATTTTAATTTTGACGATGTACCTGAATATTGGGCAAGTGGTTCAGCGGGTATTACACATTTCATGACTGCATTGTCAGCATTGTTCCCAGATGGTGAAAAACTTTTTATCGATTCTGTGCGTGCGGTACGTTATCACCCTGCGATCAAGGACAATGAAGCATTACAAAAAGAGATTAGTGCTTTCATCGGTCAAGAAGCTATGCACACCAAAGAGCATGAAAACTTTAATGCTTCAGCAAAAAAGTTTGGTCATGATGTTGAGAAATACGAGCGTGAAACAGGTGTGTTAATTCAAGGCGCACGTAAATGGTTTGCACGTGTAGTCAAGCCTTTTGGTATGACTCAAGAAATGGTGGATTTAACCGCGACTACTGCATTAGAGCATTTTACTGCAACAATTGCTTCGCAACTGCTGGTCAATGGACATATCCAAAAGTTAATGACTGATCCAACCATGTCGTATATGTGGTATTGGCATGCTGTGGAAGAAAATGAACATAAAGCAGTGGCTTATGATGTTTATGAAGCGGTGTTTGGTAAAGGTATCAAGGCTTATGGCTTACGTACCACGGCTTTAGTTTTTGCAATGGTACTCATCTTTATGGCGCAATCATCTTTTGTGGTGCGTTTATTAAAAGAAGATGGCAAGCTCAACCTAAAAGAGCTCGGTATTATTTATAAATATGCTTATAGCCCATCTAAAGGCATTATCACAGGAATGACCAAAGAAATGTTGGCATACTTTAAGCCAGGTTTTCATCCAAATGATCTCGATACAGTGAGTTTGCTTGAGACATGGAAAGCGAAACTGGGTCTGTAACGCGTTTTAAAGGCAGCATTTTGATTAAGGAGCAACAATTGTTGCTCTTTTTTATTAGACTTATTGGTTTAATTTCTTATAATTCATTTTTTATATTGAGTTGATGAACGCAGATGATTCGTTTAATGCAATCTTCAGATCTGCACGCTGTTTCTCAAATTGAAGACTTGGTACAAAGTCATCCTTGGAAAAAAAGTCAATTTGAAGAGTCTATAACAAGTTATCTAAGTACGGTGATTGAGCAAGACCATCAAGTGGTGGGCTTTTGTATTCTGCAACCTGTTTTAGATGAAGCCAATTTATTACTTATGGCGATTCATCCGAGCCAGCAGGGTAAAGGATTAGGCTATCAACTGTTAGATGAGTCGATTGCATTATTAAAAAATAATCCAGTACAAATCTTTCTTGAAGTGCGTGAGTCAAATAAAGCTGCGATTGCGCTGTATGAAAAAGCCAACTTTCATCAAATTGATTTAAGAAAAAATTATTATCCGAATCAACAGGGCGGCCGTGAACATGCAATTATTATGGTCAAAGCCTGTAGTGATGATTTTTCAAAATTATTTAAATAAGCCTAAGCAATATTGAGAATGCGAACAGCGAAAGCCGATTATTTGATAATCGGTTCATTCCATTCTGAGGGCAGGGTGGTCATCAACATATCGCCCAACTCTTGAATTTCTTTGGCTTCCAAATGACGATTGATCCGTCGCCATTGTCCATCTAATAATAATTCAAATGGTGCATATTGAGATTTGTAATTCATTTTCTCGGCATGTGGAACCCAATACCCGAGGTAAACAAAATCTAGATTCAACGATTTTACATATTCAATTTGTTTGAGAATCGCAAAAACCCCCAGTGAACGCTTACTTTCATTTGGATCAAAGAAGGTATATACCGCAGAAACGCCATCATCCAATTGATCACAGGTAGAGACACTAATTAAACGATCATCTTTCCACAGTTCAAGGAAAAAGCTGTTGGTACAACTGTGAATCAGGAATTTTTCAAATTGGTCATAACTGGGTGGGAACATATCACCATCGGCGTGTCTTTCAATAATATAACGCTCGTACAGATGATAATGCGTTTGTGTGGCCTCTTGGGTCGAAATAATTTTAACGGTTAAATCTTGATTGCGTTTCCAGGCTTTTTTCTGAGCACTGCTCATTTTAAATTCAGTCACTGGCACCCGACAAGATAAGCATTGGCGGCAAAGATGACATTCAGGGCGATAAACAAAATCACCACTGCGTCTAAAACCTACACGCGATAATTCGGAAAGTGTGACAACATCAATACGATGTACAGGGTCGAGAAACACCATACGTGCAGATTTATTTTCTAGATAACTGCAATCATGCGGTGGCGTAATATAGTACTGTAAGTCGTTTAATAGGGACTTAGGATGATAAGAATTCATAAATCATGTCCCTCCTTTTATTTTCATTCCATTAAGCGCGATAAAATCGCTATTGTTTTACTTGAAAATACACGCTCTTGATAACTTTTCCAATCTATAGAGGGTTGTTTTATTACATCTTGTAACGATTTAAGGTATTCATGGCGAGAAAGTGTACAAGCACCAAGGCTGAGTAAGTGATCATTGACCAACTGACAGTCAATCCACGGTAAATTATTTTCTCGGCCCAATAACATCAGTGTGTAAAAAGCCATTTTGGAAACATCGGTTTGAGTGCTAAACATCGACTCACCAAAACAACCATGGCCAATCGTCACACCATACAGCCCACCTACAATTTTATCTTGATCCCAGACTTCAACACTATAGGCATAACCAGCTTCAAATAGTTGGCAATAACCGTGAATAATCTCCTCAGAAATCCACGTTTCATCCGCATAGCTACGTGGGAGCGAACAAGAACGAATGACCTGTTCAAAAGCATGATTGATGGTAATTTTATAATCAAACTTTTTCATATTTCGCAGTAGTGATTTACTTGGATGATAATCCTTAGGGCGAATGATGCAGCGGGGTTCTGGACACCACCAACAAATTGGCTCACCTTCGGAAAACCATGGAAATAAGCCATGCGTATAAGCTTCATATAATGTAGAAGGTGCTAAGTCTGCACCTATACAAATCAAGCCTTGTTCATCTGGATCAGCTTCTATTGGATCTGGAAAAATAAATTGTGAAGGGGAGAGTTGATTCACGAGAATTCATCAATAAAAAAGATCAGCTTTATCTTAGCTGATCATGTGATTAAATGTCTAAACAGACCCTATGCAAAAAGTTTCAAATGTTTTGCAATTTTGAGTTTGTCACTATCTAGAAAGAATTGGGCTTTCTCTTGAATGACTTCAAGGCTTGTTTTTGGATCCGAAACGGTATTGCCTTGTTGGTCCAATACCAGCCAGCCTAATTGAGTCAGCACATCCCAAACATATTGTGCAAATTCTGCGGCAGACTCTAGCCCATCGATAAAGTGAGCGCGGTAGAAGAGTTGGGTAAACTGATCGGCTGGAATACCAATCCCTGTGAGTGGACAGGCCAAGACTTGATAATTGGTATGATAGCTGGCTTGCTCAAGGAAATAACGATTTAATTTCTGAGCATGTTCAACCATATCTGGATTTGAAGCCGCCTGACAAGGTTGTGCCAAACCTAAGTGACATAAAATCACCAAGGCATTGAGCAGCTTAGAATAGGTAATATCAGGGATGGCCTGTTCAAGCTCTGCAATCGTCTGTGGCTTATAGTCACATTGTTTAAAATAAGCACCGAGTGGTTGATAAATCTCTTGGATTAAATCGAACTCACCTAAGTATCCTGAAATTGTTTTTGGTAATTTTTCTGGTGCCGTTAATAAGACAAAGGCTGTATTTCTCAAGCGATGCTGAATTTCTAATGCAGTTAAGGTGTTTTTTCCGCGGATATATAAATCTTTTCTAAATTGTGTATTGGCAAAATAATCACGGCATTGCTCTTTAAAAACAGGATGTTCAATGGTGTTTAAAAATTGCTGATGTTGTTCACTAAAATTAATGTTATCTAGATGTGAATTTAAATCTGTTGAACCCGCATAAGTCAGTTTAATTTCTTCTAAAATTCGCACGACTTGTTGAAAAGAAAAACACTGCCAATCTTGATTTAAGTATTCGTGGATCAAATAGTTTGGATTTTGTTTTTTTAAATCTTGCACTTTGTTGAGTGCATTTGGATTTCTCTGAGCAAAGAGGGGATTTTGCGCTAATAGCTCTTCACTAAAGTTAAGTGAATCATTTACTTTTTGTAGCGGGTTGGTACTGATGCTATTAAATTTAAAATGACTGTGAAATAACTCGCGGACTGGCATATTGGCAGCCCAACCGGTCAGGCAGTTATAGCTGATATAGACAATCCCATTGGGACTTAAAAATTTTCGGATAAATTGCAAAATTATATGTTGGTTTTCGTGGCTAATCCAACTCCAGATTCCATGTAAACTAATCGAGTCAAACATCGGTAAGTCTGTGTTGAGTAACTCTTCAAAACTTGCATCATAGAAGTGATGCGGAACTTGATTTTGTTCAGCCAAGACATTGGCATGGGCAGCATGAGCAGGGTTAAAGTCTGTACCAAAAAATAAACCAAAACTGGATGCAGCATGAATATTTAGACTGACACCTTGACCAAAACCGAGTTCACAATGTTTGTGACGTTCATTGGTGGGCGGGCAATCAACCCCATTGAGTAATAAGCAAAACTTTTGGTAATTCGGGCTTAAGTCTCTATAGTAACCATAGGTGTAATTTACTTCTGTCTGGTAGCCATCGGTCCACGCTGTTGTCATGTTTTTTCCTATAATTTGTATTCGTTTAAAGTCATTGCTCTTGTTTATTTATAAATCAAAAATAAACAAACCGCCATGTAGGCGGTTTGTTTTTACACAAAATAAATCAATTATTCTAAGCCATCTAAATAGCGGTCAGCGTCAAGTGCAGCCATACAGCCTGAACCTGCAGATGTGATTGCTTGACGATAAACATCATCAGCAACATCACCCGCAGCAAATACACCCGCTACAGATGTTGCTGTGGCATTGCCCGCAGTACCGCTGCGTACTTGAATATAGCCATTGCGCAGTTCAAGTTGATTTTCAAACATTGCCGTATTTGGTTTGTGGCCAATTGCCACAAACATACCTGATACGTCAACGTCTTGAGTTGAATCATCTTGGGTAGACTTAATACGTACAGAGGTCACACCAGAATTACTATCACCTAAAACTTCATCAACTTGATGGTTCCAGATGATCGAAATTTTACCTTCTTTAACTTTTTCGTTGAGATGGTCTTGAAGGATTTTTTCCGAACGTAATTTGTCACGACGGTGAACAAGGGTAACGTGTGAAGCGATATTGGAAAGATATAGTGCTTCTTCAACAGCAGTGTTACCACCACCCACAACCATCACTTTTTGGTTTTTATAGAAGAAACCATCACAAGTTGCGCAAGCACTTACACCTTGACCCATATAAGCCTGTTCAGACTCAAGCCCTAAATATTGTGCTGTTGCACCTGTTGCAATAATTAACGCATCACAGGTGTACTCGTCCATATCGCCTTTAAGCACGAAAGGGCGTACCTGAAGATCAACTTCATTGATATGATCGTATAAAATCTCAGTACCAAAACGTTCAGCATGCGCTTGCATACGATCCATTAACGCTGGACCTGTTAAACCTTCAGCATCGCCAGGCCAGTTCTCAACATCAGTCGTGGTGGTTAATTGACCGCCGAGTTGCATACCTGCAATTAAGGTTGGTTTTAAATTTGCACGCGCTGCGTAAACAGCAGCACTATAACCAGCAGGGCCAGAACCTAAAATAATTAACCGAGAGTGACGAGCGCTCATGAGTCATCCTTTTTTATGAAAAATATAGAAATTGTTTGAATTATACGTGAAACTTTATCAAAGTTGTGTGGCTTCAATGTCGATAATATTGATCATCTAAATCGAATTGAGCTATATAGAATAATCAAATAATATTGTTTGGCATTTTTATCGAAATAAAAGCTTAAATTTCTAACAATGCTTTACAACACAAGTAAATAATAGTGCATCTTTTTTTTAAGAACAGGTGCATAATATAAAAATTTCTTCTCTCAAGAAAGCTGATCAAGCTTCAGAAAAGAGTAATTTGAACAATTGGTTACAGGATAGTATATGACTGCGGTGTCAAATGTTTATGCACAGCGCTTTTTAACAACAATATTCTTGATTTCATTTGGGATATATCTGTTCCTTGCAACAGTGACATATACCCCATTTGATCCAGGCTGGATGCATATTTCGAGTGATACACAACAGGTTTCAAATGCCAGTGGTGTAGCGGGTGCTTGGATTGCTGATTTGTTGTTTGGTTTTTTAGGTTGGGCAAGTTTACTCATTCCTGTATTTATTTTTATAGAAGCAGTGCAAGTGTGGTGGCCACGAAGTTTTGTGAGTCGTCCGTTTCGTTACGCTGCTCAATTTTTTATTTTGCTTGCGACCTCAAGTCTATTGTATTTGCTTTGGAATGTACCAGCAGACACATTAGCCAATGCTTCTGGTGGAATCATTGGTTATGAACTTGGTGAAAGCCTATCTCAACTGATGAGTATTTATGGGGCAGTTGTATTTATTTTGCTCTTGCTCGTTATTCTATTTACCTTAGCATTTGGTATTCAATGGAATAGAACGTGGGCAACACTAAAAGCCACGCCTGCTTATTTACAAGATTTGTTTTATAAAAATGTTCCTGAAAGTGAATCTGCTTTTGATTTGACCTCACCGCAGAAAAATAAAAACCATGCGCATACGCATAAAGCTGAACCAATAACAGCTCAAGCTGAATTCGTCGAAGCTGATGATCAGGCACCAGCAAAAGAGCATTTGATTGTTAAAAATAGCAAACACAATCAAACTGCAGAACGCTTATTTGATGACATGATTGAGCAAGAAAATAAAACTCAACATCATGTTCAATTTGATCAAGACGATATTGATGATTTGGAATTAGAGCGGACTTTAGAAAAAGCACATCGTCTAGAACAAGACAGTCAACGTACTGTTTCATCTGGTGAAGTATGGAAGGCCTTACATCAAGATCAAGACCATAATCGTGATATTGATGCCTTGATCAAAGCGTCAGAAGATCAAACAGAAGATAAATATGCAGATCATTTGCCACGCGCGCATCAACATGATGTTGATCATGTGCAGATCAATAAAAAATCTTCGCTTGATTGGGATGATGACCAAGTGTTTGATGAACTGTTGTCAGTTGTACCAAATGGACAAACTGCCACAGATATCCATAGCCCATTTAATACCACTACAGCGCAGACTCAAGCTGAAGCTGCTTATTATGTAGATACTGCTGTTCGTGGTGGGCAAAGCGCTGCGAGTGGTGTCGCAGCAGCGACAACTTCAGGCGTGGCAATACAAAATTTAGCCAATGAATTAGATGAGCTTGCATCGCTTGCAGATGAAGAGCTTATTGAAAGTCCAGCTGCGTACCAACAAAATCAGCAATCTGCAGATGTTCGCACAACCAGTAATTATGCTCAATCTACGCCATTTACCCGTGCCAATATTCAAACCAATTTAAATGCATCAACCTTGGTCAGTGAAGAAGAAAAGTCTCTAATTGCTGCAGATAAAGATGCATTTAGAGATGCTTGGCAAGAAACTGCGGGTAAACCTCAAGACGAATTGCAAAGTGAGTTTGCAGAACTTGAAGATGATTTCGACTTAGATGCACCATTAACAGATGCATTTGGTCGTCCGATGTCACGTGCAATGCAAGTTGCAAATAAGCGTCGAGACTTACCAACATTGCCAGGTTATGAACTGTTGGATAAAGTCGATCCAAATAAAAAAGTCAACTTTACTGCAGAACAACTGTCACGTTTGTCTGAACTGTTAGAAATTAAACTTCAAGAGTTTAATGTCAAAGCTAAAGTGATCGAAGCCCAACCTGGGCCAGTGGTTACACGTTTTGAGTTAGATTTGGCACCTGGGGTAAAAGCCTCGAAAGTGACCAATATTTCCCGAGATTTGGCGCGTTCTATGTCAATGGCATCTGTACGTGTGGTTGAAGTGATTCCTGGAAAACCTTATATCGGGATTGAAGTGCCGAATAGCAGTCGTGAAATGGTACGCCTGATTGAATTGTTAGAAACTCCCGTTTTTAAAGATCCAAATGGTTTGCTTTCAATGGCAATGGGTAAGGATATTTCTGGTAATCCTGTGATCACTGACTTAGGTAAAGCGCCGCATATGCTGGTTGCGGGGACAACAGGTTCAGGTAAATCAGTTGCTGTAAACTCAATGATCCTGTCGATGTTGTTGAAATATACACCTGATCAATTGCGTTTGATTCTGATCGATCCAAAACAATTGGAATTAGCGAACTACAATGATATTCCTCATTTATTGACACCTGTTGTGACTGACATGAAAGATGCTGTTAGTGCATTGAATTGGTGTGTCAATGAAATGGAACGTCGTTATAAGCTGATGTCTTTTTTAAAGATCCGTAAATTAGCCGACTATAACCGTAAAGTGGAAGAAGCCATTGCAAATGGTGAGGATCTGATTGATCCAACTTGGAAACCAAGTGATTCTGCAACACAAGACAGAGCACCACGTTTGCAACCATTGCCTTCGATTGTGATTGTTGCCGATGAATTTGCCGATATGATCATGCAAGTGGGTAAAAAAGCAGAAGAAATGATTACTCGTCTGGCACAAAAATCTCGTGCAGCAGGAATTCATTTACTGTTAGCAACACAACGTCCATCGGTAGATGTCATTACTGGTTTGATTAAAGCCAATATTCCAACCCGTGTGGCATTACGTGTAAACAGTAAAATTGACTCGCGTACTATTCTAGATGGTGGTGGTGCAGAGGATCTCTTGGGCCATGGTGATATGTTATTCCTCGGTCCAGGTAAAATTGATCCTGAGCGTGTACATGGTGCATTTATTTCCGATGATGAAGTCAACCGTATTTGTGACGCATGGCGTGAACGCGGTGAACCGAATTATGTTGATGAAATTCTCACGCCGTTTGACGAAGAACCGACCACACGTGGTTTCGAAGATGGTGATGGCGATCCGAACCGTGATGCACTCTATGACCAATGTGTTTCATTTGTCTTAGAAACACGTAAGGTGTCTGTATCTTCACTGCAACGTAAGTTTAGCTTAGGTTATAACCGTGCTGCCCGTATTGTTGATCAAATGCAGGAGCAGGGTATTGTCAGTGAACAAGGACCAAATGGTAAGCGAGATATTTTGGTCTAATTTAAA
This sequence comes from Acinetobacter sp. Root1280, assembly GCF_001425285.1. Lineage (NCBI taxonomy): Bacteria > Pseudomonadati > Pseudomonadota > Gammaproteobacteria > Moraxellales > Moraxellaceae > Acinetobacter > Acinetobacter sp. Root1280. The sequence continues at coordinate 241,402 of NZ_LMED01000007.1, read as the reverse complement.
CAGCTTGCAATGAGCTTAGGCTCATTGCAAGCTGTTTAGGCTATAGAAATAGTCCGAGTAAATATAAGCACCAAAAAATAGAAAATAACACGATAAGTACCATTTGAGCTTTACTAAATTTCTTTTGTTCAATGACCACAAATTGATTGGATTGTTGTTTGGCAAAATTGAGAGCCTTAAATGCAGGTATTAGAAAAATGAAATTCAATACAGTAATCAGATCATAAGGTTCAGGCAGTTTAATCAGTACTGAAAAAACAATAAATCCTATAAACATCCAGCCTGATGAGAAATTTTCTATATATCCTTGTTGCTTGGCATAGTTATTTATTTTTTTAAACAAGGGGTAAAGGAAAAAAATATAAAATACTGCCCGAAAAGCCGGCATGATGTCTAATTTGTCTTTTTGCATAAAGAAGCACCACGCTTTAAACATCCACCAAATCTGATATAAACCCATTGTCAAAAAGCACAAGAGCATAAATTTATTGATGCTGATGATCTTTTGCACTTCCACAGGATGATGTGGGGGGGCTTAATGGGTGAGGTTGAATTTTTTTATGAATTAAGCATGATTTATTTTTTAAGCACGTTTTAATTTTTGATTATAAAGATAAAATATTATTTTCTCCAATAATTAAAATTCGTCTTTTTAAAAGATGGTTGATGTTTTATTTGTGGTATATGTTCATCGAAGTTCAGCCTAAAGGATTTTATTGAAGTACAGATATCGATGGAAAAACATGAATTTTCACACTAATATAAATCTGTCTCGCTGAACGGAATCTAGTCCATGTTGATCGCATTATGTACGTTAATCTTTATTCATTTTTGTGCCCTGATTACGCCAGGCCCTGATTTCTTTCTGGTCTCGCAAACCGCAATTAGCCGTTCAAGAAAGCAATCTATTTTTGTGGTTTTGGGGATTACCGCAGGGGTGATGTTTTGGGCTTTTTTAGCTTTGGCGGGGTTGAATATCATTTTTGAAAAAATGGCATGGTTAAAGCAAGTGATGTTGGTTGTTGGTGGGATTTATCTGTGCTGGTTAGGCTACCAAATGCTTAGATCAGCTTTGAGTAAGAAAGAGAATCTATCACAGCATCATTTTGAGTTACCACAAAACAATCTACGTTTTTTTCTCAAAGGTTTCTTAACCAATTTATCAAATCCTAAAGCGGTGATTTATTTCGGTAGTGTATTTTCAGTGTTTTTAGCCAATCCACATTTAGATGGTGTGCATTCATTATTATTTATAATTGTTTCCGTGGAAACGCTGATCTGGTTTAGCTTTGTTGCCTTTGTATTTTCATTACCTAGCTTTAAAGCCGCTTACCAAAATGCCTCAAGATGGATTGATGGTATCTCAGGTGGAATCTTCACGCTCTTTGGTGCATATTTGATTGGCCATCGCTAAAAAAGCATGCTCCCAAATTTAAAAAACCTGCTTCAAGCAGGTTTTTTATGCTCTTATTCGGAAATAATTTTTAAATTATTCCACGTCTTTGGTTAATTGATAAAGTTCAGCATTTGGACCCCCAATCTTTTCACCCGTTGCAAAACTACGTGCTTCTAAGATATTTTCGCCAACAAAGTATTTGCGGTTATCTGCATTTTTATCTAGACCGATAATCGATCCAGATTCATCAAAACTGAAATGACCTTGAGTTTTAAATTCTTTGCCTTCACCTTTAACCCCTTCATATTCTTCAGTCAGTTCATAAGTGTGATCTGATTTTAGGACGAGTTTGGTTTTGATTCCTGAGCAATCAGCACACGGAAGTAAACCTTTGTATTCCCCAGCCCAATCCAAGCTATTTTGAGTATTATGTTCTGAATCAATCGTTGGGCTTGCTGCTTCATGCGATGCAGCAGCCTGTGTTTGTGCTGTCGCTTTGATATCCTCTGACGCATTATGAGTCGGTTTAGAACAAGCGCTTAATGACAGCGCTAAAATAGACATGACGAAGAGTGTTTTTTTCATAACATAACCCAAATGAATAAATAATTATATGTGAATGATTTTAACCAGAATATAAATTATCTCCCTGATATGAAATGTGAATTATGTAAGAAATTGCTGAGTAATGTAGTTCGATGTTAAAAAGTTAGGCTATTATAGGTGTTCTCTTAGTGTGCTATTTTAAGTATTCGAATCTATGTCTCATTTGGCTGAATATGTTGCTCGTATTTACAATGAAAAAAACCACAATCAAAAAAGCAATGATCAAATCAAAATTGAAAATGTCATTTTGCAATGCGAAAAAAATTATGAGCAAGATATAGAGATCACTCAGACCACCAAAATTTATACATTTTCAGATGGCACGCAATTGAAACAAACCATAGAACAAGACAATCAGTTGTTTGAAGTGGAGTCTTGTCTAGAAAGCTGGATTGAATATCAGGTCATCCAGCAGTCAAATACGAATATTCAGCCACAAAAAATTCATTTTGATAATCATTGTCGTGAATTACATTGGATTAACTATTTTAACCAAACGAAAAATTGATATATGCAAATTCATTGCAGAATTTAATCAAAACTGAATATTTACTGACAAGTTTTACAATGAATTAATTTTATACATTTATATATTAATTGCTGGTTTTCTATACAAAGTGGATTTTTATCTGATCTATTGGTTGTTACAATCCAGCGCGAATTCTTTATATTTTGGTGTGCTGGGTGTTTGAAAAATTAGCTGAACAAAGTTTGGGCTGGATGGGATGGCAAATTGATAACCATTGGGATTTAAACATCGACCAATGTGTCATGATTGCTGCGCCGCATACCAGTAATTGGGATGCACTCTATGCACGTTTAGCGCTGAAAGCTTTGGGCGTCCATGTGCGTATTACCATTAAAGACAGCTATATGAAATTGCCTTTTGGACCTTTTGTGCGTGCTATGGGTGGAATCGGGATTGATCGCCGTCCCAAGCAGGATGGCGAGGAACGCCCAAGTATGGTTCAGCTGATGAGTGATCTGTTTAAGACCCATCCTAAATTGGTGATGCTGGTGACGCCAGAGGGTACGCGTGCAAAGCAAGAACAGTGGAAAACAGGTTTTTATCATGTTGCCACCAGTGCTGGCGTACCTATTGCACTGGCGTATATGGATTATAAAAACAAAAAAACAGGGATTGGTAAAATTGTTTATCCGACTGGGGACTATGAACAGGACATGGCTGAAATCATGGAATTTTATGCTCAGATCAATCCGAAACATCCAGATTTATTTAGTATAGATACTAGATTTATTCCATAAGCTGAGTTTGTTTTGCAAGTATCTTTGCAAACTCAAATACAATGAATTTAATTTTTATATGGGAAGGGTGATTTTGCTCATTCCCATATTTTGTCGGTCTTAAATATTTGCTGTTGTCCCCTTGATACACCATCTGCGCATTTAGATATTATTTTATAAATAACCTATTTTTTAGCTCAATTAAAACACTACTTTAATAATTCAAAAGATCTACATCGTTATTTAAAAATTACTTAATTTTTTAAAATGACGTATATAAATAAATTGTTGAAATTCGCTTTAAGTTGTAAACAGCTTAAAGCAATCGCGTAAATAATTCTAAAAGTTAAATTCAACATTTATTAGGCATAGACAGGGATAACAAGATGAATAATAGCGTCTATTACAATGCAAAATTTCATACCGTGAATCAATCCCAACCTTGGGCAGAAGCCATGTGGGTAAAGGACGGTAAAATTTTAGCGATTGGTGATCAGGATGAAATTCTGAGTTTGGCAGAGGATGCTGAGAAATATGATTTAAAAGGGAAATTGGTGATGCCCGGCATTCATGATGCACATACTCACCTTTTAAAAGCGGCACTTCTGAGACTGGAATATTCTTGCCAATTAAATGATCCACAAACCTTGCAAGAATTGGCACAGCAACTCAAAGCATATTGGGAAAAATATGCCTCCAAACGGACATGGATTTTTGCCGGGCTCTATAACCCATTGATTTTTACTGCTGAGCTACTGACACGAGAATGGTTAGATCAAATCATTCCAAATGTGCCTATTGTGATTCATGATTTTTCATTTCATAACGTTATGGCGAACAGCCAAGCACTACATCTTGCAGGTATCACCCGTGATACACCGAGTACGACCCGCGCAAAAATTGAAAAAGATCCTGTAACAGGTGAACCCACTGGAATTTTGCGTGAAGGTGGATGGGTGAAATTATATATGGTCGCACCCACAGAGACCGATGAGGAAAATAAGTTCGCGCTTAAAATGGCGGCAAGTATATGTAATCAATATGGTATTACTTCGGCACAGGAAGCTTCAGCAACAAGATCATTCCTGACAGCAGCTAAATCTTTGGATGATGACGATGAGCTTACACTGGATTTGATTTGTCATATTCCTTGGAAAGCAGAAATTATGTCATTGAGTGATCGTGAAGAAGATGAAAGGGTGATCGCAGAACGAACGCAATATGCATCAAAACGTGTCATGGTGAATGGAATCAAAGTGATGCTAGATGGTACATCTATGGCACCCACCTTTAGCCATGTCCCCTTAGATCCGATTTCAGATGAACCTATTACTTACAATTTACTTCTCGATTCTAATGAACTCACTGAAAAAATTCGTGAATGGACCAAAGACGGTTTGATCGTTAAATCACATTGTACGGGTTATGGTTCTGTGCGTATTGGTTTAGACAATTATGAAAATGCCAACGATGTTGAACGTAAAACAGGGCAATTTCATGACATTGCACATGCCCATTATGTTTCTGCAAAAGATCGTAGCCGTTTTGCAGAATTAGACATTATTGCTGAAATGTCCCCCGCGATTTGGCATATCCCAGAATATCAACAAGCGCTTGGCAAAGCCTATGATTTTCGAACTTTGTATGATGCTGGTGCAACCATGACGATTGGTACAGATTGGCTTTTGCCACCTACGCCAAATCTCTTTCCTGCACTAGCAGGTATTTTGCAGCACGGAGATGAAAGTGTGCCTTTGGATGTGGCAGTCAGGATCATGACGTTGAACGGCGCAATTGCTGTTGGCCATAGTCATCGTACTGGGAGTTTAGAAGTGGGTAAGGAAGCAACCTTTATTGTTTTGGATCGCAATATTTTTGAATCAAGCCCTGAAGAAATTGCTAAGACTCAAGTCATCACCACAGTATTACAAGGTCAGCATGTGTTTCAGCGTGCTAACTAATCTACTGGGTTAAATTATCGTTTATGTGCGTAAGGGAAGACATATATGAGCGGAATAAAACGTATTCCTGTGACCTTACTGACAGGTTTTCTGGGGAGTGGTAAAACAACATTACTGCATCGTTTGTTGGCCGATGATCGCATGGCGCACACGGCAGTGATTATTAATGAAATAGGTGAGGTTGGCTTAGATCATTTATTGATAGGTCGACTTGACGATGACATTGTTTTGCTAAAAAGTGGTTGTGTCTGTTGTAGCATGAAAACAGAACTTTCAGAAACGCTTAAACTTCTTTATTTTCGTGCTGAGGCAGGGGAAATTCCTGTTTTTGACCTTGTTATTGTCGAAACAACAGGTATGGCTGACCCGATTCCCTTGCTTAAGCTTTTATTGGCAGATGAAAGTGTCGCGACTTTATTTAGTGTGCAAACCGTGATTGCTACGGTTGATACCCTATTGCCCTTACATACCCCGCAACAGCGGACTGAAAGACTACGTCAAATCGCTGTTGCAGATAAAATCATTTTAACTAAAACAGATTTGTCGCATGCCTTTACAACATTTACCAAGCGTATCCGTACTCTGAATGCGAGTGCTGAAATTATTGATGGTGCGGATGTGACGGCTGTTGCTTTAGTCATTTTTGATCGTGAAAAGTATCCAGTTACACGTAATTTACCTGATGCGCAAAGGTTTATGCATCAGACAAATCCTCAAAACGCTTTCAATAACGCAGCGCATCATAATATTTTTACCTTGTGTTTATATGCTAACCAAGCTTTGTCTTGGGAACGTGTGACCCATTTTCTTCAGAAGCTGGCACGACTTTATGGCGTGAACTTGCTCCGAATCAAAGGGTTGATTCAGGTAAAAGAGTCGTTACGACCGGTGATATTACACGGTGTTCAACATTATCTATTTCCCGAATCTTACCTAAATGCGTGGCCTAATGATGACCACAGATCGAGAATAGTGGTCATTTTTGAAGGGGAAATTCATCAACAGATCCAAGCATTGTTTGATGCCATTGTACTTGAGCCAATGACCACATAGCAGAACGCCTGCACCCATAATCCTCAGCATTTTCAATTGCGCAATTTAGGCGTAGGGGGATTTGCATCTTAAAAAAACAATTTGGTTGATCGTAATTTTTTAACGATTTCTCTATTAGGAGACACTCATGGAAGACAAATATGTTCACTCGATTGAACAACATACCATTCAGCAAATCCCATTAAATGCGCGATACGGTAAGGCTCGGGATCTATTCACACTTTGGTTTGGTGGAAATTTGATGCTACTGACGTTTGTGACAGGATCAGTTTCAGTCACCATTTTTCATCAATCTTTTGTCTCTGCTATTTTAAGTATTATTCTAGGGACGCTTATTGGTGGCATCTTTGCCGCACTCCATGCCGCTCAAGGACCGCATCTCGGTGTCCCTCAAATGATTCAAACCAAAGGGCAGTTTGGTGCATATGGTGCGCTTCCAATCCTTGGAATCGTGGTCATCATGTATGTCGGCTTCCTAGCTTCAAATGCGACGCTGGCTGGACAAGCCATGAATTTGCTTATTCCCTCATTCAGTCAGTCATCTGGCATATTATTTACTTGTGTCGTTGCAGTGATCGGCACAATTGTTGGTTATCGATTAATTCATCTATTTACAAAAATAACTTTTGTGATCTCTGGTTTGGCTTTTTTGGCAGCATATGTATGGGTGTTTTTTATTCAAGGTTTACCTGCAGACTTTTTCGCGCGTAATTCTTTTTCAGCTACAGGTTTTCTCGCTACGCTTTCGATTGCTGCACTGTGGCAGATTGCATATGCACCCTATGTCTCTGATGCTACTCGTCATCTGCCAAAAGAAACAGGCGCTAAGGCAGCGTTCTGGGCGACATATTGGGGATGTGGATTGGGTACCATCATTCCAATGTGTTTAGGGGTAACTATAGGATTGGTGACACCAGGTGGAGATGTTATCGCTGGGATGATCGCTTATGTACCTGAGATGGGGAGCGTGTTTATTTTGATTTTGGTCATTTCCATATCAGCGATCAATTCAATGAATTTGTATTGTGGTGTGCTGACTTTAATTTCTTTTATCCAGACATTTATTCCATCATTTATGCCCTTGGCTAAGGGGCGAATTGTGATTTCATTTTTGTTGATTGCTATTGCACTGTGGATTGGAATCAAAGCATCCAGTAATTTTCTGCCCATATTTATTAATTTTATTTTCTTGCTCATCTACGTACTTATCCCTTGGACGGCTGTGAATTTGGTTGATTATTATTGGGTTCGTCATGGGGAATATGATGTCGATTCGTTTTTCCGTCAAGATGGGGGAATCTATGGAAAATTTAACCTCATGGCCGTTTCTGCATATATTTTTGGTGTCATTGTTCAAGTGCCTTTTATTGCGACAGACTTGTATACAGGTCCTATTGCCAAGGCACTTGATGGTGCAGATGTTTCATGGGTTGTCGGTCTAATTTTAACCTCTATTTTTTATCTGATGGGGATCAAAATTTTTGGTATCAAAGACCATTCATACAAGGCAAAAAATTAAATCAAGGTATGGCAATTGTGATGAGGCAGGAATCATATCACTTTGCCCATACTGTACTTTCTAAAGCCAATATTTTTGCTGCTTTTGAGGCTGTTTTGATCATGAGATAAAATTTGGAGATGGGACCGCTATATTGCACCACGGGTTGTATTTAAAAATTCAACAGCACAGGATGAGGGTCTAGGCGATTTTAAAAATGAACGCTGCTCATCATGATTTACGCTTATGTTTTTAAAACACAATCATTGAAAACACGATATTTTTAAGATCATAAACGTTTTGCAGTATTCAGCAATAATCGGCTTATTTATTTTTAGCGTTGCCTGTTGTTGAGTGTTGCACACCGCCGAGAGATTCACAGGCTGTCTTATAAATATCGTATTGTTGTTGAACCACTTCATCGAGAGGAATTTTAAATAATTCATCTCCAGATTTATAGCGATCGACGTACTCAGTGGCTTTTTCTTTACTCACAGCAAGTGAGCGTTCGTGATAAGTATTAATTGAACTATGGGCCAATTCTGCTGTTTCAATATTATTACATTGAAATTGGCTGAGCAGTTTTTCCGCAGTTTTAATTTCACTAGATGTGCCAAGTACACATCCTGTTAAGAGAATACTGGCACTTAACAAAAATGAGTTTTTCATCACAGATATTTAAGAAAAATGAGTGGCGGAATTGTAGGATGAATCGGTTATTAAAAATAGAGCCGCTCGGATATTGTTTTCATTTTAGCAACCAAATGCTGAATAAATAGCCAGCGAAATTTATTCAATTTTCTCTCTATTTTGCTAAAGCAATGATGTCAGTAGTAAGAAGCAACCTGAAGCAAACAATAAACTCAGCACCAATTGTTTAAATTGTTTTTCTGATATTTTATAGAACATTTGTGCACCAATCAGCGCTGGAATACTCACTGTGAGAATGATCAGTGCAAAATAGGGGAGATGGACCTTGTGGATGGTTCCTTGGCATAGATAAATAATAATTGTAAACAACTGAATCGCAAAATTAAAATGTCTTAAAATATAACGCTGTTGTTGTTTAGGCAGATTTTTAAGCATGACCCAAGCTGATGGTGCTGCGCCACAAAAACCACCTAGACCACCTAAAATACCGCCAATAAAACCAATGCTTCCATCTGCAATTTTACCCAATGCTTGAATACGAGGAAACACAGGGGCAAAGAACATGGTTGGGCACCAAATCACTAAAAATAATCCAAGGATGGTCTTAAAGGTATTTCCATCAATGAGGTGTAAAAGATAGGTACCGATAGGTACACCGATCAATCCTGCAATGATATAAGGGAGAACAAGGGAAAACGGGAGTTGATGTTTTTGTTCTTTTCCCAATGCAATGATATGACTCCATAGAGAAGCAAACACCACCAATGGTGCTGCTAGCTGTGGTGGTAATACCCAAATCCAAAAAGACATTGCAATTAAAGCAAAGGCAAAACCAGTTAAACCTTGGACAAAGCCTGCAATCATGGCACCGAGAATAAAAATAAACCAAGTCATTTTTAAATTAAACAAAACTGAATAGGGTTGAGCATAGCATCGAGATAAGTAATCTTGGTTGAATTAGCCGATTTTAAAAGAAATCGTGAGTTTCCATCATGACTTATTGAGATAAGCATATCTGTATCGTTAACATCTATACCATTAAAAACGATCAGGTGTATTAGATCATGAATAAAAATCCATCCAATAAAAAGCCCCTGATGACAGAGGCTGGTAATTAAGGGAATATGAGGTCAGTTCTATTAGGGTCTGTAGACATTTCATAAATGGCTTGCGTTGTAGGTTAAAATTGAGCATGAGACGTATACGTCGTAAAGCATGAATGAGAATAGCGAGACTATTCATCATTTAGAATAACTAAATTTCGTATTTCGCGCCTAGTATCGCCTAAAAAACACACGTAGTCGCAAACCAAGACGAATTGTCAACAGACCCTAGTCATTGCTTGGTTTTAAGGATTGCGTTAAACCATTAATATCACCGCCTTTAATGCCTAACTCATTCATTAAGCTATCAATCAGTGGGGCTTGAGAACGATAGCGCAGCGCACTATTGACCACTTGATCAGACAAAGCAATTTGATTTTGTTCACCAGATTCACCTGTTGCATTTGAAGCTGCCATAGCGCCTAAACCATTGACTTGAAGAATCTTGATATCATCAATATTTTCCATTGGTTTAACACTTTCACGAATGATTTCAGGTAAGTATTTCAATAAAGCTAATCGGATTTGCATCTCAACTTGTTCTGTTGAAAGCACGTTATTGGCTTCATTGACTGCACGCGTACCTTCAGCATCAACTTGATATTGCTTTTCTTGTGCCGCAGCAAGTAACATTTTTGCATCTGCTTCACCTTTGGCTTTTAAACGTATTTTTTCAGCATCCGCTTGTGCTGCAATACGGACTGCTTCAGCATCATCTGCTGCTGCTTGTTTAGCTGCTTCTGCTGCTACGGTAATCGCAATAGCATCTGTTTCAGCGACTTGCTTTGCAGCCACCAATTCAACGGCTTTTAAACGCTCTGCACGCTGAGTTTCACGAACAGTTGTCACTTCTTCTTCCGCTTTTACCGCTTGTGCACGTGCTTGGTCAGCCAACGCTTTGGCTTCAGATTCAGCACGTGATTTTTCAGCAATTGCAATCGCACGATCTTGCTCGGCCAATTCAATGGTTTTCTTCTGTTCGACTTGGGCTTTTTGGATCAACTGCGCTTTTTGAATATTTTCATTTTCAACATCACGTGCAGACGCAATACGCTTTAATTCGACTTCACGTTCAGCAGCAATTTGAGCTTCTTCTGCTTCACGTTTTTTTGCGGCTTCTTGTGTTGCAATTTCTGCTGATTGCTCAGCTTTACGAATGGCAATTTCTCGCTCTTGTTGAAGTTTTGCATATTCTTCTTCACGTAGAATTTGCAAGCGTGCTTGTTCAGTTTCTAAGTTTTTTGCTTTAATGGCTAAGTCATTGTCTTGTTCAATGTCATTGCGTTTTTTACGGCGGTCTTCAATGGTTTCAGTCAGTTTGGTTAAACCTTCTGCATCGAAAGCGTTTTGAGGGTTAAAATATTCAAAACTGGTTTGGTCTAAACCTGTCAGTGAAACCGTTTCTAATTCTAAGCCATTTTTAAATAGATCTTCAGAAACCACTTGTTGAACTTTCTGAACAAAATCAACCCGTTTTTCATGTAACTCTTCCATTGCCATTTCAGCGGCAACAGCACGCAGTGAGTCTACAAATTTACCTTCCACCAAGTCTTTGAGTTCTTGTGGAGACATGGTTTTTTTACCCAAGGTTTGGGCAGCTGTCGCAATAGATTCAGCGGTTGGTTTAACCCGTACATAAAATTCAGCCATCACATCCACTCGCATACGATCACGAGTAATTAGTGCTTGATCTGTGGCACGTTTGACTTCAAGACGAAGGGTATTCATATTGACGGGAATCACTTCATGTAAAACTGGCAATACAATTGCACCGCCATTTAAAATGACTTTTTCACCGCCAAAACCAGTACGGACAAAAGAAACTTCTTTACTTGAGCGTTTATACAGGCGGGCGATAATAACCCCGATGACAATCAGTGCCACCAATATAATGCCTGCTAAAACAAGGATTTGATATAAGTTTGAATTCAACATTTTATTATACCCAGGTTTGTTATTGAAAAATTAAAGTGGCGTTGCTTGAAAGCCTAGTTTTGTTCTTTGTGTCAAAATCACACTTTGACCTTGTTGAAAGATTTCATCTAATTCTGGTTCAACCAAAATATAATGTGTCTGTCCAAATTGATCGATGACTTTGGCTTGTGCAGGGTAGTTTTGTTTTGCTTCACCTAAAATAATCTGAGCTGTACGCCCAATCAGTTCATCACTGTGAATCGCAGTGGTTTCATCTTTCGGTAAAATTTTTGCAACGAGTGCTGCACACACTCGAACAATCGGCATAGATAAAAAAAGACTGGCTGGCGCAATCAGCCAAATTGAAAAATAATTTCCAGTGAAATTGAAAAATATACTTTGCACAATAAAACCAAATAGCGCATAAACAGTCAGAAAAATGATCAACCAAACCAAGACGGGGACACGGCCAAGATAGAGCCAATCTAACAGCTGCACTAAAAGATTGTGATCTGTATGGATGTCTAGATTCGCATGGTGGGTTTCTAACAGTTGATCTGGAATAAACTGGTCTAAGAAACCTTGAGAGGTTGAACCAATAATAAGGAGTAAACACTCCACAATACCCAATAAAAACATCAGGCACAGACTGACACTAAACAGTAAGTTGGATGAGTGTGTAAATAATTCCCACATATTGTTTTACTCAAAATTATTGTTGCGCATTTTTATAAATAAAATTTTTAATTTGAACTGAATAATTAAATGATCATCAGTTAATTCAATTAATAAATTAAGTTTATCGGTTTTGTCGTAGTATTGCAACAAAATATTTTACGATATTAATTAAAATCAATATCTTATAATTTAATATATTCTTTTATATTTTGAAAATTGCTTGAAAAGTAATGCTTGCATTTTAGCCAACTATTCCTTATAACTGATTGAGTTTACAGAGGGAACTGAAGACAAAAAAATACGCAATGATTGGGGTGATCACTGCGTAGAACAACGAATCTGCTTTCACAGTTCGGTTAAGGAGAAATGTTATGAACTTTGGGGATTGTTCATAACTTAAGGTTGATAGTAGAGGTTCCCCTCTGTAAATTCATTGGTATTCACGTAAACAAGTGTTAAATCTCGTAAACATGGTTAAAATGTGAACAACATCAACTAAAAACAATATGCTAATCAATGTTTTTAAACATATTATTTAAAATAAATAAATTTTGCGCTGCGTTTCCCCGATCAATCTTTTCTCTGCTTTTTAATGTAAACGAGACAGTTTTTATCCGCTATTTGAGTTAATTTTGCTATAGTTCAAAGCTTAAATTACAGCTTTCAAAAGTGCTGATTAGTCTATTGTATTGAACTCAACTTCCTATATTGCATCATGTTTGAGTATGCTGATTGAGAAGCAGAATTAAGATTTTAAAAATCGATACGCCATAAACTGTGATTTAAAGCTAATTATTCACTTTTTAAGGAATTTATATTGTTATCATAACTACTATTCGAAAAAGCAGGACAACAGTATTTTTTGTGAATTTTAATTCAAAAAATTATATTAAAGATTCCGTTCTCAATTTTAGTTCTGGTTTTGCTTGCAATCATGCCGTATTTTTTCATAATAGCCTTTCCTGTCTTGATTAGTTTTTTACCATGTCACCATTAGAAATATTCGCGGTTATTATCAGTATTATTGGTGTCACATTGACGATTAAGCGAAATATGTGGTGTTGGGTATTTAACTTCTTTGCCTTTGTTTTATATGCCTATTTATTCTTTGAATTCAAATTGTATGGTGAAACAATCTTACAAGTGTTCTTTATGGTGGTGAATTTTTATGGCTTTTATCACTGGCTAAAAGGCAAGCAGCAAGATCAAGAGATTCGAATAGAGCCCATTGCTGTACAAACAGTGATCCTGCAAATAATCATCGCTGCTGTTGGAGGGGGAGTATTTGGGTTATCGCTACACTATTTTACCGATGCTGCTTTGCCTATGTTAGATTCTCAATTGGCTGCATTTAGTTTACTGGCAACCTATTGGACCAGCCGTAAACATATTGCGACTTGGGTACTTTGGGTTTTTGTTGATATCGTCTATGTAGGGATGTTTATGTATAAAGAATTATTCCTAACAGCTGCTTTATATGCGGCGTTTGTTGGACTGGCTGGATTTGGATGGTGGCAATGGGAACAGGTCAAAAAGAAACAATCGGCGAGCATGTATAAAGGAATTTAACATCATTTAAGGGACTGCCATGATTATTGATTTTGTTCAAACACAAAAACAAAAGTTTGAAGAACTTGTTGAAAAAATCATGGCCCAACCTGAGCAATATCTCGACTTTGATTCAGTCTCTGATTTTTACAAAGCCCAATGGTTAGATCAATTCCCACAGGGCACAATTTGGAGCACTTCTGGTTTGGATGATGGTGCAGAAGAATTTTGTGTTCAGATCAAATATAGAGAGTTGATTTTTAATATAGAAATTCAATCAACTTCTATCGGTTTAAAATTTAACAGTAAAAATATCAGAGTTTATAAAAAAATATAAAGCCAAGTTTTTTTGTTAAGCATTTGAAAAGATTATTTTATTTTAATCAAGCTTAAAACTGAATCCCAATGATTTTGGGATGGTGATGACAAAGTGATTTGGGCATTGAATTTAAATGACAATATTGATTGTGTGCAGTTTAAAACAGTATGACAATCAATACAGAGATTCAGGCCAGTCTAATTGGATATTTCAAGTTTGGATTCAGCCTAAATTAATTTTTTAGAATGTTAAAATTTAAATTAAAAAATACATTAGAGTAAATTAACGATAAATGCGACAAATCTTATTTTAAAAGTGCTTGTATCCAACTCAGCGTATATGTCCAAATAGGCTAAAGTTTGATGGATATCGCCAGTAAAATAAAAAATAATTCCATTCGGCCAAAGCATGTAAGAGAAATCCCTTTGTTTATTGAAATATTAGGAAAAATTTAAAGTTAAAATTGATAAAATAAGCGTGATAAAATGATTGTTCTTTGGAAAATATTTGTAAATAATATAAAGGATTAATATCCTCACCTTAAGGTTTATTTAGAATAAAAATCTATATTTTTGAAATACACTTACATAAAATTACTAGAGTGTTATATTTAAGTGGTCAATACAGATAAATAAAACAACGGATAGAAATTCACAATTTTATGGAATAGTTATTATATGGAACAAAAACATAGAACGGCAATACAGTCCTCAACGGAACACTTCACGCATGATGTTATGATCATGAATTGGAGTAATCTTAAGAAGTGTAGCCTTGTGCTCCTCTTGGGAGGTATTGCTGTTTTATCGTGGATTGCCTGGTGGTTTTTTAGCAACAGTCAAGTTGAGTTACAAGCTTGGATTAATCAAGATTTTTATCCAACCTATATGAAATTATTATCTTTTGCTGCACTGGGTTTTTTTGCACTGATTTTTATTATTCGTGCTTTAAGTAAAATTGCTATTTTTGAAATAATAATACCGTATATAGCCGTTGCATATTTTGGTCTTATCTTTGTTTTTGGCGCACATTGCATCGGAATTTTTAGCCCAGCATCAAGTGCAGGTTATGTCAGCTTAGTCACAGTGGCGCTGGTATTATTCGAACGAAAAGTGGTGTATCTAATCGTTATTCCAATCACTTGTTTTATGTTGATCAGCCTTGGATTAAGCCTGTCGAATAAAATGACGTATGCTCCAATTTTTAGTGAACACTTACAATCCATGTCGCTATATAAAAATACATTTTGGGTGTTTTGCATGTTGTATTTTTATATTCCGATTTTTTTTGCAAGTCTGGTTTTATTCGAGGTTCTTTTAATTCAATGGCGCAAAAGAGAGCAAATGATTCAGCAAATTAGCGTTCTGGATCCACTTACAGGCATTTATAATCGTCGTAGGATTGGTGAGAATATTGAATTATTAAAACAGCAGCAAAGTTCTTTTGCGATCGTGTTATTAGATTTAGATTATTTTAAGAGTGTTAATGACCAGTATGGGCATGATACTGGGGATGCTGTTTTAAAACAGGTCGCAAAAATTTTGACTGAAAATATTCGTGAGCAAGATGTCGTTGGGCGATTTGGGGGAGAAGAGTTTATTATCTTAATGAGTAACAGTGCATTAGAAAATGCGCTGAGGCTTGCTGAGAGATGCCGTCAAGCAATTGAAAAAGAAGAAATTCGATTAGATCATCAACAGACGATCAAAGTGACGGCAAGTTTTGGTGTTGCAGTATCAACAAACCCTTTTTTAGCAACAAAAAAAGAATTGATTCGTCAGGCTGATCAGGCCCTATATCTGGCAAAAAAGAATGGGCGCAATCAGGTTTGTCATTTCTTTGAAGTAGAACTTACCCATTCATTCGGATACAAACAACGCCGTTAAACTATTTCAAATTTTTTGCGATAAACTACACTTGTCATAAGGGTGATTAGACAAAGCACACCAATATAGTACACGGCACCAATATCGCGATATAAACTTAGCCATTGGACCAATGGCAGAGTTAAGCCACCTGCAATTGCGTATGCAACATTGTATGAAAATGATATTCCTGAAAAGCGAATTGGAGCTGGAAACATCTTGACCAAGCTATAGGAAACCACACCGACTGTGCCAGAAAATAGTCCAAGCAACATGTACAATCCGAAGATGGTTGAATGAGCAGCATGACCTAAACTGTAATAAAAAAGACCTGCAGTGATTGCCACACTGAGCGATCCCAAACAAATTACGCGCCCAGCACCAAAACGATCAGCCAGCAGACCTGCCAATATACAACCCAACATTTGCATCAGAATTGCCATGCTTTGCATTTGAAATGCATCCGCACGTGGAAAGTTAAAGGTGGTGGTCAGTAAATTTGGGGTAGATAGGATAATCACCACAACACAACCGGTCAAAAACCAAGTAAACAGCATTCCAATGACAACGGCAGATTTATGGGATGCCAAAACTTGCTTGATGGGTAGATCTTTTGAGAGTTCTTTACGCGCCTGCATCGCTTTAAATACAGGGGTTTCTTTCAGATAACTCCTTAGATATAAGGCAATTAATCCAAAAACTCCACCGACTATAAATGGGAGACGCCAAGCCCAAGCATGGATTTCTGCTTCGCTAAACTTAAGCGAAATAAACAGCGACATCAAAGCGCCCAGTAAGATTCCCAGTGACAAACCAGCGGTAAGCAAACCATTGGCAAAACCAATTTTCTTTGTTGGTACATGCTCTGAAACAAATGTCCATGCTGCGGGAATTTCTCCACCAATCGCAATGCCTTGAACCACGCGCATCAACAACAGTAGCAGTGGAGCAGCTAAGCCAATGTCTGCATAAGTTGGCATTAGACCGATGAACAAAGTGGGGAGTGCCATCAGTAAAATGGATAAGCTAAATAGGCGTTTACGTCCTACGAGATCACCAAAATGCGCCATGATCACGCCACCTAAAGGACGGAAAAAATATCCTGCGGCAAAAATTCCGTAAGTATTCAGCATTGCCCAAAAAGGACTTAAAGAACTAGGGAAAAATAGTTCAGCAATGATTTTTGCGTAAAATACATAAATGACGAAATCATAAAATTCGAGCGCACCGCCCAGAGAAGACAATGCAAGCGTTCTTTTTGCTTCCTTATTGAGGCCCAATTTTTCGTCCATGATGATGCAATGCCTTAAAAGAGATATTGAATGTAATCATTTTAATTGACTATTTTTTACTTAAAAAATCAATATTTATTTTTATGCATTCTACTTATTTTTATAGGTAATAGAGGCGATTTAAAAACCATTTTTGCTTTAAAAGCGTTGCGCTAAGGTAGATTCTAATAGATTTAAATATTGATCACTTACATGCGAATTAACCACGGGATAACACTCAGAATAATGCCGCATACAGACATAATCATTGTATTTTCAATAAAATAAGGAAAAATCATCAAAGTGATGCCACAGATAAAAGGTATATTCATTCTCTGCTTTTTCCCATAGATAAAATAGCCTAAGCCAATTGAGCTAAAGATCAAGCCTAAGAATAGGGGTGCTGTATTCATTATTTTCAACGATAGACTGGACGGTTGTTATTTACACGATCATGATTAAAAATGGCTTAAAAGACAAGCTGTCATTTGGCTTGGGTAAATAGAAATTCATTTGTACATAACCTACATACTTTTGCACAATAATTGAATTGGAAACCGTATTTCAAATGCTAAACTCATCTTTATTCAATTTACATTTGATCAAGGTACAAGATAATGAGTGCCGTGTTACCTGTCGCCCAACGTGGTGAAGACGTTTTAAAATTAATTGCAGCGCCTGTGGCTGAAGCTGAGTTTTCAAGTACTTGGCTAAACGAATTATCCAAGGCCTTACAGGCCACCATGTTAGAGCGTAATGGTGTTGGGATCGCCGCACCACAAGTCTATGTTTCTAAACGGGTGATTATTATTGCTTCAAGAGCGAATCCACGCTATCCAGACGCACCTGAAATGGATGCAATCACAATGATTAATCCTGAAATCTTAGAGCAGTCTGAACAGACCATCTTGGGAGAGGAAGGGTGTTTAAGTGTGCCCAATGAAAGAGGGCAAGTGGCTCGTGCTGAAGCAGTTACTGTACAATTTTTCACGCTGACTGGCGAAAAGATTATCCAGCAATTTCATGGTTTTCCTGCACGTATTGTGCAACATGAAATTGACCATTTAAATGGGATACTGTTTGTCGAAAGACTTTAAATTGAGCAAGCTTGACTAAAAATTTATCTTTAATTTTAGCCAAGCTTTTCTACGTAGAATTGCTAATTGGATTTTGTTAATTGGACTTCGCTCGTTGCAAAGCACCATTCCATAAGCTTAGGTGATATTGTCTTTGGTCTGCGCTCATCTTCGGCTCAAAAGCGCGATCTAATTGCCAAGATTCGGAAATTTCACTGAGATTATTAAAAACACCTGCCTTTAATCCTGCCAATGCAGCAGCACCCCAAGCGGTAGATTCTAAAAGTTTAGGGCGTAGCACAGGTACATTTAAAATATCTGCCTGAAATTGCATTAGCATATCATTTTGGCTTGCGCCACCATCCACACGCAATTGTTTTAAGGGCTGTGCGATATCCGATTGCATTGCAGTTAATACATCTGAAACTTGGAATGCAATGGATTCTAAGGCAGCTCTGGCAATATGTGATTTATTGGTTCCACGTGACATTCCACAGAGTAAAGCACGTGCCTCACTGTCCCAATGTGGCGCTCCCAAACCTGTAAAGGCTGGAACCAAAACGACACCATCTGTAGTGTCAACTTGGCAAGCTAACTTTTCAACTTCAGCACTATTTTTGATAATTCCTAAACCATCTCTTAACCATTGCACAATCGCACCAGCCATAAATACACTGCCTTCTAAGGCATAATGAGATTGGTCTTGGCACTTCCATGCTAAGGTGGTGAGTAATTTATTTTTGCTATATTGAATATCTGTTCCTGTATTGAACAGCATAAAACAGCCTGTCCCATAGGTGTTTTTGGCTGTTCCAGCTTCAAAACATGATTGCCCAAAGAGTGCAGACTGTTGATCACCTAATACGCCACAAATTGGAATTTCCGCGCCAAGAAGCCCTGTGGCGGTATTGGCAATATAACAATCGGATTGGATAATTTTAGGCAGAACACTCGCTGGGATATTAAATAATTCAATTAATTCAGTATCCCATTGCTGTGTTTTTAAATCCATCAGCATGGTGCGTGAAGCATTACTTGCTTCGATGACATGCTCTGAACCTTGGGTTAAATTCCAAATCAACCAACTATCGACTGTACCGAATGCCACATGATTTTGTTCAGCAAGCGCTCTTAAGCCGTGTACATTTTCCAATAACCAAACCAGTTTTCCAGCACTAAAATAAGGATCTATTCTTAATCCTGTTTTTTTGTGAATTTTTTCAGATAAATTGTTTTGAACTAACTGATTACACCAGTCTGTAGCGCGTCGGTCTTGCCACACAATGGCAGGAGCAAGTGGTTTACCTGTTCGCTTATCCCAGACTACGGTAGTTTCACGTTGGTTGGTTAAACCAAGTGCTTTAATATCTTTGGCTAGTAGTCTTGCCGATGCGATTGCTTGTTGTACAACGGTGATTTGTGTGGTCCAAATCTCCATCGCATCTTGCTCAACCCAGCCCGAATGTGGGGTTCTAATTTGGGTTTCCCGCTGAGCAGAGGCATATACCTTTCCATGCTCATCGAAGATAATTGCTCTGCTAGAGGTCGTTCCTTGATCAAGTGAGAGTAAATAGCTCATCTTTTTTATATTTGTCCCTTGAAAAATAGTGATAGTAGCGCAATTATAGAACTAGGCGCATCATTTGATATAAATGTAGTGAATTATCTGCTTAATTTGCAACAATTATGTTATGATGGCCGTGTTATCTGGGGATGTTATTGGCTTCGACGCCGATGATGAAGCTCATAGATGCATGCCGAGAGCGCATTTTCTCTCGTAAATCAAATTTGCATATTTTAGTCGCAAACGACGAATCTTACGCTCTAGCTGCCTAAGGGCAGCTTGTCCGCTTCACTGAATACTTGTGGTCAGTGGACCCGACTGTAGCGCACGCACACAAGTCCGTATAAAGTCAAGCCTCGGGGCTTTATACTAAACTTAGAGGATCGCGTTTTGTACCCTGTTCGTCGGGTCACTTAATGTTAAAATAATTGACGATATCTAAGCATGTAGTATTCTCGAGTGTAGTGTTGGCGGACGCGGGTTCAACTCCCGCCATCTCCACCAAATTTGTAAATCATGATCTGTCACTTAGTTATACGATGTATCATGAAACTTAATAAAGCCTTGAAATTTAACAGTTTCAGGGCTTTTTTAATGCCTGAATTTCTATCATAGACATATACAGGCACTATCTGAAAATCATGCACTATCACTATATGATGTTACACAGGTGTGACACGCGTGTAACGGGTGAACTATGCTTTCAGACTCACAAGTAAAAGCTTTAACTTTAAAACCGAAAAGAAAAGAGATATTCACTTGCAGATGGTGAGGGCTTGTCATTTGATGTATTACCTACAGGTAAAAAGAAATGGATCGTTTCATACCGAGTAAATGGAAAACAGACTAGAAAGAATTTAGGTGAATACCCTGAGCTAGTGTGCAAAGATGCCCGCCAGTTAGCTCGTCAGTGTAAAGCTGAAGCACAAGGGAAGATGCTAAATTCACCATCCGTAAATGCTGTGATTGAAGAATGGCTTAAACTGATGACGCCGCGTTGGTCCAGTAAAAAGTACATAGATACAGTTATTTATAGATTGAACTATATTACTGAAGATTTTAAAAACCAGCCGATTGATGAAGTTGATAGAAAAATAATCGTTAAGAAAGTAAAAGAAATCGTGAATAAGGGAACACTAGAAACCGCAAAACGTTCACTTCGATTACTAAATGAAATCTTTAACTTTGCTATTGCTTCAGACTATACCCAGAAAAATCCATGTACTTTGATTTCTGATGTTATCCCACAGCAAACCGTTCGTAATATGCCGAGTCTTGATGCAGAACAGATGCCTGAGTTTTGGAACCGTGTAACACATAGCAATGTTACACCAGAACTGTTACACGCACTTAAACTCGCATGTTACACAGCCGTTCGTATTTCTGAGTTACTTCAATCGCGTTGGGATAGTGGCGAAATAGATTTAGAAAATAGACAGTGGGTGATTCCAGCATCTCGAATGAAAATGCGTAGAGATCATGTTGTACCTTTGACTGATCAAACTTACACGCTATTTAAAGAACTATATGATCATAAGACAGATAATGGATATATTTTTAAGCACACTCGCAATCCTGGTGAGCATGTCCGATCTGAAAGTATTTTAGCAATCATTAAGCGAAATGGTTATGCAGGGCAGATGGTTACACATGGTTTTCGATCTTTATTCTCTACCCACACAAATAACTCAAAACTATTCAGACCTGATGTAATTGAATACCAAATTGCACACGTTCCCAAAGATCGTATTCGCGGTATCTACAACAGAGCTGAATATTGGGATGAGAGGGTAGAGTTGATGAAGTGGTATTCAGAACAAGTTGATCGTTGGATGAAAGGCGCTAATTAAGCGCCTTCCTTTAATATTTCTTTTTTCATCCTTAGCAAAGTTGAAGCTGTATATTTCTTTTGAACTCCAAACTCCTGATCAGGTGGGTACTTCTCTAAATAGTATTTTTTGAAAGTATTTAGACACACACCCAATTCACTCGCTACTTGCGTCATAGAGTACCATTTCATAAACCTTGCTCCTTTTCTTCTTTTTCCGGCAATTCAATCCAGCAAACTATTTTTTCATTAATTTCATAATGCTCATTTTCCCTGCCTATATGATCTATTGTGAATTCAGACCAATACTTGGTATCTACAACATCATCTAAATCATGCATCCAACGAGCGCGGTAAATATTTCCACTTTCTCCAATTACTGCACATGCTTTACCATCGGTATTTGGCTCAACATCAGGCAATCTTTCATCAACCCTAATCCAGTTCATGACTTTGCTCCTGTGCTTCGATCATTGCTTGCCTAACAAAAGCGTCGTAAAGGCTATATGGTAAAAAAGCATCACCTTCATGTTCTTTAGCCACTGCCATAACCATTGTTTCAGTCGGTTTAATTGGCATTAGTACAAACCTTTCAGGGGTGGCTTGGGATTTGGCAGCTTGAAATAGCTCAAAAGCCATTCTTGTTTCTGCATAAAAGAATTCGGCATTTTCTTCGTAGATATCAAAACCAATTCTTATAGCTAGTTCTTCAAACTGTTCTTTAATATCCATCACGCCACCTTTACAAATTTAATTTCATATTCAACTTTGAAATCAGGTACATCGGAATTTTCAGGCATCAAAATCACTGAGTCACAGCCATTTTCAATAAATGAAAGACGTTCTTCATTTGATGTGTCAATTGATAAGGCTATTACTCGACCGTTTTTCAAGCCGACTAAAACAGGTTTTCTTTCCATCACAACCACCACGCCATTAAAGTTGAGTAAAGTTTTAGGAGGGTCATGATTCACCTCGACGACCACGGTAAATAGGTGATTGCGGAATATAGGTATCTTTTTCAATTACCTTGTATTCAATGTCATTCATTGGCAATCCGCCTCGAATAATAGACCAATTTCTAATTTAGTTAAGAGGATTGAATCAGACAATTGTAGCGACATTCGCAATCACGTTAGCCCGAGTACGATTGTCAAGGATTTGGAGGCAGAACGTCATGGATAAGTTTGAAGCAATTATTGTTTGCCTAATTTGTATGGCTATTGGTGTCTTTTTGGGATGGTTGATAGGGAAATGAGTATGGATAAGTTTGAAGAATGGTTTGACTCTGAATATTCAAATTTTGGGCGTAAAGCTTCAACTTTTTATAGTGCTGATCATGATTTTTATACTTCACAATTTATTGATGAACGTTATGACGCATATCAAGCAGGTCATCAATCCCGACAGGCTGAGTTAGATCAGGCAAACTACCTAAGGTTCAAGTATCTGCACCTTTGCCAAGTGGTGGTGGTGGTGCTGGTGATGTATTAACTACCCAATTCTCGTTCACAGTCGCGGATGTTGCACCGACTCTTACACGTATTCCTGTAGTTGCGGGGCCTTAATCATGTTAATTGAAATCGAAGAACAGAAGTCCATTGAATACGTTCAAGAATGGTTTGATTTTAAAGAGGGTGTGAAACTACTCATTGCGAGTATTGATAAGCCATCGTTTCAGCGTTCACTTGAACTCAATGGGATTCAAGCTGAGCAAGAGCTTGCAGGCATTAAGGCCGTTACAGATGAAGGAGCGGTTAAAGCCAAATTAGGTTTTAACCGTGCTGTTTCACATTTATTGCTCGGCTGGGTGGGTTTAGTTGGTAAAGATAAAAAGCCAATCGAATACAGCCAACAAAATGCTGAACTGATTTGTACAAGCTCGAAGCAATCACTTGAAATTATTGTCTTCATCATGGAAAAGGCTAAAGTGATCCATGACTCTAAGACTGAAGAGATTGCTGATGAAGTGGGAAAGTCCTCAAGCACTACGAACAAAGAAACATCAAATGGTGCGAAGAAAAAACCGCAGAAGTCTACCAAAAGCTCGGCATAAAACCACCTGAGCGATTAGAACCAAGTTTCACGGCAGATCACATCATCAAAGCCTTTATTTTAATTTCAAAAGCTCGACGTTTTATTGCCTTTCCGCAGGGAGGTGGATTCTATGACTCACTAACTCTTGCGGATATTAAAAGCTATTTTGATGTGTACGGTTGTGACTTGGATCGAGGGCTTTTTGTTGAGTCTATTTTTGCACTGGATGGGAAGTACTTGAGTGAAATGAATAAGGCATGAGAGCTATTTAATCAAAACTTCTAACAAATTTTATTTAGAGGTGCACGTATAAGAGAGAACTATTTATATGGTTTTCTTGATTCCAAAACAAAACCCCGAGAGTTGGCGCTTTCGGGGTTTTTTTACATCCGCTTAACCGCAAAGAAAAGAGGAGATATATCTATGTCAGAAAATAGTAACACTAAACCCAATATTAGTATAGAGGGAAAAATGAGCAATAAAGATGCTGGTAAAGTAGCCATCATAATGGCTTGGGGGAAGTCGATATCCCTTGTTATAGCAAGCACTGCAACTCTCATGGGTTCACTTGCTGTTTTGGTTTGGCGCCTAAATAGTTAGAGACAAAAATGAATATTGATTTTTAAACCGACCTACAAATGGTCGGTTTTTTAATGTCCGCAATAAGCCCTTGCCCAACTTACAAAGAATTGGATTATTTGTTATTTTATGAGCAAATACCAAGGGGTTTATATGAAAAAAATATTAATTTTATCTGCAATTTTACCTAGTTTATGTTTTGCGGACACAAAACAGTTAGATAACGATATTCATGAANAACGATCAAGCAACTTATAAAGAAATTGATACCATTATAAAAGAAGCTTATTCAAAGCCAATTTCTTCAAGTGATTCCGAAAAGGAAGCAGAACTATCGAGTTTTCCTTTAAAGCATTATATGGCTTGCTTAGATACGCAGGGATCATACTAAATTAACTAACCATCCGCTTACCCAAAACAACTTTGTAAAACTGTCTACGAAATCGTAGTGGACTAATGTAATTTAATCCCATCAAACATAAAAAACCACTCACCCGAGTGGTTTTTTATTGCGCCACACACTGTCGTAAGTCTCTTAACTTCCATTGTTTTTGTACTATGAATAGATCAAAATAGTCTGGCGTAATTATTAAAAGTATTTGTAAAACATGTAGATAGGGTTTAATTGCGTAAAATTAATTATAAAAGGAAAATTCAATGAGCACTATAACAACAGTAGAAAGTATTGCTGAATTATTAGCTATTCAAAGCCCAGTAGATGGGCAAACAGTGTTAGTGAATTCTTACCAAATAGGGAGCGGTAAAGGAGGGGGTAATTTTAAATATGATTCAACAAAATTAAATTTGAATGATGGAGGTCTTCATTTTAATGGATGGATAAGATTGGAAGCAACAAAACATAATGTTTATGATTTTGGCGCTTATGGTGATTGGAATGCGACTGCACAAACAGGCCATGACGACACTGTTGCGTTTCAAAAATATGCAAGTTATCTAGTCAATAATGAAAATAATCCGAGAGCTGGTGGTTCGCGCATTATGCGTGTATTAGTTGGTAATTATCGGTTAAAAGGCTTCACAATTAGTCAGGGAATGGCTTATTGGTCATTCAATTTAATTGGGGAAGGACAATTATCACAACTTTGGTTTGATCCAGCGGGACAGGGGATTATTCTTCAAAACGAAAACACTGAAATAAAAAATATTTTTTTTAATGGGAGTTTAACAGCTAAGTATCCTGATCAAAATAATCCAGCTATCCCATACATAATACAAGCAAAACTACCAAATAAATATTTAGATGTAGATATCCTGTGTGAAGGTGTAAATGTTTATTGGTTTAGTTGCTTTGCTCGTGTATCTGGTAGAGGCTTCACATTTAGAAATGGTAGTGCTGGAATGGGTGGAGAAAGGGCATTACTAGAAATTGCTTGTGATAATGACTTAATAGTTGCTGGTGATGTACAAGCAATGCATTCTCTAGAAAGTAGTATGAGGAATTATAAAATTATTAATAATCGTTTTGATGTTTGTAGTCTATTAGTTAATATTACTGGTGAGCATAAATTAAAAGATTACATTAATGGTTTAACTATTTCAGATAATGAAATTACACTTGCTGGAGTTCTGGTAAAGTCTAATGACTGTACTTTAATTAGCCCGATATACCGAAATAATATTTCAATAGCAAGCCACAGAAGTTCAAATTTTTCTGGGGTCTTTGATATACCAAGAGCAAAAAATGTTAGTGACATAGGTAATTCTTGGAATAATATTATTGCTGAAAATAATATTGCAAATGAACGTTCGAAAGGAATTTCATTTATTCATAGATATACAGATATTGACGGCTTATTAATTCTTGGAACATCATCAAAGGACTTAATTTATGGTGTAGTAAAAACAACAGGTTTAACTAAAAATATTAAAATTTCAAGTAATAGTTTTGTGGGTTTTGGTGATCTGCAAAGTAATGCCTGTATTCTACAATCTTCTGCGGAAGTATCAAATATTGAAATAATCAATAATACTATCCTTTCAAAAAAACAACTACCCAAAAAATATATTGATGCACCATTAATAGGCAATAAATCTGTTTTTGTAAAAAATAATATTACTGATTCTGCTTTTCCAGATGAGCGATTATCTTATAACCCAAATTTACTTATAGACGGTTCTTTGAGTGCTGGTGTAAATATTTTGAATTCTGTTGGATACTATGAGATTGATGGTAAGTTTATTAATGTTTATTCAAGTCTACTATTTAGCTCTACATTAAATTCTGGCTTAATTTCAATAAGCTTGCCAATTACAGCAGTTCCTGAGAATAAATTTATTTCTAATTATATTTCAGGACATGGTGTTGTTAATCAAATTATTGGATTTAATTTAAATAATAATATTAATGTTTTGGTGAATGCAAATACAGAACAAAGGGCAAATTTAATGCTTCTGAATGCACCTTTAAATATTTCAGGAAAGATAGCTTCAAATATGTTGATCATTGCTTCTTTTCGATATAAATATAAGGACTAAGTTTTATTAGAACAAACCCACTCAACCGAGTGGGTTTTTTATTGGACGCAATTTATGAGCAATGAAAAATTTACATATCCATGTGATCTAGATGGAAACTCAGGCAAACAAAACTTCAATATTTTGACTTCTAAATTTGGAGATGGCTACGAACAGAATATCTCAGTAGGCATCAACAACAGAAAAGGTGAGTGGCCTTATAAATTTACATCTACCAAGGAAGAAATTCTTCAAATCAAAGCTTTCTTTGATAGACATAAGGGGGCTGATTCATTTCTATGGAATTCTCCTTTGGATGGAGAAGTGAGAGTTAAAACAGATACAAGTTAAAGGAAGCTGATGATCAGTACCTACTATCCTTGCTGCTTCTCTTGCTTTAAGAATAATATCTGCAGATTCTTTAGAAAGCCCTTGATTATATAACTTCAATCTTTCTTCATTTTGTAAAGATGAAGATAGTGAATTACTAATAAACTTCTGAATTTCCTCACTTAGTCCTTTGACTTTTTCAGAGGTTGTAATAGCTTCTTTAGCAATATCACCAAAACCTTTTGAAGAATTAGAGGCTTTATTTCCTGCAAGTTCAGCTTCAATTCCAAATACTTTTAAAGCTTCTTGTACTCTTTGAACTACGGGTAACTTTTCACGATAAAGATCATTATCTTTTTGCAGTTGTTTAAGTTGATCAGGAGAAATAAAGTCAAGATTATTCAGCTTTTTAAGTGCATCCTCTTGGCTCATCATTCCTTGTCGAACTTTATTGGAAATCTCAACAATTTGAAGATTCCCTCTATAAGCATTTTGAAGTTCAATGATGTGAGCATTAAATAAATAGTTTAGATCTTTTAACTCTTTATTTTGTCCTTTGAATGCTTCTTGAAGATCTGCTTTAGCTCCTTTCTTTTGAACACCTTGTAAATGCTAATGCCATTGGTCCAATGACTAAATATGGTACTGCAAAAGGTGGATTTCAATTTCTTGATGATACCGCTAAGCGTTTCAAATTGACTGGAAGCGATGTATTTGACTTAGGTAAATCAGCAGAGGCAGCAGCTAAATACCTTCAAATTCTCTATAAAAAATTTGGCTCGTGGGATAAGGCAATATCTGCTTATCATGCAGGCGAAGGGAACGTAGAAAAAGGTACTAAAATTGGACCAGTAAATCGTCAATATGTTCAAAACGTAAAAGGCTATATTGCAGGAACAAATGGTTTTGATGGCTCAACTAAGCAATTAGAATATAGTTTGATGTATGCAGATCGCATGAATAGTGCGCGAGATAAAATCGCACAATATTCTATGAATCCTTTAGATTATCAAAAAACAGCTTTAGCAAGTTCTCAAAGTCAGGCTTATGCTAGTAACAATAAAGCATACTCGGATGGGCATGTTTGCCGTGACATTGAGTTGCTCAATGAAACTTACGAAAAAATGGGCTTATCCAAAATTGGAGAGGGGTATTACAAACATCAGAAAACTGGATTGCAACAACATCGAGAGTTTCTTTTAAACAAAGAACAAACAATTGATTTAGTGACTGGTTATAAACCTGAATTGCGAATCAAGATTAATCGTCGCTGGGCTGAACTCGAAGAAGTCGTAAAACAAAACGCTATTTTACTTCCGAATTTTTCAAACCCTGCCGAAGCTGCACGAGCTTGGGCTATTGAATACGAAGCGAAACAAATCGCTGAACAAGAACGTGATCATGCTATAGCAACGAAAGCCGAGATTAGTGATCGTAAGACAGCAACAGCAATGGCTACTGCATCAGTAAAAAGCCGCCAAGCTGAAGCACTAAAAGAACAGTTGGGCGAATCTAAGAAGTACGCTTCTGTTAAGGCTGTAGAGAATAAGACAGGTGGAAAGTATAACTGGCGTAATCTTAAAAAGTGGTGTCTTGAAAAAGGTAGAGAGATTAAAGACATTGCAGATCCAAACTTTGGTACTGTAAAAATTTATCCTAAGGAAGCTTGGGAAGAAGTTTACGGAGTGAAGTTAAAGAGCATTTTTAACAGTTAAATTTTACTCCAAGTTTTTTAATAATTTTTAATACATTGTTTTTAATGTTTTGATTTGCTTATTAAAAACTTGGGTATTTAAAGTAAAACTGTAGT
Organism: Acinetobacter sp. Root1280; assembly: GCF_001425285.1. NCBI lineage: Bacteria > Pseudomonadati > Pseudomonadota > Gammaproteobacteria > Moraxellales > Moraxellaceae > Acinetobacter > Acinetobacter sp. Root1280. Next base: position 212,595 of record NZ_LMED01000007.1, on the reverse strand, counting down.
AATCTTTTGAAAACAGTGAAATTATTTAGGTGGTTTTGCTGTTCACTGCCATGTAGGTAGCTTAGAAAAAGGGTCTGTACAATTGACAGACCCTTTCTTGTTCACTGCCATGTAGGTAGCTTAGAAATTGGCAAATCGAATCATCATCACGCCGTATTGGTTGACTGCCACCTAGGCAGCTTAGAAATGTATTTGAGTGAATACCAAGATCAAGATAATGTTAACTGCCAAGTAGGTAGCTTAGAAAATAGATGTGCTCAAAACTGAGCACATCTAATTGTTCATTGACAGATAAACAGCTCTATCATGTATGATAGGGATAACTTAATTTTTCAAAGATTAATGGAAGCATGGCCCTCGGAGTGAGGGGTTAATTGTCGAGAACTATTATCTTGACAGTATAATCACCTTTCACTTTTGACTCTCCTGAAATATTCAAGCTTTTATCTTCTGAATTATATTCGTAAGTTTGCCAAGTTGGTGAGTATGATAAGTGATATTTTTCTTCAGATAGTTCGTCTGTATCGTCTATGGTAATTTTTCCATATTCTGTAGTATCAATGATTAATCGAGCTTTAGTTTTAGTATCAATGATTAATCGAGCTTTAGTTTTAGTATCAATGATTAATCGAGCTTTAGTTTTAGTATCGATACATTCTTTTTTAACAGTGTATTTAACTTGGCAATTGAATTTTGGAATATCACCCCTATTATTTACAACTAAATCATTATTTTTTCTAAATTCAGAGATTGCAACTGTATTACTCATTTTATATCTTGCTCTTTTAAATAAAAAAACATTAATATCATAAATTTAAGAACAGTTAAATGAAAAAATCAAAAATCAATTGATTGCTCAAACTTGTGTTAAATTTGAGCAAATAAATCATTCTATTAACTATTTGATACTGTTACTAAATACAATAAATGTAGTACTTTGAATGATGTGAAGAACGAAGTCCTACAAAATTTTTAAGATGTGATTATTTTGAATTCATCAAGTACTCTTTCTTTCATTTGCATAAAATTAAGCATGTAAGCGCAATTATCAGAATCTAACATTACAATTTTTAGTAAATTCATAACATCTGTATTAACTGACAGTATTTTTTTTAATTTTTCATCATTTTCCAAACATTTTAAATAGTCAATATAATATTTATTGTTCAACTCAAAGCAATGCAAAAAACATTCTTCAAGAAGACTTTCTCTTTCTGTCAAGAATTTTTCATAATCTTTATTTCTTTTTTGAGATTCTTTATTTTCAAAAAATCTTTGACTAAATGTTTTATTATTACTTGAAAATCTTATTCCGATTTCTATAGCATTAAAATATAACTGAAGTTTGTTTAACTTATTTATTGTTTCTTGGAGTGAATAGATACCATATTCGTATAACTCTAATGTTCTTTTGAATTTTTCTATGTCCCTCCAGTCATTAAATAGTTTAGAAGCAATAAATGCCGCCCCTAAAGTTGCCAGAACGGAAAGGAAATAAATACTAGCAACCCATGCTTCTTTTAGTGCATCATGTACTTCATTATGAATAAACATAATCAAAGTAACAAAAAAGAATATTACTATTAGGTATGAAATTGTTCCAATTGTATTGGCAAAAATTGATTTTATTTCATTGTTCATGACTGTGCTTAATATCTAAATTTAGTTGATATTTTACCCATTAATTTGCAATAATTCATCCCAACTAAAACTTACTTAACCTTTATCATCCCATTCTTTGTAAAATAATTCTTAGACAACATATCCCGACTCATTGACCACTTATGATCACTGAAATAAAAAGGACCTACTAAAATCTTTGTTTCTTAAGTGAAGAATAGGCAGCTGATGCAGAAAGTTTTTTATTGCACCCAACTGCCACACAGTGGTTTTCCCACTTTCGCCTAATGTTTATTCAAATTACTTCTGTTAATATGGTTACGATAATTAACAAAGTAGTTACATTATGAGAAGAATAGTTTTAGCTAGCTTGCTGGCTTTATCGGGTATTGCGAATGCTGCTTCCGAACCTCAAGATAAACAAAAAGTTTTTAATATTGTTAAAGAATATTCTAAATTAGTTTCATGTATGAGTTCTTTTGAGAAAGATTCTGACATTGGTAAACCCACTACTATTAAAGATGTGCATACAGTTGAATATGAAAAAGATTCAAAGTCATTTTATGTAATGTGGTATGGGGATATGGGGTGCGCTGGTGGTTCTGGAACAATGTCTGGGTTTGTTAGTGAGGTTGCTATTTATGGTGGCGAATGGAAGCCTTATACAATCCAATCTGATACTGCCTTTGGTTCAGACTTAGATATGAATTTCCGGTTTATTGAGTCTTTAAAGAAAATTAATTCAAATAAGTTCGAAATTATTAGCTGGGATTATGCTGATGACAAATATGGTGGTAAAGATGGTGGAAATAACTTTCCAGCAAATAAATTTAAATATGTCGTAGAAAGGGTGAAATGGGATCCTTGGAAGATAACTCAAAAAACTCTTCTAAAGCAAAATAAGTAAAAACTACTTTTTTGCTTTCAATCTATAAAACAAACCCGCTTAGGCGGGTTTTTTATTAAGATTACTCAAATAAATTCAATTGATTTGAGTATTTCTATTTGACTAATCATCAATAAATAGTTGATCATAAGTAACCTTTTAGACTGGGATAATTACTGTTGAAATCAGTATGTTATAGCTCATGAATAATAAAACTATAGATTTTAAACCTTTAAAAATTGTTGCTACTCCAGGACATATTAAAACTTTAGCAGAAGCATCTGCAGTTAAAGCGTTATGTGAACTAATTTGGAACGGTTTTGATGCTTCATCTCAAGTTGTCTCAGTGAAATTTGATATAAATGCTATTGATGGACTTGAGACAATCACTGTTGAGGATCGAGGGGAGGGTATTCCCTTTAAAGATGCGCAAACTTTCTTTGGGGAGATTGGGGATTCATGGAAAAAAATTAAAAAAGAAAACTACCATCATCCTTTGCATGGACAAAATGGAAAGGGACGCTTCAAAGCATTTTGTTTAGGAGCTGATATTGAGTGGAAAACTACATTTGAAGATAAGAATTTATTTAGTACTTTTTCAATTATTGGAAACCACAATCATATCGAAGAATTTAAAACAAGCTCACTAGAGAATAGCACTAAAGGTCAAAAGGGTACCAAAGTAATCATATCAAACTTGTATAAAAAGGCTGATGAATTACGCAAGGATAAAACAATTAATGAAATTACAAAGAGTTTTGCAGTATTTCTTACAGAGTACCCAAACTTACAATTAAATTTTAATGGTCATAAGATAGACCCTAAAAGTGTTCAAATTTGTTCAAAAGACTACGATTTAACAGAGGACTGTCTTGAGATAACATCTCACCCTGTTAAATTAACTATTATTGAATGGAATATAGAAACAGAAAGAGTAATAAATTTGTGTTCAGCTAAAGGAATTTCTTTAAATGAATATGAACCCAAAAACAGAATCAAGGCAAAAGGTTTTAATTTTACAGCATATTTAAAAAGTGAATATTTTCAAGAGCTAGAAAATCAAGGCGCCTTAGCATTAGGGGTTTTCGAACCATCTGTAGGCAGAATAGTTGATATTGCTATACAAACTATTCAAGAGCACTTTAGAAAGAGGATTGCTGAAAAATATAGTGGTATTGTTCAGGAATGGAAAGATCAAAATATTTATCCTTATGATGATAAATTCAATAGGAATTCAGTTGAAAAAGCTGAGCAAGAAGTGTTCGATATTCTTGCAGCAAATGTACAAACTTTTTTACCTAATTTTGATAAAACCGAAAAGACTTCTAAGAAATTTATGTTTAAATTAATTGCTCAAGCTATTACTGAAAATCCTGAATCTGTTCAAAAAATTATTACCGAAGTATTGGAATTAAAGAAAGAGGATCAAGATAAGTTGGCTAATTTACTAGATAATACTGAACTTTCTTCAATTATTTCTTCTGCTACAATTGTATCAAACAGATTAAATTTTTTAGATGGTTTAGATGAGCTTTTATTTGGTAAGGAAACTAAAAAAATCTTTACTGAGCGTGATCAATTACATAAGATTTTAGAGAAGGAAGCATGGATTTTTGATGAGCAATTTGCTTTATCAACTTCGGAAGTAAAGTTAGAGAAAGTTTTAGAAAAGCATATTTCTAAATTAGGTGTAAGAGCTGATGAGATTAATGTTACTGAACCTGTAATGCTTCCAGATGGTCGCACTGGACGTCTTGATCTCATGCTTAATAAAGTGGACCAACCTCGTGCTGGCGAATTTGACTACTTAGTAGTTGAATTGAAACGTCCTTCAAAAAAAATTGATTCTGACGTCTTAAGTCAGATTGAAAAGTACGCTATAGCTGTTGCAGAAGATGAGAGATTTTTGAATGTAAAAGCAAAGTGGACCTTTTTAGCTATTTCAAATGAATTAGATGCTTATGCAACTAGAAAAGCAAATCAAAGAAATATGCCTAAAAGTGTAGTATTTCAAGATGGTGAATTGAATATCACAGTACTTGTGAAAAGCTGGGCTGAAGTTATAGCTGACGCGCGTTCAAAATTACAATTTATTAATAGACATCTTGAGTACGAGGTTAATCAAGAAAGTTCTCAAAAATATTTAAAAGAAGTGCATGAAAAGTATATTCCTAAAGTTTAAAAATGATTTCAATTTAGGATTTTAATATATCTTGAAAGAAAAGCACCTTAATGTGCTTTTTTACCCCCAAACAAAACCCCAGTAGCTACGAACTATGTTGACTGCCATGTAGGCAGCTTAGAAAAACTTGCGCAGTTTGGGGAGCATCTAACGCGGGTTGACTGACACGTAGGCAGCTTAGAAATGAGGAGGCTTTATTCGTGCAAGTTCAATTTAGTTCACTGCCATATAGGCAGCTTAGAAATTATAGTTAGGATCATTTGCTTGATTGATTTGGTTGACTGCCATATAGGCAACTTCAGAAAGTGGCGATTTTGACGGCATAACTTACAAGGCTGGGGGGCGATATAACTTCTAAAATTAACTTAAAGCAAAGCACCCTAAGATGCTTTTCTCATAATGGACTAAACCTCCCCTTGGAGGTTTCTTTTTGATAAATTAGAGCAACTCTTAAAGGTTTAAAGAAAATCCTTAAAACTAAATTGAAATCTTTATAGAGGGTTTAAGATAACAAAACTATACTTTTAGCTAAGAGGTTTTAGAGCAATTTGATTTATGTTTAATTTTTAGTAAGTTATTGATATATATTTAATTAATTTAAATTCTTTAAAGGAAATCTATGTTTAATTTGTGGTATATGGTTATAGTTTAAATGTTGACTTGCGCCATGTTTGGTGGGTATTATATCTTCACTAGACACCTTATTATTACGTGATAAGAAGGTTCTTAATTAAATGAGGAAAATAGAAATGGCTAAACTAATGATTTTTAAAAATACTTCGACTATAATCATGCCAACTTATAAAGCTTTTGAAGGTTGGGATGGCTAATTCCGTCATAATTAAAATTCCATATACAAGCAGATTGACGTTTCTAATAGCGCTTTCTGCTTTTTTAATATCTATATATTTGTCCTGGCCTAAAATAGTTAACTTTTATGACTTTAAAGAATGGCATGTTGGCGATTGGTTATTATTTTTACAATTGTTGGTGGTGTTTGTATCAGCTTTAATTGCATTTATGACGATCAAAGCTTCAAAAAATAGTTCACGAGAACGAGCTACATTAGACACTATCTTAAACGATAACAATGACCGAGATTTATCTTTAGCTAAAGTCCTAGTTTTGAATTTTGATAAAAATCCATTGAAGTATCTAGATTTAAGCAAAGAAGATTTTTCTGACGCTAACTCAAGGGAACCATGCGTAAGTCTTTCTGAATTGTGTGAGTTCGATCCAAATAAATTAACAAAAATTGAATCTGATATACGTCGTCATATGATCCACGTGTTAAATCGTCATGAATTTTATGCCATTGGAATTAATACCAATTTGTTAGATGAAAAACTTTTTAAAAGAATGCATTGTAATAATATAATTAATCTATGGGAGGCTGTTAGCCCAGCAGTAACACACCTACGAAAGAAATCTCAGAAAACTACCTATTATAAAGAGCTTGAATTACTTGCTTTAAGATGGAGTGAGAATCCATTAGTTGAGAATGATTTAAAGAAATAAGTATAATTTTTATACCACTAAGAGCAGTCGCTAATAACAATTTTTCGAAGATTTTACTTTTGTATTAAAACCAAACCCACTCAACAGAGTGGGTTTTAATTAATTTATTGCTACTTTATACACAACGCAAGGAGTGGTTTAGAATGAATAAATTACTATTAATTGGTACTTTGGGGTTATTGCCAGCGTTAAGTAATGCAGAGTTTGTCACAAACGCTAAAGGCGAAAAAGTAGAAATTAAGGACAATCAAACTTCGGCTATTGTAAGGCTCACAGATGATGATTATGTTTTAGATGGGAAATATTATGATGTAACACTTAAAGATGGTAATAAAAAAGACGTTATTGTGAATGTATCAACATTTGTAGACCAAAAAGATGGGAAAAAATTAACTAGAGATCAAGCTTTGATTGGGATCAAAATGACAGAGATTTCAATTCTAGATGGTCTTAAAAATCGACACTCTTATGTTCCAATAAATGTTTATATTTATCAGGTTGGTAATTCAGTAAACATTACCATCGAGTATTTTGCAAAAATTTATGGTGCAAAAAAAATAGGAGCAAATTCTAAAGAATTTACTATAGATCAAAATGGTGAAATTCATATTGTGCCGTAAAGAAGTTAAACAATACCCACCTAAGTGGGTTTTTTAATTTAATTCAACCAGTTTGAAAGTACATAGCTCACAATTTCGATTAAAACGAGGCCTATAAAGATCGAAACATATATAGGCATTATGAGATTTTCTGTAGCTTTCTCTGACCTTTCTTGAGCACGCTCTTCGCTTTTATTAATTAGCATATAAACCTCTAAAAATTTATGAAGTTGCTATTTATATCATGTGCTTATATTTGCGCTACATTGTGAATATATGTAGTGCAATGGTTGTGGGATGAAAGAGTAGGTGTCTCAAATATGCCAGTTGTATTGGGACGAATTAGGTAAATAATTTAGAGAGTTAATCAATTAATAAACCAAGCCTCCTTCGGGAGATTTTTCATCGGAAAATATCAAGCAAATTTGTTAATTACCTTATATTCTAACTTTAGAATGATAAGGATATAGAGATGAAAAAATTAACATTAGGAATTCTAACAGGGTTGATGAGTGTAAGCGGGTGGAGTGCTTGTACTTATAATTTTGATGCAACGCAGCAAGACCTACAGAAATTTAATACGGAAGCATTTCCAATAATTTCAAACGCAAAAGTATCTTATAACACCACACTTCAAGACAAGGTTTTTATGGCTTTAAGTAAAAATCTATACAATCAAGTGGCAAACTCAAGTGACCCTGGTAATGCTTTACTATATGCAAATGGAGACAAAATAATCTCTAGCAATGCTATACAGGCTTTCGAATTAAAGTTTAAATTGCCAAACATTACTACAAGTGAAACCATGTTAAATGCTTTTCCTATTCTAGCATCTGGAAAAATGGAAAACGGTGATAATTTTGCAGTAATGATCAACTACCAAAAGCTTGGTCCAGTAAATAGTTTTTATATAACCACTAGAAATATGGCAGAAAATGAATTTGGTACATTAATTCAATTACAGCCTCAGAACACTTTAGATTCTTATCAAAATATAGGAATTTATTTAAATCAAAACACTAGGCAGATTGGTATTACATTCAATGGAGTAAATAAGGGCTATGAATTTTCATACCCATCTAAACTTAAGAATATGTATTTTACAATTGCATCAAATTATTCTGGTATGGCAAATGCAGATATCAATAAAGAATTTTCTGTAGAGTTAATCACAGACTCAACTAAACTGACTCAAACCTACCCAACTGGTACAAAAGACATCTGTGGCAACACAATCTAGAAGCTGAATTTTATTTAACCTCCCTCGGGAGGTTTCTTTTTATCCGAATAATTAGTATCTTGGACTAAATATACTAGAGATATATCATGAAAAGCTTACTTTTAATTTTCGGCTTATTGGTTTCCATTTTTTGTTTTGGAGCAGATTCTCAGGTTCGAGAAGTACAGAGAGATTCAGCTAGTGGAATGTTAATGAAATGGATAATACCGCCAAAAACTATTATTAAAAATGAAATATTAAAGGGTTACGACAGAGATATATTAATCTATTTAGAAACCGATGAGAGTGGCTGGGTTCAAAAAGCTGAAGTAAGCAAAAGTAGCGGATTGGATGACTTAGACAATTTAGTATTAAGGGCTGTGAAAAGATCAAAACTCAAAGTTTGGAATGAATGGGATATAAAAACAAATCACCCATCACGCTTAAAACTACCTTTTGAATTTTCAGTTTCCAGGGTTCCTAAATATGAATTTTTCCCAAATATTGTTCCAAAAAAATCTGATTTAAAGGGTGAAAGTAGATCATTAAGTATATATGTAGAAGCTGACAATAGCGGCAAAATATCTAAAACCAAGGTCACTAAAAGTAGCGGAATAAATAAATTAGATAATTACGTACTGAAAGAATTTAAAGATAAAGCAAGATTTAAGCCCTTAAATATTAATGGCAAGCCTTATCCAATTAAAGAGACTGAAGATTTTCACTTTCCTCTAGGTTCTGCTGAAGAAGGATAGAAATTTTTTACAGAATTTAGTAAAACCAAACCCACTCACTTGAGTGGGTTTGTGCATTCCAGATCATCAATAATTTCTAACCTTTAGATAGTTTTTCAACAATAAGTCAAATAAACTATATGAAAATAAGGGGAAATAAATGAAAAAATTATTATTGGGATTAGCAATTGGGTTGCTATCTTTTAGTTCATATTCCAGTGAGCTAAAGTGTTCAGAATCTTACGATATATTTCAGGGAATTATTAGGGGGGCTGTAGAGGTTAGAAGAAGTGGTGATTTAAAACAAATCAAAGCACATAATGAATGCTATGATTACCCAGCTTTATTTAATAAGAATCACCCAGGGCAATTTTATTTGTTTGGCTGGATGGATGAGAGTGAATACGATGAAACACTTAATTCTATCTCTTTTAAGATTAAGAGCGGTAAATCTAAAGGTCATAAAGCAAAACTTCTCAAGCCTAAGGCAGATTTCATTTCTAGTGTTGGTGAGGTATGTATTATTCCCATGTACTACTTCGTAAATATTGATGGGAAACAAGGTATAAGCCTAACTGATGTCTTTTTTGTAAGAGATATTCATAGTAATGAATGGAGGGCGCTAATCTACACTGGAGATGAGCCTAAAGAAGATATTAATGAATTTTTTCCTGATCTCCCTAAGAAAATAAAGGTAAAACTTTCAAAAGCGAAATTATATGATTAAATTTTGATTAGCTCACTTCGGTAGGTTTTTATTGAACCCAATTTATGAGCAATGAAAAATTTACTTTCCAATGGGATCTATAGAAGAAAACTCAGCGCTGACATCTTGTCAAAGCAGCTTAAAGTTGCGAGCAGCTGATGCGGAAAGATTGATTGAAGCATGGCCCTCTGAGCGAGGGCTGATTTGGAAAACGGTTACTATGTTAAATGATTCATTATATTTAATGATTTTAAGAAACTTGCTTCAAGACCAACCCTTTTGACGATTAAGAGCGTAAGGAAGAAGTGAAGCCAATGCCAATACTGCCAGTACAGCACCAATCCATAAGCCTGAACGTAAGCCGTAACCATTCGTAATTGCTAGACCTCCAATATACGAACCGCCACCTAAACCTATATTAATCACTGAGGTGTGTACTGCATTGACCATAGGACCTGGATGAGCAACACTGACAATTCTTGCCATCATTGCTGGATTCATTGGAACACCAGATAATCCAATCAAAATTATTGTAATAATTGCTACTGTTTTATATTCGGCAAATATTGCAAAAGCGAATAAGGAGATACTTAATACGGTTAATCCGATAAGCATGATTTTTAGGCTGTGGTCATGTGCTAAACGGCCAGTAATAGTATTTCCCACAATATTTGAAAAACCAAATGCCATTAAAATAAATGGAACTACTTGCATGCTAAATCCAGTGATATCGACCAAAACAGGAACGAAATAACTAAATGCAGCAAAGCTTGCTCCAAGAATTAAGCAACTTGTTGCACATGCTTTCCAGTAAGCTTTATTTTTAAAGGCTTTAATCTCTTCTTCCATTCTAAGTTGCCCACTGCTTTTCACTTCAGGTAAAAGACGCAATAGAGCAATCAAACAAATGAATACCAATACTGCTACTAAACCAAAAGTAACACGCCAGCCCCATTGTTGGTCAATCATAGTCGCAAGCGGGACTCCAAACACATTGGAAATCATAAAACCTCCAATAACAATGGCTGCTGCTCGTGGGCGATTATGATTAGGAACCATAGCCATACTTGTGGCAAGTGAAAGACTCAAACAACCTGCACATAAGACGCCAGTGATAAAACGGATTGCAATCAAAATAGCATGGCTAGAGATAAAGGCGCTTAGGCCTTGGATCACTACATAGAGTGCAAAGAGAATCAGTAAGACTTTACGATATTGAACTTTATATTTGAGGAAGAAGAAGGTGAGTACAGGTCCACCTAACATGACACCAAAGGCATAATATGAAATTAAATGTCCAACCTCACCTACACTGATTCCAAAGGCTTGGGATAAAGTGGCGGTCATACCAGCGACCATCAATTCTGCTGTACCAATTGAAAAAATCGCTAGACCTAATATATATACTGCTAATGGCATTTTTTGAATAAATTCCTATTTCTTGAACGTTCATTACAAAATGAAAGGGTTTAGTTTCTTTAGCATTAAGTATGTGATTACAAATTAGCTAAGAGACCATTAACTACATCTTTCAGAAAGCTTTTATCTGAAATATTTTTGTTCAGTACACGCAAACCGTAGTAGCCAGCTAAAAATCCTCGAGCCATTTCAAGGGCTGAGGCTTTTGTACTGAATTCCCCATTGGCTTGTCCTTCGACAAATACTGTGAGGAGAGAGTTCTCTAGGCGCTGTCGATATTCTAGATTCAGGCTGGAGACAACCTGATCTTTATCACCCATTTCTAAAGCAGAGAATAAGACCATGGCTTCGTGCTGTTCTGATTGTGAAAGATCCTCGGCAATCCCCCAAAGTAAAAGGGATCGTAATCTTTCTTTGAACAGCCCTGACTGTGTGAGAATGGATAATTGAGCCGCCATGGTTTTTTCATGGCTACGCAACAAAGCTTGTTCATATAAAGCTTGTTTGCTACCAAAGGCGTTATATAAACTTCCGCGCCCTAATCCAGTAACATCACATAAATTCTGTGCAGAAGTACCTGCATAGCCATTGCTACTAAATACAGTTATAGCTGCATCAATGATTTCTTTATCTTCAAACTGTCTTGGACGGCCTGGATAATTGGATTTGTCATCACTCATGGATGAGCCTGAGTGGGAGTGAACTATGAGGGATACTAGATATTATGGAACGAGTTGTCAAATATTAAATTAAATCTTAAAAATAATAGCTTACTTATAGATTCTTTCTAATCGTAAAAATAGAGGTGTTGCTTGCTAAAATCGATAACTTAATCAATCACCAATAACAGAAAAACCTTGTTCAAATTTTTAAAACTTGAGTCAGGGCAGGGCAAAGAAATCACACTTTGGATCATTTATACAGTTGCTAAATAGCTTTCTTTAAATGATTTTTCCTAAATCAATTTGTCTATATAATCAAAGCTAATTAAAGATGGGATAAAACAAATGAAAAAAATAATCTGTATTCTGATTCTCAGTTGTAGTGTACTTTCAAGCTTCAGTCATGCCTGTGATCCGACTTCATTAGACTGGGAAAAATTTTATAAAATCTATGATTCAAATAAAAATGGTACTTTTGAACTTAATGAATTTCTAAAGGTTAAAGATTTTGAACCATATTCTTGGCCAGATGATAGACGGTTTCAAGGCAAAGATAAAAACATTAAATTATTTAAATATCTAGATGAAAATCAAGATGGAAAACTTGTAGAAGATGAANATTTTGAACCATATCCTTGGCCAGATGATAGACGGTTTCAAGGCAAAGATAAAAACTTAAATTATTTAAATATCTAGATGAAAATCAAGATGGAAAACTTGTAGAAGATGAATTTGTCAAAATTTACGGTTTATTACCTAACCCTTGTGCTAATTGGCCACATAAAGCTTGGTGGAAATTTTGGTAAGTGATTCAAAATATATATCTTAAGGTGAGTCAGAATAAGACGTTTTGTTTTTATAATGTTTTGCTTTAATAGTGAGGAAATGATGGTAAAATTAAGAAAGAGGATCTGAGTTCAATTCGGAAATCGGAAACCTAACTCAGAATAAGTTTTAAACTGTCACAAAAAATCATTAACTATCAAAGTAGTGTGTTACACATAAGTTACACAATACATATCCTAGACAAGAAATATTTAATATATATAATGAGTTAAGGGTTTAATTAAACTCCCGCCATCTCCACCAAATTTGTAAATCATGATCTGTCACTTAGTTATACGATGTATCAAGAAACTTAATAAAGCCTTGAAATTTAACAGTTTCAGGGCTTTTTTAATGCCTAAACATCTATCATGGACTTAGATAGGCATTATTTGAAAATCATAAAAAAAGCACTTATTAAGTGCCTGTATTTAGTTTTGCCATCTCTATCCTATTTTTATCACCATGAATCCATTTTGCATATCGCTTAATTAATATTTACAAGCGATGTCCAAGTCGATCAAAATAATTTAGCTTTCATAAAATGAAAGTTAAGTTTCCATAATTAATGTTCTCGTATTCTTTTGATCCACCTAATCTACATCTATACCTTTATAAGATATGGAGTCGTAAATGAAAGGGAAGATTGCTTTAGAAGAACATTTTGCAATTCAAGAGACGCTTGGTGATTCTGAACGATTCTTTGTACCAGATGTTTGGAGAACTAAGCGGAGTCAATTACTCGATATAACTGGGGAACGTTTACGCCGTATGGATGAAACGGGTATTGAATACTCAATCATTTCTTTAAATGCACCAGCGATTCAAGCGATTGCAGATCCGAAAAGAGCTGTTGAAGTTGCAGAAATTGCAAATGACACCTTAGCTGAATTAATCGCTAAACATCCCGATCGCTTTGGGGCTTTTGCTGCCTTACCATTACAAGATCCAGAAGCAGCGACAAAAGAACTCAATCGCTGCATAACAGAACTTGGTTTTGCGGGTGCTCTAGTAAACGGTTTCTCAAATTTAAATAACGATGAAACAGCCAAATATTATGATGCTGAAGAATATTTAGATTTTTGGGCTGAGGTTGCTAAACTCGACGTACCATTCTATTTACATCCGCGTAACCCACTTTTAAGTCAGCAATTGGGTATCAAAGATCATCCTTGGTTAATGGGCCCTGCATGGTCATTCTCAGTTGAAACAGGTGTACATGCGCTACGTTTAATTGGTTCAGGTTTATTTGATAAGTATCCAAATATTAATATTATTTTAGGACACCTAGGCGAGTTAATTCAAAATAATATTTGGCGTACATCGCATTGGGCTTCAGCGAATGGTCGTAATCCACTCGGTGTAAAAGCAGAAAAGCCATTTATTGATTATTTCCGTAAGAATTTTTATTTAACAACAAGCGGTAACTTCCGAACTATTACCATGAAAAATGCAATTGATGAAATTGGATCTGATCGTGTTTTATTCTCAAGTGATTATCCATTTGAAGACATGGAAGAAGCGACACATTGGTTTGATCATGCCGAAATTGGTGAGAATGATCGAGAAAAAATAGGCCGTCATAATGCACACAAATTATTCAAGTTAAGCATTTAAAGTAGCTCAAGCCAATAACAATGATTGTTATTGGTATTTTTAATGCAGTAAAAGGATTTTATGATGAAAATAATATTAGATATACAGCAAGCCGTTGATACTAGAAAATTATCTCTGCAGCAGTGGATAATATTTATACTTTGTTTTTTAGTGATTTTAGCAGATGGGATTGATACAGGGGTAGTCGGGTTTATCGCTCCTGCATTGTTAGATGATTGGGGGATCACTAAAAATGATCTACGCCCAGTGATGAGTGTTGCCTTAATAGGAATGGCGATTGGAGCAATATTTGCAGGAATATTAGCAGATAAGATTGGACGAAAATGGGTCATTATCGGTTCTGCATTTATTTTTGGTGTTTTAACAATCCTGACAGGTACTTCAAATAATACGACTGAAATGGTGATATATCGATTCCTAACGGGATTAGGGCTTGGTGCTGCAATGCCAAATGCTGCAACACTCGTATCTGAATATATGCCAGCGCATCGCCGTGCATGGATGGTGAATTTATTATTTTGTGCACTACCGCTTGGTATTACGATTGGCGGTGTTTTATCAGCAGGACTTCTATCAAATCATGGTTGGAAAATGGTTCTCTATATAGGCGGAGCTATTCCTGTAGTGGTTGCCATTGTATCAGTTTTTCTTTTAAAAGAATCGCTACATTTTTTGATTAAAAAACAAGGACAAGTCGAAGCATTAGAAATTGTAAAAAATATACAGGGTAAATTTATCGATGCAAAATTAGTTCCTGTTACACCTCTAGATGCTGAATTAAATGAAAAAAATACCAATCCCGTTGGTCTTGTCGTCGGCAAGTTTATTGTACCCTCTGCAATGATGTGGCTCTGCTGCTTTATGAGTTTATTGGTATTTTATGTACTTACAAGTTGGATGCCCACGCTTCTTAAGGAATCAGGATTTACACCAGAACAGTTTAGTTTAGTCACAGCAGTTTTCCCATTTGGTGGTGTTGCAGGAACAATCCTCATTGGTTGGTTTATGGGTAAATATGACGTGAATAAAACCATCACTTTTGCATATTTTATATCAGCCGTATTATTCGTCATAACAGGATTTCTTACACAAAATATTTATTTACTCGCATTGTTTATTTTCTTAGCAGGCGCTGGTTTGGTTGGCGCACAATCCTCCTTGCCATCTTTAGCTGCGATATTTTATCCTGCAGAATGCCGTGGAGTTGGTGTTTCATGGATGCACGGATTAGGCCGTTTTGGCGCTATTTTCGGGGCATTTTTTGGCGCTTATATTTTCACATTTAATCTCGGTATGAGCGGCATTTTCTTCGTACTTGCATTGCCTATTTTAATTTCGGCGCTAGCGCTTTATTTAAAAGGGCGTTATTCAACTTCTAAAGTGACAATTCCTCAAACTTCAAAAGTTTAAATAAAAAACAATAACGACTACCTCAATTATTTTTAGGTAGTCAGGATTTTTACACCTTAAAGATTTAAGTAAAAATAGGTACATATCATGAAGAATATATTTTTTCTTGGATTAGTCGGCCTCACGACTACGCTGCCCACAATTACAAATGCTGAATTTATCAAAGATAGTAAAATATCGTTAACGACAAAAAATTATTACTTTGATAGAGATTACATAAATAATGTTCCATATCCTGCAGCAAGAGATTGGGCTCAAGGTTTTATCCTAAATGCTAAATCTGGATATACCAGTGGAAATGTAGGATTTGGTTTGGATGTTCTTGCTTTAGCAGGTTTTAATCTTATGGGAAATAACAAAGATTATGCTGCTTCAGGTTTATTGCCTGTAGATAGAAACAATGAGCGTCCTGATCAGACAGGAGAGTTGCGCTGGACCCTGAAAACCAAGGTAAGTGATTCGACAGTTCATATCGGGACACTTTCGCCGATGTTCCCAGTAATTTTTTCAAGCCCTGCACGATTATTCCAACAGAATTACCGCGGTGCACACTTGCAGTTTAATCAAGTAAAAGATCTTAAGCTTCATGGATTATATGTCGATCGAGTCAATCATAGGGACTCTACGAACTATGAAAAAATTCGTATAGGAAATATCAATGGGCGATTTAAAACAGCTGCTGAGTCTTCAGGCTTATATATGCTTGGTGCTGAATATCAATTTAGTGAAGGCTTTAAAGCAGATCTATATCACGCAAATTTGCATGATGTATATTCTCAAAATTTTATTGGTGTCAAAACTAAACATGATGTCGGAATCGGTCATGTTCTTGGCGATTTTAGAGCGTTTCTCAGTGAAGATGCTGGAAAAGAATTAGCAGGGAAAATAGACAATCAACATTTAAGTGGGATTGTCGGTTTAAATATTCATACTCATACCTTGAGTTTAGGATATATGCACTCTTTAGGCGATACCGCAATGCCAACATTAGGTCATGCTGAACCCGCAGTATTTATGGATAGTATAAGTGCTGATTTCACCAATCAAAATGAAAAAGTTATCAGTGTTCGATATGATTATGATTTTAAAGATACTGCTTTAAGTGGCTTAAAATTTATGGCGAGATATAGTCATGGAACTGATATTGAAATTCCTCGGTTAAAGGGGGAGTTATTTGAAGAAGACTCTTACGATTTTGATCTAAATTATCGCATACCTCGTGGAATCCTCAAGGGTGTTGGTATCCGTGCTCGCTATACGCGTTATCGTAATGATTTACCTAATGAGAGAATCGTATTCAGACCCGCCAATGAGACGAGGGTCAATGTTGATTACACGTGGAAATTTTAAAGCATAAAATAAATGGAATGTTATCGGTGGATTAGCTTATAACATTCCAAGAAAATTCAGTAATTAATATTGTCTTTGGTAAAGTTAATAAAATCTTTGACAACCTCTCTCTTTTTTAATTTTGAATACACCATGTAAAGTGATAATTCAGATGAATGATTGTCTTTAAAACACTCAATTAATATACCATCTTCTAACTCTTGTTTGACCTCGTGATATAAACGATATCCAATACCAAATCCTTGAATCATCCATTGGTGTGTAACTTCAGCATTATTACTCTTTAAATAAGGGTGTACATGAACTTCAAATATTTCGTCATTTATGCTGTATTTCCAATCTTGATATATGTGACGATTTCTTATTAGGCAAATGCAGCGATGATTAAGTAAGTCTAAGGGATGTGTAGGATAGCCAAATTTATTAAAATATTTGGGTGAAGCACAGAATATACGTCTAGTGTCGAGTAAAACTTCTGAATTGTAGATTACATTATTGGGTTGTTCGAGTTGAAAAAGGATATCGAGTTCATTTTCCACAAGATCCATTTTCGAGTCAGAAAGAATGAGTTCGATTTCTAGATTTGGATGCGGTACGCTGAATTTTGCTACTAGATCACCTAACTTACTACGCCCAAGATAATTTAAGCTACCAATACGTAATTTACCTGCAAAAGAATTCACATTTTGAGAAACTTCGTCATGAACTTGTTTCATTAAAGATGATATGTAAATACTACGATCTAATAATAATTTACCAGCCTCTGTTAAATCAAATTGTCTAGCAGATCTGTTAATAAGCCTCTTACCATAAAAATATTCAAGTTTTGCTAACTTTCTACTTACTGTTGGTAGGGGAATATCCATTTCAATGGAAGCACGCGTCATTGATTTTGATGAGGCTAATGTTATAAAGAAATCTAAATCACTAATTTCATCTTGCATAATTTGCTTTCCGTAGCATAAATCAATTTAATTTTTGCATAGCACACCTTTGTCCAAAATATAATTGATGCTTTTTAAAATTAAATTTGAGGTGTTGTTAACTTTTATTTTTTTTCAAAAATCCTATTTTCATTAAAATTTAAAAATAGCGATTTGACTTACAATGGTTATTATAGCAGTAGTTAGGATATGTATGAGGAAAATTAATATTTTGAAAAATATAAATTTAATTCAGAAACTGTAAATAAAATTGAATAAAAAAGTGTTATGGCTAAATATGTCATAGAAAAATATGATTCTTTTAAAACTAAATGAAAACACTTCTGTGCCGAGCAGCACAATAGTTTTTTCATTGAATATTCAGTCTGTAAAGCAAAAAGTGAATTGCGCAACAAATAACATTTAATAAATTAGCAAGAAGGCTAAATAAATATTCCATGATCTGTTTCAACACATTAAAAAATGGAAGTATTACCAGTACAATTTATTTTGAGTTAAATTTAGTAAAACCATCTTTAGCTGATTGTCTATACTTGCTATTTTAGAGAATTTCTCAATATGACTAAGTTTATGATATTTATATGTTTTAGTTAAAATGCTTCTTTTTGACATTTTTTCTGACACTTTCTTTGACATTTTTTTGATATTTTTTATTAAAAAATTGACTAAATAACTGAAATACAATAATAATGATTTGACATTTTCTTTGACATTTTTTCTGACAAAATATGCCTGAACAAAGTAAAACATGGATAGATGAAACGACGTTAAAAGTCATGACATATAAATCAGGCTTTTTTACTTTTCAATTGGGTTTTGAACATACTCAAGTCCAAGCGATGCTCAATCGTGTCAATGATTCACAAAAGCGCTTTAACAAAACCCCAAGTTTACCCTTAATTATTGACCAAGTGCAGGATAAGGTATTAGCAAGCAGTATTTACAGTACCAATACTATTGAGGGAGGGCAATTTACAGAACAAGAAACTGCAAACATATTAAAACAGGACCCTAAGACTATTCAAAAGTCAGAAGAGCGAAGACTGACAAATTTAAAAGAATCTATTGAATGGATAAAAAAATCCAGTTCTAAACAGTTAAAGCCTGTAGAAGGTAAGCCTTTTGAACTTTCTACGATGTTTCAATTACATACACTAGTATCTCAGAATTTAGAAGAGCAACATAATCCAGCAGGGCAGTTACGAAATAACCAGCCAACTCAAAAAACAATAGTTGGTAATGATTCTCATGGGGGGACATATCGACCACCCAAATGCATAGAGGATATTGAATATCTTATTCAGGCGTGGATAGAATGGTTAAATAGTCCAAACGTAATTAATCAACCCGCGATAATTAGAGCAGGGCTAGCACATTATTATTTTGAGCTAATTCACCCATTTTGGGATGGTAATGGACGTACTGGGCGTCTGATTGAAATGTTTATTCTTGAGCAGTCAGGATATCGGTTTAGTTCATCTGCTATTTGGAGGTATTATCAAACGAATATCCATGAATATTTTGCTTTATTCAATCAGTGTAGAAAATTAGCTGATAAAAAGGAAGATAACCCTAATCAACCATTTATTGAATTTATATTGAATGGTATGTTTGAAACAATTGAATATCTTCATGATGAAAGTAATAAATTAATCGGATATTTGCTTTACCAAACAGCTTTAAATAACGCTAAATTTAGGAAGGAAATTTCAGATAGACAATTCAATCTTATTCATAATGTGATGCGAGTGATGAGTGAAAGTAATAAATTTTTGTCAAAAGCAGAACTTTATCGTATTCCACAAATCCAGATTTTATATGATAGAAAAACCGAAAGAACATTTTATAGAGATATTGATAAGCTTGTTGAATTAAAATTTTTATCTGAGCAGGATGGATTGATCGTTATGGGAAATTGATTAATAAGTGAATCCTTTAATTTTTTGTATCAACAATTTCAGCGCTTTTTCATGCCTAAATATCTATCATGGACATCTACAAGTACAATTTGAAAATCACGCACATTACAAATAAGGTATGATACGTAGCGATGACTTTCACTATTTTGAGTTGAGTATACTTGATGAAAAAAATATTAATGTTGCTGATCAGTCCTGTAATTGCTGGTTCTGTGTATAGCGCTGAAGATTGGTCGAAAAAGCCTCAATCCTATGTGTTTTTACAAAATGAAGAACCTCAATATGAGAATAACAATAGTGAACGTGTTGATTTTTTTGAGTTGTCAAAGCAACAAGAGCAAGATCGTATCGCTCAACGTGAGGTAAATGTCGCAAAAATGTATGAAAGTCGGGCAAATACTTCTAATATGAGTCCATTTGAAAGATCTCAATATCTTCTGAAAAATAACGATACTTATGCTTTGAATGCACATGAAAGCGAGCAACAGCTAAAATCATTGCAAAAGGCCCGCAATAGAGGGGTAATTTCAGAGCGCGATTATCAACAGAAAATGATTAAGCAAAATCAGATGCCTTTAGAACAGAAAAATAATCAACTTAAATATTCTGTTCCTGTAGGGGAGTGATGATGAATATTTTTAGGTATGATTGGTGTTGAACTAGTTTTTACTTACTTATTTTTATAAAGAAGTACCTTAAGGTACTTTTTTAACACATTAAAAATTCAACTTCTCTACAGGTTGAAATCGTGATAAGCAATTCTATAATCTTTCGTTGTCTTTGACTTAAGTTTTTATCATAGTATTTACGAATCATCCGTATCTCTTAAAAAATTAAGTTAAAACGTAATTATATTAAATGGTTAGAATAAAAATAAACAAACTCTGGATCACCATCATCAAGATTATCTATGTGACCGCTCGCGATAAATCCAGAATTTAGTAATAACTGCTGCATTGGCAAGTTAGATCGATTAGTTGTGGTAAAAAGCTTCGGATGTTGACATTTAGCCTTTAATGCGTTCAGTAATACATGTCCCGTACCACAACGACGATAAGGTTCTCCGACCATCAGCATCTCAATAAAACCGCATCCGAAAAAATGGTAATTTAGAACGCCGTAGCCCATTACTTTTCCATTTTTTTCAACAAGAAAGCAGACACCCTGCATACACCAATTGTGGATTTGCAATATTCGCTGCGGATCGTGTGAGGCAACACTGTCAATAGCGATTAAGTCTTTAGTGTCAGTTTCAGTCGCTAGGCGAATAAGTATATGTTCATTTATATCAGTCATTACGCTATTCACTATAGCAAAATATATAGACCAATTTAAAATTATGGTCGTGATAAGAAATTCTAGATAGTTTCTTTATAGATCAATCGCCTTACCGCAAAAATTAGAATCAGGGCAGAGTAAAGATATTTTACTTTGAGGTATTGATACTGTTGCTAAGCAAAATCAGTGTAGCGCTTTGAATGATGTGAAGAATAAAGTGTTAAAGTTAGACTAAACCAGCTTAAAGCTCATTTGAAATTATGGGCTTTAAGTTACGCTATCACTTCTTTTTATCACAACCGATCACTATGGCATCTGTGATGATGTTATTTTTATCGGTGTACAGGGTGATATTGCAAAAGTAATCGATAACAGTCCGATTTTCTGTATATCCAGTCTTCCGATATACAGGTTCGCTACCAACTGGCATTTGGCCAACCACGCCACCACCACCGATTCCAACCATGGTCGTCTTTTGGCCAATATACTCAACACCTGTCTGCACGAAAACTTTTTCTGGTGTTACATGAGTCTGCACTCGATTCCACCCATAGAAGCCACCGCTACCATACGACGATGGACCTAGACCATGATCAGGTTTGCCAAATATTTTAAATGCATTACTGGCTGGTTGCCCTACTAGTTTTTGTGCAGCCACTTCGACTTCATTGGGTTTGGTGGCCAAGGTGGCGCAAGCGCTGATACTAAGCACCATGAGGGTGACACAACTATATTTGAATAAAGGCATGGAAAAGACTCCTAAAATAATCAATGTTATACGTACAGAGCAGAGCGAGATATTAATTCATCATAATTTATTATTTGGTATATATTTCACACGATTATATCGCATAAATATTGATAGTCAAAAGCCCATTCTCACTAAAATAATTTGGTGTTAACTTTCCTCTGCTCATAGTCCATTGATGATCTTTTTAGAAGGCGCGATCCTTGTATTGAGCGCTGTTTTGAATAAACTTTATTATATTGGGTCTATTATTCAATATATTGATTTAATTGAGAATATTTTATAAATATCAAGTTGTGATGAGCATGATCATCAGAATGAAAATAAGTAATGCCAATTCAAAAATTGAGTTTAGTGATGAATTATTTTAAGATTTAGAACGACTAAAAGTTAATTTATAAATGATAGATATTTCACAAAATAATTTACGGCATGGATGAAAAATTATGGCTAAATACAATAGACCGCAGATCATACAATTTTTTATATCGTTAATTTCTCTTACTCTATTTTCTTTAACGATGTCAGGTGTTGCGCATGCTGAGGGGAATTGTCCTCCAGGCTATTATCCTGTCGGTGGTCAAGGTGTACAAGGCTGTGCGCCTATTCCGAATTATGGAAGCAGTGGAGGATATTCAGCTCCAAGCTACCGGACACCAAGCACAGAAGGTTATGTGGCTTCGGGTACAAATGGTGTAATCGGTGTGGCTACTGCAAAAATTTTCCGCGGAAAGTTAGAAGAGAAAGCATTGCAAGCTTGTGAAAAAAAAGGTGGGACTGATTGCAGAATTTGGTTTACTTATGATGACAACCATTGTGCGACTGTAGGTCAAGCGGAAGGAACAAATAGGTTGTATAAAGCACGAACAACGGCGGGTGAAGTAAGCGATGTTGTTCCAATGTTAGTCCCAGGAAGTAGAAAAGCTTTAGGACGGAAAAAAGTTTTAGAGGCGTGTCGTTATGATGGCTATCCTGAGACTCAATGCAAAATTATTTATGAAGATTGCCGTAGGCTTAATCTTCCATAAGTATTTTATTTTGCGATTAAAATATGAAATACAAAGCTTGGGAAGACGTTTACGGAGTCGAGCTGAAGCGAGTTTTTAAGACAAATAAAACTACCTTCGGGTGGTTTTTGTTTAATGGATGATTCTAGTTTGGTACTGGAAATAGGTGCTATTTCGTATAGGAATCATTTTGTTAATGGAGAAAGTTTTGAACTAGGGTGATCAAGTTTTGTATTGTTTCTTTCTTATGCTTTAATATCAATGTAATTGGCAGAGGACTAGTGCTACAAACATTAGAGTGGACTTTACCTGATTCTGTCTATGACCCATATGATTATGAATTAAATAAAGATACAGATTTTAAAAAATTGAATCCTGAGCAACAGGCTAATATTGTAGCTGATTATTTTGGATGAATTGAAGGATATAATCAGATTAATTTCAGTTTAGCTTGGCGAAATCATATAGCTGATAATTCACATTATATAAGACAGGTAATGCAACCGATTATAAGTAATCCTTCAGGATATACACTGGTTTCTAATTCTACTCCGACTCCATTAATTCCTTTAATTTACTGAATTATCATCTCATGAAAAATATTAATTTATTAAGTGTTTTTTTTATATCAATAATATTAATTGGTTGTAAAGAGAAACGTGTAGCTGATTTCCAATATGAAATATTAGAAGATAAGAGCATTTGTTCATTAAAACCCCAAGAAATTTATGATTCTAATGAGTTTTCAATGTTTGACACATCATTTAAAAATGAAAGTGGAAGTTTCAATGATGAATTATCAAAGAAAATATATGCACAAAGTTTAGAAAATTTGTCTAATAAAGATAGTAAGTATATTTTTTGCCTTTCAAAAGATATGCTTATGTCGAATTATTTAGAAACTCAGATCCGTATTGAGCTAAAAAAAGGAAAATCCTTTAGACAATATGAATTTATAAATTACTTCTGTCTAAGTAAAAAAAATTCAATTATGAATTTCAATAGTCGGGATAAGAGTATACGAGAATGCCAATAATTCTGATTTCTGTAAAATTATCATAATATAGGTGACTTGAAATCTTACTTTCAACATCTATATCTTAGCCAAAGCAGTTCTAGAATTCGGCATGATGGAATAGTTTTACCGAGTAAGTCTTAAGTTTTTAAAAGTGGACTTTGATCTGTTTATCTGCCGTTCTGCATCGTATTTTTTGCTGTTCTATAGGTAAACCAATGAGTTCATCATAAGCATTCATTACCTGTTCATCTGTAGGGTCAATCTGTTCACGGGAAACCTTACATTTCTTTTGATTTTTTAAAAACAAAGCACTTAAGCTTTTTCCGTAAGTTGAATTTTCATCTTTATCACAAAGACTACTAAGAGCAACTAAACGAGCAAATTTTAATTGTTGAACTTGGATTTGACATGATGATTTGGATTTTGGTAACTCAGCCCAAGTTCCACCACTAATTAAGAGGGTGAGAAGTAGGAATTTTTTCATTTTTTGATCCTTTATTTTGTTTATTCAATGATAGATTTTTATTGGAAAGAAAATTTCTAACTTTATCTTGTTTTTGAATTAACACATAAGGCGAGTCAATACCAAGATATAAAAGAGCCAAAATATAGTTTTAAAAAGTTTGAAGGCGAAAGTGGCTAAGGTTTAAGTGGATGTATTGCAATTGCTTTAAAAATAGCTGCCTTATTCAAATTGCATTATGCTGATGTCATCAACACATTTAATATCTCATGCCGATTTTTATAAGTTTTATCAACATATCTATATATACTTGTCGAAATTTTCATTAAATATCGACATGAGGCTTTACGGATTTTACCCTTTGACTTAAATATTGAAGTGGGATGTAAAAAGGGGGAAAGATTTATATGTATTAGCTCAAACTTGAGCTGGCAGTTCCCTTTTTAGGGAATATCTGTTTTATTTTGGGGTGAAGTATTCTGATCATAAGTGATGCTATGCTCGGTCTATGCTTTTTTCTGCCGAACTTTATCTGGTGATTGAATGCCGATTTAAGCAATATTGTGATTTATCTTAGAACAATAGCAAAAATCTTCGGTGACTCGGTCTCATTTATTCCTTTTAATCTTTCAATCCTTATGTAAATGGGGTGTTGTGATTTGTTTCGTATTGTTTTTGACTTTATAGGTTCTGTTATACTCAGGTCGCAAATCTTTCCTCGAAAGAGGACGTAATAAAAGTGTCTCAGCAATTTGATTACTCATTTTTTGGTCTGTGGTGATTACTATGGTCTGTATCTCACAGCTGTTGCTCGAAAGTTTCGACTGGTAAAGCGCAGTGATACTCGCTGGTTGATCATACTCCATCATTATTTTGCTGTTTATGTTTGATTCAGTCAAAGCGCTTAAACAGGATCAATTTAGTCCTAAAGTAATGCAAGTGATCACGAAGTGAATTCAGTCATCACATCACACAACTGAAAAATCAGGAACATTTTAATTTGAGTAAATGACTTTTGTTTTTCATTTTTTATTCAAATATTTATTTTCATTGATTGAGCGATGGAAAGACGTGGATGAATATTTTCTTTTTCTTCTCTAACTTCCTGAGGATTGTATGGCAACAGATAATCCAAGAGCAGTTGATGATGCTACATTAGCGAATAAAGACCATTTAAATCGTGTGGTTTTTTATATTTCAGCTCTACTTATTTTAACATTTGCACTTGTTACGATTTTATTTAACGACTTTGCCAATCACTTACTGAATGTGGTACTGGCTTGGGTCAGTGATAAATTCAGCTGGTATTATTTATTAGCTGCAACATTGTATTTAATCTTTGTAATTTTTATTGCTTTCTCACGTTATGGCGATATCAAACTTGGTCCAAAGCACTCGAAACCTGAGTTTAGTTTATTGAGTTGGTCAGCGATGCTGTTCGCTGCTGGGATTGGGACAGACTTAATGTTCTTCTCGGTTGCAGAGCCGCTATCGCATTATATGAACCCTCCCATAGGTGAAGGGCAGACTTATGAAGCTGCACGTCAGGGTATGGTCTGGACATTGTTCCACTATGGCTTAACAGGGTGGGGGATGTACGCTTTGGTTGGTATGGCATTGGGATATTTTAGCTACCGCTATAATTTGCCATTAACAATTCGTTCTGCGCTATATCCAATCTTTGGTAAAAGAATTGATGGGCCTATTGGGCATACTGTTGATATTGCTGCTGTGATCGGAACGATCTTTGGTATTGCTACTACCTGTGGTATTGCAGTAGTTCAGATCAATTATGGCCTACATGTGCTGTTGGATATCCCAGAGAATCTCTGGATTCAGATTGCGCTGATTTTAGTCGCTGTGATTGTGACCATTATTTCGGTGACCGCAGGGGTAAATAAAGGCATCAAGGTTCTGTCTGAAATTAATATCTATGCTGCAATTGGTTTGATGCTGTTCGTATTGTTTCTTGGAAATACCGAATTTCTGCTCAATGCGCTGGTACAAAACTTTGGTGATTATATTAGTCGCTTCCCAAGTTTGGCTTTGGAAAGTTTTGCTTTTGATCGGCCAAAAGACTGGATGAATAGCTGGACCTTATTCTTCTGGGCATGGTGGGTAGCTTGGTCTCCATTTGTAGGCTTATTTCTGGCGAGAATTTCTCGCGGTCGTACGATCCGAGAATTCGTCTGCGGTACCTTGATCATTCCATTATTGTTCACTATCACTTGGTTATCTATTTTCGGTAATAGCGCCTTACATAGTGTGATCTTCGATGGTAACAGCGCATTGGCACAAACGGTATTGACCAATCCTGCACATGGCTTTTATGACTTACTAGCGCAGTATCCAGGCTTTGCCTTTATTGCAAGTATTGCCACAATTACAGGTTTACTCTTCTATGTTACTTCGGCAGATTCAGGCGCTTTAGTACTTGGTAACTTCACGACGAAATTTTCTAGTGTTGATCATGATGCTCCACGTTGGTTGCGTATCTTCTGGGCTATTGCAATCGGATTGCTGACTGTAGCCATGCTAATGGCTAATGGGATCGCCGCTTTGCAAAGTGCAACGATCATTATGGGATTGCCTTTCAGTTTTGTCATGTTGTTAGTGATGGCGGGTTTGTATAAATCCTTGCGCTTGGAAGATTATCGTAAAGCGAGCCGTAGCTCAAATGCAGCACCTGTTGTAGGGAATGTTGATATTCTAAATTGGAAGCAACGTTTGTCTCGTGTCATGTTTCATCCCGGTAGTCGCGAAACACTCAGTATGCTCGACAGCGTATGTAAACCTGCAGTCCAGACAGTTGCGGATGAGTTAGTTAAACGTGGCATGAGTATCGAAGTAACGCAGGGAGAAGTGGAAGATAGTGATACCTTGTATCATCTTGATTTAACCATCTACATCGAAGAAGAGTTTAATTTCGTTTATCAGATCTGGCCTGTGCGTTATATCGCGCCGACCTTTAGTGAACGTGGTAAACGCGGTATGCAACATTACTATCGTTTAGAAACCTTCCTGTACGAAGGTTCGCAGGACAATGACTTGGTCGGATATACAAAAGAGCAGGTGATTAATGACATTTTAGATAAGTACGAACGTCATATGACCTTTTTACATATCAATCGAATTAGTCCCGGAAATCGTCCTTTGTATCCTGACTCACAAGACTAGTGGCTTGACATAAAATATCCCCATGAGTTGTGCACAACTTATGGGGATTTATTTTAATAAAAATCTGTTTTTAAATAATTTTTATAAGCTCTTATTAGCGATTGTCCAAAAGTCGTAGTGACCATTCAACAAGAAGTAAGCACGCAACAAATTGAACAAGTCAAGCTGTTGCGTAAAAGGCTGTTGTCATAGATGTCTAAGTGGTTCTTTTATTTGCTAAGATTGGGTAAAATTACTGCAAATTTAGCACTTTATAAAATGTAGATTAGGATGATGATGATGAACAAAATTTTAGTAATCGCCTTAGGGATATTGCCAGTATTTGCACAAGCACAAAGCTTCAAATACAAAAACACCGAGTCTGGTTTTAAAAATTATCAGGGAGTAGCCACTTTAACAGGAAAATTTTCACGTAATTTAGACCCTGAATATTTGGATTATATGGGCGATGATATTTGCTTTGAACCCAACAAAACATCAGCTGCACTTATTCCACGCCCAAAAGGTGACACACGAGATGTATGGTTTTGCTTTAGCAACTTTGATGCAGCAAAAAAGACTTTTAAGTTACCAGACAATATTAAAAAAGGTTATTGCCAATATGAAGGACAGGCAACGATTCAAATTAAAGACTATCATTTATTTATAGAGGAAACTGAAGGTTTTGATTCAACTCAATTAGTTTCAGCGACCAATATTACTCCCGCAAAAGCAATAAAATGTAAAGTGCAGAATTAAGACTGTTTGAATACTGTGATGAGATTTGATAACTACAAGTAAATAGAGCTTAACTTGGTTAGCTATTCGCAAACAAAAAAGATCGCATTAATGCGATCTTTTTTTTTAAACAAATACTTAAGCTATTCATGCTTATTTATTCTTTTTGCTGGCTTTTTTATATTCCAGATAGGCTTCTTCAGCAAATTTTCGTAATGAAGTCCCGATTGCTGCATATTGGAATTCATTTAAGTTGGCTAGCGAGGCGCGTGCAGAAGGGTGTTGAACACCAAAACCTGAACCTGGAAGTAGTACTACACCTGTCTCATCAGCAACTCGGAAAAGTAATTCTGTTGGATTCTTATTTTTCATCACCCAATCAGCAAATGCATCACCATATAGTTTTCGCGAGGTATTTTCTAAATTGACCAAGGTATAGTAATCAACGGCATTCGGATCTTGCGGAACTTCAACGCCAAGCTGTCTATAAAGCGCAGCATCACGTTCTCGAACCACAGATTTCACTGCTTTTTTATAGCTTTGACGAGAATCCATCATATTAAATAAAGCAAAAAGAACCATTTGTACTTGTTGAGGTGTGGATAATCCAGCCGTGTGATTTAAAGCAACATTACGGCTATCGGCAACAAGGCGATCAATAAACTTAATACTAGATGGATCTGTGGTGAGGGATGAGTAACGTTCTTCGAGTTCTTTCTTGTCTTTTTTAGAAAGCGCCGCAATTTTTTTATCTAAAATATTATGATTACTCAAGGCAATGACCCCAAGTCTCCAGCCAGTTGCACCAAAATATTTAGAGAAAGAATAAACCAGAATGGTATTGTCAGGGCAAATTGCAAATAAGGATTTAAAGTTATCTGCAAATGTGCCATAAACATCATCTGTTAAAATAATCAGGTCAGGACGTTTTTTAACAATATCAGCCAAAATCGCTAAACCTTCATCACTCATTTTAACCGAAGGTGGATTGCTTGGATTTACCAAGAAAAATGCTTTAATCGATGGATCTTCTAATTTGCGTAATTCTGATTCAGGGTATTGCCAACCAAGATTAGGATCAGCCTTGATGAGTACTTCTTCGAGCTGATAATCATTGAGTTTTGGAATTTCGAGATAAGGGGTAAAAATAGGCGAACCTATGGCAATACGATCACCATGTGAAATAATTTTATTTTCTTTTAATGAATTAAAAATATAAGCCATTGCAGCTGTACCGCCTTCCACTGCAAATAAATCGAGTTCCTCTTTAGGCATACCTTGTACGCCCATTTCACGTAAAACATATTCTTTAATAATCTTTTCGCTGACTCTTAGCATTCGATCTGGGACAGGATAATTACAGCCAAGTATACCTTCGACCATTTCGAGTAAGAATGCATCGGGATCAAGTCCCAATTGGTCACGAACATAAGAAATCGCTTTACCCAGAAAAACAACACCTGGCTTGTCACGATTTTCTAGGATGAAGTGGTCAAAGCGTGATTGCAATCCTTCCGCACGAGGAAATCCACCAAGTCCTTCTGGCATATAGGAAAAAGAAAATTCTGATTCAGTGGCAGAAAATAAACCCAATTGGAAAAAGGCACGCCGTGGAACAGTTGCAAGAAAGTTTGGATTTCCTCGTCCCGCATTGAGCATCATACGATCGGTATGGCTTTGTGCTAAAGCAATTAATTCATCTTTGAGTTCAAATGGGCTAAGTTTTGCATATTTTGAATAATCAACGTTCCCCATGGGAAGTCTCCTTAATTATCTTGAAGTGAATGAGTTTGAAATTTATAAAATTATTTATGCCAAACCGACGATTAGAGGGCCAAGCAAGGTTAAAAATACATTTGCGAGTGCATAGGTAATCGCAAATGGGACGGTCGGAATTGAGTTTCCAGCTTTGTCGAGTACGCCACCAAAAGCGGGGTTTGCACTGCGTGAGCCAGTTAATGCTCCAGCCATTACGGCGACATTGTTATAACGGAGTACATAACGGGCAAACAGCATTGAAAGAATCAGCGGTACTAGTGTGACCACCACTCCGATCATAAACAGGGACAAGCCACTTTCTTTAATGGTTTGAATGGCCTGTAAACCTGATTGCAAACCGACAGCAGCAACAAAACCAGCAAGACCTAAATCTTTGAGAAGTTGTGAAGCGGCTAAAGGCATATTGCCGTGGACTTGGTTACGGCTACGTAGCCAACCAAATAACAGACCTGATAACAGCGCACCGCCACCTGCACCAAGGGTTAAAGGAACATCACCAATACGGACAACAAATAGGCCAATGACTAAACCAACAACTAAACCTGCACCGTGGAAAATCCAGTCTGTTTTTAAGCTTTCTGGTAAAGCTTTACCCGCCTCTTTGACTAAGCGCTCAAGATCACTTTTAGTTCCATATACGGTGACCACATCGCCTTGACGCAGGACCGTATCATCACTTAAAGCTTGTGCTTCACTGTTACGTTTAATTGCAAGTACATAAATGCCATGCTTTAAATAATCTGGTGTATTAGCTTTGATATCTCCAAGGGTACGGTTGGCATATTTTGAGTTTCGTAATATGACATCTGTGGTGTCCATGATCATTTCCATGCCTTGTGAGGATTGCAACTCAGATCCAATAAACTCGGCAATGGAAACGATACTTGCCCTGCGACCAACGACCAGAACAACATCATCTTTCTGTAAGGTAATTTCTGGCGCAACATCAATAAATTGATCTTTGCGTTTTAATCGTTCAATGGTGACGCTCGGTACTTGTGTTTCGAGTTCGGCAATGGTGTGTCCTGATGCTTGTTTGACTTTGTAAATACGACCAACAATTTCAGGCATAGCCAATTCTTGACCAGGTGCCAGTTCAAATGCACCTTTTAACTGTTCCGCTTGCGCTTTTAAGGCATCATCATGAATTTCTCGTCCCATAAATTTTGGCAAGATATTCACACAGACAATAATTGCGCCTAGAGAACCAAAGATATAGGTCACGGCATATCCAATCGCAACATTGGCTTGAAGTTTTTGAATTTCTGCAAGTGGTAAGTCTAGACGAGAAATTGCATCGCCCGCCGTACCAATAATCGCAGATTGGGTCATCCCACCTGCAGCTAGACCTGCGGCTAAGCCTTTATCTAGATTAAAGATTTTTGCCATGACTAAGACCGTAATGAGTCCACATACAGCCATAAAAATAGCCAACAAAATTTCTTTAATGGATTGTGGTCCAAGCGATTTAAAAAACTGTGGGCCACTTTCAAAACCGACTGCGTAAATAAATAAAGCAAAAAGAATCGCTTTTACACCATTGTCGATTGGTACCCCAATAAGACTTAGAATAACAGCGACAAGTAATGATCCTGCAACACCACCAAATTGAAACTTTCCAAATTGAAATTGACCGATCCAAAACCCTATTGCTAAGGATAAAAATAATAGGATTTCAGGACTATGTTTTAATTCACCTTGTAGCCATTCAATCATTTTACGGCCCCACCTTTATTATTTAATCTATATTTGATTATGAATAGAATGTTCATTTTTTTACGTTAAATGGAAAATACTATATCAATCGAGGTTGTGTAAAACACTCATATTTAAAATATATTATTTCATTGTTTTTTTATTCATTTTAATAATATGAAAAATATATAGAATATTAAATTTTACTTAACTGAATAAAAATTCTAACCTTTATTTTGTGCTTGAATTTCTTATTTATTTCTAATGTAACTATGTTGATTGGTAATTTTTTATTAAAAGTTAATTTATTTAAAAAATAAATTTAATAAATATAAACAAATTCTTTTGTATTTTTAAGGTGTTTGTATCGATGGTTGTTTTATCATAAATTATTGAAAATAATATATTATTTATTTTAATATTGGATATTTGTTTTTCTGGTGTTAGCAAAGTGTATCGTTTGGTAAACAGTATAGAAAAATATAAATATATTGTGCATTTTATTTGAAAAGTAATTAATAAATCAAAACATCATTATAAATTTAGGTATATATATCATGAATAAAGTGTATAAATTGGTCTGGAATACTGCAATAGGGAGCTGGGTTGTAGTTTCTGAAATTGTAAAAGGTAATAAGAAATCGAAAATTAATAAAATTGTGAAAGGTTCGATGTTTTTATTATTTATTGTTAATTCAAATGCTATTTTAGCGCAAGATATTAACGAGAGTTTAAATGTAAATGGTAGTTTAACTGCAACTGGAGATGTAGTTGCAAATGGTGTTTCATTAACAATAGTAAATACTGATTTAAATCAAACAAAAAATGATTTAAATACCCTTGATGATCAAGTTAATAATACCTCTACGGGGTTGGTCACTAAGGTATCACAGGTTGATTTTGATAGCTTAAATAACCAAGTGAATGATTCAAGCACAGGGCTGGCGACGAAAGTGTCACAGTCGGATTTCAATAGCTTGAATAGTCAGGTCAATGATGTAAACACTGGATTAACCAGCAAGGCATCTGCGACGGATTTGAATTCGCTGAAGAATCAAACTTGGAATATACAAAGCAATGGTGGGTGATAGCAGCATTGAGATCTACCAAAAAGTGATGGGTATATTTATATAAAACAACATTTATGATGATGTTTTAACACGCCATTGAGGATAGATCGAAAGGATATAGTCCTGAAATTGTTGTATCACTTTTGGATTGTTTGAACGCTTTAAATAGTCTAAAACACGATCTAAGTAAGCCTCACTGGGTTGTATCTCAAAACCTAAATTTTGACTTAATTGAGCATAATGTTCTTTTATAAGATTGGGATTTTCTGGGATCGCTTTAATATTGACTCGCATACCTTCAAAAATATAACGCAAACCATCAAGATTACCTTTGATTGGTACAGTACCGTGATCTTCACCCTCATACTGGACATATTTATAGTTCAGTTGAGTAAAAGGCTGTTGACTTAAATATTGATTGAACTTTTTGATACCCTTGTAATGGTTGTCTAAACTGTCTGTATTTTCACTGGCACCAACTTGGGTTAAAAATAAAGTTTTATGCTGAAAATCTTGATTGTTCGCTTCCTTAAAACGTTTCAGCATGATCTCATCATCCCACCAAATACTAGGGTCATGGACAATATAGGCTTGGATATTTTGTTGACCATTGAGCATATGATTGAGTGCGGTAATACCTCCAAAAGAATGACCAATCAATATATTTAACCCATTAGTACGATATTTTTTCTCAATATCAGGCATGAGCTCTGATTCTAAAAATTTAAAAAATGCGACATTTCCGCCAGTTTGACCTTCAATCAGTCGTTCTTCATTAATTTCAGGCTTTTGCTTGGTTGGGGTTAAGTCTCGGGCACGATCTGTATTGACGATGCCCACAATGACCATTTCAGGAATCGAAGGGTAAGGTGACTTCGATAATTTTTCGACAATTCCTGTCAAATAATGAAAGTTACTTTCGCTATCTAATAGATAAATCACAGGATATTTTTGCTTGGGATATTTGCCATATGTAGCAGGGAGATAGATCTGGATTGGTCTTTTTTCATTTAAAATAGCGGAAGATATGTTTTGTGTTTCTCCAATACGAATGCTGTTATCTGCAAAAGTATGTATTGAAATTTGCATGATCAACATGCCTAGCGCCAAATAGAGAGAAGTTTTCTTCAACATGAAAAATGACCTATTCGATAACAGTGATGTGATTACCCCAGTCGAGTAAACTTATTGATTGCTCAAGTATGGGTACTGATGATTTACAGAAAAATGAGATTAAATTCAGTTCAGGTTTAATTGTTGGCTGATAGTGCTTTTAGCAGGAACAGGTGTTTTGCAGCATCTGTTTGTATTTTTATAACTGACCAAAGTTATAGAGCTGAGTACACGATTTGCTATTGGCTGAATAAGAATAGATTGGATCATAAAATTGATTTTTATAAATATGCGAATAATAATTATTATCTTTTAAGTTGGTGGTAAAAATCAATATGGATCTATATGTTTTATAAATTTATGTTGCTTTGTACAAGCATACTTACAGACTAAAAAAATATTTGAGTTCTATTGATATGTCGGCTGAAAGATTGGCTCCCATTAAAATTTATTCAGCGTGTTTTAAACCATACTCCTTAACTCATAGGCTGTATTTCTCAGTAAAGGCAAAACTTGCTGAATCAGCTGTTCTTCAGTGACACGATGTGTTTGTGCAATACAGTTTAATGCAGCGACGGCTTTGCCTTGTGCATTTAATACTGGGACTGCAATCGCAATAACCCCTAATTCATGTTGTTCTTTTGATAGACAATAATCTTGTTTTTGAATCTCTGCCAATACTTGATAAAACTGGACTTCATCTTGAATGGTATAAGCGGTGAGGCGCTTCAAACTATATTTATTTACCCAGTGTTTTTGTTCTTCTAAATTTAATGCTGCCAATAAAACCTTGCCTGTTGAGGTTGCATGTGCAGGCAAACGATTGCCCAAATGCATCCCATAAGGACTGAGGCGTAAATTATCGTGTTGAGGTAGGTAGCTTCGGGCAATTGGAACGACTTCATGTTCATCTAAAACCACCAGTGAAAAAGTCAGACTGGTTTGTGCGCTTAACAGATTGAGAATAGGTTGCACAACTTTAGGCAGATGTGCAGAGCTTAAATAGGAGCTCGATAAGCGTAATACTTTGTGAGTTAACCAAAAGTAGTGATCATCAGTTTCTAAATAACCTAAATATTTTAAAGTGCGTAAATATCTTCGTGCCGCTGTACGGCTCAATCCTGTGCGCTCCGCAATTTGAGTCGAATTGAGTTTTTGACGATCAACTCCAAAGGCTTCAAGCAAACTCAGTCCTTTGGCGAGTCCAGCGATGTAATCGTCTTGCTTAATGGTTTCACCTGAAACCTCGTTCTCAATTAAATCGTATCTCATCGTTCATCCATTCCTGATTATAATTTTATGGCCGATATACGGTCATTGTTGCCACTATACGGCGATTATCCAGTTTTCACCATATCAAAAAGAGATCAAAAAAATTAATTTAATGGTCAGGATATGGAGAAAATGTTATGGAAAATTTAACCACGCAAGTGGCGATTATTGGTTCAGGCCCAGCTGGGCTATTGCTTGGACAACTGTTGTTTAAAGCAGGTATCTCGCACGTGATCATTGAGCAACGCAGTGCTGAATATGTAGCTGCACGTATTCGAGCAGGGATACTTGAACAAGTATCGGTTGATTTATTGAAGCAAGCGGGTGTGGATGAAAATCTAAACAAGTTTGGCTTAGCGCATGATGGTATTGAAATTTTAACCAATGGCTTAAAGCATCGTGTGGATTTATCTGAGTTAACTCAGGGAAAGCAAGTTACGGTTTACGGACAAACGGAAGTCACAAAAGATTTAATGCATGCACGTGAAGCGGCTGGTTTGTGCACTTACTACGAAGCAGAGAATGTGCAAATTCATGATTTTGAGCAAAACCCTTATGTTAGCTTTCAGCAAAATGGTCAATCGTACCAGCTTAGATGTGATTTTATTGCAGGCTGTGATGGTTATCATGGAGTCTGTCGTGCAAGTGTGCCTCAAGATAAAATCAAAACTTTTGAAAAAATTTATCCATTTGGCTGGTTAGGTGTACTTGCAGATGTTCCACCTGTTTCAGATGAATTGATCTATGTGCAGTCAGAACGTGGTTTTGCTTTATGTAGTATGCGTTCAAAAACCCGTAGCCGATATTATTTGCAAGTTCCAGTGACGGATCACGTTGATGAGTGGTCTGACCAACGATTTTGGGATGAGTTAAAAAATCGCCTTGATGAAGAAAGTCGTAAAAATTTGGTTACAGGCACTTCAATTGAAAAAAGTATTGCACCTTTACGCAGTTTTGTGACAGAGCCAATGCGATTTGGGAAACTATTTTTAGCAGGAGATGCGGCACATATCGTTCCACCGACTGGGGCAAAAGGTTTAAATTTAGCTGCATCTGATATCGCTTATTTGTCAAATGCCTTAATTGAATTTTATCTCAATGGTTCAGAACAAGGCATCGAGGAATATTCTGAAAAATGCTTAAAACGTGTGTGGAAAGCAGAACGTTTTTCATGGTGGATGACGCATTTATTACATCATTTTGAAACGGAAAGTGAGTTTGATCATAAAATTAAGCAGGCTGAATTGAGTTATATTTTAGATTCACATGCGGGTTTAACCACATTGGCTGAAAACTATGTGGGTTTACCTTATGAAATTAAAACATTTAATGAGATGCAGGGTAGTCGTTCAGACTTGGTTAGTCATTAATTTTGAAAAATAGAAAGTTACCTATTTTGAGCAAGGTTTTTAAATCTTAATTAAATATAGGTGACTTTTTTGTTGCTAACCAAATTAAACGCAAAATAAAAAGCTTGATCTTCATGTTTATGATTAAGCTAAATTTAAAATGATATGGTTTTATTTAAAGTTTTTTTTAAAAGTATTTTAAGCAACTTTTTGATAAACAATGAAAAGATATAGTTAAGAAAAGGATACTAAGATTAGAAAAAAGTAGTGTGATTGTTCATAAATAATGCGATAAAAAATACTGGAATTTTGAGATTTAAAAAACAAATGGTTCTGGATGTTACAAATTATTTTATAAAAATAAATACTTAAGAATGAGAAAATACCAAGAATTGGGTATTTTTTTACCAATTGGAAAATAATAATTTATTTACTCCATAACTCAAAGAGTAATTAAAATGACTAATTTAAATATTTTAAGTATTGATCAAAATGAAGAGTACATTGTGGTTTCCCTTAAAAATAATGAGGGTAAAAGCTATGAGGTTGGCTATCCAAAATCTGCAGGATATAGCTTAGAACTAGTGACAAATACATTGAATAAAAAGCAAATTGATAAAGTTGAAGGAAGCCGTTGTGAGTTGAAATGGGAAGTCAATGTAAAACCAGGTTATACATCGGATTGCGCAAAAGCATTAGGTATTGCTGAAGGGAATGTAATAGGCGGTATCAGTAAGATATATCAATGCCGCATACAATTTCGTAATACAAAAGGTTGGGGATTTACATTTTATGATTTAAGTGGTGATGACTATAGTTGTTCAACCGTTTTAAATGGATGGCACTATATTGATTATAATTCTAGCGAGCCTGCAATCATCGCTGTTGACTAATAGAATTATTCTCCTACGTAATTGATATGTCAAAGATTTGATAAAAAAGCACACGTGTTGCTTTTTTATCAAAGAACTGCATCAATTGAGAGGGGATCAATAGTTATAGTTAAGGTTGAGTTTAATACTAAATAGGTTTTATGCCTGTAATGTAACTTCGTAAACCAAAACATTAGCTTCAAACCAAATAGATTCAAATCGAAAATTTGTTTTCATTTTATAGATGAACTTGTTAGCATCAAAGGGTATTTTTGATAGCGTGTGACAGTGAATGTCTTCAGGTCAACAAGTTTTAATTAAACTTAGAAAAATGATTATTGCTGGAGAGCTAGAGGGCGGTGCCAGAGTAGCAGAGATCCCAACGGCTGAGTTGCTTGGGGTGTCCAGACAG
This sequence comes from Acinetobacter sp. Root1280, assembly GCF_001425285.1. Lineage (NCBI taxonomy): Bacteria > Pseudomonadati > Pseudomonadota > Gammaproteobacteria > Moraxellales > Moraxellaceae > Acinetobacter > Acinetobacter sp. Root1280. The sequence goes on along the minus strand of NZ_LMED01000007.1, from coordinate 175,015 downwards.
CCTGTGCGTATGGCATTTCGTTTGCTTGAGCAAGAAGGCTTACTGATTAAAAATCCGACTCGAGGTTATACGGTTCGAGAAATTTCAGAAAAGCTGGTCAATGATGCACTTGAAGTACGAGGTATCCTTGAAGGACTGGCAGCTAAAACCATTGCAGAACAAGGTTTGACAGAAGAGCAGAAAAAAACACTACAAAATTGCATTGTCGAAACAGAAAAACTTTTTGATGGAAAAACTGAGTTTGGTGATCATGAACTGGAACGTTATCATCACTTTAATGTGATTTTTCACGATACCATTATTCAAGGTGCACAAAATGTTGCGCTGATCCAAGCCTTAGCCAAAAACAATCAATTGCCCATGGCCTCGGCCCAAGCCATTACTTATGACCAAACTCAGGCACTTTCAGAATATCGTCGTTTACATTATGCCCATCTACAGCATTGTTCAATTTACGATGCCTTAATACATAGACAAGCCGGGCGTGCTGAAACATTGATGCGTGAGCATAGCAGTGTTGTGGTTTTGGGCGAGACCTTAAGAAATGTGTTGTCTCAATAAAACCGAAATGAAATATCAACAGACCCTAAGCAGCTCTTTTAATCGAATCAAAGGGTTGTTTTTCATTAGAATTCAATCAGCAAACTTGTAGATTTTGCTCGGGAACAGCAGGGGGTAAACTGGTTATTTAATGCATGTTCTTCGTCAGTCATAAATACATCACGGTGATCTGGAATTCCTGCAAGCACACGCGTGATACAGGTTCCGCAAATACCTTGCTCACAAGAAATAGGGACATCAAAGCCGTTTTCAATTAAGGCTTGGGTTGCTGTTTGATGAGGCTGTACTTCAATTCGACGGTCAGTGCCTTTGATTTCAATGGTAAAAGCTGCATTGTTAGATGTCTCTGACTTTTGTGCGACAAAGTGTTCTTGATGTAGCTGCTCTGTCTGCCAGCCCATGTGTTGAGCTGACTCCATCACAAATGCCATAAAACCTGCTGGCCCACAAACATATAAATGTTTATCGGATGCGTTCTGCTCCAAGACTGATGACATATCACATTGAGTTTCTGGTTGATCTTGAATATGAAAATGAATCTGACCTGTAAAGTGTTCGGTTAAATTTCCATAGAAGGCAATCATTTCATGACTACGTACAAAATAATGCAATTCAAATGGGATCCGCTGGGATTTAAGTCGATAAGCCATTGAAAGAATCGGGGTAATACCGATACCGCCTGCAAATAAGATTGCCTTTTGGGTATGAGGATGAATTTCAAATAAATTACGTGGTGTGCCAATACGTAATTGATCACCTTCACGGTACTCGGTATGCATACAACGAGAACCACCTCTGGAATGCTCATCATGCAAAACACCAATCACATAACGATGTTTTTCACGACAACAGTTTGAAAGTGAGTATTGACGCGTTAAGCCATTTTTGAGATGTACATCAATATGTGCACCTGCCTCAAAGCTTGGAAGGGCAGAACCATTGCTTGAAATCAATTCAAATGCTCGAATTGATGGAGTAAGTTGATGAATTTTATCAATAACAACGTCCATGTTTATTCTCCTTTAAATCACCCGAATATTTGGAAACTTATGTTTTGTTGTTTCAGGGGTGAGCGTACTTTCTTGTGCCAGTAATCGGTCAATCACTTTACGTGACTGTACGCCACCAGCATCGATATTTAGCATCAGTAACTGGCGATGGGGATTTCGCAAAATATTTTGTTGCTGCTGTTCCAACATTTCTAAATCTTCGGTAAAGATTTTGCCTTGACCTTCGCGGATGAGATCGGTGAGGGTCGGGTTATCTTGTTGAAAATTACGTGCCATTCCCCAAAAATACCAATGTGAGGTTTCTGTTTCAGGGCTAATAAAATCAACCACGATCGATGACACTTTTTTATCTTTGGGGGCATGATATCCGCCATGTCCAGCATGAGCGACACCCACTTCAATATGTACGTTACTTGGAGCAACGAAGTGGCAGCGTTGCCAACGATCTACAGCAACATCATCTGCTAAATTATTACAACGAAGTGCCATTTGCCAAAATGGGGGAGCGATGACATTTTCGATATAACGTTCAGTAATGACATGATCATCATCGACCTTGGTGATAGGAAGGGCTTCATCAATTTCTTTTTGCCCAATACTGCTCGAATGAACATAGGTTTCATGGGTCAGATCCATAAGGTTGTCAACCATCAAACGATAATCACAATGGATATGGAATAAACCACCGCCATAGCTCCACTCAGGATGATCTGCCCATTCTAGTGTTGGGAGTTTGGACTCATCAGCCAAAGCTTGATCACCAGGCCAAACCCAAATAAAACCAAACTTTTCTACAGCAGCATAGCTCTTATTGCAGGGGAAACCGTTTACGCGTTGAGCTGGCATAGAAATGGTTTTTCCTTCGCATCCCATGACTAAACCATGATAACCACAAACTAAATTGCCATCTTCTACATAGCCTAATGATAATGGGGCGCCACGATGTGGACAAAAATCTTCAACAGCAGCGACTTTATTTTCTTTACCGCGATAGAAAACAATTTTTTCACCACAGATGGTGCGACCAAGCGGCTTTTCTTGGATATCTTCAGGATAGCAAGCAACATACCATGCATTTTTTATAAACATTTGTGATGACTCCTTATCACTTATTGGATCCAATTTATATCAACACAAGTAAACGGTCAATCCATAAAATGATCATTTTTGATCATTAAATTCTTTGATTTAGGCTTAGTTATTTTGTTTTTATCGACATTTTGCTGTTTTCATTTAAAAAATATCTCTACGAGATTTATGTGGTTATTTGTACTTTTATTTATATTTTGGATCCAGTTTGTATTTTTTGTTGAATGCTTTTCTCGTTGCGAAAACTGAAATATTTAAAAATAAGGGGGTGGGCTTTTTAATATCCTCAATAAGGTCACTTACTTAGACGGGGTTAAATGAATAAAATGGATCCATTTTTGTGTAATTTTCAAATACGTATATCCGTTTTTCATTCTTTTAATTTAAATATATTGAGTTAAATCATGTGTTTTTTTGACTTTTAATCTTATTTTTAAAATATTTTTTAATAATGCTATTGATTTTTTGGATCCAATTAATCAAGATGAAATAGAGCAGGACGCTCCAAAAAAATATTCTTGTTCAAAAACGAGTTTTAAAAATTAAATTATTCCTCTAGGTAATTATGGATACGGATATGCATAACCACCCAGCGACGCAGCTCAGTAATGTCGTGTGTGTATCTGATCCAAATTGGGAGATACACAAATGGAAAGAGATGTTCTTCGTGAGATAAGTCAAAATAAAATGAGCCGATATCAATGGTTCGTGATTTTGATTTGTGTTTTCCTCAATATTATTGATGGTTTTGATGTCATGGTTATGGCATTTACCGCACCTTCAGTTTCAGCGGATTGGTCGCTTTCTGGTGCTCAAATCGGTTTGTTATTAAGTGCTGGTCTATTTGGTATGGCTGCTGGTTCGATTTTTCTGGCACCACTTGCTGATAAAATAGGTCGCCGTTTACTGATCTTAATTTGTTTGGTGATTGCTGGAATCAGCATGCTGGCATGCGCTTTTGTGAATAGTCATAGCATGTTGGCAGTCCTCCGTTTTGTCACAGGGATTGGGGTTGGCGGTATTCTTGCCAGTAGCAATGTTTTGGCTAGTGAATATGCCAATACGCGCTGGAGAAGTTTCGCGGTAAGTTTAATGTCTACAGGGTATGGGATTGGTGCCACACTTGGTGGGATATTGTCACTGACACTGATTGAACATTTAGGCTGGCGCTCGATTTTTCTTGCAGGTGGGATCACAACTATTGCAATGCTGTTGGTGAGTATATGGTTATTGCCTGAGTCCTTAGATTATTTGTTGGCAAAAAGACCGCAACAAGCGTTAGCGCGAATGAACTCAGTGTTACAGCGTATGGGCTTAAATCATCTGGACGCCTTACCTGATTATGCAAAAAGTGATGCAAAGGGTGGCGGAGATTTTGCTAAATTATTTGGTGGGCAACAGGGCTTTCAAACATTGTGTCTATGGGGTGCTTTCTTTCTCGTAATGTTTGGCTTCTATTTTGTAATGAGTTGGACACCGAAAATTTTAATTTCAATGGGAATGTCGGCTGAACAAGGGGTTACCACAGGTATTTTAATTAGTATTGGCGGGATCTTTGGTGCAGCAATTATTGGTTTGCTAGCATCCCGTATCAAAATCTTCTATGCCTTAAGTCTATTTCTAGGACTAACTGCCGCATGTGTGTTTTTATTCGTGGCTGTCTCGGCCCAAGTGAGCGTGGCATTGATAGTTGGCCTATTACTTGGAACGCTGATTAATGGCTGTATTGCAGGTTTATATTCTATTTCACCTACAATTTACGATGCCGATATTCGTAGCCGTGGCGTAGGCTATGCCATCGGTTTTGGCCGTATTGGTGCCATTTTATCACCAACAATTGCAGGCGTTTTTTTAGATAAAGGTTTAGCGCCAGCCACACTTTATGCATATTACGGGGTGGTATTTATTTTGGCAATTGTACTTATTTTAATGTTAGGTAATGCATTTTATCGACATAAAAATGAAGCAGCCTATACGCTTAAAACAACAACTTAATCCTCTAAAAATTAAATAGTTGAGATAAAAAAATGAAAAAAACATCCTTGTGGGTGTGGGTATACTTTTGCCCATTATTTAGTGTTCTGGCGCATGCCGATTTAGTGACAGACAGCAGTGCAGAGCTAACGCTTAGAAATTTTTACTTTGACCGAGACTATAAACAAGATCCATATCCTTATACTGCTGCGCGCGATTGGGCACAAGGTATTATCTTTAATGGTCAATCGGGCTATACCGATGGAACAGTTGGTTTTGGTGTTGATGTATTGGCAATGGCTGGATTTAACTTAATTGGAGATCGAGCCGATGACTATGCACGGAGTAACTTATTACCTGTAAATGCAGATAATTCACGAGATGATTATTATGGGAAAATAGGACTGACTGCCAAAGCAAAATTTAAAAAAAATGAGCTTTTTGTGGGGGATTTGGTTCCACGATTGCCCACGATTTTTTCTTCACCTGCGCGTTTGTTTCCTCAAACTTATCGAGGTGCTCGGTTTGTTTCCAATGAAATTACAAAGTTACAATTGGAAGGCTTTTATGTAGACCAAGTGCGACAACGTGATTCGATCCATTATAGTGATGTTGGTATTGACAATATCAATCGCCGTTTTGATCAATCAGCAACAACAGATTACTTCTATAGTTTTGGTGGTGCTTATCAACTCGATGATGCGTATCGAATACGTGCTTATCAGGCTGAACTGCACGATATCTACCAACAGCAATTCTTGGGTTTCAATGGCAAACAGCCTTTAAATGAACAGTTAACTTTTTTAAGCGATGTACGATTTTTCAATAGTCAGGAGGCAGGTAGACAAAAAATTGGTCATGTAGATAACCAGCATTTAAGTGGATTATTTGGTTTAAATTATCAAAACCATACCTTGTCTTTGGGTTATATGCAGGCTTTTGGTTCGACAGGTTTGCCATTTTTATCGGGAACAGAAAGTCCTGTGGTGCTTGATTTTATGAGCTCGGATTATTCCAATAAAGATGAGAAAGTCTATTCACTGCGTTATGAATATGATTTTAAAAATGTAAAATTAGCTGATATTTCTCTTAATGGACTGCGTTTTATGACCCGCTATGCCAAAGGGCAAGATATTGATTTACTTAGTTATGGCGATAAACGATTTAAAGAAGAATCGATGGAGCTGGATTTAGCTTATAAAATCCCAGAAGGGAAGTTGAAAGGCTTAGGCATGCGAGCACGTTTTTCTCATTACCGAAATGATATGCCAACCAATATGGTCTTTCACTCAGCCAATGAAACTCGTTTAAATATAGATTATAGCTTTAAGTTCTAAGGTTTCTGTATTACTAAACGGTTCTTTGATTTAAAGAACCGTTTTTTTAATTTAGTCTAATGGTGAAAAGAATTTGTATAAAAAATCTATGTTTCGTCAGAGTGGATCAACGATATCTTTCTGACGATTTTTAAGTATGTGAATATAAAACCATTTAAAAGCAGAAGGTACTCGATTTATAAATGAGTACAACATTGATTTGATCATGATTTTATCGGCCAGTCATTTTAGTCGTGACTCATGGTTTGATTTTTGAGCCATAGACTAAAGGCCTCAATTTTTGGCCAGTGGCGATCTTTCAATGAAGTGATATAGTAATGTTGCTCGCAGAGTAAAAACTGATCGGGGAATGGTGTGATTAGTTCGCCATTTTTAATGGCTTTTTCAACCAATCGTTTTCTTCCCATTGTCACTCCAAGGTTATTTTTGGCAGCAATTGAGGCGAGATCTGAGCGATTGAAGTAAAGCGCTGAAGGGGTATCAATATTGATATTAAAATGTGCGGCCCAACTGTCCCATTCACCCGTTCCTGTCTTATTACACCATGCATGACTGTCGTGAAGTAAAGTACACTGGTTTAAATTCTCCCAATTGTCTACAAGGTTGAATTTTTTAGCATACTCAGGACTACATACAGGTAAAATATGTTCATCCATTAAGTATTGATAATTCAATTGCGGGCAGGGTTGATTATCAAAATAAAGCGCTAAATCTATCCCTTCTCGTTGTAAATTAACATTTTCATTGCCAGTCAAAATTGATAATTCAATAAAAGGATAGCGCTGTATAAAGTCAGATAGTTTGGGAACCAACCAATTTTGTGTAATCGATGGCCTAGCATAAATCGTGAGTGGCCCAGATAAAGTTTGATTTTGGATGGCCTTAATTTCAGTATTGAGATGGTCTAAAGACGATTGCAATGCCCAAAAAATGTGCTTACCTTCAGCAGTGAGTTCAACTTTACGGTGTAAGCGTAAAAAAAGTTTTATATTGAGTTCTTTCTCTAATAAATTGATTTGGTGGCTAACAGCACTTGGCGTTAAACATAACTCTTTTGCCGCTAATGAAAAAGACTCATGCCTTGCAGCTACTTCAAATGTATGAAGTTTAGATAATTGAAAACCTGTTAATGACTTATCTAAGTTCATCACTTTATTGCTCGCTGTCATATATTTTATAATTCATGTGAAATATTAAATAAAAATTTTAAAATAGATACTGCTATCTAAATCAAAATATATTTAAAGATCAATATTTAACCTTATGTTTTTTCAGATGAATTATTTTAACCCAAAAGCAAATTTTTATCATTTGACGTATTAATCCTAATTCATTATTTTTGCGTACCTTAAATATTAAACCGTGAAATATGTCACGAAAAAACGTGTTTTTAAGCAGCCTTACTGAAATTTAAAATATTGGTCTCGCTGTCTAAAAGGTTTTTATGTGCAACCTCTACGAAGCTTAAACGTTTCGTTATAGAGGTTTTTTACTTTTAAATTCTGTAAGGAACAAATTTTAATGATGGTCACAAATAAAGGCTTGTTGGTCACAACACTACTCCTCAGCTCAATCTTGTCTGGATGTGCTGTAAAAGGTGGTAGTAATGGTACGGCTGTTGAAAAGTGGCATAACTTTGAAAATCAAAAAATCAATGAAAAAGTAAATAAGAATAAAGCAAATGTTGTTTTCGTTCGTGATGAGAAAATTGAGGGAAAAGCGGTAAATATTTTTGTAGGTGGAGAATATTTGGCTTCATTGTTACCCAATGCTTATAAAGAGCTTGAAGTTTGTCCTGATAACCAAAAGTTGGTTGCAATTGAAACGGATGTCAAAGATCGCTATGCAAGCAAAGAAAAAGGCGGGCAATACTATAATTTACCTCTCGAAAAAACGACCTATTTACGTGTGAGTCTGGATCAGAATGGGCAGACTTATTTCTTAGCAATGAATGAGGATGAAATTAAAAAAGCTCAGCAGCATTTAAAAGAACAAGTCCACACCTTGCCACGTGTTGATCGCGATTTAAAGTGTAAGCCTACCGTTAAAATGTTGAAGAAATTTACATTACAAGCTGGCGCTTTGTTTCAGTTTGATAAATCAGATGAAGCAAATATGTTAACTCAGGGTAAACAAGAAATTAAGGATGTTGCAGATGCCATTCGTAGTGAAACAGCCGGGATAAGCCATATAGATGTTATTGGTTATACAGATCCAGACGGTACGGAAAGTTATAACCAAGTGTTGTCAGCACATCGTGCGCAAAGTGTAAAAAATATGATGGTAAATTATGGTTTATCTGCTGATTTAATTGCTGCCGAAGGCCGTGGTAAAACAAATTTATTGATCACAGATTGTTCTGAAAAACACACTCAAAATCGTACTGCGCGTTTGACATGTAATCAGCCCAATCGTCGAGTTGAGATCCTTCTTTATGGTACTCAGCCGTAATTACGCTTCATTTCAAAACTTAGTATTTTGATTCTATTAATTAATGCTTAATTATTGAAATTAAGGAAATAAACGTGACTGTAAAGAATATTGTTCTCAAAATTAATGCTAAAAAATCAACACTCGATACCTTGAATATTGAAGGTGGTGAGTTTGGTCGTGGTTCTCAAGGTAAACCATTAAAAATTGCTGCAAAAGCAAATGTTCATTATGAGTTTACTGATAAAGAGACTTCATTTGGGCCAGAAAATATTGCGACTAAACGCCATGATAAGGATTTGTGGATTAGTTTCGAAGGTGGGGATGTTGATCAGCCAGATCTGATTATTGAAAACTATTATGCTGCAAATGGTGAGTTGGGCTATTCAGAAGGGGAGTCTAACTTACTGATCGGTCAGCATGAAAATGGCAAATATTACCCTTATGTCCCAGAAAGTGCAGAAAAAAGTGATGCCGTGAGTTTGCTTGCGGATCAAGTTGAAGCTGGTCAGGCTTTAGGTGGTGAAGAAGTTGCAGCATTTTGGGCCTTTAATCCATTATGGCTATTGGCTTTGGTTCCGATAGCGGCAGTGGCTATTGGTCAAGGTCATGATAACAATAAAAAATCTCCTGTAATTGAACATCCTCAGCATGTTCCTATCGCAGAAAAAGACAGTGCTGAAACCAAAGAAAACACACCTGTGATCATTGATGTGACTTCAAATGATAGTGACAAAGATGGTGATTTAGATCCAAGTACGGTGGTGATCAGTAAACAACCGCAGCATGGTACTGTCAGCATTGATCCAATTACAGGTGAAGTGACTTATACCCCAAATAAAGGTTATGTTGGTCCAGATACATTTGAATACACCGTCAAAGACAAAGCGGGGAATGTTTCTGATCCAGCGACTGTGGTAATTGATATTACAGCTAATCCAGTTGCTATAGATGATAGTGCTGAAACTAAAGAAGACACTCCAATTATTATTGATGTGACTTCGAACGATACTGACAAAGATGGTGACTTAGATCCAAGCACGGTGGTGATCAGTAAACAGCCACAACATGGTACTGTCACTGACAAAGATGGTGACTTAGATCCAAGCACGGTGGTGATCAGTAAACAGCCACAACATGGTACTGTCAGCGTTGATCCAATCACAGGTGAAGTAACTTATACCCCAAATAAAGGTTATGTTGGTCCTGATGCATTTGAATATACAGTCAAAGACAAAGCTGGGAATGTATCTGATCCAGCGACTGTGGTAATTGATATCACCGCCAATCCTGTTGCAGTTGATGATAGTGCTGAAACTAAAGAAGACACCCCAATCATTATTGATGTGACTTCAAATGATACCGATAAAGATGGTGATTTAGATCCAAGTACGGTGGTGATTAGCAAACAACCGCAGCATGGTACTGTTAAAGATGGTGATTTAGATCCAAGTACGGTGGTGATTAGCAAACAACCGCAGCATGGTACTGTTAGTATTGATCCAATCACAGGTGAAGTAACTTATACCCCAAACAAGGGTTATGTTGGTCCAGATGCATTTGAATATACCGTCAAAGACAAAGCGGGGAATGTATCTGATCCTGCAACTGTAGTGGTTGAAGTGAGTGCAAATCCAGTCGCAGTTGATGACAGTGCTGAAACTAAAGAAGACACGCCAATCATTATTGATGTGACTTCAAATGATACCGATAAAGATGGTGATTTAGATCCAAGTACGGTGGTGATTAGCAAACAACCGCAGCATGGTACTGTTAGTATTGATCCAATCACAGGTGAAGTAAAAGATGGTGATTTAGATCCAAGTACGGTGGTGATTAGCAAACAACCGCAGCATGGTACTGTTAGTATTGATCCAATCACAGGTGAAGTAACTTATACGCCAAACAAGGGTTATGTTGGTCCAGATGCATTTGAATATACAGTCAAAGACAAAGCGGGGAATGTATCTGATCCAGCGACTGTGGTGATTGAGGTAAGCGCAAATCCAGTTGCAGTTGATGATAGTGCTAACACCAAAGAAGACATCCCAATCATTATTGATGTGACTGCAAATGACACTGATAAAGATGGTGACTTAGATCCAAGCACTGTGGTGATTAGTAAACAACCACAACATGGTACTGTCAGCGTTGATCCAATCACAGGCGAAGTGACTTATACCCCAAACAAGGGTTATGTCGGTCCAGATGCATTTGAATATACAGTCAAAGACAAAGCTGGCAATGTTTCTGATCCTGCAGCTGTAGTGGTTGATATCACCGCTAATCCGGTTGCGGTTGATGATAGTGCTAACACCAAAGAAGACACTCCAATTATTATTGATGTGACTTCGAACGATACTGACAAAGATGGTGACTTAGATCCAAGCACGGTGGTGATCAGTAAACAGCCACAACATGGTACTGTCACTGACAAAGATGGTGACTTAGATCCAAGCACGGTGGTGATCAGTAAACAGCCACAACATGGTACTGTCAGCGTTGATCCAATCACAGGTGAAGTAACTTATACCCCAAACAAGGGTTATGTCGGTCCAGATGCATTTGAATATACAGTCAAAGACAAGGCTGGCAATGTTTCTGATCCTGCGACGGTGGTAATTGATATCACAGCCAATCCAGTTGCGGTTGATGACAGTGCTGAAACTAAAGAAGACACCCCAATCATTATTGATGTGACTTCAAATGATACCGACAAAGATGGTGACTTAGATCCAAGTACGGTGGTGATTAGTAAACAACCACAACATGGTACTGTCAGCGTTGATCCAATTACAGGTGAAGTGACTTATACCCCAAACAAGGGTTATGTCGGTCCAGATGCATTTGAATATACCGTCAAAGACAAAGCTGGCAATATCTCTGATCCTGCAACTGTAGTGGTTGAAGTGAGTGCAAATCCAGTTGCAGTTGATGATAGTGCTGACACCAAAGAAAACACACCTGTGATCATTGATGTGACTTCGAATGATACCGATAAAGATGGTGACTTAGATCCAAGTACGGTGGTGATTAGCAAACAACCGCAGCATGGTACAGTCAGCGTTGATCCAATCACAGGCGAAGTGACTTATACGCCAAACAAGGGTTATGTCGGTCCAGATGCATTTGAATATACCATCAAAGACAAAGCTGGCAATGTTTCTGGTCCAGCGACTGTAGTGGTTGAAGTGAGTGCAAATCCAGTTGCAGTTGATGATAGTGCTGAAACTAAAGAAGATACCCCAATCATTATTGATGTGACTTCAAATGACACTGATAAAGATGGTGATTTAGATCCAAGCACGGTGGTGATTAGCAAACAACCACAGCATGGTACTGTCAGTGTTGATCCAATCACAGGCGAAGTGACTTATACGCCAAACAAGGGTTATGTCGGTCCAGATACATTTGAATATACAGTCAAAGACAAAGCGGGGAATGTGTCTGATCCTGCAACTGTGGTGATTGAGGTAAGCGCCAATCCAGTTGCAGTTGATGATAGCGCTGAAACTAAAGAAGACACGCCAATCATTATTGATGTGACTTCAAATGACACTGACAAAGATGGTGACTTAGATCCAAGTACAGTGGTGATCACGAAACAGCCTCAGAACGGGACTGTTAGTGTTGATCCAATCACAGGCGAAGTGACTTATACGCCAAACAAGGGTTATGTTGGTCCAGATGCATTTGAATATACAGTCAAAGACAAGGCTGGCAATGTTTCTGATCGAGCGACTGTGGTAATTGATATCACAGCTAATCCAGTTGCAGTTGATGACAGTGCTGAAACTAAAGAAGACACTCCAATTATTATTGATGTGACTTCAAATGATAGTGACAAAGATGGTGACTTAGATCCAAGCACTGTAGTGATCACGAAACAGCCTCAGAACGGTACTGTTAGTGTTGATCCAATCACAGGTGAAGTAACTTATACCCCAAACAAGGGTTATGTTGGTCCTGATGCATTTGAATATACAGTCAAAGATAAAGCTGGCAATATCTCTGATCCAGCGACTGTGGTAATTGATATCACCGCCAATCCTGTTGCAGTTGATGACAGTGCCGAAACCAAAGAAAACACGCCAATCATTATTGATGTGACTTCAAATGACACTGACAAAGATGGTGACTTAGATCCAAGCACGGTGGTGATTAGCAAACAACCACAGCATGGTACTGTTAGTGTTGATCCAATTACAGGCGAAGTGACTTATACCCCAAACAAGGGTTATGTCGGTCCAGATGCATTTGAATATACAGTCAAAGATAAAGCTGGGAATGTGTCTGATCCAGCGACTGTGGTAATTGATATCACCGCTAATCCAGTTGCAGTTGATGATAGTGCTGAAACCAAAGAAGACACCCCAATCATTATTGATGTGACTTCAAATGATACCGACAAAGATGGTGACTTAGATCCAAGTACGGTGGTGGTCACGAAACAGCCTCAGAACGGTACGGTCAGCGTTGATCCAATCACAGGCGAAGTAACTTATACCCCAAACAAGGGCTATGTTGGTCCAGATGCATTTGAATACACAGTTAAAGATAAAGCGGGGAATGTTTCTGATCCTGCAACTGTGGTAATTGATATCACTGCCAATCCAGTTGCAGTTGATGACAGTGCTGAAACTAAAGAAAATACACCCGTAATTATTGATGTGACTTCAAACGACACTGATAAAGATGGTGACTTAGATCCAAGTACGGTGGTGATCACGAAACAGCCTCAGAACGGTACTGTCAGCATTGATCCAATCACAGGCGAAGTGACCTATACCCCAAACAAGGGTTATGTCGGTCCTGATGCATTTGAATATACAGTCAAAGACAAAGCTGGCAATGTATCGGATCCAGCTCACGTAACTTTAGATATAAGCCCTACAGGTACCTTAACCGAGATACTCAAAGAAGCTGATTTAGGAGATGGTTCAACAGCCGCTGTTGTAAATGGTGAATTGAGTTTAGATAACCCTAGTAATGCTGACATTAGCGATATCTTAATGACATTGCCAACAGTGGATGTCACTTCTGGTGGTGAGACAATAAACTGGACTCAAACAGCAAATGGCGGCTTAGTTGGAACCACGCCAAGCGGTCAAGAAGTGATGTCGATTACTTTGGGTACACCAGTGACCAGCAATGGTAAAACCACAATTCCTTATGAAATTGGTCTTAAAGCGCCAGTGGATCATGTTGGTGAGAACAGTGAACGTTTAGATCTTGATTTTGGTATCAATACCAATATTGGCGATGCTAACCTCATTATTACTGTGGAAGATGATAAATCAGTAGCAGCGCCAATATCTGTAGTTGCAGATGGTGAGACGACTTTTTATGCGAACGTGATCATTAGTCTGGATCTCTCTAGCAGTATGGGTGCAAGAGATAGCGGTATTCCAGATCCGGTAAATGGTGGCGAGAAAATGCGTATGAACGCAGCTGTCGAAGCGATTGAAACGATGCTAGATAAGTATCAGGAGCAACTTGACAGTGTAGCCCCAGGTAATGGAGACGTGAAAGTGAATATTATTGGCTTCTCAAAATTAGCCAAGCATCTTTCGCTACCTGGTCAAACAGATACATGGGTGTCATTAGACGATGCCAAGAAAATTGTGAAAGGATTATATAATTTTGGCACTCGACCAACAGATATTGGTGTAGATACCAATTACGATGCGGCTTTACAAGAGGTTATTCATAGTTATTTGAATAATCAAGGTGCTGGTCCAGTTGTCGGTGTGGACGGCGCGAAGGTGAACAATAGTTTGCTCTTTGTCAGTGATGGTATTCCAAACTTTGGTAATGGCACTGATGGAGTACGTGGTATCCAACCAACGTCACCATCAAATTATGAACCAGGCAATCAAAATATCGATATCGGTGAAGATAAGTGGACAGCGTTCTTAAAAGAACAAAACATAAAATCTATTGCGATTGGTATTGGTCCTCAAATGGATGAGGGTGCAGATTTCTTAAAACCAATTGCTTTCGATGGCGAAAAAGGCACCAACAAAGATGGTTCGAGTGACATTATTATTTTAAAAGATATGTCTGATCTCGGCGGTATTATGTCTGAGTTGGTTCCAGAAGCTACTGATACTCAGGGGTCTATTCGTACGGATGATGTGGGCAATATTGTTTCATCTTTCGGTGCCGATGGTGCTGGTCAGTTAATCATTCAGATTGATGGGTATGACTATAATTATGACTATGCAACAAACCAAATCACCAGTAGCAATAGCAATGCGGATATTTGGCAAGATGCTGGTAATGGTGTACTGATGGTGAAAACAGAGATCGGTGGTAGCTTTAAATTAAATATGTCAGCAGATAAGTTTGGTGACTTTAGCTATAACCCAGCTTCGACTCGTCCTGTAGGTAAAACCCAAGAAGAATTTACATTTACGCTTGTCGATAAAGATGGCGATAAATCTAGTGATAAATTGCTCATTGATATTCAATTAATTCCTGAGGCAAGTGCCAGTAAAACAGCACTGAGCATGAGTAATCAGTTGGATCATTTAGAGGTTTTTAATGCAGTTGGTCATACTTTAGATGGCTTTGCCAATACGCCAAATCCAGCCGAAGCTGTGAATACAAACCATATCAATGTCTCACAACATTTAGAGCAACTCAGTGTTGAGCAGCCTAACTTAATTTAAGTCTAATTAAGCTGCACAAAAAGCATTTTCTACATTCTGTAGTGAATGCTTTTTGTATATTTATCTGGGTTTTTTAGTGTGGTTTGGCATGCACGTGATGGTGCTATAGCACATTTAAATAATACTTCAATGCAAATTTATTAAAAATACAGTTAAAACAAATGGTTATGTTTGTAGCCATTGATTGTATTTCTGGTAGCCGATAGAACTCATCAATGCAAATGAATAGAAAACTGACACGGTCAATATCTCTGTGTTTTATAGGGATGTTGGCAATACATGGCCCATTGGTACATGCAGCAACGTTAAAAGAGATACTCAAACAAGCGCTGGTCAATGATCCTGTGATACAGGAGGCTCAGGCAAATGTATCTTTTGCACATAGTACGATGCAGACGACTAAGGCTGAACATTATCCGATTGTCAGTGCTATAGGGACTCAGGTACTCGGTCAACAACATAAATATGAAAGCAATGCACGAGAAACGCATTTTGCTCCTGGTCTACGCGCGACAGTCAATGTTTATGCTTGGGGCGGGATCGAAGCAGCCGTTGATCGAGATAAGAAAAAAGAAGCTTATTATCAATATACTGCTGAACAAACTAGAGAAGACCTTGGTTATAAAATCAGTACATTGTATTTAACCGCATTAAGGACCAAAGAGTCTTTGGTTGTTGCAGAACGAAATTTAAAACGTCACGATAAAATGCTGCATGATTTAAATATTATTGTGCAACATGATTCTGGTCGGCTCAGTGAGTTGGCTCAAGCTCAGGCTCGTCGACTAAAAGTAGAAACTGGTATTGCTGAATTACGGCGCACTTTAGGTTTAACTGTGAGTCGATTAGAAGTCTACACGCAAGATTTTTTAGCACCAGATACGATTGTTGATCCTTTTTATGGAATGACATCTCAAGATTTTATTACCCAATACCATCGTGCTGAAGTTGATCAAATACCCAGTTATTTAGCACAAAAAGCAGAGCATGAAAGTGCACTTGAAGATATTAAAGTGTCTAAAGCGGCTCAAATGCCGAGTATTAATTTAGAAGGGACGGCAAGTCCAGATAATAAAGAAATCTATTTAAGAATGTCATGGGACATCTTTAACCAAGGTTCAAAGCATAAGATCTCACAGAAAAATCAAACCAAGATCGCTGTAGCGTCGCGCATGCAACAAAGCTTACGCGATACCATTGAACGCAGTCGAACAGCCATGTTTGATATGTCTCAAAATGAACAACGCGTTAAATTAGTGAATCAATATATTGATGTTCAACAAAAAGTCGTTTGGGCTTATGAACAACAATTCAAAATCTCTCGTCGGACATTAATTGATGTACTCGATGCTTATAACGAGCTTGCAAATATTGAAGCAACAGAAGTAGAAGCTCGTAATGATTTTAGAGCTGCAACTTTAGAGTATTTATTGGCTCAAGCCAAAATCAGTCAGTGGGCTGGTGTCACAAACTAACTTGGTTTCCCGATTATTTTCAAAGTATTTATTTAAGTAGAACAACATGAAATCTATTATTTCACATATCGCATTAACGACTAAATTATTAGGTAGTCCGATTAGTGAAGCTGCTTTATTGGCGCGGGTTGGGCGTGATCAAGACTTAAAGATTGATTATGGCACGCTCACAGAGGTTTTACGGAGTTATGGTTTTGATAACCAATTGTCGAAGCGATCTTTACAAGATATTCCAACACTTGCTTTACCTGCTACGATCTTATTAAAAAATGAAGAAGCTGCGGTGATTACCGAAGTTACATATCATGCTGACGAACGGACTTATCATTTATTGCAAACAGATGGGATGACCAAAGTCATCACTGCGATGCAGTTGGAACAATTGTACTTAGGATTTTGTTGGTTTATTAAGCCAAAAGTTCAATCAGATTTACGTTCTGATTTACCTGAATATCATTTGCCTAAAGCTTGGTTTTGGAAGGTGATTTGGCGATTTAGAAAATATTATTATCAAGTTGTATTGGCAACATTGATGATTAATTTTTTAGCTTTATTAAGTTCATTATACGTTATGAACGTATATGACCGTGTTATTCCAAACCAAGCTTTTGAAACATTATGGGTGTTAAGTATCGGTGTGATCATCGCGATTAGTTTTGAGTTTATTTCTAAATTAATTCGTTCTTATTTAACTGATATTGCAGGTAAAAAAGCAGATTTAATTATTAGCTCGTCACTCTTTAGACGTGTTATGCAGTTACGTTTGGTCGATCGTCCAAGTTCGGCTGGGGCTTATGCCAATAATCTTCGTGAGTTTGAAGCGGTTCGCGAGTTTATGACCAGTGCGAGTTTACTGACCATTGTTGATTTGCCTTTTCTATTTTTATTTATCAGTGTGATTGGATTAGTCGGTGGCAAGCTGGCCTTTGTGCCCTTGGCCTTAATCCCAATTATGATTGCAGTGGGCTTCTTTGTGCAAAGACCATTGGCTCGCTATATCAATGAGTCTATGAAGGAGTCATCTCAAAGACAAGGCTTGGCAGTTGAAGCAATTGATGGAATTGAGACGTTAAAAACCAATAATGCGACAAATTGGGCGCAACAACGTTGGGATAATTTCACTGCAAAAACTTCTGTATCTTCGATTAAAGTTCGAAATTTAAGTAATTTGGTGGTGAATTTTGCCGCAAGTATGCAGCAGTTAAATACTGTCTTCTTGGTGGTATTCGGGACTTATTTAATTCACAGCAGTAATCCCGATTATAAAATTACTATGGGGGCATTGATTGCTTCGGTGATTTTATCTGGTCGAGCACTTGCGCCATTATCGCAAATAGCCAGTTTAGCGATTAAATTTCAGTCAGCCAAATTGGCCTTACAAGGGATTAATAATATTGTTGCAAGACCTATTGAGCGGGATCCTAGCCGTCAATATATCAGTTTAGCATCGGTCGAAGGTCAGATTACTTTTGAGCATATCCAATTTCAATATCAACGAGATGCAGCACCAGCAGTCAAAGACATAACCCTAAATATTAACCCAGGTGAAAAAGTTGCTATTTTGGGACATATTGGGAGTGGAAAAAGTACCTTGTTAAAACTCGCAAGTGGTCTTTATGAGGCCAATGCAGGTCATGTTACTTTAGACAATATTGATATACGTCAAATCGACCCAAGTGATTTACGAAGCAAAGTCAGTTTACTTAGCCAAAGTCCTCGCTTATTTTTGGGTACGCTTAGGGACAATCTCGAATTGGCAAGAACTGATCATTTTTCAACTGATCAACAGTTAATGCATGTCTTACATCAGTTTGGCCTCGATAAGGTGATCAATCAGCATCCGCAAGGCTTAGACATGCAACTCGGTGAAAACGGCTTAGGTTTATCTGGCGGGCAAAAGCAACTCATTGCTTTAGCAAGATTAACCTTACGTGACCCACAAGTTGTACTGCTTGATGAACCCACCACTGGATTAGATCAAGAAACAGAATTATCTGCCTTAGATGCGCTTCAAAACTGGGCAAAACAAAGAACATTATTGGTGGTTACCCATCGTCCCCAAGTCCTTGCATTGGTTGATCGTATTATTGTGATGGAAAATGGCGCCATTGCGATGGATGGTCCTAAAGCAGAGATTCTTGCCAAATTAGTTCAACAACAGCCCCAAAATATTCCTCCTGCAAAACCCAGAGTTCATCGAGTGAGTGTAAGTGCTCGGATCCGTAAATAACCTGATGCTTTGAACGTCAAGATTTGGTCGGATGAGAAATGATGTTGTTATGATTATGCAGATTAAGTAAGTGAAAGAAATGAAAAAACAAACTAAGCAGCCATCAATCAGCCAATCTGATTTGAAGCTGTTAAACGATTTAAATGGCGCTTTACAGCAAGAAAAACACTATGGCTATTTTGCGGTGATTGTTTTGCTATTCGTCTTAATCGTCGTATTTTTAATTTGGGCGTATAACAGCACCTTAGAAGAGGTGACGCGAGGCCAAGGAAGTATTATCTCTAGTAGTCGTGAGCAAATTATTCAAAGCTTAGACCCAGGAATTATCATGGAAATGAGAGTGAAAGAAGGGGATGTTGTTGAAAAAAATCAAATTCTACTCAAACTGGATGATACTCGCAGTTCTGCTATTTTAAGAGAGAGCGAGGCTAAGGTTGAAAATTTAACCGCAATTGCAGCACGATTGAAAGCGGAAACTACAGAGACTAAGCCGATATTTCCTCAAGAGATTTCAAGTGAATTAAAGCAAAGAGAATATCAGGCTTATACGGTAAGACGGCAGTCGATGGTCGATGCGATCGAAGCATTAAAAGCCAGTAAAAATTTCTTGGATCATGAGATTTCGATTACCCAACCGCTGGCACAGCAGGGATTGGTTTCAAATGTGGAAGTATTGCGTATGCAACGACAATCGGCAGATTTGGGTGCGCAAATTTTAGATCGGAAAAATCGCTATTTAACCGATGCGAATAATGAGTTGGTGAAAACAGAAGCTGAATTGGCACAGGCGCGAGAAAATATGGCGATGCGTGCGGATCCTGTTGATCGTTCATTTATTCAAGCGCCGCTTCGCGGTATTGTAAAAAATATTAAAATTAATACAGTGGGTGGTGTGGTCAATGCAGGACAAGATATTTTAGAAATTGTTCCTTTAGATGACAAACTTTTGGTTGAAGCTTATATACGGCCACAGGATGTGGCTTTTCTTCGTCCCGGATTGCCTGCTGTTGTTAAAATAAGTGCCTATGATTATTCGATTTATGGTGGCTTAGGGGGGGTGGTGACACTGATTAGTCCCGATACCCTGAGTAATGACAAACGTAATAGTGAATTGAAATTAAACCAAAATGAAGTCTACTATCGTATCTTGGTCAAAACCGATGCAAATAGTTTAGTGGATAAACAAGGGAAAAAGCTTCCGATTATTCCCGGCATGGTGACCACTGTTGATGTAAAGACCGGTGAAAAGACCGTATTTCAATACTTGATTAAACCGATTACGCGGATGAAACAAGCTTTACAAGAGAGATAAAGCCACTTACTTAAACGGTTAAGTTAGAGTCATTTCATGTTTTGATCTATCCCCCAAATATGACCTTGTCGTTGATAGGTCAAGATTGGGGGAGGTGATTTTTGCTAAAGTAAAAACTTATGTAGAACAATAGATCATTGTTTAATACTGAGTTATCGCGTTCAATTAGCCTTAATCCAGTGTAAGTTTATTTAATAAAATTATTTCGAGCTAAACCAATGGCGGTTAATTCAGCTAACTCGATGAGGCCAAATTGACCAATGTTTCATGTAGATAAACCCAATAATATTGACCTGATTCAACTTTGATACAAGCCGTCGATATCCGTAATGTATCAGGTTCATGGCTTTGTTGATGTTCTTGATATTGAATCCAGCAGTGGTTGTCTGCTTCAAATAAAGCACGCGTATTTAAGATTTTAATTTTTAACGCAGGTTTATTACCTATATTTTGACTAAACAAGGCATTTATTTCGGGTAAACCAATGACATTGCCTTGCGTCGTAATCATTTTAAAATTTGGATCAAAACTGGCTAAGAGTTGATTTAGGCTTTCTTTTGCATTTTGACCAGTAAATACATTTTCAATCAAAATATGTAAATCGATGACATGTTGTAATGCATTGTCCATAGGATTAGACATGGGTTTTCTCCTTAAAAATGGAAATTAATGATAAGAGGCAGAGCAGTGCTGCAAGCAAAAAAGTATGCTGATAACGTATTAAGTCATTTGCAGCAGGTAACAGATTAAAGATTGAAATAAGGACAACTGTACCTAAACTGAAAGCAACTTGTCGATTAATGTTCCACAGCACACTGCCTTGTAATAAGTCTTGGCCGTTAAAATCGATGAGGGCACTGATTTGGGCAGTATTGGCACTTAGACCACCACCCATTCCCATCAGTAGATAAGCAACCATCAAGGTACTTAAATCATTGGCATTTGAGACCCAGAACAACAGTGAAATTCCTAAACTATGTAGCGTAATACCGATTATAAAAAGCTGCTTTTTACCGAGATGGCGATAGAGAAGTCCACCACTGGTCATCGATACCAATGCACCTACTGCATAGAGCAGCATAAATAAGCCAGTCTGTTTTGCATTAAACCCAAGGTTACGTTGTAAATTAAAGATATTCAGTAAATTCACACCAGTAAAAATACCGGGTACTGCGTAATAAACGATAAATGCATTGCGTAAATTATAATTTTTTAACAATTGCAAATTAAGAATCGGATGAGCAGATCCTTTTGCGTATTTGAGATAAATCAGAAGCATTGTGATGGAAAGTAGAAAGCTACTGATCGCGAGTACAACACTATGGTAATCGTTAAATAATGAGAAAGAGAGTAACAAACACAACAGGCTGACATTGACCATAAACAGTCCTAAAAAGTCAGGTTTCCCGGACGTTTTAGCTTTATTTTCTTTGATCCATCGCCATGCTAAAAAAGCAGTGATCACGGTAAAGGGGATATTGGCGAAAAACACCCAACGCCAAGATAAAGCATCAATAATCATGCCGCCAATCGTTGGTGAAAAGGCTGGTGCAATTAATGCAATTGCCATAATCATTGTGGAGATACGTTGCCGTTCATGGTTTGGAAACAGTGCAAATACCAATGCTTGACCGACAGGGATTAATAATCCGCCAGCCACACCCTGAACAAATCTCCAAAAAATTAAACTATGGATTGATTCACTCATGCCAATCAAGCAAACGCTGACGGAAAAAAGCAGCATTGAATAACACAGCAATTTCCGATCACCCAATACGCTTGCTAACCATAAGCTCATGGGCATGATTAAAACCAAACCCAAAATATAAGCATTGCTTACCCATGCAACCATCGATGGGCTGACTGAGAAAGCTGTTGCTATATCGGGTAAGGCAATTGCAGACATGAAAATATTGATGCAATCAATAAAGAACCCAAGTAAAAACACTGTTGCTATTTTATAGCGATATGACATAGCGACCTCCAAGATGCAGGAGGGTACGATTCAGGCCTTTTATTGTCGATGCATGCGAAGTAAAATCATTGTTTAATAATTTCAAACAATCAGTGTGATTATGCAAAAAAACCTAAAACAGATTATAAGTTTTTTGCAAGTGGTTGATTCAGGATCATTTACCAAGGCAGCGGAGATTTTGGGGTTAAGTCGATCGATGGTGAGTATTGATATCAAGCATTTAGAACAGCATTTAAATGTGAGTTTGCTGATTCGTAATACGCGTAATATCGCACTGACTGAAATAGGCAAAAGCTTTTATGAGGATTTCAAACACATTCAATTGCAAATCGAAGAAGCTTTTGAGCGCAGTCAAAACTTAGCCACAAGTATCACAGGGATATTGCGTTTTTCATCGACCAATGAATTTGGACGGAAATTCATCTTACCTTTGCTGGGTGAGTTTTGCCGCCAATATCCTCAATTACAGCTACAATATTCATTTAATTCTTCCTTAGATGATTTAGTCACTGAAAAATTAGATTTGGTCATTCGGTTGGGAAACTTAAAAGACTCATCCATGCGGACACGAAAAATTGCTGAATATCCGATTTATTTGGTTGCCAGCCCTGAATTTTTAAAACGTTATCCAATCAATAGCATTGCTGATTTAGCACATGTTCCTTGGATTGGTCATCGCTTATTGAATTGGCAGGATGCGCAATATGTTTTACAAAATGATCAAGGTGAAAAACATACATTGCCTTTTGTTAGAAGTCAGTATGAATCTAATTCGGCAGAAGCGATACACCAGATGACACTTGCTTCATTGGGTGTCGCGATATCGCCAGCTTGGTTGGTCGATGAAGATATTCAGCAAAATCGTTTAACTCGGGTGTTAGCTGATTTTGATTTACCTGTGCAAAATGTTCAATTGCTCTATCCGAATACGGGAACATTACCTGCAAAAACTCGTGTCTTTATCGATTTTTTGGTGCAACGACTGTGTCTTTAATCATGTCAAAATAGGCGCTTGCTATTGCGTATAGATAAAATGCATGGTCAATTGTTAGACTAGATTTCGCCAGATCAATTGTTTATATAAAACCAACAGGATATCATCAAAAAATATCACAACTCATCTGTATACATCTCAGTAAAATATAGCAAGATGAGCTTCGGTCTAAAAAGAATTTATAAAATGGTGTTGATGTTCTATGCGTGAGCCGTCCTCCTTTCCGCCAGTTTCTGTGCCCTTGAATCAGCAAGCATTGATTCAAAATGGTGATATTGCACCGCAAACACTGGTTGCCTGTGAGGAATGTGACACGCTCTATCATCGAATTCAGCTGACTCAAGGTGAGCGTGCTTATTGTCTCTGTTGTGGTGCTGAGCTTTATCGGCAAAGCAAGCCGTTTAGTGTCTTACTGGCAATGGTAACAACAGCACTGATCGTATTTGTGATTGCCAATAGTTTCCCGATTGTTAAGGTGGAATTGCAGGGTAATGATTCACAGACAACACTACTGGGTGCTGCATGGGCAATGTTTCATGCCGGGCAAGGGCCCGTAGGTGTGTTGATTCTTATCACGACTTTCGTGGTGCCTTTATTAGATTTATTGCTGCTGTTCTATGTCCTTTCATCAGTTCATTTTTTTAAAGTTCGGCCTCGTTATTTAGTTGCAGCATTTCGTACCCTGTTTTTATTTAGAACATGGGGAATGGTTGAAGTATTTTTGATCGGGGTATTGGTCACCTTGGTTAAACTGGTGGGTATGGTTGTGGTGATTCCGGGCGTTGCATTATGGGGATTCTCCATACTGAGTGTATTGCTGGTTTATATTGCCTCAGTAAAAGTCAAAGATCTTTGGGATGAGATCGACAGGAGACTCTCATGAAAACTGAACAGTCTCAGGCTAATTTTTCAAAATACTCAGCGAATACAGACAATAAAAATTCGTTGCAATATCCAAGAGCCAAAGATTTGTCTTTGGTGCTTTGTCATTGCTGTGGAACACTCAATAAACAGGTTCCAGAGGTTGAAGAAAAACATGCTTCACATTGCTTGAAATGTCATAGTGTGCTGCATCAACGTAAACCAAAGAGCTTAGACAGAACCCTTGCTTTGGTGATTGCGGCGAGTATTTTATATATTCCAGCCAATGTACTTCCGATGACTGTCACAGATTCTTTGTTAGGCAGCCAGCAAGATACGATCATGAGTGGTGTGATCTATTTTTGGCAGAATGGGGATTATTTGGTTTCTGCTGTTATTTTTATGGCCAGTATTTTTATTCCCATGTTAAAACTTTTAATTCTGTGTTTTCTGTTGATTGCAGTAAAAATGCAGTCTTCTAAACGATTGCACTTTTCACCTGAGCATTGCTCAATGCTTTATCGGATTGTTGAGTTTATCGGTCGATGGTCGATGATTGATGTTTTTGTGGTGGCTTTATTGACCGCCTTGATTCAGATTCAATCACTGGCAACTATTCTCGCTGGGCCGGGCGCGGTTGCTTTTGGTGCAGTCGTGGTTTTAACCATGTTTGCTTCACTGAGTTTTGACCCGCGTATTATTTGGGATAATTATTCTGCTGCCCAGAATACGCGCAACAAGAACGGGCTTTCCCTGCAAGGCTCAGATGTGATTCACGTGGATCATGCTCCCTTGAATCATGATTTATCTAATTCCAGTCAATAAAACAATGATGGGTGTGTATGTCTGAAAATAAAACCAATAACGAAAGCTCAGATCATCAGGATCCTCATGCTGTAGATGAACCGCAGCAGATTTTACCTGAACCTGAGAAAAATAAAGGACGCTGGCGACCATCGTTGATCTGGCTGATTCCGTTTATTGCCTTGCTGATAGGACTGTCGTTGGCAGTCAAAGCGGTATTAGATACTGGTCCGACCATTAATGTTGCTTTTAGAACGGCTGAAGGGCTGGTTGCAGGTAAGACGACTGTTCGTTTTAAACAAGTGGACATCGGTCTTGTTCGCCAAATTGATCTTGCTGATGATCATTCACATGTCATTGCGAAAATTGAACTGCGTAAGGATGCCAGTAATTTTGCTGCAAAAGACTCACGCTTCTGGGTGGTTCGCCCACGCATTGGTGCCAGTGGTGTCTCTGGAATTGATACCTTATTGTCGGGTGCTTATATTGAAGTTGATGGCGGTAAGGCAGAACAAAAACAGGATGAGTTCACTGGCTTAGAAGTTCCTCCAGTCATCTCATCAGATGTACCGGGTAAAATCTTTTTCCTTAAAGCCAATAACTTAGGCTCACTGGATATCGGTTCTCCTATTTATTATCGTCAGATCAATGTGGGTCAAATCACGGCTTATCAGTTGGCCAAAGATGGTAAGAGTGTTGAGTTACAGACCTTTATTCAAGCACCTTATGATAAGTTCGTGACCACAGATGCGCGTTTCTGGCAGGCCAGTGGTGTGGATGTCAGCTTAAGTGCATCAGGATTTAAGCTAGATACCCAGTCTCTGGTGAGTATTATCGCTGGCGGGATTGCTTTCGGTTATCCTGAGAATTCTCATGCTGCTGTTGCTTCGGATCAAAGTCGTTTTAATTTATGGGATTCTCGTACTGAAGCATTGAAAGAGCCAGATGGCAATCCACACCGTATC
Organism: Acinetobacter sp. Root1280; assembly: GCF_001425285.1. NCBI lineage: Bacteria > Pseudomonadati > Pseudomonadota > Gammaproteobacteria > Moraxellales > Moraxellaceae > Acinetobacter > Acinetobacter sp. Root1280. Next base: position 149,324 of record NZ_LMED01000007.1, on the reverse strand, counting down.
ATCATGTATTTTGATCAATCTTTACGTGGCTTGTCGGCAGGTGCACCGATTGACTTTATGGGGATTGAAATTGGTAACATTCAGTCGATTAATGCGGAGTTTGATGCAAATTATACTCAGATTCGGATGCGGGCTGAGGGGGTCATTTACCCATCTCGTTTAGCCAATGGCAAAGAACTCGATCCTGATGGTGTGATTTTTAAACGCTTTATCGAGAGAGGCTGGCGTGCTCAGATGCGTACTGGAAATTTACTGACAGGGCAGAACTATATCGCCTTTGATTTATTCCCTAAAGCAAAACCAGCAAACTTAATCATCAGATCAAATGGTGTGATTGAGGTTCCAACCACACCAACCGAGTTGAAGGGATTACAAGCACAAGTATCGCAAATTGCGGATAAACTGAATAAATTCCCATTGGTGGAAATTGGGCAGGATGTACGTAAAACCCTCAATAATATGAATTCAGCGATTAGCTCTACAGATAAATTGGTGAAACAGTTGGATGGGAAAGTTGCGCCAGGACTACAGGCGACTTTGGATGATGTACGTAAAACCATGCGCTCTACTGAAACCATTCTATCCAGTGATGCGCCAATGCAACAAGATGTCCGTCGTGCTTTACAGCAAATGACACGTGCTGCCGCATCTTTACAGTTAATGGCTGACTATATTGAACAACACCCAGAATCACTCATTCGTGGGAAAACGCCTGAGGTTAAGAATGCTAAATAAAAAAAATAGCTCACATTTTCTGTCCTATTTGCCGCAGTCTAGTCGAGCAGGTTGTGCTCTATTATTGGCCGTTGTGGGTTTAACGGGCTGTTCCAGTTCGCCTACACCAAACTACTATAGCTTGACGCCAACGGTTAAACCGTTGGTGAGTTCAAATGTACGGGTGATTGAAGTACTGCCAGTGGGATTACCCGATCGTTTAAACAGGGCCCCCTTAGTCTTACAGGACAGCAGTGGTAAATCTAATGTATTGGATAATGAACGCTGGACGTCCACGCTGGGTGCAGAGTTGCGTGATGGTTTGTCTGCGGGTTTGCAACAGAAATTAGGTGCTGTCGATCGTTACAGCAGTGGTATGACTGGTGGTAAAGTCTCTTACCGTATTGCAACCGACTTTTCTCGGTTTGATATTATCGAACACTCCAATACACGTTCGTTAATGGGTGCGATGAATCGGGATATTGAGGTGGCAGTTGCTTGGATTATTAAACGTGATGATCCAGCCAGACCCTTAAATCAGCCAACAGGTGTACAAAATGCAGTTTTGCCTAACCGACAACTCAGTTGTCGAATGGCATTTACCGATGCAGTGCGTGCGGATGGCAATAAAATTGTTGATATAGTCAGTGTTTCACGACAGTCATTGAGTAAGGTTGTCGAAGCGATTGCAGCTTCTGTTGTTGCGACAGAAGCCAATAAAGCTGTGGTGATGGAAGGAGTGACCTGTGCTTAGGTTGATGTGAGAGTCCGTCAACTGTAAAACTAAATATAGGAAAACTTAAGTTTCATCGTTATTTAAAATTCTTCAATTTTTAAGATATTGAAAGAGTCGTTTGTCTGGTCGCGAAATAATGCAAGTAGTTGAGCAAAGCTTTCATTTTAGTCACAGGGTTTTGTTCGATTATCAATGCTACTTGTATTATGTGATTCTCTAGGTTTTTGTTTATACATTTGTGCTCAGTTAGAGGATGGATTAAAAAAACATCAAGAGAATCAATGTAATTGAAATTAAACTAATATATAATCATTATCATTTGCAAATGTTATTAATTATCATGAAGTGTTTTTCTCTAAATAAAGTATGGCAAGTTATTATATCAACACCATTATTGAGCACTCATATCTATGCTGCTGTAGATGAGCCAACAGCAGCATTAGCACCAATTATTGTTCAAGCAGAGATGAATGACGATATAACAGAACATTCTAAAAAATATAAAAAAGATAAATCATCACAAGCAACTAAAATGAATTTAGCGCTAAAAGAAACCCCTCAAACCGTGACTGTCGTGACTCAACAAAGAATGCGAGATCAGGGACTAAACACCATTGCAGAAGTTATGCAACAAGTACCTGGGGTAAGTATCGGGTATAACGATAGTGAACGGCCCAATTATAATGTTCGAGGATTTGCAGTAGACAATATTCAAATTGACGGAATTGCATCTTCCTACTCAGGCGTTAGTGGCTCTGTTATTGCGATGCCTGTTTTTGACACAGCTGTTTATGATCATATTGAAGTATTAAAAGGTGTAAATGGTCTAAATACCGGATTGGGAGAACCTTCTGCATCAATTAATATGGTGCATAAAAGACCAGAGCAGGCATTTAAAGCGCAAGTAGGGGCAAGTTATGATAGCTTTGATGGTCGTAGATTTACAGGAGATATCACCGGAGGCATTTTGGCCGATGATAAATTGAATGCTCGCTTGATTATCACAAATTCACAAGGGGGGACAGGTAAAAATAATTATGATAAAGATACAAAAACGATTTCAGGGTCATTAACATCAAAAATTACTGAGCAAACGCACTTAACATTAGGGATCGATTATCAAGATGATGATCCTAGAGGTTTAGGTGGTGGTGTGCCAATTTTCTATAGTGATGGAACTAAAACAAAATTTTCATCAGAGGATAACTTTGGTTCTATGGATTGGGTAAGATGGCAACGGGAATTGCAAAATAGTTATATCTATTTAGATCATAGTTTTAATGACCATTGGAAAACTAGAGTATCTTTTAGTCGACAAGATTTAGATGCATTTGCCAAAACATCATATGCCTATAATGGAAACTTAAACCCAAATGGTACAGGTTTAAGTTATTCTCATTGGGCATCAGAAGGTGATCTAAATCAAAATACTTATGACATCACTGTCAATGGTTTGTTTAGCTTATTTAACCGCGAACATCAGATTGTTTTTGGTTTGAATGGTTGGGATCGAGAGGCAAATGAATATGGACTGAGTTATCCAGCTTATTCTGCAACAAATACAATTAATGATTTGGCAAGTTTCTATGGAAATACTTCTCCAGATTTTAAACCTCAAAGAACAGGTAGCGATAAAAGTACTGAAACGAAAATGTTAGGTAGTTTTGTCAATGCGCGTTGGAATCTTACAGATCCTTTGAAACTGTTTACAGGGGTACGTTTATCCGATTGGGATACTCAAACGAAGAATTACAAAAATGGTCAATTGACCAATATTACTTCAAAACAACAACAATCAAGTATCCTTATTCCTTATATTGCTGCCACATATGATATTTTTTCAAATTCAACAGTGTATGCAAGCTATACAGAAATTTTTAAACCTCAGTCCAATCTTGATATTAATGGTAATTTTTTAGACCCTGTAACAGGTAGTAATACTGAATTAGGTTTAAAAAATAGCTTGTTCAATGATCGGTTAGATCTGAATACGGCGATTTATTATGCAAAAAAAGACAATGTTGCTGAACAAATTGCAGGGACTGGTGTGAATGGCATTGACGCACGTTATAGAGCAGTAAAAGGGGCGGAAACAAAAGGTTTTGAAATAGAAGCATTGGGGCAGCTAAATGACGCGTGGACACTTTCTTTTGGTTATGCTTATAACGAGACTGAAGATGCAGCAGGGAATAAAGTAAATACAGCAAATCCTAAACAAACTGCAAAGCTAAATACAAGCTACCAATTTAAAGGTGATTTAGTGGGATTAAGGGTGGGAGGCAGTCTAAATTGGTATGGTTCAAGTTATGACTACATTAATATGGGAACACGGACTACGCCTCATTTAATTAAAGCTGAACAAAAAAATTATGTTGTGACCAGCTTATATGGTGCTTATGATATTAATAAGAAAACTAATATTTCATTGAATATCAATAATCTATTTGATGAGCAATATTATACACGTATTATTGCCAGTTATAAGACAGGTTATATGGGGGATGGAAGATCAGCAGTTGTTGCCTTAAATTATAAATTTTAATAGATTTTATTGTTGATAGATAACAGCACCCCAGTTTTAAATAAAGCTGGGATGCTGTTAAATTTGATTCATTGTTAATAATCTAAAAACTTGAATATTCAAAATTCTTTAAATATTAAACCATCGCTGGATCACTGACAGAATCTGCACCTGTTTCAACGCGTCCTGCAAAGCGTCGATAAAACTTAGTGTCTTGAGTACAGGTTACGGCAAAATCATACCATTGCCATGTATCTTTCAGTTCCCAATGTCGCGTTGATGTTTGACCTGCTTTTACAGTGATTTTTAACGCTGCATCACTACGATAGACGACTGGGCTAATGACCAATTCAACATCTTTTGTGCCCATGTTGGTCAGGTCTAAATAAACATTACCATTGGCAATATCATAACACACTCGAATTTCAGGATTGATTTGCAGGCTTTGATTACGATTCAAATCACCTTTGAAATGGCGATGAAAACCATTTGGTCCCATTACCCAAAGATCGTATAAGCCTTGATTATCCTTTTTCACATTCCAAACATCATCCAGTGTTTTACCCGCTTCTACAATGTAACGACGCGGAACACGACTGAGATTTAACTTGTCATAGACATGAAAAACTGCGCCTTGAGTCCCTGTATTCGAGAACAAGAGTTTAACTGTTCCATCATTTTGACAACGTGCGCTGGTATGTAATTCATAAGGCAATGCTTTAGATGGGCGAATACCACTGGCTTGAATTGGAAGTTGTAAATTGGTTGGAATCGGAACATTGGGCAACTTTTGCTGAGCTGAACGAAGTTGATCTGCTTGCTCACGGGTTTGTTTACCATTTAATTCTGGCAGTACATCTTCATTTGGGGTTTTAAAATTAAATGCTGAGGTTAAATCACCACAAATCGCACGACGATAAGGGCTGATATTTGTTTCTTTTACCCCAAATCGTTGTTCTAGAAACATTAATACTGACGTATGATCAAACACTTGAGAGTTAACCACACCCCCACGACTCCACGGTGAAATTACAAAGAGTGGTACACGTGGGCCCGGTCCATAAACACCATTGTCTTTTTTAGGCTGGCTGCTGCTGCCTAGTGGCGCGTCATGCACATAATATTCATACTGCATATCAGCTTGGCTGAGTGTGGATTTACCTGCATAAGTATTGTCTGCTTGTAAGGTCGGTGCTGATGGAGACGGAACATGGTCAAAATAACCATCATTTTCATCAAAATTGATCAAGAAAACTGTTTTACTCCAAACCTCTGGCACTGCTGTTAAAGCATCTAAGATTTCTTGAATAAACCAAGAACCTTGCACTGGGCTTGATGGACCAGGATGCTCGCAATAGATGGATGGTGCATTGATCCAAGACACTTGGGGAAGTTTGCCTGTTTTGATATCACTTTTAAAAGCATCTAAAAACTCTTCGGGTTTATTGCCGGGCAGGGTGTTTGCGATACCTTTATACAATGGATTTTTAGCATTATCAGTTGTGGCATCATAAGCTTTATAAGGCAATGGTTGCGCTGCTTTATTGTATGGACTATTCGGCGCACCACCACTTGAAACTGGATAGCCTGAAGCAATATTGGCTTTTTTAAAGGTACGGAATGCACCGAGCATGTTATCGCCCCATTCATCCGGCATATTTTGATAGCAAATCCAGTTAACACCTGCTTCTTCTAAACGTTCAGCATAGGTTTTCCATGTGTAGCCGATGTCAACGTTTTTGGGGTCACCATCAATCCAGTCCCATTCATTATTCACAAACGCAGTACTGGTCGGTACTGCGCCATTGGTGCCCGTTAAATGAAATGAGCGGTTGGCATCTGTACCTGTGTGCATTGAACAGTGATACGCATCGCAAATGGTAAAAGCATTGGCTAAAGCAAACTGGTAAGGGATTTCCTGCTCTTTAAAATAACCCATTGCATAATCAGTTTTATGGGTTGGCCAGTTTGACATACGGCCGTTGTCCCAAGCTTTTTGGCTATCCACCCAAGTATGGTTTGTACCGGGTGCACGTTGTGCATTATTACTTGATCCATCTAAATGAAAAGGCGTTAATAAGGCACCGTTACTTCGTTGTTGTTGCCATACAGTACGATCATTTTGCAAAGGAATGGTTAAGCGGTCGGCAAAACCACGAACGCCTTTTAATGTACCAAAATAATGGTCAAATGAGCGGTTTTCCTGCATCAGGATAACCACATGTTCGACATCCTGAATGGTTCCTGTTTTATTATTTGCAGGAATAGCCAATGCCTTTTGAATGCTGGCTGGAAATGTAGATAAGGCAGCAGCACCAAAACTTGTTTTAAGTGTATTTGCTAAAAATTGACGACGATTAATCACAATATTTCCCTTTGGTATTTTTATGTTTATGGTGCACAACGCATTAATGGTTTTTTAGATCCATCAGGCTGTGTAGTGGCCTGATCATCATTTGAATCATTACAAGCGGTGAGTGCCAGTAAAATGGGGAAAATATAAATGTACGATAACCATCGTTTCGGTTTTTTTAACATGTGCTTCGTCCATAATAAAGATGCCCACACATTAGACAGCGCTTGTGACAGCAAGGTGTCATCTTTATGACAAATCATTGACATGGCAATAGCGCTAGAAATCGAGGCAAAAATCCAGATAAAAGTAGAAAATAAAACTGGAGAGAATTTAAGCGGTTTTGATGTAGAGATTAGGTGTGACGTTTAACTTTAATTTGAATTGTTGCTGAGATCTAAGATATCAACTAAGCATTTTGCTTTTAAAAGATTAATTTTATTAGTCATGTTTTTATAGGATGAATGATCAGGCAACGTGTGAAAATGCGAAGAGTCAGAACAGCATTTAAATTTATAGCTGAGCATGCAGGATATTGCAGGAATGAATGGTTCCTGCATTTATTGACGGCCGTTTATTTTAAATGTTTTTTAAGCAAAGCATCCCATCTTTGAACCAATGCTGAATATTCAGTTTTACAGCCAAGTGCTCTGCTTTTGGGTAAGTATTTTTCTTTGACCAGATACGCATATTTTTGCGAGTCAGACCCATAAACATAACATAAGAAATTTTCTGCTCTTACCCATTCAGGTGAGTGCCCCTCTGGTGTAAGTTTTCTTGAAACGGCTGGCCCTTGTTGCTCTAGCCCATAAGAGTCTGAAATAGAAATTAAATAATCTTTATCTTCATCATAAGTTGTTAGGATATAAGCAGCGACTTGATCAGCATAATCCTCTTCGAATTTATAGGGGATATCCAATGCAAGTGTATCTATCAAGGCATGGCCTGCCTCATGATACAAAGTACCAAGTGCGCTTTGAAACAGCTCATCTTCAAGTTCGGTACCTTTAGCACCTGCTTGAGAAAATAGCTCTCTTTGTTCTTCGCCTAATTCATAACACATCTCTATTGTGGAAGTATCAGCATCATAGAATGCATTCACTTCACCACATTCTTTGGCAATCACCTTGATATCCTGCGGTATATTGATATAGCTGTTCATATATTCCGCAAAGTCTTCTAATAAATAATTCGAGCGCCAGAATTTTTCTTCGATCTTGGTTTGGGCATTTCTAGCGGGTTGGTAAATCGCAATAAATTTTCCTATTTGATCTTTAGCCGCATGCTTTTTATGCTGATTTGATGATGAGGGAGTCTGTTTCTGTTGATTGATTTCAGATTGATTATTTGAGGAATCAGCGCTAGTCCCACAACCGACTATGCTAATAAGTACTAAACTAATCAAACAGCTTTTTAAAATAAGAGGGATCTTTCTGTTCATCTGTCTTCTCAAAACAAAAATATGAAGTGTTTTTATGTGCAAATGCATGTGTTGAAAATGCTGATTGTCTACATATATTTAGGATCATCAGTAAAGTTCTAAGGTAGCCTGAAATAGGTGAAATTCATGTAATTAAATCATTCATTTCAAGGTGTTCAGCCCTTAACTTATTACTTTATTATTTCATCATCATGTTATTTTGACAGCTTGGTTTTATCTTTTGTCTTTACAGTTTGTCTTTATAGGAATGATACTGTCATTTAAGGACAACCTGAAGCTTTAGCGTATTCAGACCATTGACAAGATCAGCATGGATCATTATTTTAACTCATCAGGTTCTTTTTTGGAACTTGTTATTTTAAGATAAATTCTTGAGGTGAGCCATGTCTATATCAGCGGTGAAAGAAAAATCAAAGCAAAAAACACCTGCATCATTTCCAGTACGTCGCATGGATTATCAATTTCAGGATATGCCCAAGTATTGGTGTAATGACGAACCAACCTTTACCCATTACTTCACAGGTCTATCGACACTTTTTCCTGAAGGTGAATCGTACTTTGTCCGTTCAGTGCGCGCTTTACGTGAAAAAATTAAAAACAACCCACAGTTAGATCGTGATATTGGTGCTTTTATTGGACAAGAAGCCATGCACTCTAAAGAACATCATGCTTTTCATGTCAGTGCACAGCGATATGGTTTAGATCCTGAATCCTTAGAAAAAGTCACAGGGATCATATTAAAAGCGGTAGAACGTACTTTTCCTAAAAAATGGAATCTCTTGGTCACAGTGGGTCTGGAACATTACACCGCCGTGTTGGTGGTGGAGATGATGAAAAATGTCAATGAGTTAATGACCGATACTACTATTCGTAATTTATGGTTATGGCACAGCGTTGAAGAAACCGAACATAAGGCTGTGGCTTATGACATGTATGAATACTTATATGGCAAGGGCTTAGATGCCTACATTCCTCGCGTGGCAATTTTTACATTTAGTCTTGTGCTGATCACGCTATTTTCTAATGTATATCAAGTGGTGTTGATGTCGAGAGATAAACAATTATTAAACCTTAAGTCTTGGACTAAGTTTGCTGGGTTTACAGTACAAGCCTATCGTAAGCTGATACCGCAATTTTTCTCTTATTATCAGTTTGATTTTCATCCGAATGATACTGATGAATCCGAAATTGTCGCGCAAACTAAAGTAAAAATTGGTTTATCCCCTGAGCAATCAAGCTTTATCCAATAAATATTTTATTTATCAAAATAGGAAATAGTGATGAATCCACTCAATATGACTGGCCTAGAAATTATGCAAGCATTCCAAAAAGGACTGGTGCCAGCGCCTGGTATTGCAAAAACTATGGGGATGGAGGAAGTCGGAGACGTTGAATATGGTCGCATTGTATTTATGGCCATTGCGGATGAACGTCATAGCAATCCATTGGGTGGGGTACATGGTGGTTTTGCCGCAACGATATTGGATTCAGTAACAGGGTGTGCTACACATACCGTCTTGGCTGCGGGTGAGGGCTATGGAACTACTGATCTTGCGATAAAAATGTGCCGTCCGATGCCGTTTAATAAAAAGTTAATTGCTGAAGGTAAAGTCATCAACGTAGGGAAAAACTTAGTCATTTCAGAAGGCTATCTTCGAGATGAAGAAGGAAAATTGTATGCACATGCAACAGCAACCAATATGATCATCCGTCGTTGAAAGATTCTATTTCTGCATCATGGTTTTGAACTAGAATTTTTGGATCAGGGCTTTTAATTCAGATTTTTTGATTTATCGCCTTTGAATCAGGCCTTTGAAGTATTAAGTGCTGATCCTGTGATGTAGTTCATCGAATATCAATCGACTCAAAGTTAAGCTGAGAATATAAAATGAATTCAGTTGTATTACATCAATGGGAAATCTCACCTTTTTGCCAAAAAGTTGCCAGGATGTTGCAATTTAAAGGGATTGCTTATCAGACTGTGGATTATAACGGTGTACTGGGCGCAAAAGTGCCAATGCTCAGTAAAGCAGGCAAGGTTCCTGTTCTAGATATTGATGCTCAACGTATTCAGGACAGTACCCGTATTGCACGTTATCTTGATGATGCTTACCCAGACTTACCACGTTTATATCCTGAAGATCCTTTACAAAAGGCCTATGTTGAGCTTTGGGAAGATTGGTCAGACGAGTTGTTATATTTCTATGAGGTGCACTTTCGTGTCAGTGATGCTGATGCTTTAGATCATGCGGTTGAAATGAGTGCAAAAGGTCGCCCCAAACATGAAATATATCTGTTAAAACCCTTGCTCAAAGCAACATTAAACCTGCAACTTAAAATGCAGGGTACAGGTCGTATGGCTAAGCAGGATATTGAAGCGGAATTTACTCGTCATTTAGAACGTATCGAATTGGTGTTGGCGCAAACAGGATGGCTGGTTGGCGAAGATAAAACACTGGCTGATATTGCAGTAGGTTCGCAGCTTTTAGAGATTGTCCGCACCAGTAAAATTTGGGGCGCTAAAATTAAAGCTTATCCTTCTATTGCTCAATGGATAGACTTGCTATGAATACGCAGAATGCAACATCTCAAAATATAGCAACACTTCCATGTGTGGTTGTTATGGGCGTAGGTGCTGAACAAGGAATTGGAGCAGCAGTTTGTCGTCGTTTTGCTCAAGAAAAATTAAAAGTACATGTTGTGGGGCGTACTTTAGCGAAAGTGCAAGCCGTGGCTGATTCAATCAATGCGCAAGGTGGACACGCCGTAGCACATGCTTTGGATGCTGAAAATGAACAACAAGTACAGGCTTTTTTTGCGGAGAGGAATGCGCAAAAGGAGCATCTCGTCGCTGTTATTCATAATGTGGGGGGCAATATCCCCTCAATTTTTTTAAAGACCTCACTTCAGTTTTTTACTCAAATGTGGCGTTCTACTTTTTTATCGGCTTTTTTAGTGTCACAACAAGCCTTAAAAATCTTTGAACAGCAGCAATATGGCACACTGATTTTTACCGGGGCAAGTGCATCTCTTCGTGGTAAACCTTTTTTTGCGGCATTTACCATGGGCAAATCCGCATTACGTAATTATGCGATGCATCTCGCCCAGATGTATAAGCCTCAAAACATCCATGTTGCACATATTATTGTTGATGGCATGGTCGATGGTGATCGTGTCAATAAGGCGGTATTTGGTTTAGGACGCTTACTGAGACTTACACGAGGCACAGGTGGTTTAAATATCGAAGCGATTGCTGAAAATTATTGGATGCTTTATCAACAAAAGCGTGATTTATGGACCCATGAGCTGGATTTACGTCCTTATCAGGAGAAATTCTAATATGTACAATTTAATTCCTCCATTGCTGAGAAAAAAATCCAAACTACAGGGCTGTATCGTTGTTATTGGCAATGAAACTCACTCGCTCAGCCAGCTTTTTGTGCATCAAGCACACAACAGCACAATGCCTGTATATCAAGTTCAGCATGATCCTACGCAAACTAATCTAAAGATTGAGCAACAAGATTCAGGTCTAAAGCGGGTTCGTTTGAATCTGATCAATCCGACTGCTTTAAAAAATTTAGTTGGCTATATTCAACGAACAGGGCATTCAATTGAACTATGTATTTTCCAAGCTGATTTTTCAAAATCATTGTCGAATTCCGATGCTTCAGTCCAACAGATCGAACAGCTTTGGCAAAATACTGGTTTGGCTGCGGTAAATATTTCCCAAGCGATCATTCGACAGATGCTGATAAAGTCACAAGGAACTTTGATCTTTCTAGGAACACAGCCCAACCTTTTCGCTGAAAACAATGGCTTAACTCAGAGTATGTTTGCCAGTATTCGGGCATTGGCACAATCTTTGGCAAGAGAGTTTCATCCTAAAGGCATCCATATTACCTATTGTATGTTGGAAAGTTGGGATAGTCAGAATGTTGCCTTGATGGATTCGGTTAAAAATATGTGTTGGCATCTTTATCAACAACCTGATTCAACTTGGAGTCAGGAATTGAGTGTTGGTGTATAAGCCTTAGATTTAGAAAATGTTAAGCGTACGAATACAAATTAAGATGAGTCAATATGATCTATTTATGGTTAGTCTTTATGGTCAACCTGTCAAAAACTCATACACAAGAATATTATTTGATTTAATTAATATTTTTAATTAAATCAAATAGATGGGTAGGTAAATTATTTGATTATAAAAAGCTTACAATGCCACACCTTACATTCAAAGTTTAAATAGCTTTGTGTAGGCGATGCCTCACTTTTCAGAGATGAAAAGATGACAAAAATCTTCTGTTTGGCGAGGGGTACGTCCTGTACCCCCGCCCAACGGCGACATCCATGTCGCCCTGCGGTAGAATAACCATCTAGGATTCAAAAGTACAAAAAACAAATTGATAACCAATTGTGTATAAAATTTTATTCAAAAACATAAGTTCTATTTATGATCAATGACTTGATATAAATCAATTAGATGAATTAAGTAGGGGGGATTATATAGACAGAAGTCTTGATAATTTTTTTAATTTTATACCTTAGAGCAATCGATTATCCTGAAACAATCGCACAATCCATTCGATAAAAACTTTTTGTCGTGGTGAAACCAGTGTTTTTGATGGATAAAGTAAAGAAATAGGCAGGGATGGAACAGGATAGTCAGTTAAAATTTGACAAAGTGTGCCTTGCTCTAGCTCAGATAAATAACCATAACGTGGTGCTTGGATGATGCCAAAATGCTGTTTGGCTGCTGCTGCATAGGTATTTGCACCATTGACTTGAATCTTTAACGGCAATTCAAAAAACTGTGTTTTCTTGCCTGTCACAAACTCAAGCGGCAGTGGCTTTTGTCGAGCAGAAGAATAAAATCCGACCATAAAATGTGATTGCAGATCGTCTAAGCGTTGTGGTGTGCCATATTTTTCTAAGTATTTTGGACTGGCTAATGTCACTTGTTGAATATCGCCCAGATGCCTGACAATTAACTCACTGTTATTGAGCTGACCTATACGAATGACACAATCAATGCCTTCTTTTATCAGATCTACATAACGGTCGCTTTCGGTGAGTTGCAACTGTATCTGTGGAAACTCAGTTAAAAAATCATTTAATTTTGGCAGAATAAAATGCGCAGCAAAAATACCATGAACTGCGATTTTTAAAGGCCCTTGAGGTTTTGCATCAAGAAAATCATGATCAGACTCATTGATATAACCCAAGATATATTTGCAGCGCTCATAATAAATATGGCCTTCATCGGTTGCTTTTACCTGACGCGTGGTACGCAACAATAAGCGCGTATTGAGTTGGAATTCTAATTGTTTAATTGCATCGGTCAGGGTTGAGCGTGGCAGATTTAAGATCTGCGCAGCTTTGGTAAAACTTTGTTGTTCAACCACATTGACGAAAGCAGACATTGCATTGAGTTTATCCATACGCCATTCCAATTGTTCGATTTATTCGGATAAAGATGTCAGGTTTAACTAGATTATCTGGTTTTATCTGAACAGTATCATAGAAGCGATTAGAGGTATATTTTACTCCATGAGGTCATCACGATGCATACAACAGGTCATACACAGCAAGAAAAAGTGATTTTAATTACAGGCGCTTCTCGCGGAATTGGTGCATTTACTGCCAGCTTATTGGCACAGCAAGGCCATAAGATCATTATCAATTATGCCAGTAATGATAAAGAGGCGGAGCATGTCTTGAGCAGCATTCAAGCGTTAGGCGGAACAGCGAGTCTATTTAAAGCCAACATCAGCCATTCTAATGAAGTGACTGCATTATTTAATTATGCAATTCAAACCTATGGTCGATTGGACGTGCTGATCAACAATGCAGGGATTTTGAAATTAAGTAAGATTGAACAATTAGACGATGAAAGTATTGATCAAGTTTTAGCAATTAATATTAAAGGCCCTTTATATACCATGCGTGAAGCTGCTAAGCGACTGCAAAAGGGCGGTAAAATTATTAATTTATCCAGCAGTGTGGTGGGAATGAAGCTCGAAACTTATGGTGTTTATACTGCCTCAAAAGCTGCTATTGAATCCTTAACAGCTATTTTAGCCAAAGAGTTAAGAGGAAAAAATATTACGGTAAACGCAATTGCACCTGGGCCTACGGCAACTGAACTTTTTCTTGAAGGCAAAAGTGATGAATTGATTGCTCAGTTAAGCAAAGCTGCACCTTTAGAGCGTTTAGGCACTGTAGAAGATATTGCCGCAGTGTTGGATTTCGCCGTAAATGAAGCGAGTAATTGGGTCAACGCCCAAGTCCTTCGAGTCAATGGTGGGATCGTTTAATTCCAGATGGAAAATCCTGACTCAAGTCTTTAATTGAGGGCGATAGAGAATAATCACTTTATTTATCTGCTATCGCCCCAGATTCTGATGAGATCAAGGTCTGTGAGAATCAAGGCTATACAAATTATTTTTTATAGGCTTTCGCTTGGGTTAAATATTTTTCCATTTCTTCATCTGGAACCATTCCTCCTCCAGTCCCCCAGACAATATGATTAGCATTTTCCAATTGCTGTTGGTTAAAGTGATGTAGCGCGGCATAGTCTTGATGTTGATTGGTCAAAATTGGTCCAAGCATACCCGCCAACGCAGAAGGTTCTAATTTAAGCTGTTCTGCATCATTGAGCATGCCCAAGAGTACATACATGGTTTCATCCGTTAATGTATAAAAACCGTCTAATAACCTTTGCATGGCTCGACCAACAAAGCCAGATGCTCGCCCAACAGCGAGGCCATCAGCAGCGGTGATATTGTCTATACCCAGATCTTGAACTGAAATTTCATCATGTAAACCTGTTGCAACACCGAGTAACATACAAGGTGAATGGGTCGGCTCGGCAAAAATACAATGTACATGATCACCAAAGGCCATTTTTAAGCCAAATGCAACGCCACCGGGGCCTCCGCCAACACCACAAGGTAAATAAACAAATAAAGGATGTTGTTGATCAACCAAAATATTTTTTTGTTCTAATTGTTGTTTTAAACGCTGCCCAGCAACTGCATAACCTAAGAATAAGGTTTGTGAGTTTTCATCATCGATAAAAAAGCAGTTTGGATTTTCTAATGCTGCCTTTCTGCCTTGTTCTACGGCAACACCATAATCTTCAGCATATTCAACTACTGTAACATTGTGCGCACGTAACTTATCTTTCTTCCATTGACGCGCATCTGCTGACATATGCACAGTCACATCAAAGCCTAATTTTGCACTCATAATGCCAATAGAAAGGCCTAAATTGCCTGTAGAACCGACCGCAATACTGTATTGACTAAAAAACTGTTTAAACTCTGGACTATCCAGTTTTGCATAATCATCCTCAATGTTTAGGCGTTGTGCTTGAATCGCAAGTTTTTCAGCATGACAAAGCACTTCATAGATACCACCACGCGCTTTAATTGAACCCGATATTGGAAGATGGCTGTCTTTTTTAAGCCATAATTGACCATGGATCGATTGTCCAAAATACTGTTCCAACTGTTGCTGCATTTGAGGAATCGCTGCCAGTTCGGATTCTATAATACCTTGAGATGCCGCTGTTTCTGGAAAGGCTTTCATCAAATAGGGTGCAAAGCGTGTCAAACGTGCACTGGCATCATCAATATCTTTTTGGTCCAACCCGACATAGGGCAGCCCTTCTACCAGTGAGGTAAAATTGGGATTAAACCACGCCACTTCTTTGAGTGCGATAAGGTCTTTAACAATTGGATATTGGGCAATAAGCTGATTAATCTGTTGAGCGTTCATAAAATACTCCTAAAGGCTTAAATAAAATGAGAAAGCAGGAAGGTGCAGCCCAATGCGGTGAGGGAGGCAAGGAAAGTTGCAGAGGTATAGTATTTAAAGGTTTCGTTTAATGTAGCACCACAGTATTGTTTGACTAACCAAAATAGAGAGTCGGTCACAATGGTAAAACCGATGGCACCTGAACCAATCGCAATCGCCATGATTTCAGGACTAATATCCGGATAGAGCGGTAACATTGGCGCAACGATTGCAGTTGCACCCATCATTGCAACAGTGGCAGAGCCTACAGCTGCATGTAAAATCAGCGCAACCAACCAAGCAAGTAAAATTGGATGCATATGCAAGTGGGAAAGCGTAACAGCCATTGAGTCAGCTAAACCACTGGCTTTTAAAATACTGTTAAATGCACCACCAGCCCCAATGATAAATAAGATGTTGGCAATTGAAGAAAATGAGTCTTCTGTGGCTTTTAATAAGCTTCCCATCTGCATATTACGACGTAGACCAAGGGTGTAGTAGGCAACAAATACCGCAATAAACATGGCGGTGATCGGATTGCCGATAAAGCCTAAAATGTGTGAAAGCTGAGTGGATGTATGACTATTTAATTCAGCCACAGTTTTGATTAACATTAATCCGATTGGAAGAAATACCGTAAATAAGGTGATTTTTAAAGAGGGTAAGCTATGTTCTTCTTTCAGGGCGAGCTTTGAAAACTCGACAGGTACTGCTTTAAACGGTAAACGTTGACCAACTAATTTTAAAAACAGTGGGCCACCAACCAGTGCGGCTGCTAAACCCACCATTAAGCCAAAAATAATCACGGTACCGACATCAGCCCCTAGTTTATTGGTGACATAAAGTGCGGCAGGGTGTGGCGGTACCACACAATGTACAGCCATTAATGCTGTGCATAATGGAATAGCCAATTTAAACAAAGAGGTTTTGGTATGCTGCGCTATAGAAAAAGCCAAGGGAATTAATAAAACCACACCAACTTCTACAAATAAAGTGATGCCACAAAATAGCCCAATCAACACCATGACCACATCACTGGATATCCAGTGACATCGCTGCAAAGACAGTGCGATACGTTCAGCGGCGCCAGAGATTTCCATCATTTTGCCGAGAATGGTACCCAATGCAATGACTGTAGCAAGGAAACCCAAGGTGCTTCCAATCCCATTTTCAATTGCATTGACCATATCCAGTAATGGCATTTTCATTGCTACACCGACAAAGAAGCTTGCCAGAAGTAAAGATAAAAAGGGATGCAGTTTAAATTTTAAAATAGTGAAAATAATTAACCCTATACTGGTTAATAATATACAGACATCCACGAAATTGGTTTCCATACCATATATCTCTGTGACAAAAGTTGTTCTTTGTCTATTGAAGTTAAACCAGAGAAATCCGTCAAACGATGATATTTGATCTACGGGTTAAAATAATTCACTTGAAAAATAAATCCTAAATAAATTTTGATTTTTAAATGATTTATACGTTATTTATATGGGCATAGGACAGCAAGAAGCATGTGATCAATCATTTTGTTTCAGCAAAAAGGAAAAGGCATGACCAAAGCACATAAAAATCTAACCGGTTTTCAGCTCTCAAAACTGTATACATTTGAAGTTGCGGCAAGACATGAATCTTTTGCACTCGCTGCTGAAGAACTGTCTTTAACCCCCAGTGCGGTAAGTCACCAAATTAATTTGTTAGAAAAAGAACTTAATATCAAACTGTTTTTACGTTTGCATCGTAAAGTAAAGTTAACCACTGAGGGACAGCGGATTTTAGCTGCTTTACAATTTTCATTAGACTCGTTAAACGTTGAAATTAAGGCACTGCAAAATCAGCAACTTGTTGGCTCACTCACGATTTATGCAAGACCATCGATTGCTCAGTGTTGGTTAGTGCCCCAATTGCCTGATTTCATTCAACGCTATCCATTGATCCAACTCTCAGTTTTAACGGGTAATGAGGATGTAAATTTTCAACGTAGTGGAATTGATATTGCACTTTATTTTGACAATCAACCGTCTTTTCAGTTGAATTATCAGTATTTAATGGACGAATATATTATCCCCGTATGTAGTCCGGCATATGCTGAAAAATTTAACCTCTACGATCATCTAGACAACTTAAAAAACTGCACATTGCTGCATGACTGCCAAGCATGGAGTAACGGCACAGGCGCAGATGAATGGAACAGTTGGACGCAGCATTTTAATGTAAATATGGATCCTTCTTCAAAGATGAGTTTTGACCGATCTGATCTGGCTTTGATTGCTGCTAAAAATCACTTGGGTATTACCATGGGACGTAAAAAACTAGTAGAAAAAGACTTGGAAAGTGGTGAGCTAGTAATGCCATTTAAAAACATGTATTTAAAATGTGATCAGCACTACTATATTACATCATTGAAAAATAATGAATTACCTAAAGTTAAAGCATTTAGTGACTGGATAAAAGCACGGGCAAACTCAGAAATAGGGCATCAATGAAAAATCCTCAACCCTAGAAAAAGCCGAGCAAGCCTTGAATAAAAAATCACGAAATCAATTTTATGCTAAAACCTAAAAATTAATATTTTTTGCTGTTAGAATTTTTATAATACTTGATTATTATGGTTAATATTTGAGTGTTTATATTTTAATAAAGCCAATTAGAATAAAAATTGAACAAACCTAAATATAACGAGAAATTAAAGAGAAATAAACAGGAAAGATGCAATAAGTTTTTATATTAAAAATAGAGCAATTAGGGTGAGAAAATCTAAACTGAAAACGACATTGTAAAAATACAAACAATACAAAATATACGAATTTTAAGACAGTAAGATCATCCAAAAATACATACTACCCCCAAAAAATCATATTCAAACTTTTATAAAAAGTGAAGTTAAATTATAAATATTTATTATTTTTCAATATCTTGATTGGTTTTGTTGATGTTAAAAAGTCCATCTAGAAACACTGTTATTGTAAATGATATTGTTATTGATTATTATTATCATTTGTTAAGTTGTATGTGTATATTTGTAATCCATGATTTCACTCCCGATTTGAACATACTGGATGAGTCGAAATATACACATTTAATGATGATTAATATCATTTAATAAGGTTTCTCCCTCATGAATCTAAACCCTGTTGCGCTATATAATATAGCCAAGTCTGATACTGCGGTTTTAAAACCACGTTATTTGTCATTATGTTTGCTTGCGTTAATGACAGCAAGCATCACTACGGTAGGCTATGCAGAAGAGAATAATTCCGAAAAGCGTAAATTGGAAAAGAATGAGAATGCTTTGACGACGATTACGGTCTATGCCGAATATAAAAATGATGCGCCTGTTTCTCGAACTTCAATCAACCGAGAAAACATGGATAAGACGGGTGTAACCGATATGGCAGGTATTGTGAAATATTTGCCTTTGGTCAATGCGCCGTTTTCCGTTGGAGGGAGTGGAACATTTTTTGATGGTACTGGCACCAGTAGTTATAACATCCGTGGTATAGATGCAAATCGAATTGGCTTAGATGTAGATGGGGTAGATTTAGCCGAGGCAACAGTAAGTACTTATGTACCACCTAAAAGCATGAGCAAGCGCGGCGCTGGTCGGGATTATATTGAACCAGAGATGTTTACCAGTGTCGATATTGTTTCAGGAACTACGGATGTATCGACAGATGGTATTGGTGGTCGGGTTTCTTTTAAAAACAAATCACCAGAAGATTATTTAGTTGATGGCAAAACAGTCGCTGGAACATTAAAAGCAGGTTATAGCTCTGCGGACAGCGCATGGTTAAGTTCTGTGACAGGCGCTGTCGGTAATGATGATCTCAAAGCACTTGTGGCTTATGCGCATCGTGAGGGAAGTGAAACCAAACCAAATTCAAAAACGGCAGCTTTTCCAGCAGATTGGACCTCGGATGCAGTGCTTACCCGATTATTGTGGAATGTATCTGACCAACACCAACTAAATTTTACTGCGGATTATTATAAGAAAAAGTCTGACACAGATAATATTGCAGCCGATTTATTCTCTAATTTTAAGAGCGATGCAAAACAACACCAAGAAATAGATCGAACACAATTGAGTATTGATTATATTTATAGACCGAATGACTTTGTGCTCTTTGATAAATTAAACAGTAAAATATGGTATCAGGAATCGAACAATGATACTGATACTTCGTTTATGAATAGTGCGACAGTTGCACGTGATTTTTCAACCACTTATAAAGAGAAAAATACTGGTATAAAAATTGAAGCAAGCAAAGAATTTACAAACCAAAAGCTTAAATATGGCATTACAGCAGACAAGAAAGATTACGCAAGTACTAAATTAGATCTTCGTAATGGCGTTCCAATTACAAGCATATATCAAGGTAGTTATTTATTAAATTCTGAATTAAAACGTTACTCTGCTTATGTTGCTGATGATATCCGATTGGATGTATTGGGACGAGATTTAACTCTAACTCCAGCGGTTCGTTTTGAACGTCAGGAGTTTAGACCTGAAATTACCTCTTATAGTGATATACAAGCCAAAGACTATAATTATGTTTCGCCAAGTTTTTCTGCAAGTTATCAGTTTACCCCAGATAATTATAGCTATTTAAAATATTCAAGAGGTAATCGTATTCCATCGCCAACTGAAATTGGCGGGATTTATCAAACAATGTTAGCTAATCCTGCTTATATTGTGGTTGGTAATTCGAACTTAAAAAAAGAAACCAGTGATGCTTTCGAAGTGGGTTTAAGAAACACCTCAATTGAAGGGATTAAATTTGATTTGACAGGTTTCTACAGCAAATATAAAGATTTTATCGACTACTTTAACTATGGCAATACGCCTCAATATCCTTTTGGCTACTATCGCGCAGAAAACTTAGCTAATGCACAGATCTGGGGTGGAGAGCTTTCAACACGAATTGACTTAGGTCAGTTTATTCAAAACTCAGATGGCTATAGTCTTGCACTTGTTGCAGGTAAAACCAAAGGCTCGGCAAAAAATAAAAATGGCGGAAAAAGTGGTGTAAATTCTGTTCAGCCAGAAAAAGGCAGCTTTACCTTTGCTTATGATGATCCAAATAAAGTCTTTGGCTTAGGCATGACCGCAACTGCTGTTGGTGGAAGGATGGCAACGCGAGATGTCAGTTCTTATCAGGATGATATCAAATATCAGAATGTGGCAGGTTATACCGTATTTGACTTATCCGCATATTGGAATGTGACCAAGTTTGCCAAGCTGAACGTGGCATTGAATAACATCTTTGATAAGACCTATTGGGATTATGCTGCTGTGGGAACAATTACAGGGGCGAATCAGGCTAGTGTAATCGATCGTGCTGCTGAACCAGGACGTAATGTTGTGGCAAGTATCGAATTTAAATATTGATTGTTTAAATAGCAAAATGGAAAGAATTTTTTAATTCAACAAATATTCACCTCCAAGGAAACGAACATGAAAAAATTGGCGCTATGGATGACCAGTTTAACTGCAATGGCAACTGCTGGATCAGCGATTGCTGCTACAGTCGATCAATCCAATGCTTATCAACAGGCATATGCATTATATGTGCTTTACCATCCTAATAATAAAGAGCAGAACAGTAGCACTTTAATTAAGCAATATACTCAGGACTATGCCGAATTGTTTAAGGCGAATAAAAAAGTCAATCAAGTGCAGTTTGTTCAATACGAGCAAGCACGTTTAGAGCCATTACTTAAACAGCGCCGTGAAATGTCAGAAAAACAGGCGCATGTACGTTATGGCATTCTCGATAATAATAAAGACCAGAAACTGACTTTAAAGGAATTTCAGGAGACAGGTTTAAAAACCTTTAATGAGTTTGATAAAAACTTGGATGGTTTAGTAAATGCAGAAGATGCCAAATTAGCGGGCAATAGTAATGCAACGCATGATGGATTCCGCGTGAAACTACCAATTTCGATGCCGATGCCAAGTAACATCAACGAATTTATTAGCCAATATGGTCAAGGGAAAAACTATGTAACGCTTGGAGATTATCTAACAACGCGTGACAAACAATATTTTGCAACAGATGTGAATGGTGATCATATTGTCACTGAGAAGGAATATGTGGATGAGTTTATGCAACGTTTTGATGCCAATATCGCAACAGGTAAAGTCAAAATGCAGGAAACGGCAGCACAACAATTTCAAGTGATTGGCAAAGGTAAAACAACAATTCAAGCCAGTGATATTCAACAATTTGCTAAAAATATGGATCAAGCGATCAGTCAATAAATTATAGTCAATACGTAATAAACAGTTTCTCGGTCATCTTGAGGATGGTCGAGAAATTTTTTATTTAAAAGCGATAAACTTTTGATAAAAGTATAATAATTTTAAATTAAATCTTCTTTTAGAATTACCATATATCCCATTCGAGTATGTTGCGTAGTCTTATAAATGAGTTGGATAAATTAAAAAATTCAATTAAAAGGGCAAACTGAGCTCTCATTTTCTTTATTTTTTTGCTAAGATATTGCTAATAATTCTCATTCTCTTTAAACATGTCTGATCCTATTAGCACGCTATATCGTCATCACCATTCTTGGTTATATCAATGGTTAAAACGTCGCCTCAACCATAGTGAAGATGCCGCTGATTTAGCCCATGATACTTTTCTGCGTATCTTAAAGCGTAAAGATGAATTGTATTTTGATCAGCCGCGTGCAATTTTGACCACTGTTGCCAAGGGAATCTTGATTAATTGGTATCAACGTAAATCGATTGAAAAAGCCTATTTAGAGGCGCTTTCAAGCAGACCTGAATATGATGAAATTACACCTGAGCAAAAAATATCGGCAATTGAATCTTTATGTTTGATTAATCAATTACTCAATCAATTGCCTGAGCGCCAGCAACAGGTCTTTATTTGGTCACAATTAGAAGGGCTGACTCAACAGGAAATTGCAACACGCTTAAATATTTCTACCCGAACCGTGATGCGTGATCTGGTTTCAGTACTGAGTCAATGTTTAGCTGTTATGGATTAATGCCTGCATGTTGCATGATCAAATTTATCAAGAAACAGCGCAATGGATCATTAAAATCCAACACGCACCATTGAATGAAACTGAACAGCTTGAATTTGAACAATGGAAACAGCAAAGTTCCCAACACCAAGCTGCATGGTCTAAAGCCGAACGCTTATTGTATAGCCTTGAGGAATTTCCCGAAGATGGGCAGCAGCTGATTCAGCAAGGCAAGAAAAATGCCCAATTTAATTTAAACAAACAACTGGTGCTTGCCTGTTTACTGTGTTTTGGCAGTGTCATGCTATGGAACTCGGATTATCGCTATATATGGTTATCGGATTATCGTACTGCGGTGGGTCAGCAGAAACAGGTTGAGCTGGAAGATGGGACACAACTTCAATTAAATACCCATACGGCTTTGGACGTGCGTTATACAGCGCAACAACGTATTGTAAAATTACATTATGGCGAAATACAAATACGTACGGCCAAAGAAAAAAATCATGCTTATCGCCCATTCTTGGTCGAAACTGAATCGGCAAATCTGCAAGCGCTTGGCACTGTATTTAATGTTCAGTATTTCAACAACAGTGAAAAGCAAACCTGTCTAGGCGTCATAGAAAGCGCAGTGAAAGTCAGTTTGAACCAGTCCAAACACACTAAAATTGTCCATGCTGGTGAGCAGCTATGCTTTGATGATCGCAATTTTAAAGCATTACAAAGTTTAGATCCGAATATATTGGCATGGAAAAACCATATGGTCATGGCTTTTGAAATGCCGTTGGAAAAATTGCTTCAAGAGATTGGGCGCTATCAACACCAATATATAGATATTGCCCCTCAATTGAAGTCGTTAAAAGTTTCAGGTTCATATCCAGTCAATGACTTTGGCACCTTACAAACAGCATTGCAATTCAGCTATCCAATCAAAGTAGAACGTTATTTCGGGGATCGTGTGTTGAGTATTCAGCCTAAAGCTGAAAATCAGAAAAGTAAAAATAATTAAGAAATGATGTCAGTTTTTACAGACAAGGCGGGTAATACAGTTAAACCAAACAAACTGGAGAAAATTGATGAGCACGTCATTCACACTCAACCGCCTTGCATCTCGTTTAAAAACAGAGACAGCCAGTCAACATGAATATATGCATCAATTAATGGAAAAAGCCCAAGTATTTAAAGACGTCGCACATTATGCAAAATTTACTTTGTCGCAGTATTATTTTCAAAAAAATGTCGAATATTTATTTCAACATTCCAAGGTCGCAGCCTTGATTTCTGATTTAGATATTCGTGGGCGTTCACAAGCGGCTTACTTAGATCTACAAGATCTTCAGATCGAACCAGAGCCGTTGGCCTTGGTTACTGAAACTGTCGGCTTTCCTGAAGCGCTGGGTTGGATCTATGTATCAGAAGGTTCTACGCTGGGTGCAGCATTCTTATTTAAACAAGCACAACAAAGTTTGGGGTTTTCCGCAGATTTTGCTGCGAGAAATTTAGCTGCCTATCCAGAAGGGCGGGCCAAAGTCTGGAAACACTTTATTGAGGAACTTGATCAGGCTGACTTTACTCAAGACGAGCAAGATCGCGTCATTTACGCTGCTCAACAAGCCTTTGATTATTTTGGCGCATTATTAAAAGACATTCATTCAACATGAAGAAAGTGTCTTCTGTTAGCAATCACACACAAGGCAAAGACTTAACGCTGTTAGCGTCTTTGCCAGTAACGCCATCCGCAAATTTACATTCATCTTCAGTAGTGCGTGTGATCTGCATCATCTTGGCAATTTTGTGTCTTGTTCTCGCTGTGGTGGGCATTGTATTGCCAGGGATCCCAACTTTTGATTTCCTCTTTTTAGCAACGATTTTTGCCTCAAAAGGTTCAGCACGCTTGCATCGTTGGTTACATCAAAATCGTTATATGGCAATGTTGCTCGCACAGTATCGTGGCGGTTTTAAACAGATTTCGCGTTCACGTAAATGGATGATGACATTGAGTATTTTATTCGGTACGACAATGTTAATGGTGTCTTCACTGCATCTGCACTTAAAACTTAGCCTGCTGGTCATTTTGCTGATTGGGTTGATCTGGATTTGGACCAGACCAGAAAAAATATAAATTTTCATGTCATGTTTTAACAATTCACTGGGTAATGATTATTGAAAATGAAAATCATTCACAAGTGTGGGCGTTCCTATGAAGTTTAAAAAACAAACTCTAGCCATGTTAATACAGTGCTTTTGTATCAGTGGTGTTTATGCACAAATTACTCCCAATGTTTCAATGGCAGCGAAAAAAGCGCCAGAAAAATATTATCAAATTTCAGAGAATCAGTTGGGCTATGTGTTATCAAGTTTTGCAGCACAGTCGGGTATTGCCTTAAGTTATGATGCAAATATTTTAAAAGGGTTGAAAAGTAAAGGAATTACCGGGCATTATAGTGTAAAGCAAGGCTTCGATTATTTGCTTACAGATCACCCTTTTCGGGTAGAGCAGCAAGGTTCGACTTATGTCTTAATTGCTAAATCTGGCTCAGCTAAACCGAATACAGAGAAAAACACTGCGACTGGAAATACAAGCACTCCGTTAAATAACACTTCGCTTTTCAATAATATGGACAGTGATGTTGTTACGCTTCCTCAGATTAAAGTCAATGCTGTACAACAAAAACAAAAGGTCAATACAACACAGCTGAATCGTGAACACATTAGCCGATTTAGAGGCACGGGGAATGGTGATGTGTTTTCTGATATCGCTGGTGTACAAGTCAATAGCCTGCGTAACGAAGCGGGTGCAATAGATATTGGTATCCGTGGAGTACAAGGTGAGGGACGTGTCCCTGTAATTATTGATGGTAGCCTACAATCCAGTCATACCTTTCGAGGCTATCAAGGAGAGAGTGACCGAACTTATATCGATATGGATTTGATTAGTCAGATTGAAGTCGAAAAAGGCGCATCGCGAGCGAAATTTAGTGTGGGCGGTATTGGCGGAATCGTGAAAATGCGTACACTCAGTGCAAACGATATTTTGCTGCCTAATCGTCAATCAGGTGTCATGCTAAAAGGCAGTTTTTATAACAATAACAAAGCACCACAGACCTCAGATAATGAGCGTGAACAGATGTCTTATCTGCTTCGTAATAAACTGTCCTCGAATAATTTTCAAAATGGCGCTGGCACAATCGCTGCTGCTTATCGGAATGATGTATTCGATCTGGTGGCTGCTTATAGTAAACGCGAAGTCGGTAATTACTATGCTGGAAAACATGGCATTGATTATTATGAAGCGCGAGATATTGTTGATGTTGGACCCGGTCAAGAGGTGGTAAATACCAGTTATAAAAGTGATTCTGGCATCATCAAAGCGGGTATGAATATTACAGACGAACATCGTGTTGAAGTGAATATGCGGCGCCATATGCAAAAAGCGGGTGAGGTCATGGCTTTTTATTGGAATAGATCGCAAGTGATTGATCCCAACTCTCCACCTTGGGGATATATCGATGGTGATTATGTTCTACCCAAATATATAGAGGGCGCATATACCATGCCACAATGGTCCCTTGGAACCGCAGCGATTAATGCATTCAGTGCCAACTATACCTATAAGCCCAAGAATAATCAGTGGTTTGATTTAGAGTTAGGGGTTTGGCATACCAATGCCAAATATCGCCAGCACAATGGCATGCTTGGCATCGCCAATTCTCATTATGGCGACCAATACTGGGGAAGTTTTCAGGACTATCGTAGTGGGATTAATTTAGAAAACACCAGTAAAATTGATGCTTTAACCTTGAATTATGGTCTGACATATGACGAGCAACGGATGAAGCCACAAAACCTTATTGATACTGAAATCGCACGTGATGGATTACGTCAAGAGTCCTCTCTATTTCTCAATGGCGATTATATCTTTAAAGATTTTACCCTGAGTTTAGGCAGTAAATGGCATAAGGCAAAAGTTAAGGATTATGGAGACCAGTATGTCGCAATGAGACCGGTCGCCAATTCCGATTTAAATGACAAAGGCTATGCGCTTCGAGATTATGACGGAAAGATCGACTGGATGGCGCAGCTGAATTATCAGTTGCTGAATGGTATTGATGTCTATGCAAAACTCTCCAATATGTACCGCAGTCCAAGTTTGTTTGAATCGACGGTTTCCAAACAAACCTTTAGTTATGATCCAGATCTGCCGATTAAATCAGAAAATTCTCGTCTTGTTGAGTTTGGCTTCATTGGGCACAACGATAACGTTTTCACTGAAGCAGATCAGTTAAAATTCAATATCAATTATTTCCGTAATCAAACCCAAAATTTCCTTACCCAAGGGGTCCAACGTAAAGATATTGTTAATGAGATTACGCCTGATTTTATTTTGCCTTATACCACCTCATATACTTTCCTAAATTATGAGCAAGTTGTATTGAAAGGTTTAGAGTTTAATCTTGCTTATCAGCATCCGAGTTTCTTTGTGAACATGAATGGAACTTTATATCAAGCACCGAAAGTATGCCCAGCGACGAAAGATGATTGTAATGAGGTCGGAGATTCTTGGAGTCTGATTTCAACACGCTTGCCACCACGTAAACTTTTTAATATTAGCTTAGGCAAGAGTTTGTTTGAAAATAAACTTAATGTGGGGGTACGTGCCAGATATCATTCTGAAAAGAAAAATCCTAAAGGTTGGTTACAGGGTACAGGGGTGAGTGGGCGTGCGGTGACTGAAATTTCTTCGGAAACCTTAGTTGATATTTTTGCGAGCTATAAACTGAATCCAAATCTAAATCTCTCGTTTAATGTTGATAACTTAACCAATCGTTATAACTTTGATCCTGGTACAGTGATCGGTATGCCGATTCCTGGCCGTACCATCAAAGCAGGGTTCGAAATGAGATTCTAGAATCATAAAACAATCAAATCGGCAAAACCCAACTGTAAAAATATGAGTGAACCATGTAGTTAAAAATCAGTCGCTCTAAATCAGTGGTTAGAATCACGTATTAAAAAATTGATAAAGTTCTATAGGTATAGAACTTTATCATCAAAAAATTATATTCAAGCGAACTGATCATACACAGAAGCTTAGACAGCAGCATGCTGGCCGTTCAGCCCACTCAACGTCATGATTTTTGCGCCTGTTGGTCAATCTGTTGTAGCTCTTGTAAACGGCTAGAGTGAAGGTCTTGATTGTGTTGACGAGCCAACAGACTGTAAATGGTAGGTAAGACAAAAAGCGTAAAGAAGGTCCCGATCAACATACCGCAGACAATCACAAGCCCTAAGCCAAAACGACTATGTGCACCAGCGCCTGTGGCAAAAAGGAGTGGAATCAGCCCAAACACCATTGCCGCTGTGGTCATCAGAATTGGACGTAAACGAATTTGAGCAGCTTTTAGAATAGCCGCTCGCCGATCTAAACCTTCATGAACTTGTAATTCATTGGCAAACTCAACCATTAAAATACCATGCTTACTAATCAGCCCTATCAGCGTGACTAAACCAATCTGAGTGTAGATATTGACTGTGGCAAGTCCAAAAGCTAAGGGAATTAATGCGCCACAGATCGACAGCGGAACCGTAATTAAAATAATAAATGGATCCATTAGGCTTTCATATTGAGCGGCTAAAACCAGATAAATCACAATCAGCGCTGCTAAAAATGCAAACAGCAAAGCGTTACCTTCCTGTACATACTGACGTGCATCGGCTTGCCAGTCATAACTAAATCCAGTCGGTAATTCAGATGCAGCCTGTTCCAGAAAACTTAAAGCTTGACCTAAGGAAACCCCAGCGGCGGGGATTGCCTGAAAAGTTGCAGCATTTTGTTGATTAAATTGAGTGAGTTTATTGGGTTCTACCTGTTCACTTAGACTGACCACAGTCGATAAGGGAATCAGTGTACCTTGGTCGGTACGAATAAACTGTCGTGTCAGTGCTTGAGCTGTCAAACGTTGTGTATTGATGCTTTGAGGAATCACATCATAGGCACGACCTTGCATACTAAAACGATTGATATAATT
Organism: Acinetobacter sp. Root1280; assembly: GCF_001425285.1. Taxonomy (NCBI): domain Bacteria; kingdom Pseudomonadati; phylum Pseudomonadota; class Gammaproteobacteria; order Moraxellales; family Moraxellaceae; genus Acinetobacter; species Acinetobacter sp. Root1280. The sequence continues at coordinate 120,731 of NZ_LMED01000007.1, read as the reverse complement.
TTCACCAACCAATGTCGCCAAGGCTTCACCGATATCTTGCATACGAATACCCAGACTATTGGCTTTGGCCCGGTCAACCTCGATTCGAATCACGGGGTTATTAAAGTCGAGATCACTGTCGACCACCACAAAAAGGCCACTTTCACGGGCTTTTTGCTTGATGTTCTGCATCGCCTGATAAATGGTTGAATAGTCTTGTGCACTACGTAACACCATTTGTACGGGTAAACCACCTGTTGAACCGGGAAGCGCAGGATTTTGGAATACAAAAATACTGCTGCCTTCTACATCACCAACTTTGGCTTGAAGTTGCTGTTGAATTTCATCCGCAGAATGCACTCGCTCAGACCATGTCGAAAGGGTTGTTCCACCAAAACTTGATGCAGGCCCATCTGTACCATTAATAATCCACGTGGTACTGGTTTCGGGGAAAGTCCAGAAGATTTCGTCAAGTTTTTGGTTAAAGTGCTCAGCATAATTGAGATTGGCATGTTGTGGTGCTTTGATGGCTGCCAATACACTGGCTTGATCTTCATTGGGCGCCAATTCTTTTTGAGGGAGTTGGTAAAGCAATGGAAGGCTAATAAAAATAGCGATCGCAAAAACCACTGTGATCCAACGATGATGTAAGGAAAAATTGAGTAATTTACTGTAAAGCTGAGTCAAATGTTCAAAGAACCATTCGGCTGCTTTTGCCATTTTACCTTCTTGCTGTTTGGATTGAAGTAGAAATGAACTCATAACAGGAGATAGGGTTAAGGCAATAATCCCTGAAACCAAAACTGCGCCCGCTAAAGTAAAAGCAAATTCTTTAAATAAGGAACCAGTTAATCCACCCATTAAACCAATCGGAGCATACACTGCGGCCAGTGTAATGGTCATTGCAATTACAGGGCCTGCGACTTCTCGTGCCCCGATCAAAGCTGCTGCAACAGGGGATGCACCTTCTTCAATATGCCGATGGACATTTTCAACCACTACGATTGCATCATCTACAACCAAGCCGATGGCGAGTACCATGGCTAAAAGTGTGAGTAAATTGATGCTAAAGCCACATAACAGCATTAAACCCAAGGCACCTAACATTGACAGTGGAATTGTCACTACAGGGATCAAGACACTACGTAAAGAACCTAAACACAGATAGATCACCGCAATAACAATAATCAGCGCTTCGATAAAAGTATGTAAAACTTCATCAATAGAGGCATCAATAAAACGGGCTGTTTCATAGGCAAGATTAACTGTAACCCCCGGTGGCAAAGTTTTTTTGATCTCAGGCAATTTATCTTTAATTCCCTGTACGATCACCAAGGGGTTGCCTGTAGGCGTCGCTTGTAGACCAACAAAAATTGCAGGTTTACCATCCATAGAGGCACTTGTTTCTGTCGAAGCAGCGCCAAGTTCAACTGTTGCCACATCTTGTAGACGAATTAGATTTTGAGCATCATTGCGTATCACCAGATTTTTAAAGTCCTGAATACTGGTGAGATCTGTGGAAACATTGACATTTGAAACCACCAATTCGCCTTTGACCTGACCCGGTGCGGCTTGATAGTTATTTTGACGGATCGCATTGGCGACATCGGCGGCAGTTACCCCACGACTGGCCAAACGATCGGCATCCAACCAAATCCGCATAGCCAAACGCTGACTGCCATAGGTCTGTACCTTAGCAACGCCATCAATTGTAGACAGCATGGGCTCTACCACCCTAGACAAATAATCGGTTAATTCAGCCAAGGACAATTGTTCGCTGGAAAATCCGATATAGGCAACATCGGTAGATTCACCTGAAGAACGTTCAATGACTGGATCAAATGCCTGTTCTGGTAGTTTGTAACGGACTTGATTAACCTTTGCCATCACCTCTGTTAATGCTTCGGTCGAGTCACGATTTAATTGCATGCGTAACGTTACAGCACTGCGACCTTGTACAGTAGAAGAACTGAGATAGTCGATGCCCTCTACCGAAGATACTGCTTGAGCAATGGGTTGGGTGACAAAACCTTGCATAAGTTCAGCAGATGCACCGGGATATTCTGTATTGATACTTATCGTTGAAGTTTCAAGTAAAGGATACTGTCGGATAGGCAGTTTATTTAGGGAAAACAAGCCCGCCAGCAAGATCAAGGTGCTGACGACCAAGGCCAATACAGGGCGTTTTACAAAAAGGTCAGTAAATTTCATTCGCTTATCTCCCTAGACTTTGGGCTTGATCGAGGAAGATTGGGGACGCTCAAGTGTATTTACGGCCGGCTCAACTTGCATACCATCACTTAATTTAAGTTGTCCTGATACAACAACTTGATCACCTGCTTTGAGCCCAGATTTGACTACAACTTTGGCTTGATGGCGCTCACCGAGCACTACCGCCACACGTTGCACAATCAGCTTGTTATGGTCTTGTTTTGCAAGGAAGACAGTATTGCCATAAGCTGTATAGGTAATTGCAGTTTCAGGAACGACCAAGCTTGGGCGTTCAGATTCTTGGATGTCTAATTTGGCATACATGCCTGGTTTTAACTGTTGATCATGGTTATTTAAAATTGCTTGCCCCTGCACAGTTCGCGATGTTGTGATCATTGGTTCGATTGCACTTACCACAGCTGTAAAGGACTTTTCAGGAAATGCATCAATTTTGAGTTGTACAGATTGTCCGATTTTTAACCTCGATGCCAATTGTTCATCCAATGTGAAATTGGCAAGAATTTGTCGAAAGTCGACCAGACTAGCAATACCAGTGCCTGCCTCTAAATATTGCCCTTGATGCACTTGGCGTATTCCCATGAGACCAGAAAAAGGGGCACGAATTGCTTTCTGTTTTATGCTGGCTTGTAGCTGTTGGATTTCTGCACGCGTCATATCTCGATCAGCCAATGCTGTATCCATTTCTGCCTTTGAAATCGCATGACTATCAATCAGGAGTTTGGTGCGGTGATAGGCCATTTCGGCTTGTTTCAGTTTGGCCTGCAAACGACCTAATTGAGCTTGTTCAACATCGGTATTGAGTTGAACCAGTATTTGACCTTGTTGAACAACTTGTCCAGATTGGAAATAAATCTGTTTGATCATCCCCGTTGTTTCTGTTGACACTTTGACTTGTCGGATTGCTTCCAACTCACCAATACTGGAAAGCACTTGTGGAATATTTTGTTCGACCACTGTATTCAAAGCCACTTTGACTGGAGGGTAAGCGCCAGATTGATGCGTTTCACTTGAACGAGAATTTAAATAAAAATAGATTGCGACACCCACAAGAATTAAAGTGATCGCGATTAGAAAAAGCCATTTGTTGTTTTTCATGCGACAACTCCAAGGTTGCGGAGTTGTTGTCGAAAATGACTGGCAATGGTCAGCGCTAAAAGACCGCCAATCACTGAAATATGTTCAAGTGCAAAGTAAAAGGCGATATTGGCTTGGATACCAGACATGTTCCAAAAGTGATGCACAATCACAATTGTCAGTGCTAAAAATACAGAAAGAATCAGTGTGCCGAACCACATATGCCGCTCAAATAAAATACAATATGCGCCCACAAGTAGAATCAACGCAGAAGCATAATTAAATAACCACGCAGGCTCTAGACCAGCCGCCTGCATTTCCAAAAATCCTGTTTCAACAGCAAGAATTTTACTAAGTCCTGAACTTAGAAATAGAAGCGCAAGACAACATCTGCTGATGGCCCACAGCCATTGGCTTTCTAAACTTAATTTAATGAAATATGGCATGAGAATATTTCCTGAAGAAATAAGACTGGATAATTAAAACCTTTAAAATGAATAACTTGTTGTTATTCATAACAGCTGTGGCAAGCAGTCTAAAACCTCAAGTTATATTTAGGTCAATGGGCTTTGATCAGAAAATTTGTAGAGGGATAAGATTTTTACAATGGCTTAAATTGGCGATAGCGTTTTTTGTATTTTGAGTTGTAATGATGAAAAGCCATGGCAGCTAAGATCAATTGACAAATGTACTTTGCTGAATTATAAAACCTCAAGTAATATTGAGAAATATCAAAATGCAGACAGAAGAAAAAATTGATTTTAATCGAATGATGACGGTAGGAGAGGTGGCTAAACGGAGTGGTGTAGCCGTTTCAACCTTGCATTTTTATGAGTCGAAAGGGCTAATTAAAAGTATTAGAACAAATGGAAATCAGCGTCGTTTTCCATCAATTGTCTTACGTTATATTGGAATTATTAAGGTTGCACAAAAAGTAGGAATTTCTCTGGAGGAAATTAAAAATGCATTAAGTGTTTATCCTATGGGAAGCAAATTAACCGCAGAACAATGGTCAGTGTTATCATCGCATTGGCGTAAGGATTTAGATGAGCGTATTCAAAAACTAACACGTTTAAGAGATGAAATGGATTGGTGTATCGGTTGTGGTTGTTTATCTCTAAAACAATGTCCTTTACGTAATCCAGAAGATGTATTGAGACACCAAGGATCCGGTCCCCGTATTTTAGAGCGTGAATAAGAATCCAATATTAATATTATATACGTTTGATATTTTAGCTTTTTATCTTGAGCTGTTGATCACTTATGTTTGGTGAAAAAACTCTAAGCGCGCTTTCAAGTTTTTAATCATTGCAAATGACCATTATCAATAATGATATTGAGCTAAAAAGGGCATATTCAAAACCTAGTCAGTGTTGTGTAAATAACCAGTAATAAATAGACAGGTCTGTATAGACAGTCCACCTAACTTTTTAGTAGAATACATCACAATTTAAAATTAAATAATAATGCATGTCTAACAATATTTACGCTGCTTTGGAGCAGCTTGGCTTATCAGCACAAAAACGTGCGATTCACGTACAATTTTCTAATTCGGCGTTGAGCCAACATACGCTGCTTTGGAGCAGCTTGGCTTATCAGCACAAAAACGTGCGATTCACGTACAATTTTCTAATTCGGCGTTGAGCCAACAAGTGTTCCTACAACGCATTGATGGAACACATCAAATCAATGAGGCTGTTCGGCTCCAACTCATCTGTCTTGCAACGTCAGCAACTATCCCTTTAAAAAGCTTTATTGGAACTCAAGCTGCAATTGATATCGTCACAGATAAATCCGAATTAACCCGTATTTCAGGGATTGTGACCCAAGCCGATATTGGCGCATCTGATGGTTCTCTTACTATCTATCGTCTGACTGTAGAAGACCCAACAGCACTTTGGAAACACCGTAGAAACTCTCGAGTATTTATGAATAAGTCGGTTGTGGATGTGATCCAGACCGTGTTCCAAGAATGGACACAACGCAGCCCACTGTTTGCTTCAAGTCTGACATTGGACAAGAGTGGACTGAGCAAAGACTATGATGTACGTCCATTCATTATGCAGGCATCTGAAAGTGACTTTGACTTCCTGACCCGTTTGATGAGAAGTGAAGGGATTAACTGGCTGATCGATGAAGCACAACTTAAAGTGTCGAGCTCAACAGAACAAATTCAAGCACAAAAGCTCCGTTTAATTGATGACAATTCGCAATTTAGTGCCTTAGAGCGCCGCAATATTCGCTTTCATAGAAGCAGCGCCGTAGAAAAAACTGATTCAATTACCAATTTTATTGGTCAGCGTTCCATTCAACCGACTTCAGTGCATATCCAGCGTTGGCAAGCTGATGTATTGGATATCGATGAAGGCGCTGGCAGTGTCCAAAGTAAGCACAGCCATAGTGAAAATTATGACAATGCCAGTCTAGCTTTAGAACAAGCATGGCACTTTAGCCCTGCTTGGATTCAAGACCTTAATGGCGAAGATGGCGCAACGCCATCTGGCAACAGTCAGATTGAAAAATTTAACCAAAACCTCAGTAACTACTACGATTCACAAGCCAAACAATTTACAGCAACGTCAACAGTACGCGATGCACATGTTGGTTATTGGTTTGAACTGAATGAACACCCTGAGATAGATCAACACTCAGGTGCAGACAAAGAATTTTTAATCACGGCTAAAAGCTTTTATAACCAAAATAACTTACCTAAAGATCTCACCGATCAAGTCACCGCTTTAGTCCAACAAAGCAATTGGCAAACAAGTCAAATCACCAGCAACACGAGTGATGAACGTCAAGCCAGTAATTTAACCATTCAACGTCGTAACATCAGCACGGTTCCAGCCTATAACCCATTACAACACCTGTTTAGCCGTAATGAAGACAACACCCATGATGGCGGTGCGGGTTCCAATGACAATGACACAGATTCAGCGTGGGTCGATGTCCTGACCCCATGGGCAGGTGAAGGCTATGGTGCGCGATTCTTACCGAGAATCGGTGAGATTGTTGTGATTGATTTCTTTGATGGTAACATTGACCGTCCATTTGTGGTTGGGCGTATCCATGAAGCACAACGTCATCCAAGTAAGTTTGATGACAAAGGCAAACTGCCTGACACCAAGAAACTGGCAGGAATCAAAAGTCGAGAGTATCAAGGCAGTGGTTACAATCAACTGAGATTTGACGATACTACTGGCCAAATCAGTAGCCAGTTACAGAGTAGTCATGCCGCCAGCCAACTCAACTTGGGCAAACTGAGTCATCCTAAAGACAAAGCGGAAAGTGATGATCGTGGTGAAGGCTTTGAGCTGAGAACAGACCAATGGGGAGCAGTACGTGCAGGGCAAGGTTTACTGCTTTCAACCTATAAACAAGACCAAGCCAAAGGTGATCACCTTGATTCAGAGCTTGCCAAAAAGCAACTTGAAGGTAGCCAGACCAACAGTAAAGCTTTAAGTGATATTGCCAAGAATCAAAAGACGGATGAAATTGAATCAATTGAACAACTCAAAGAATTTACAGAACAGCTTGAGCAAAAAATTGCTAAATTCAATAAAGCCTTGCTTTTATTAAGCTCACAAGATGGGATTGCCTTAAGTACCCCTGAAGATATTCATATCTCCGCAGATTCGCAGATCAATCAAATTGCAGGCGATAGCATCAACTTGAGTACGCAAAAGAATTTGATTGCACACGCGCAAAACAAACTCAGTTTATTTGCTGCACAAGGTGGCATTAAAGCTATTGCAGCGCAGAGTAAAGTTGAAATTCAAGCACAGTCCGATGCTTTAGATGTATTTGCCAAGCTGGGTATTAACATTTCATCTACTGATGACAAAGTTGTGATTAGTAGTCCTAAAGAGGTTGTGATTACAGGTGGTTCATCGCAAATTGCACTGAATAATTCAGGAATCTTCCCAAAAACAGGTGGGAAGTTTGAGGTGAATGCTGGGCAGCATGTGTTTAAACCTGGCGCAAGTGTTAGTGCTAAATCTAACCTACCACCACCACCAAAACGTGCTTCAGGTATTTTGGAGTTACTCCATGACTATTCGCATGGTGAATTTGTTAAAGGGGCTGGTTATACAGTTACAGACACTTTGGGCAAAGTTGTCAATGGGAAGTTGGATGATAAAGGTTTTGCGCGTGTTTCAGGTTTAGCGACTGGTTCAGTCAAAGTTTTATTTGAGCCTGATCCTCGTGATCCATGGGATGAGACCAGTGATTTTAAACATAAAGTAGAGTGGCCAAGCCAAAATGAATTAGATGGAAGCATTGGTATTGCTTCTGGTAGCAAAGGTTTAACAGACACCTTGAAAGATGGCTTTAAGCAATTGAGCCAGCTTGCAAGCAATGTTAAATCAGCACAACAAAAAATTGAATCTGTTAAAAAGTTGAAAGACCAAGGTGCGAAAGCTTTATTACCAATGGTGATGCAACAAGTGACAGGATCAAGTGAGATTGCAAATTTAAGTCAACCGTTTGGTGGTAACACAGGTTTTGTAGCATCGAATCAACAAAGTAATCCCTTAAGAATGTTGACTCAATCTAGTTCAACTAGTTCTGCAATAACAAAAATTCAATCACCATTTGAAACATTTTTATAATTAGAGAAGAACATGACACAAAACACCTCTGAAGTTGTTGCACCTTTAAAGACGTTTAGTCCAAAAGATTTAGAAACTAAAAAGAAAGCAGTAGATGAATGGTTCAGAAAACATACCAATGATGTTGTTACAGTTGATCGACTAGAGTTTATATGTCGAAGTGTTCCTGTATTGGGGAGTGCTTTTGCGGTTGGCGATATTATTATTGATATCATGGATATGATTAACAAAGGTGGTTTTGAGAAAGCTGAACTTTTTGATTGGTTAAATTTGGGGATTGATGTTATCGGGTTGGTTCCAGTTGGACCGTTTAGTGTGGCGGTTCGTGGAGCAGCTCGACCAGCTCTCTTTTACGTTAAGCAAGAATCTGAAAAAGCCATCAAAGCGAAAGCTAAGCAGCTTGGCAAAGAAACATTAGCAGTAACCTCCAAGGAAGCACAACAAGCATTAAAAAATGGATTTAAAGACAGTGTAGCCATGTTTTTAACCACCATTATTGCAGAGGAAGTTGCGGGGACGCTTGAAAGTTTTGCTAAACAAGGGCAAAAAGTATTAGCTCAGTTATTAAAAGAAATTGGTAACTGGATCGTTTTATTGGCAAACACCATTGATGATGGTTTAAAAAAATTACTCAGTGGGTCATTGGATGGACTACCAAACGTTAAACGTGCTGGCCAACAGGCTTGGGGGGCTGTTCAAGGGGCATTTGAATTTAATGGGACAAGATTCGTTGATAATGTTAAGTATAGTGTTGGAAATTTAGCGACTGCATCAGGTAAAGGCTATGTTAATTTAGCGAATTTGACCATATCTGATGAAACAAGAAATAAAGTTTTAGCATTAGGTCAACAGATAAGGAGTATGGGGCAAAGTGCACAAGGAAAAATTAACAGCTTAGGTGATCCAAATTCTTTATGGACGATTGGTTGGTTATTTAGCATCATGGGAATGATTGCAGCAAAACATCGTCTGAAAAAAGCACAAACTAAAGCAACTGAAACGACAAAAGTAAATAATACAAATCCTTCTGGTAAAGTAGATAAAACCACAAAACAAGCAGAAGCAGAAAAAAATGCCAACCAATGTAAAAACTGTATGGGAGCTACAAGTGGTGCAATCACTTTTGCCATGGGAACGGAGTTCTTTTCCCATTTTGATGCTCAAATTGGTGGTATGATACAAGACAGTATCACTCGTACCTATGCATCAAATTTGTATCAGATGGATGACTCCATTTTTGGCGCACGTTGGATTACACCTTTCACCACTAAAATTTCACGTAAATTCAAATACGATCCTAAAAACAAAGAGCAAAAAGACTACCAAAAAGGCTTGGAATATATCGGTTTGGATGGACGACCAATTGATCTGCCTGAGTTAAAGAAAGGTCAAAGTATTTATGATCCAGTCGAACAGCACACTTATACGGTACTGTCAGATCAATTACATCTCATCGCTTATGGTGATGATGAAAAGCGATTCTATGAAAAATATGGTGAAGACTATCGCCTATCTTATATAGAACGTAAACATGGATTTAAAGTTGCACTACGCTATGACCATGTCAATGCAGAGAAGAAATCTATTCTTTCGGACATTCTATTCAAACAGGACGACCGTGAACTGGCACATCTCGCTCTACAGCTCACTCCACAAGGCTTAGTTTCTGATATTTGGGTAGTTAAAAAAGGTCAGTTAGATCGTGTATTAGCCAGCTACGATTATGATGAGCGCGGTGACTTAATCAAAGCCACCAATGAATTTGCTGCATCCTACCTTTACCAATATAAGCACCACCTTATCACTCGATATACTGATTTGACCCAACGTGGTATGAATCTGAAATGGGATGGTATTTTACCGACATCTAAAGCCATTGAAGAATGGGCAGACAATGCCAGTCGTGCTGCAAAAATTGAGTGGGATCAAAACATTCGTAAAACCTATGTGATGGATGTTGAAGGTAATACCACTGAACATTTTTACGATATCGATGGTTATACCTACCGTATTGTCTATCCCGATAATTTTCAGGAATGGTTCTTTAGAGACAATGCCAAAAACATCACTTTGCATATCGCTAAAGATGGCTCAAAAACCTCTTATACTTACGATGAGCGTGGTAATGTCTTAACCAATACCCAAGACAATGGTGCAACCAGTTATTTTGAATATGATGACAAAGATAATCTGATTGGGATGATCGATGCAGAACAAGGTCGTTGGTTTAAACAATACGATGGTTCAGGTAATCTGATTAAAGAGATTGATCCACTGAAACATGAAACTGCTTATGCTTACAATGGTATGGGTTTAGTGACTTCAATCACCGATGCCAAAGGTGGCTCTAAAGCCCTGAAATATGATGATCAAGGTAACTTACTTAGCTATACCGATTGTTCAGGCAAAGAAACAAAATGGCAATACGATGAACGTGGCCGTGTTAAAAATATTGAAAATGCTCTAAAACAAAAAGTTAAATATTTCTATACTGAGCTGACCACTGAAAAAAGAGAACCAATCATCAAAGGCTTACCTTTAAATGCCTTTGGTCAACTGGAAAAAATCCAACATGCTGATGGCGCAGTAGAACACTTTGTTCATGATGCTGAAGGACGCTTACTGGTTCATATTGATCCAAAACAACATCAAACACGCTATGAATACGACGAAGCAGGTTTAATCCTGTCACGTACCGATGCACTGAACCATAAACTGAAATACAAGTGGGATCGCCTTGGACGTTTGACCCGATTGATCAATGAGAACGGTGCAAGTTACCAATTCTTCTACGATCTTGGTGGACGCTTAATCAAAGAAATTGACTTTGATGATAAAGAAACCATTTACCACTACGATGAAGGCACTGGACAGCTTGCGACCAGTATCGAAGTTGCTTCAGCACATGGGCAAGACCTCAAAGACCGTGCTGCCCCGAAAGATCGAATTCAACAATTCATCTTTGACAGTATGGGGCGTTTGGAACAACGTACCGCAGGCTATGGTCACTACGGCTTAGAACTTGAAGCCAAACAGACTGAAGAATTTGCCTACGATTATATGGGAAGAATCTTGAATGCCAGAAATCAGGAGAGCAATCTACAATGGTTCTATGATGCCGCTGGCAATGTAATCAAAGAACATCAACAGGATTATAAGACGCATAAGACAGCGGTATGGAAGCATAGTTATGATGAAATCAATGATCGAATCAAAACCATACGTCCTGATGGACAAAACATTGATTGGCTAACTTATGGTACAGGGCATGTACAAAGCCTGATTGTCAATGGACAAGACCTTGTCAGTTTTGAACGAGATGACCTACACCGTGAAATTGTACGTCACTATGCCAATGGCATCAGCCAAGAACAACAGTTTGACCTTGCTGGACGCTTACACAGCCAAATCATGCTGAATGAACATGACAATGGCTACCAAAACCAATACTCAGCGCAAAATCAAGCAAAACAGAACAATGCCTTACAGCAAACTAGTCAATTGGTACAACGACTGTATCAATACGACAAAACAGGTGAATTGACTGCCATCAAAGATTCTCGTCGTGGCAACATTGCCTACAAATACGATCCTGTAGGACGCTTACTTGAAGCAAGCAGTAAATTGGGTAAAGAAACCTTTAAATTTGACCCTGCCAGTAACATCATAGATCGCTACAATGATGACAAAGCCCAACATCAAGATCAAAACTATGTACAACGAGCAGAAGAAAAAGGCTATGGCTACAATCGTCTAGTCAATAACGTGGTCAAAGAATACCTAGACCAACAATACCAATATGATGCATACGGACAATTGGNAGCAGAAGAAAAAGGCTATGGCTACAATCGTCTAGTCAATAACGTGGTCAAAGAATACCTAGACCAACAATACCAATATGATGCATACGGACAATTGGTTCGACAAAAATCAACGCAAGGTGATTTAAATCTTGAGTGGGATGTTTATGGTCGAATGATCAAAAGCCGYAACAGCCAATACACAGCAGAATATCGCTATGACGCTTTAGGACGAAGAATACAAAAACGTAGTAAGCACCACCATACAGGTGATGAGCRCAACATCATCTATGGATGGGATGGTGACACATTGGCTTATGAGTCAACAGAACAAGCCACTAAACACTATATCTACGAAAAAGATAGTTTTGTGCCGATGCTGCAAGCCGTCTATCAAAGCCCTATAGAATTGGCTTATGAGTCAACAGAACAAGCCACTAAACACTATATCTACGAAAAAGATAGTTTTGTGCCGATGCTGCAAGCCGTCTATCAAAGCCCTATAGAACTACATCAAACACCTGATTGGTCAGACAAGCCGTATAGTGTACATCGTGACCCACTATGGAAAACTACCAAGCAAAGCAAAGGTTTCGATGATGTATGGTTCTACCACTGTGACCATTTAGGTACACCGCAAGAAATGAGTGACCATACAGGTGCAATCATTTGGACGGCGCAATATAAGGCATGGGGTGAGCTCGTGTCAGCAAAGCAACGCTTTGCACGAGCGCAAGACGAGAGCTATGCTCGAAGTGGTAAGTCTGAAAAAGTGAAATCTRACTTCTTTGAAAACTCAGAAATTATTTCAAATAATATCCGTTTTCAAGGTCAATATTTTGATCAAGAGACAGGGTTGCATTATAACCGTTATCGGTATTATTCACCTTATGTGGGGCGGTTTGTAAGTAAAGATCCGATTGGGTTGTAATATAAGGCATGGGGTGAGCTCGTGTCAGCAAAGCAACGCTTTGCACGAGCGCAAGACGAGAGCTATGCTCGAAGTGGTAAGTCTGAAAAAGTGAAATCTGACTTCTTCGAAAACTCAGAAATTATTTCAAATAATATTCGTTTTCAAGGGCAGTATTTCGATTTAGAGACGGGTTTACACTATAACCGGTATCGTTATTACTCGTCCTATGTGGGACGGTTTGTAAGTAAAGATCCAATTGGGTTGTTGGGAGGGAATAATGTTTATGAATATGCTTCCAATCCAACAGGTTGGATTGATCCGACGGGTTTGAAAAAGCAAAAAAATTCCCAAATGTTGGGTCAAAATGTAACTGGGCAATGTAGTTGGCCTGGAAAACAGGCACATCATTTAATTCCAGAGTCACTTGAAGAACATCAATTACTAAAAGATATTGATTTTAAAATGAATAGTGCATCTAATGGTATCATGCTTCCTGAAATTTCAAATGTATATATAAGTGAACATTTGGGTGGGCATGCAATATATACAAGAGCTGTTAAAAAAGAATTGGATCATATTGAGAAAAAATATGTTAACGAAGGTGATAGAAAACGAGCTGTTCAAGACCTCCAACGAAATTTAGATACTGCTTTAAGACATAAAAAATTATCACTTTACAAAACTAAGTGTGGTAAACCTACTGGACTTAAAACAGGTGATTGGGATAGATATATCAAGTCATCAAGGAGATATTAATTGAGTTTAAGTAAAATTGAATATGCTAAAAAATTAATTAAGTTTAATAAAAGCGTGGAATCTTCTGAAATATTAAAAAAAATAATATATGAAAGTAGTGACTTTTCACAAAGGAAAGCTGCACTGGAAATATTATTATTTGATATTGAACTGAAGAAAGAAAAACTAATTTGGGATAGAATTGATCCTTTAATTAGATTTGCTGAAGAGCAAAATTTTATTTCAGTAGATAAATTAAATTCAGTTAAATATATGAAAAATAATGAGGTAGTAAGTCGTAAAATAGAGATAGTACCTACAGAAAAGTTTGAAGAAATTTATAACTTTTTCAAGATTGATTTCATTAATAAAAATTTGGAGCAAAAACCTCATAGAGATTTATTAGAAATTGATTTTCAATTTGCTAAAAAAACTGCACATGACCAAAATATTGAGGTACCTTTTGTGAGTTGGAATGACCTTAGAAGCTCAATACAAAAAGAGGTTTATGCTTCTGTATTTTCCAAATCCATAAGTCTAGAATCATTAGAGGATAATGTAGACCAATTAAATGAAATTTTAGAAGAAAAACTGAGTAGTGAAGATAAAATTTTTTATTACTTTTTAGATGATTTAGAAAGTGATATTTACTTAATATTAATGGCTACTTACATTGGCTTTAAAAATAAATTAATTGATAGGATGTTAGATGCATATCGAATTAATTATATGCCTTGTGGATGGAAAGGTGAATATCCAGAAGGTGAATTATGTGTCACTAATGGAATGTTAAATTTTAAATAAGTTTGTATTTTTACAATGCTATACAGCAAACCAGTCAATTGGTACAACGACTGTATCAATACGACAAAACAGGTGAATTGACTGCCATCAAAGATTCTCGTCGTGGCAACATTGCCTACAAATACGATCCAGTGGGTCGTTTACTCGAAGCAGGCAGTAAACTGGGTAAAGAAACCTTTAACTTTGACCCTGCCAGTAACATCATAGATCGCTACAATGATGACAAAGCGCAAAATCATGAGCTAAGCCATGAACAAACAGCAGAAGAAAAAGGCTATGGCTACAATCGTCTAGTCAATAACGTGGTCAAAGAATACCTCGACCAACAATACCAATATGATGCATACGGACAATTGGTTCGACAAAAATTAACGCAAGGTGGTTTAAATCTTGAGTGGGATGTATTTGGTCGTTTGATGAAAAGCCGTAATGCTGAATATACAGCTGAGTATTGTTACGATGCGCTAGGTCGTCGTATTCAGAAACGTAGTAAGCACCATCATACAGGTGCTGAACAGAATGTGTTTTATGGATGGGATGGAGATACAGTTGCTTTTGAATCTACTGAAGATTACACCAAACATTATATATACGAAAAGGACAGCTTTGTACCAATGTTACAGGCGGTTTATCAAAGCTCAATAGAACTACACCAAACACTTGATTGGACAGATAAACCTTATAGTATTTATCGTGATCCTATATGGAAAACCACCAAGAAAAGCAAAGGCTTTGATGATGTATGGTTCTACCACTGTGACCACTTAGGTACACCACAGGAAATGAGTGACCATACAGGTGCAATCATTTGGAAGGCGCAATATAAGGCATGGGGTGAGCTCGTGTCAGCAAAGCAACGCTTTGCACGAGCGCAAGACGAGAGCTATGCTCGAAGTGGTAAGTCTGAAAAAGCGTTATCGGTATTATTCACCTTATGTGGGGCGGTTTGTAAGTAAAGATCCGATTGGGTTGTTGGGAGGGAATAATAATTATCAATATACTCAAAATCCAATAGATTGGATGGATCCCTTAGGGTTGTCAGCATGCAAATTGAATAAAAAAGTTAATGTTGATGCGATTGTAAAAAAATATGGTGGAAAACATATCACATCTGATTATTATGAGATGCCGTCACATAAAGCAGCGAAGCAAGCAGCATCAGAAATTGCTGGTAACTTATCAAGTGCACCGAAAACGACACGTAGGCAAGACTATCGAGGTGGACCGAGAACATGGAGTAATAGTAATGGTGTAATCGGAAAGAATAGTGGAGGAGATAATCCTTGCTCTGGTTGGCGAGATGATTCACCAGGTCATTCATTTAATGATAAAAATGGTAAAACCGAAATACCATCTCATTTGAATGCTTGGAATAAGCTAGGAGGAGTAGAGAATGTGCATTTGTTATATAAGAAGGGTTTAATCGTTAATGGAAAAAAATACTAATGAAAAATAAGCCTTGGAAAAAGTTTAAATATCAAACAGAGTCTAATAAATTTTATTATATTTTAGCTGGTGAAGATTTCAACAAAGAAGATGGTGTTAAACTGAATCCATTTTTGAATAGTGAAAATTTAATGGATAAAGAAGTTATTATTGTTCAACAAGAAGACTTGGCTGATTCACCATGCTTTAATATTAAGAATACTGATACTGGTATTTTTTTGGAAATATATAGCTTAAATAAAGCAGAAATATATATTGTTAATAAAAATTTTGATATGCCTGATTTAATTGAGCTCATTTTTAAATTAAGCCAATTTAGTTATGTGGCTGCTTTGAAATATATTAAGTTTAAATATGGATTCAGAGAAAACTATCTTTTTTTTGAAAGCTAGTCTAAATTGTTAATATAATTATAGCCTAAGGATTAATAGTGCTTAATAATCATGATCTTGGTTTTAACCAAACTTCGATGATAATAGCCTGACCATTTTTTCATAGTGTCCTGCCGAAACGTTTAACCGTCCAAAGTAGTTCATTTCGCTTTCGCGAATGAACTTTTGTATCTTTCCAAGGCTTTACATTTTTTCTGGGTCGAATCGTGGGCGAAGAGGGCAATTTTATTAAGAGGCAGTATGATTGAATTTAAGTCACTCATTAAAATTAATGAAAATTATGTAGATATCAATGATTTTACTTTATCTCATCAAATAAAGAGTCTTGATTGGGACTATGATGTGCAAGGAAAAATCATAATTTTTTATTATGGGAAGGAAATTTTTGGATCAGAAATTGTAGATGATATTAATTGGTTTTGGGGATTTATTGCTGATGGATTTAATGATTTTTTTGAAAAAGGAGTTTATGATATTGGCTTTCCTTCGCAGGATATACGTTTTGTTTTGGTAAAAATTAAAAAAAATATTATTAGTCTTGAAATTACATCAGAAAATATGGTTTATTTAAAGAAAGAATTTGATTTGATTGATTTTTTAATGGTGCTATTAATTATTTTGTTTTTGAAAAAAATTTAATAAAGATGAAAATGTTGAAATGGATAGAAAAATTGGTTTAATAGAATTATATAAGAGAAATCTTTGAAGTTTAAATAGGATCTTATTTCTGAAATAATAACATATGAAATATTCAAATGAAGGTTTAGAAAGTAATGATTTTTACTTCTGTGTACAAGGTGTAATATGAAAAAAAGTTTTTTTTAACGTATGCTTCAAAACTTAAAGTATTTGATTTGGCTGAAATTTTTGAAAAAAATTTGATATTTCTTTTATTGAACATAGCAGCGATTATTTGGGAAGTTATTACTCTTATGAGGGATTATTTTGTGATAATTTTAAAATATTGAAAAATAAGTTACCTGATGGTGATTTGCAAATAAATGACGGTGGAATAGAAACTATTTTGAAATTGGGTTTTTTTAATGGAAAAAATAAAGAAGAACAAAGTAAGTATGAATTTATGAAAAAACAATTAGCGAGTTTGAATAATATAAATTTACATTCATTTGATATTTTTGAAGAGGAATGAAGGCACTAATATGATAAGAGACCATGTGAAAGGAACATAAATGAAGACTTGGGATCAAGTAGTAGAAAGTGCAGCTGAATTTATATCTTTTTTGGAAAAAGGTAATTTTTATAATACTAAGTTTAGTACTGAAAAAGATTACAAGATTATTTTTGATGCTAATGTAGGGATAGATTATACGACTAATGATAGTTTTGATGATTTTGATGAATGGGAAACTGTGACTGATCCCCCCGATATTTTTCTAGAAAGCTTTGAATGGAACGATCGGATTAAATATAAATTAAAACAAAAAAATTATTTTGGATTTGAAAATCAAGACTTTAACGGAGCTAAAGAAAAATGGATAACGGGTGAAGCTTGTCTGATAGTAGAGTTAATGTAATGTATATAGATATAGGTATAATATTTCAATGTTATGCAAATGACTATTTTCCTACAATCTGGAAAGAAATTTTAGAAATATATTTAAATGGTGGTTTTCCGTGTGGATGGGATGGTCATCTACCTGAAGGGAAAATTGTAGTTTTTTCTAATCAATAAAATTTAAAATCAGATAAGTTATTTCAAATTATACAAAGCTCAATGATAGCTTCATTGAGCTTATTTTTATTTTAATGATTCATATAACGTACGCCAAAATTTGCTATCGAAAACCACCAAGCAAAGCAAAGGCTTCGATGATGTATGGTTCTACCACTGTGACCACTTAGGTACACCACAAGAAATGAGTGATCAGTCTGGTGCTGTCATTTGGAAGGCGGAGTATAAGGCGTGGGGTGAGTGTAAGACTGAGAAGGCTAAATCAAATTTCTTTGAAAATTCAGAAATTATTTCAAATAATATTCGTTTCCAAGATGCATGAGCAAAGACAGAGCATTGCTCTGTCTGAAGCGCAAGGATCAAGAAACAGGACTACATTATAACCGTTATCGTTATTACTCGCCTTATGTAGGGAGGTTTGTAAGTAAAGATCCGATAGGGTTGCTTGGCGGTAATAATATATATCTTTATGTTCAAAATCCCGTACAAATCATCGATCCTCTTGGTTTGGCTCCAGTAGCTTATAAAACTGTTGGTTCTAAACTCTGCATAAAAGATAAATTTACGCCAAACTCTGAAGAATCCAAAGAGTTGAATAAATTCACTAATAGGTGGAATCATCAAATTAAAGAACAAGGAGGAACTATGACACGGAGAAAATTAACAGTAGAGGAAGAACGTGAGTCAGCAAGATGGAAAAAAAGTAAAAGATGTGAATGCGGTCCCGGACGAGTTGCAGGTCATGTACCAGATGCTGGTGCAGGTGGTCCTGCAACTCCATTAGACTGGATGGCTCAATTAAAATCTACAAACTCATATGTAGGTGGTATTATCGGTAGCTTGCCAGAAGGCTATAAATTATAACAACGTTGTTCTTGTGGATGATCTAGTTAAATGTGGAGATAAATGATGGGAAATAAAATAAAAGAATTGTTGGAAGAATTAAAACAAATAAATTTAACTGATTCTGATAACGATCAGGAAATAGTTCAACCTGAAAAAATAGTAGATTTTATTTTGACACTAGATGGTAATAAAAAATTACTAAGTCCAATGTTAAAAGAACGATTTGAATATGCAAGTACTTGGAATGATGCATTTTTGTTGCAAAATTGGCTTTCATTAAGTGAAATTAATAATTTTGCTGATAATCCTGAATTGATGGAAAATATCAATTTAAGATTAGAAAATTGGGAACATGTGCCCCCTGCTTCAGTAGGTTTATCAAAAGTTTCTATTTTTGGATTTGATCCTTATGATACAAATGAAACATATCTGGAGTGGGTGGATGGAGAAATAGAACCGAAAATTTGGATATATTTTGATTCTAACTATCATATGTTTAAAAATTTAGAAAGATTTTTATTATATGCAGTAAACCAGCTAGATGAAGATGATTTGAAAAGTTAATAAATGGTATGAGTTGAAATTATAAAGATGAAACTAGTTTTTGTTTTTGAAATGTTGATAAAAAATTGGATTCATAGTAATGATTGAAAATAATCAAAAAATTATTGATTTATTAGATCAGATGCAAGCTATGCGGCTAGATAAGTCATATTTAGTGTGCATAACTTTTTGTTATAAAATTATCCCTTTGTTAGATAGTGATAATATAAGTTCTGATTATATTTTAGACTCGGTTAATAAGGCTAAATCTTTTTGGTTTGATAAACAAAGTAGTATTACTGAAGATGAAATAATTTCTAGGAGAGTGAATATAATAAAGTATATGAAAGAAGAAAATATTTAATATGATGTTAATATTAAACCAGAATTAAAGTTTTTAATTTTACCTTTATGGACTAGACCTCCTTCTGATGATATTGGAGATTGTTTAGATTGGGGGCTTACTTTGCTTAAAATAATTAATATATCAGATAGTATTATTGAAGCTAAGCTGTTAGAAGCATTAGAATCTGTAAATCAATTAAAAGTATAGAATGAAAAGAGATTGGTTATAGATGTGTTGACAATATATTAGGGGGTTTGATGCGTTTAACAAGGATTTAAAAAACTGAAAGTAAGGTGTAAAATGATTTTTTTAATATATACTTCAAAACTTAAGGTATTTGAAATTTTTGAAAATAAATTTGATATTTCTTTTATTAAACATAGTAGTGATTACTTAGGTGAATACCACTCATATGAGGGATTGTTCTGTGATCATTTTAAATTATTAAATAATAATAAGAGGTTAAAATGAGTATTTGGTGGGAAATAGACATTAAAACAGGAATTGTAGATCATGACTCGATTTCTTGGATAAATGATAATTTTGAAGTAACAGAAGATACAGTTTTTGATTTATCTCAAGATTTATTGCAAATTAATTTTAAAAATCAAAAAATTATTTTAGATGTAGGGTGGTATCCTGATTTGGATGAAAATGGAGTATTTAGAACGGAATTAATTAAAGATAATGATTGGGAAAACCCAATTATCTCTGTCGAATCTAAAAATATAGGAAGTCTGAAACATGATATTGGTAGAGTTATTAGTGATCGAATATATGAATAATAAACTTATAGTATTTTGAATGAATTTAATTTATTAGCTTGGGTGATTCAATGACTATAAAGTTAGAAATTTTAAATGAGTTGTTAAAGTATGATTATCAAAAGGAATATTTTAAATCATTGGAAAATAATTTTGATATAAGAGAAAGTGATAAAACTTTAGAACTCGTTAGATTGGTTTATAACTTATTTGTTCAAGAGTTTGATAATTATTCTGTGATCAGAGAATTTTTAGATAGTATAGAGTTTTGCGATTTTAATCGTAGAAACTCAATCCAATGGGCAAGTCTTTGTTATTTATATCAAATTAAATATATTGTAAATGAAGATGTTAACTTAAGAAAAGAAATTCTTTCTATTTTAATGAAAGATCTTAATGATAATAAAGTAATGGAAGAAAAGCGTTTTAATCGGGTAATCAATGGAAGTGAAATAGCTTCTAGAATCGAGACTAGGAACAAGGAAAAAAAATTGGGACGAGAATTTTATTATACTAACTCTATAGCATTAATAATTGATATGTTGAAAAAAAATATATATGAGTTCAAAGATAAAGAAGACTCTTTTTTATTACAGGATAATATTATTTGTGAAATTAATGAGTTAAAAAATATTTTGCCTACTTTAGAGGAAATTTTTTAAATTTTGAATATTAATCAATCTGAGGTCTTTTTTATAAATCAAAATTGTTTGAGTATTGATGCATAATTTAAAAATGAAATATATTTATATTCAAAAGCTTACAGATATTCAGTTTAAGCGATTAGCGGGCATTTGATGTATATTTGAAGCCACCAGTAAATTAGGTAAAGAAACCTTTAACTTTGACCCTGCCAGTAACATCATAGATCGTTACAATGATGACAAAGCCCAAAATCATGAGCTAAGCCATCAACAAACAGCAGAAGAAAAAGGCTATGGCTACAATCGTCTAGTCAATAACGTGGTCAAAGAATACCTAGACCAACAATACCAATATGATGCATACGGACAATTGGTTTAGGACGAAGAATACAAAAACGTAGTAAGCACCACCATACAGGTGATGAGCGCAACATCATCTATGGATGGGATGGTGACACATTGGCTTATGAGTCAACAGAACAAGCCACTAAACACTATATCTACGAAAAAGATAGTTTTGTGCCGATGCTGCAAGCCGTCTATCAAAGCCCTATAGAATTACATCAAACACCTGATTGGTCAGACAAGCCGTATAGTGTACATCGTGACCCACTATGGAAAACTACCAAGCAAAGCAAAGGCTTTGATGATGTATGGTTCTACCACTGTGACCATTTGGGTACACCATAAGAAATGAGCGACCATACAGGTTCGATCATTTGGAAAGCTGAATATAAAGCTTGGGGTGAGTGTAAAACTGAAAAAGCTAAATCCAGTTTCTTTGAAAACTCTGAAATCATCAGCAACAACATTCGTTTCCAAGGTCAGTATTTTGATGAAGAAACTGGGCTCCATTACAACCGTTATCGTTACTATTCACCTTATGTGGGGAGATTCGTAAGTAAGGATCCGATTGGATTATTGGGAGGAAATAATTCTTATCAATATGCATCGAGTTCAACTGGTTGGATTGATCCACTTGGGTTAATGACTCAATGTGAAAAAAGTCAGAAAATTTATAATGAAAAATTAAAGGAGATTAAACATCTTATCGCTATTCATGACTATACTAATAGACCAAATGCTAAATTGAAAATAGCAGGTGGAGTTAGTGGTTCGATTGGTTATACAAAAGCTACAGGAATATTAGTTGGGCCAGGTGCTGGAGATCACGTTGAAAAAGGAAAAGGATTACTTACTAGTTTTAAAAAGACTATGAAAAGTGTAGACAATGCATTCAGTCTATGTGTGAAAGATAAAGCAAAATTACATATGTATGCTGATCCATATATTAGAAAGTTAGAAGGAGCTTTGGCAATGCCTGTTAAAGTACAACCAACTGGAAAGCGAATATGAAATATTTTAATCATAATATAGAGTTAATGGAAATTAAAAAACTAAATGAAGATGAGAAATTTGAATTTTGGGTGCATCCAAAATATGTAATAGGTTTTAATAAAAAAGACTTATTAAACTTCAACTCAGAACGGAATTATATTAATAATCACTATAATAATGAAGAGGTTGAGTCGCCTGATGTTGTAATTATTGATTATTTAACCTCGTGTTTAAAGGCTGATCAATATCAAAATGAGTCCAATGGGTATTTTATTAAATATACTGATATGTTAGATGCTGTATTTTTCTTGATTAAAGAATTATTCTCATCAAAGGCTAGTTATCCATTTGCTTGGTGGGGGGAGTATTTACTTGACTCTGATAATTGTAATCGAGTTTTTGAAATTATATTTGACGAGTTTAAGCAATCGAAAAATAATCATGTTAAAAATTTATTAAGAATATTCTGTATTG
Organism: Acinetobacter sp. Root1280; assembly: GCF_001425285.1. Taxonomy (NCBI): domain Bacteria; kingdom Pseudomonadati; phylum Pseudomonadota; class Gammaproteobacteria; order Moraxellales; family Moraxellaceae; genus Acinetobacter; species Acinetobacter sp. Root1280. The sequence continues at coordinate 98,095 of NZ_LMED01000007.1, read as the reverse complement.
AATTGCTATCTGGTAAATCTAGAGAATTAAATGAAAAAAACAATTTAAATTTTAAAAAAATAGAAGAATTTCAAACGGAAAATACTTCTATGTATTAAATTAAATTGTGAAAGTAGTGAGAGGAATTAATGGGCTTTGTAATTTAAATAACTTATTAATACTAATAAAAATGGTATTAATATAAAAGATAATGCTACGGAATAAATACTCATGATAACGAAAAAATTATAACTCTTTTAAACGGAATACCTAATGTTGACACCGTCATTTATTTCTAAAGAACTGTTAGGTAAGTTTAAGCTAACAACCACAGATTTATAAAATTAAATTCTTAATTTAGGGCTAAGTATTAAAAGTCACGGGTAATTGATAAAAATGCTGATAAATTGAATCTTCTAGTTCAGGGTGAAAGAGAATTTTTGCTTGATAGAATATAAGTTCAATTAGTTGGGTAGATCCACTTGGTCTTCAAAAAAGTGGTAAGCAAAAGTAAGGATCAGCAAAGCCAGAAGAAGGCACTCCTAAAAAACATGCCCGCATTCGAATGTAGTTAATGCTTTAGAGAATTTCCAAACAAAAAGGTATCAGTTTGGAAGCAATACATATATTTTAGACAAAGCTGCAATGACTCATATTTTAAAACGACATCATCCAGAATATTGGGATGGTTCAATTAAAATACACAGTCTTTCTTGTGTCCGAGTTTGTCAATAACGCAAATTGAAACAGAAATTAAAGCTGTACTACAAGCTAATCGTGAAAAATTAGCAGAGGCAGGGGCAAATGCAAAAATGTTCCAACTGCCTAAAACAAATTGTTGAGTAGTTGGGTTGAATCGTGGGCGAATAGGGCAATTTTATTAAGAGGCAGTATGATTGAATTTAAGTCACTCATTAAAATTAATGAAAATTATGTAGATATCAATGATTTTACTTTATCTCATCAARTAAAGAGTCTTGATTGGGACTATGNCGAGCTAATCTTTGTATCTTTCCAAGGTTTAGCATTTTTTCTGGGTCGAATCGTGGGCGAAKAGGGCAATTTTATTAAGAGGCAGTATGATTGAATTTAAGTCACTCATTAAAATTAATGAAAATTATGTAGATATCAATGATTTTACTTTATCTCATCAAGTAAAGAGTCTTGATTGGGACTATGTTCAAGGAAAAATCATAATTTTTTATTATGGGAAGGAAATTTTTGGATCAGAAATTGTAGATGATATTAATTGGTTTTGGGGATTTATTGCTGATGGATTTAATGANTGTGCAAGGAAAAATCATAATTTTTTATTATGGGAAGGAAATTTTTGGATCAGAAATTGTAGATGATATTAATTGGTTTTGGGGATTTATTGCTGATGGATTTAATGAGTTTTTTGAAAAAGGAGTTTATGATATTGGCTTTCCTTCGCAGGATATACGTTTTGTTTTGGTAAAAATTAAAAAAAATATTATTAGTCTTAAAATTACATCAGAAAATATAGTTTATTTAAAGAAAAAATTTGATTTGATTGATTTTTTAAATTCTTTTTTTAACGGTGCTATTAATTATTTTGTTTTTGAAAAAAAATTTAATAAAGATGAAAATATTGAAATGGATAGGAAAATTGGTTTAATAGAATTATATAAGAAAAATCTTTGAAGTTTAAATAGGATCTCATTTTTGAAATAATAACATATGAAATATTCAAATAAAGGCTTAGTAAGTAATGATTTTTACTTTTTTGTATAAGGTGTAAAATGAAAAAAAGCTTTTTTTTAACATATACTTCAAAACTTAAGATGTTTGATTTAGAAGAAATTTTTCAAAATAAATTTGATATTTATTTTATTAAACATAGTAGTGATTACTTAGGTGAATACTACTTATATGAGGGATTGTTCTGTGATCAGTTTAAATTATTAAATAATAAGTTGCCTGATAATAATTATCAAATAACTGATAGTGAAATTGTAACTATTTTGAAATTTGGATTTTTTAATGGAAAAAATAAAGAAAAACAAAGTAAATACGAATTTATGAAAAAGCAATTGGAGAAAATTAATAATTTGAGTTTATATTCATTTGAAGTTTTTGAAGAATAGTGACCTTGTTGGTACACATTTTAAAATTAGTGATCATTATCGTGTAATTATTTGAAAAATCAATTATCTTGTTTAGGATTGGCGAGATCATTAAATAATCTTAGAAAGATTATATAATGATTCTTATTAGAAAAGGATAAATTAAATAAGAGTTTTAAAGATTGTTTGAATGAGAGTTTTTTAATGTCTTTCAAGGTAAAAAGAAATTGGATGATTGTAAAAAATTATCTATATAACGTAGATTTGAAATGGCTAAACTCCTTAGAAGAAGATGAAAAGTTTGATGTTACAGATGCCTACTTTTATAAAAATATTTTTTATGCATTGTATGAGATCAAATTAAATTCAAAAAATACAAATTAATTTTAGATATTTATATTTATCCAAAAAATGAAATTGATATGTATATAGGGTTCGAATATGAAGTCACAGTAAATCTTGTTAACATGAATGAAAATAATATAAATTTAGATATTGTCGAATTTGAAGCGAAAGGAATTATTGATTTAATTAAGTTAATGAATATTTTCTCACCTTTTACATCTTTAGATTTAAATAAATATATCGATAATAAAATCTTAAAAATTAGTTATGATTTGGAAGTGATGGTGAATGAATTTAATTTAGGCAATAAAGTATTAAGAACCTAAATAATATAAGTTGAAATAGATATCACTCAGTCCCTTATGTTTATCGATAATATCAAACTTAAGAAAAGTTAAAAAGAACCTTAAACAGAAAACTTATAACAATTCTAAGTTAATTTTCATTCTGTTCAATCCATTGAACCAAATCATAAATTTTTTCAGCGACTTCAACCCCTTTATTTTCAGATAAAGAATATTCTACATGTGGCGGAATAATTGGATATTCTTTACGAATCACAAAACCATCATTTTCCAAATCACGTAAAGTTTGAGTCAACATTTTTTCACTGATGCCATCAATTCTACGTCTTAACTCACTAAAACGGTGTGTTCCTCGTCTTAAACAGAACATTACCAAAACGCCCCAACGATTGGTTAAATGCATAAGTTTAACCCGAGAGGGGCAATTCTTTGACAACACATTTGCGGCTAAACAAGATTCATCAGTATTCATAAACTTTCCACGACTAAAAAACACTTACTTTTTAGTAAGTACTTACAAAAAGTAAGTTTATTATTTACTATAACAAATATCAGCAAAACTGTGTGGCTTTTCACATATTTTGAATCATATATTTATAGATGAGAGTTAATTTATGGCTTCTCCAATTCTACACTGGATTATCGACCCGATCTGCGGCTGGAGTTATGGTGCATTGCCTTTAATTAATGCAGTCGAAGAAAAATTTCCAAATCTACAACGTCTACATTTTGGTGGACTTTATAGTGAAGATCATCAACCACAAATGACAGCAGCAATGCGAACACAGATCATTCACTATGATGAACAAATTCATCAACTCACAGGTGTTGATTTTGGTGATGAATATAAAAATGGTTTGCTTAAAGACAGCACACTGATTATGAACTCTATCCCTGCAACTCATGCTTTACTGAGTATTCAGCAGGGGTTAGGGCATAGCGCGATGATATCGTTATTAAATTTAATACAACAGGGCTACTATCAAAAAGGTCTAAATGTCACACAATATAGTGTACTGGCTCAACTTGCTGTCGAGTTAGGACTGAATAATGACCAATGGTCAAAATATTTAGATGCGATCGATCAAGATCAACAAGATGAATATGTTCAGTATGCACGCCAATTATTATCCCATGTTCGAGGACAAGGTTTTCCAACATTGGTGTATGAAAATCAACATGGTGAAATGGGCAAAATACCGCTTCATGGTTTTTATAATAAATCAGAGGATTTTGTACGTTTTCTAGATCAACAACTACTTAAATCTTAATTTAATTCTAAAGAGAGCCAACAATATGAAATTATTCTTAAAAACACTTCTTGCAAGTTCAGTGATGTTGAGTGCTTCTGCATTTGCAGCAGAGTTAAGCTATAAAGTTTATAACCCACAATCACAAGGCATTTTTCCAGTTACATCTACACTTATTTCGGGTGAAAAAGATGCAGTGCTGGTCGATGCGCAATTCAGTGTTAACGATGCAAAGAACTTGGTTAAAATCATTCAAGACAGCGGTAAAAACCTTAAATATATTGTGATTACTGCGGGTGATCCAGATTTTTATTTTGGTTTAGAGCCGCTGGTACAAGCGTTTCCAGATGCAAAAGTAATTGCAACCCCTGAAGTTGTTAAACATATTGAAGCAACCAAAGAAGGCAAGTTTGCTTATTGGGGACCTATCTTAAAAAATGGTGCGCCATCTCAAGTGATTGTACCAAGTGCTAGTGAAGATAAAACAATTGTGCTAGAAGGTGAAAAAATTGAGATCAAATCACCGGGTAAATATGCATCTTATCTATGGGTTCCAAGCAATCGTACAATTCTAGGTGGTGTAGGGTTATCTTCAGGAATTCATCTGTGGACAGCAGATGCACAAACTGAAAAAGAACGTAACGAATGGCGAAAAACGCTAAAACAAATGAATCGTTTAAATCCACGTGCAGTGATTCCTGGACATTATATTGGTGATATTCCAACAGGAACTCAAGCAATCGACTTTACTTATCAATACCTTGTGGATGTTGATCAAGTTTTAAAAGACCATAAAGATTCAGCATCAGTGATTGCTGCTTTAAAAGAAAAATACCCAAACTTGGCCGAAGAAAGTTCTTTGGAGTTAAGCTCTAAAGTGTTGACGGGTGAGATGGAATGGAAATAATTTAACGATGACCTGTTGTTTTAAATTCATGAACTTCGTCATTGTTGGTGAACGAGGATAATGGGTTGATCTAATCAGGTGAAACTTAATCTAAGATCACGGTTAAGTTTCATCTTCAAAGCCATTGATTTTTTCTAAGCGGAATTTTGAGTTTCAAAGCCAATACACAATCGACATTTAAAAAATCTCTTACAGTATTCAATTTCATCTCCACGTTGTATTTCTGTATCGAAGGTGAGTATTGATCGTAGAAAACATAAAACTTTCTTAAAATATAATTAATTAAAAATCATATACTTGCTGTTAATAAAAGCAGGGTTTATTGGCAGCGATAGCCTGATAAAAATTGAATTCAGCTTATGTTTTAAAATTGTAGAAATAGGGGTTTTCCCTCATTCAAAAATCTTTTTAGGGCAGAATATACTGTGCATGTTGAATATATCCTCTAAATATATCCTCTATAAGAACGCTTGGAGTAAAAAATGACTGAACTAAGTAAAATACCTACACCAGATACTGCTGAAGATAATGCATTTTTTCCATCCCCTTATTCTTTAAGCCAGTACACCGCATCGAAAACAGATTATGACGGTACGACTTATCACAACCCATATCGTGGCGACAAAAAAATTCTGATGATTGCAACGGATGAGCGCTATATCCTGATGCAAAACGGTAAATTCTTTTCTACAGGAAATCATCCAGTTGAAATGTTACTTCCGGTATTTCATTTAGACAATGCAGGCTTTGAGTTTGATATTGCAACGCTCTCAGGCAATCCTGCCAAGTTGGAAATGTGGGCGATGCCGAATGAAGATAAAGTGGTTTTAGATACTTATGCAAAGTATGCTGAAAAACTTAAAAACCCGTTAAAGCTTGATGATATTTTGGACGAGATCATTGCTGGAAACTCGCCATATGCAGGGGTTTTCATTCCCGGTGGTCATGGTGTACTCGCGAAAATTCCTGAAAGTAAAAGTGTAAAAAAAGTTTTAGAATGGGCGATAAAAAACGATAAATATGTGATTACACTGTGTCATGGACCCGCAGCTTTACTTGCCGCAGCCGTCGATGAAAAACCAGAAAACTATATATTTAAAGATTATGAAATTTGTGTATTTCCTGACTTTTTAGATAAAGGCGCAAATATTGAAATTGGTTATATGCCTGGGCCATTACAATGGTTGGTGGGTGAAAATCTCGATAAATTAGGCGTTAAAATCCTAAATAAAGGTATTACAGGGCAGGTCCATAAAGACCGAAAACTTCTGACTGGAGATAGTCCTTTGGCATCGCATAATTTAGGTAAGTTAGCCGCTGAAACCTTATTGGCTGATCCTGAATTGGTATAAGCATCAATCAAGACGTTGTTTCTATTTAGACGCAATTTTTTATCTCAATATTGGAGATCTTGAGGCGATCTGCTACTGATCTCCAATATTTTAGTTTTAAGTGTTCAGTTTAGTGAGAAGACGGCTTTATGAGACTTGCAAGCAATCAACTGGCCGATTTATTGTTTCAGACCGTTCACCAATTGAGACAAGCGCATGACCTCGAAAGTCTATTTAAAATTCTGGTGGGATTTGCCGCTCAGCTAAATTTTGATCGGATTATTGTATGTAGTGTTTCACCTCAAAACCAACATGAATGGATTGATGAGGTTTTCTTTGTGCATGGTAACTGGGTTGATCGCAGCAATATCGAAGAGCGTGAAGTTTATTTACGCCGCTGCCCAATCACCAAGCATATTTTTGAATACGATGAAGCCTTTTTTTGGGCAAAGAGCTCGCATAAAAAAACTGCAAAAGAAACCTATCGGATTATCAAAAGCCCTCTGCATCTTGGTGAGGTCAATGGAATACAAGTGCCCGTATTTGGTCGAACAGGTTTAGAAGGGGCAATTTCATTTGCGGGTGAAATTTCGGATATGGGTGCTGATTTTAAACTCACAGTACAGATGGTTTGTAATATTGCTTTTGGTGAATTTTTACATAAACAAAAGCATAGAATTGCGCATAAAAAAATACTGACCAAACGTGAAAAAGAAGTTTTAAAATGGGCAGCAGTGGGTCAAAAGCATTTTGAGATTGCCGACATTTTAAAAATTTCAGAGAGAACTGTTGAAAATCATTTACGCAGTATAAGAAAGCGCTTAGGAGTAAAATCTACTGCTCAAGCAATTGCTTCTGCCATCATCAGTAGAGAAATTGAATTATAAAGCAGCCCAATGTTTGCGACTTTTAAACATTCAGGTTTAGCCAAAAGCGCAGCGATTCTTTTAAGAAGCATAGCGTGAGCATTGAGATTTTAAGCCCCCCCTCAAAAAAAGAAGAAAAGAAATAAAATAATAATGATCACCAAATAAAAAACCAGAAGGACTTCTTATTTGGCGTGTATGTGTAGAAAATTTGGTTAGTCTTCACTATGCCTAAATTGAAGTAATTAGATTTATCGATGCTTAAAAATAAATAAATTTTGAAATTTTATCAGCATACTCAACCACATTTTGAGAAATTTCACCTCTAAATAAATCTTCTGTATAGGTGCTCAATGGGCAGCTTACAGATAATACGGCAGCGATTTCTTGAGTTGCCTGACTATAAATAGGTGCAGCACTGGCAGCCATATCGGTATTAAAGTGCCCCCAACTGATCATGAAATCCTGACTGCGGACATAGTTTAAACGTTCTAATAAACTCGCCAAATCACGTGGTGTACGATCAGAATAGACTTTCCAATCGGTAAAATGTTCATAACGCTTAACCACTTCAGCCTCGGAAAGGCGAGATAAAATTAATTGTCCAATTACGGTGGCATGGGCATGCCAACGTGTACCAATATGCACATTACTGGTAAATGAACCAATAGATTGGGCATTGCTGATAAAGACAATATCAGTGCCTTCTAAAATCGAAAGATGCACAGCAATTTTAATTTTATCGCGTAATTCACGCATGATGGGGCTAGCCAGATCAGTCAGCGATGATTTGGATAAGCTGTTAAAACCAAGTTCCATCACGTTGCTGTTCAGCGCATAAGTCTTTTGCGACATTTTTCTTAAATAACCACAAAACTCTAAGGTGTGGATTAAACGAAAAGCACTCGAACGGTTTACATCTAATTTTTCTGCGATTTCAGAAATGGTCATTTCCTGATGCTGTTGATCAAATAATTTTAAAATGGCTAAGCCACGCACCAAACCCGGTACTAAATAACGTTCATCATTATTGGGTTCAGCATTTTGCTCCAAGAGAGCATCATTTATTAAGTTCATTGCCAAGTTGCCCTATGTTTATTTTGGAATTCCTGCACATGGAATACCACTATAGTAATCATCAATTTTTCTAATCTCAATGTTTATATATAAAACATTTTTTTGATTAAGAAACATCTAAAAATATAACTTTTTATTAATTCATTGAAAAACATAAAAATATAGTATTTGACAAGCAAAATGATCAAAGCTTATGCTATTCATTATGTTTTAAATGCTAAATTAAGTTTTATATATAAAACAAATAAGGATGCAAAAATGAGTTGGATCTCAGTTTGTCAGCAAGATGACATTACCGAAGACGAGCCGAAAGCCATAGAAGTCGAGGGTAAGAAAATTGGTGTTTTTTTTATCGATGACAATTATTTTGCGATCGAGAATGTTTGCCCACATGCCTTTGCGTTACTAACAGAAGGTTTTATTGAAGATCAAACCGTGGAATGCCCATTACATGAGGCAATTTTTGATATTCAAACAGGTGAGCTAAAGAGTGGACCGGGATGTCGTGATTTGTGTACTTATCCCGTACGTGTTGAAGGGCAGGACGTTCAAATTCAACTATAAGTCTTATTTATAAGGATGGAATCTCATGAAAACATTTAATGAGAAGCTAGCGAACTGGATTCATGCCACGCCAGCGACCGAAGCAGGGATCAACAATATTCAAATACCGGGACAGCCAGAACTTCTGGTTTGGCAAACACGCTATAAAGTGCCAACAGTCTATGAGCAGGATTTTGTTCAACATTTAATTCAAGCCTTTTCTTCAGGCGTAACAGAACTTACTGATTTGGTTCAATCTTTAAATCAACAAGGTTTTCGTTGCGAGTCTGGTGAACTTTGGACTTCTGAAACATTTTCTGAAGAAATGCAACGTTTAGGTTATTGATTCAAGGAAGAACAGTGATGAATGCAGCAGTAACAGTGACTCCGAGTGTTGAGGAGTATTTAGATTTAGGTTTACGTGATCAATGGCATCCGGTACTGGCAAGTTGGGAAGTCGCAGCCAATCCTGTGGGTATTACCCGTTTAGGTGAAAATATCGTGGTTTGGCGTGATGACCAAGGTCAGGTGCATGCTTTAGAAGATCGTTGTCCGCACCGTGGTGCGCGTCTTTCTTTAGGTTGGAACTTAGGTAATCGCGTGGCATGTTGGTATCACGGCGTTGAAGTTCGCCATGATGGCAAGGTTGAAGATGTACCCGCAGTACATGAATGCCCAATGAAAGGCACAACCTGTGTGAAAAGCTACCCAGTGATTGAGCAACATGGTGCAATTTTCCTGTGGTTTGGCATTGATCCAAATGAAGTCGCTAAACCACTTGATTTTCCTGAGCAATTGGCGAGTGGGGAGTGGAGTTCATTTCTATGCCAAGCAGATTGGAAGGTCAATCATCAATATGCGATTGATAATGTAATGGATCCAATGCATGGCACCTATTTGCATTGTACCTCGCACTCAATGGCGGACGGTGAGCGTACTGCAGAAATGAAACACCGCTCAACTGAAAATGGTTTTGTCTTTGAAAAAGAAGGGCAAACAGGGGTCAATTTTGACTGGGTTGAATATGCCAATACTGGTGCAAGTTGGTTGCGTCTTTCGATTCCTTATCGTAAAGATTTTGGTCCAGGCGGTGAGTTTTGGATTGTGGGTTATGCCACACCGATTGATGCTCAAAATACCCGTGTTTTCTTCTGGCGTTGTCGTAAAGTCAGTGGTTGGCAACGTAATGTTTGGCGTTTTCTTTACCGCAATCATTTAGAAAAACTGCATTGGGATGTCTTGGAACAAGATCGAATTATTTTAGAAAATCTTGCGCCAAACGCACGTCAACATGAATTCCTCTATCAACATGATGTCGGTTTATCGCGCTTACGCCGTTTAATGAAAAAAGAAGCGGAAAAGCAGTTAAAGAAAATTGCGAGCTTGAATAGCTCAAACCGTATTGAAATGCAGGAACAAGTTCATGGTTAATGTCGCATTGTTGCAGGGCAAGAAAGTCTTTGTTACAGGCGCAGCAAGAGGCTTGGGACGAGACTTTGCACAGGCCATTGCCGAAGCAGGTGCTCAAGTGGTCATGGCGGATATCTTGACAGATCTTGTGCAACAAGAAGCAGCAGTATTGCAGGCACAGGGTTTACAGGTGACTGCGGTCACAATTGACTTGGCTGATGCTGATTCGATTCAACAGGCTGTTCAGCAAGCAGCTGAACATTTAGCTGGAATAGATGGTTTGGTGAATTGCGCTGCACTTGCGACCAATGTGGGTGGTAAAAGCTTGATGGATTATGACGCCGAGCTATGGGACCGGGTCATGAACATCAATGTCAAAGGGACGTGGTTGGTCACCAAAGCATGTGTGCCATATCTCAAGCAGTCCGATGCAGGCAAGGTAATTAATGTGGCATCGGATACGGCTTTATGGGGCGCACCTAACTTGATGGCTTATGTTGCAAGTAAAGGTGCTTTGCTGGCAATGACCCGTTCGATGGCAAGAGAGTTAGGGCCATTTAATATTTGTATCAATACGCTTTCTCCAGGATTGACGCTGGTTGAAGCAACAGAATATGTACCGCAAGATCGTCATGATTTATATGTAAATGGTCGTGCGATTCAACGTCAGCAGTTACCACAGGATCTGAACGGAACAGCACTTTATTTACTTTCGGATTTGTCCTCATTTGTGACTGGACAGAATATTCCCGTAAATGGTGGTTTTGTCTTTAATTAAGGAATTGTTTCATGATTACAGGGATTGAGATTTTAAAGTTTGGCGTTGAGGATCGGGCTGCTTCAAATAAATTTTTGGCAGATTTTGGTTTAAAGCCAAGCCAATCAGATATTGAGGGTACGGATCTTTATCAAACCCAGAACGGCAGTAAAATTTATTTATTTGATTGTGATGATCCGCGTCTACCACAGGCCATCGAGTCAGGCTCAACTTTACGTGAAGTGACTTGGGGCTTGGATGATGCAGCACAGGATTTGGCTGATTTAGCGACTCGCCTGAAAGATGTAGATGGTTATCAAGCCACGGCTGACATGCTGCAATGCTTAGACCCAAATGGGATGACCATTCGCTTTCAAGCCAGCTTTACCCAAGAGCTACCTGCGTTAAAAACAGAAGGGATTAATCAATACGGCAGTATCACTCGTGTCAATGCAGCCAGTCCAGTGTATGAAAAAGGGCAACCTGTTGCGATTGGACATGTGGTGTTCTTTACCCCAGATTTAGAAAAAACAGAATCGTTCTATATCGAAAAGCTCGGTTTCTTCTTATCGGATGCTTATCGTAATCGTGGTGCTTTTTTACGTTGTCGTGGCAAAGGCTATCACCATGATTTGTTTTTGCTTTCGGTACCCAATAAACCTGCTGGACTCAATCATGTGGCCTTTGTGGTGCGTGATATTCATGAAGTGATTGGCGGTGGCTTAAACATGAACCGTTCTGAATGGTCTACTTTTATTGGTCCGGGTCGTCATCCAATTTCTTCGGCTTACTTCTGGTATGTCAACTCACCTTTGGGTGGTGCATTTGAATACTACACCAATGATGATTATTTGACGGAAGAATGGCAACCACGTGTTGAAGAACATTGTTTAGAACTCTTTACTGAGTGGGCGGTTGAAGGTGGTTTAGATGACCATACTCGTCGCCAAGTCAAACCTGTATAAGCAGTTGGAACAGGGAGATTAAGCTATGCAAAGAATTGTCATTGTTGGCGCAGGACAAGCTGCGGGTTGGGCAGTAAGCACACTCCGTCAACATGGATTTCTAGGTGAAATTCATGTGGTATCTAATGAGGAACGGGTATTTTACGAACGCCCACCCCTGTCAAAACAAGTCCTCTCCAAAGAAGCCAGTTATGACAGTTTGCATCTGTTCTCTGCTGAACAGATGCAAGATTTTAACATTGAGTGGCACAAACCCGCTGTGGCAACACAAGTGGATCGCCAACAAAAACATGTGGTTTTAGAAAGCGGTCAAGTTTTGCCTTATGACAAATTATTGATTGCAACAGGAAGCCGAGCACGTGTGCCAGTGAATACATGGCAGTTTATTCCCAATGTGGTGACTTTACGTAATGTACAAGACTGTGAACGTTTAGCCGAAATCTTACAACATACGCAAAAGTTAGCAGTAATTGGTGGTGGTTGGATCGGCTTAGAAATTGCAGCAACGGCACGGAAACAAGGCAAACAAGTGCATGTTTTTGAATACGGTGATCGACTTTGTGCACGTAGTGTTAGTCCGGATGTATCTGAATTTTTGCAAAATATGCATCAACAACAAGGTACTCAGATCCATTTAAATAGTAAAAATGTGCATTTGATTGAAGCAGGTCAACATCAAGTTGAAGTGGTGAATCATCCAAATGCCAGTGAACTGTTTGATTGTGTGGTGGTGGGTGCGGGTGCAGATATTGCCAAAGAGCTGGGTGTGAGTGCGGGTTTAGACGTTAAGGATGGCATTGTTGTCAATGGTTTTGGTCAAACTTCAGACCAAGACATTTATGCCGCAGGTGATGTGGCGATACATCCAAGTTTGGGCTATTGCATTCAGTCTTGGGCCAATGCGCAAAATCAAGCCATTGCCACGGCAAAGTCAATGTTAGGTATGGATACGGAATATCTGGATATTTCTTGGTTATGGTCAGACCAGTATCACTACAATATTCAGATTTTAGGGACTTACCAACCTGAAAAAACCAAGCAGATTGTGCTACGTCAAAACGCAGCAGATCAGTGCAGTTATCTTTATCTGGATGAGCAAAACTGTTTGATCAACATGATTGCGATCAATGACTCAAAACTGGTCAAACTGGCAAAGCGCTGGATGCAATCCAATACCGTGTTAGACCCCAAATTATTAGCAGACCCTGAATTTAATGTAATGAAATTAAAACCGTAAACATTAAATCCGGTTCATGACTCAATCGAAGGAATGAAATATGAGTAATGAAGAGAAAAGTGGATTGAAGCATTGGGTTCCTGCTTTTGTCCTGATGATCTGTGTCGTTCTGGCATTTTTCGACAAAATTAGTATCGCAGTCTTATTTGCGGATCCGCACTTTCAGGGCGCGATGGGGATTGCCCAAGACAAAGCAAAGCTTGGATGGTTAATGACCAGCTTTTTATTGGCTTATGGTTTTTCCTCTGTGTTTTTAAGCTTCTTAGGCGATATTTTTAGCCCTAAAAAAATGCTGTTTTGGAGCGTCTTATCTTGGGGGATACTCATGTTCTGTATGGGTTTTACCACCAACTATACAGGGATGTTGATTCTCCGCGTTCTGCTTGGATTAGCTGAAGGCCCATTATTTGCCTTGGCTTATACCATCGTGAAACAAACCTATACAGATCGTCAGCAAGCACGTGCTTCCACCATGTTTTTGTTGGGTACGCCGATCGGTGCCTTCTTGGGTTTTCCAATTACAGCGGCTGTTCTCGCAAACCATGATTGGCATACCACCTTCTTTGTGATGGCTGGTTTAACTGTAATTGCACTGATTGCGATTGTGTTTGGCTTACGTAATTTACAACTCAAGAAAACCATTGAGCTGGAATCGACCAGTAAACGTGTCAATTTTAAAGGGCATATCCATAACACCAAAGTGCTATTACAGAACGGTTCATTTTGGTTGGTGTGTATTTTTAATATTGCACTGATGACTTATCTGTGGGGATTAAACAGTTGGGTTCCATCCTACCTGATTCAAGATAAGGGCTTTAACCTTAAAGAGTTTGGTATTTATTCAAGTTTCCCATTTATCGCCATGTTGATTGGTGAAGTAATTGGTGCATTTCTTTCTGACAAGTTAGGTCGTCGTGCCATTCAAGTTTTTAGTGGCTTATTGGTGGCCGGCATCTTTATGTATGTCATGGTCATTATGACAGATCCAATTTTAGTGATTGTTGCAATGTCTCTCAGCGCAATGGCTTGGGGCTTTGGTGTCGCAGCAATATTTGCACTACTTGCTCGTGTGACCACTGCTGATGTGGGCGCGACAGCGGGTGGGATTTTTAATGGACTGGGTAATTTTGCCAGTGCAATTGCACCCGTTCTGATCGGTTACATCGTGATGCAAACCCACAGTTTTAATTTAGGAATTACCTTCTTAGCAGCAGTTGCTGTGATTGGATCGTTCTTCTTAGTTCCTTTACTAAAACGTTATTAATTCAAGATATCTAGGAGTTAAAACATGACTACTCAACAATTCGAATCATGGTCACAGCCTGAAGGTACAAGCTTACAAGATTGGTTAAATACCCGTATCGCACGTTTTGAAACACGTAAATATGATTTTGATGCCTTGAAGTTCCAAGCGGACTATGACCCCAAATATCGCCGTGCCCAAATGCGTTATATGGGCACGGGTGCAACAGGTGTAGTCAATGATGGCAACACTGTTCCAGCAGAAAACTTCACTTTTTCAACCATGGTTTTACCTCCGCAGTGCGAAGGGCCTTTGCATATTCATCATGATGTTGAGGAAGTGTTTTTTATGTTGCGTGGTGAGATTGACCTGTTTATCGAACATAACGGTGAGAAATTTCAAACCAAACTTAAAGAGCGTGATCTGATTTCAATTCCACCTGGAATTTACCGTGGCTTGTTTAATCCGGGTCAGGAAGATGCCTTGATGTGTGTGATGTTAGGTGCGGGTAAACCGACTATTCCGAACTATCCACCAGAACATCCATTGTCGCAAATCAAACGTTGATTGAATCGACAAAGCCCAGCTTTACAGCAAAAAAGGAATCCAGCCATGACATTGCTTGATCGATTAGCCAAATATCCAGTCAAAACCATTGTAGTAGATGGTCAAGTACACGCCTATCGTGAGGCGGGTCAAGGCCAGCCGTTGATTTTGCTACATGGGATTAGTTCGGGTTCTGCTTCATGGATCAATCAGCTCGATGTACTGAGTCAGTCTTTTCGTGTGATTGCTTGGGATGCACCGGGTTATGGCTTATCGGAAGGTTTAAATACAGCGCAACCGAATGCAGAAGATTATGCACAACGTTTGTTGGGTTTAATCGATGCTTTGGCAATTTCGCAAGCCATTCTGGTTGGTCATTCCCTTGGGGCTTTACAGGCCAGTGCTTTTGCTCATCTTTATCCTGAACGTGTACAGACTTTGCTGATTGCCAATGTGGCACAAGGTTATCAACGTTCAGATGAGGAAAGCAAATCACAGGTTTATCAAAAACGACCAATGCTGTTGAAAAGCTTAGGTCATGCAGGCATGGCAGCAAGTCGTGGACCGCATTTAATTTATAAACAAGATGCTCAAGCTTTGGCTTTGGTCACAGCGGTGATGCAGGATTTGACCTTAGACGGTTTTACCCATGCATCGTATTTGTTGGCCTATGACGAAATTAGAAATTATTTAACAGATATTCGTGTTCCTTGCGTCGTGATTGCAGGCGATCAGGACCAAATTACACCTGCACAAGGTATTCAAGACCTTGCCGCAGAAATGCAATTGAGCCGATGTCATCTGATTACAGATGCAGGTCATCTGAGTTATGTCGATCAACCACAACAGTTTAACGACATTATTTTATCGGCACGTTAAGACTCAAACGAGAGAAAAATATGAGCTTCCAAGTTGAAGGAAAAGTAGCAGTAGTAACAGGTGGCTCGTCAGGCATTGGTTTGGCTGCTGTCGAAATTTTAGTTGCAGAAGGTGCCAAAGTGGCATGGTGTGGTCGGGATGAACAGCGTCTAGCAGAATCAAAAAATTATATTTTGGAAAAGTATCCGCAAGCCCATATTTTTACTCAAGCCTGCAATGTTTTAGACAAACAAGATGTAAAACACTTTGCACAACAGGTCAATCAAAATTTAGGCAATGTCGACATGTTGATCAATAACGCAGGTCAAGGGCGTGTATCCAATTTTGAAGACACCCAAGATGAAGATTGGATGAAAGAAATTGAATTGAAGTATTTCAGTGTCTTGCATCCTGTTCGTGCATTTTTAGATGATTTAAAACATTCGGCGTGTGGATCAATCACCAATGTCAATTCCTTACTGGCCTTACAACCTGAACCACACATGATCGCGACTTCATCGGCACGCGCCGCTTTGCTGAATTTAACTCATTCATTAGCGCATGAATTTAGCCAATATGGGATTCGGGTGAATTCAATTTTATTGGGCATGGTGGAGTCAGCACAGTGGAAACGCCGTTTTGAAACACGTTCAGATAGCCAAGCGTCATGGGAACAGTGGACAGGCAATATTGCAAAAAACCGCGGTATTCCAATGCAACGTTTAGGTAAACCGGAAGAACCTGCACGCGCTTTGGTGTTCTTGGCTTCACCATTGGCATCCTATACCACGGGTGCAGCCTTGGATGTCTCTGGTGGATTTAACAAACATTTATAAGGTGTGCCCATGAAACAGTTGATGATGATTGGTTTCGGTGCAATGGCAGCAGAAGTGTACGCACATATGCCACAAGATTTACAGCTTAAATGGATTGTGGTGCCTGCACGCAGTGTTGAAAAAGTACAGGCACAAGTATCCGCTCAGGTACAGGTAATTAGTTCGATTGATCAATGCTTTGGCACGCCTGATTATGTGATTGAAGTGGCAGGCCAAGCGGCGGTAAAAGAACATGCCCAAAAGGTGTTAGAGAAAGGTTGGACCATTGGTCTGATTTCAGTGGGAACCTTAGCCGATAGCGATTTTTTTAATCAACTGAAACAGACAGCGGAACAACACGATGCCCATCTACATCTTTTAGCGGGTGCGATTGCGGGGATCGATGGCATCTCTGCGGCAAAAGAAGGTGGTTTGGAAAAGGTCACCTATAAAGGCTGTAAAAGCCCGAAGAGTTGGCGTGGCAGTTATGCTGAACAATTGGTTGATCTCGATCAGGTCAGTGAAGCTATGGTTTTTTTTCGTGGTACAGCCAGAGAAGCAGCACTGAAGTTTCCAGCCAATGCCAATGTTGCAGCAACCATAGCACTTGCAGGTTTAGGCATGGATGAAACCATGGTTGAGCTTACGGTTGATCCAAAAACTAATAAAAACAAGCACACTATTGTGGCAGAAGGCGTGTTTGGTGAAATGACCATTGAATTGGTGGGTGTGCCTTTGGCAAGTAATCCCAAAACCTCAACTTTGGCTGCGCTTAGCGTGATTCGTGCATGTCGCAATAGCGTTGAAGCAATTCAGATTTAAAAGGATTTGATCATGGTAAAGGAAATTTATATCGCAGGTGAATGGCGATTAGGTAAAGGCAATACGATTCAAAGTCTGTTTCCAGCAGATCAATCTGTAAATGCTGAAATTTCTACAGCGAGTTTAGATGATGTCAATGAAGCAATTGAAAAAGCAGATTTGGCATGGCGACAAGCAGGTTGGCGCAATAGCATGCCACATGAACGAGCGCGTATTTTGTATAAAGTGGCAGAGATTATTGAAGCGCGTGTAGATGAGCTTGCAAAATTACAAACCCGTGATAATGGTAAGCCACTGGCTGAAACACGTGGTTTAGTGATGAGTGCAGCCGCGACAGCACGCTATGTTGCCGCAGCATGTGAAACGCTGAATGATGAACTCACCACACAACGTGCGGCTGACTTTATGACCATGAGTGTGCATGAACCTGTCGGTGTGGTGGCCGCGATTACACCGTGGAATTCACCGATTGCCAGTGAAGTTCAAAAACTTGCCCCTGCGATTGCTGCTGGAAATGCGGTGATCCTTAAACCGGCAGAGGCAACGTCTTTAATTGCCTTGGAACTCGCCAAAATCTTTGAACAAGCAGGACTGCCAAAAGGCTTACTCAGTGTTTTAGTGGGGCGTGGTTCTGTAATTGGTGATGCCATCGTAAAGCATCCTTTGGTCCGCAAAATTTCATTTACTGGCGGAACCACTACAGGGCGTCATTTGGCTCATCTTGCCGCAGATAAATTGATTACCACCTCATTAGAGCTTGGTGGAAAATCCCCTACGATTGTTATGCCTGATGCAGATATTGAATTGGCTGCTAAAGGTGTGGCTTATGGGATCTTTAGTTCCGCAGGACAAGCCTGTATTGCAGGTTCACGACTCTTCGTGCATCACAGTATTTACGATCAGTTCCTTAAGCGTTTGGTTGAAATTACCAAAGCTTTACGAGTGGGACATCCAGAAACAGCGGGTGTACATTTGGGCTCTTTAATTAATCCAAAGCATTTGGCTTCTGTCGATGCCTATGTGCAATTGGCCAAGCAAGAAGGTGGTCAAGTTGTAGTGGGTGGTCAAGCGCTGACGGATGGTGATTTGGCGAAAGGAAGTTATTACTTACCGACCATCATCACGGGCTTAAATAATACTGCACAAACCTGTCAAGAAGAGATTTTTGGTCCGGTCTTGGTGGTGATGAAGTATCACGATGAAGCTGATTTAATCACCCAAGCCAACGACAGTTGTTTTGGGCTTGCAGCAGGAATCTGGACTGAAAACTACCGTAAAGCTTGGCAAATTGCACGTGCTTTGGAAGTCGGTACAGTCTGGATTAATACCTATAAAAAATTCTCTATTTCGGCACCGTTTGGTGGCTTTAAAGAAAGTGGTATCGGGCGTGAAAAAGGGCGTTTAGGTATTTTGTCTTATATGCAGCAAAAAAGTATTTATATGGGATTAAGCGAACAGCCAAATCCTTGGTGTGAATAATAAATTCATGGAATGAAAAAGTTTTCGAGGAATAAACAATGACAGAACGTGTAAATGTAGGCGAAGCAATCGCGCGTGTTTTAGAAGCACACCAAGTGGAAAGTATCTATGGGGTGATTTCAATTCATAACCTACCAATTGCAGATGCCGTAGGGCGTCGTGAAAAAATTCGTTTTGTGGCAGCGCGTGGCGAAGCAGGTGCAGTCACGATGGCAGATGGTCACTCACGCTTTAAAGGTTTAGGGGTTGCTTTGACCAGTACCGGTGCAGGTGCAGGCAATGCAGTAGGCTCATTGATTGAAGCGATGAATGCTGGGAGTCCTGTGTTGCATTTAACTGGGCAAGTTGAACGTGAATATCTTGATCGTGATGCTAGCTTTATCCATGAAACCAAAGATCAACTGACCTTCTTACGTGCTTCAAGCAAAGCTGCATTTCGTATTACCAGCCCAGACAATGCAGTGGGTGTAATTCGTGAAGCAATTCGTGTTGCAACCACAGTACCGATGGGGCCTGTAAGCGTTGAGCTCCCGATTGATGTGCAAGCTGCAGAAATTGACTTGCCATTGAATTTAGGCCCTGTCAAAGCGCTTGAATTACCGCAGGCTGAGCAAGTTGAAATTGATTTAATTGTTGAAGAAGTTAAAAAAGCCAAACGCCCCATCTTCTGGATTGGTGGCGGCACGTTAAATAGTGTTGATGAAGTGAAAGCCATTGCAGATCTTGGGATTCCTGTTGTTTCTTCGACCCATGCCCGTGGTGTGTTAGCAGATGAGCATCCACGCAGTTTAGGTGCATTCCATAACTCAGCAGGGGTTGAGCAACTGTTAAAACAGGCTGACTTATTGGTGGTGGTGGGCTCGCGTTTACGCAGCAATGAAACCAAAACCTATTCGGTACAGTTCCCTGATAATCTGATTCAGATTGATGCCAATCCAGTGGCGCAGCAACGTAATTATAAAGTTCGTAACTTCATTTGTGCTGATGCCAAAGATGTATTACAACGTGTGCTCACAGGGCTAAGCGGTATCTCAAAAGTTGATGCAGATTATGATGCAGCGGTTGTTGCAGCAAAACAGTCCGCTATTGAGGCACTGCGTACTCAGCTGGATCAATATGCACTGATCTGTGATCACTTACGTGCGGCACTGCCACAAGACGGTATCTTTGTACGTGACATTACCATGTCAGGCAGTACTTGGGGCAGCCGACTATTTCCAGTACAAGCACCGAATCAAAATATTCACTCACTTGCTGGGGCAATTGGTCTTGGTTTAGCCACGGCAATTGGCGCTTCTATTGCCAATCCAGATAAAAAAGTGATTGGTCTCGTGGGCGATGGTGGTTTGATGCTCGGTATCGGTGAGATTGCCACCATGGCACAAGAAAATACCAACATGGTGCTGATGATCATGAACGATGGCGGTTATGGCGTAATGCGTGGTATTCAAAAGAATTACTTTGGTGGGCGTCAATATTTCAACGAATTGCATACCCCAGATTATAAAGTCTTAGGGGAAGCAATGGGAGTGAAAAGCTGGAAAGTGGGCAGTGCAGATGAGTTTAAAAGCGTGATTCAACAAGCAGTCGATTTTCAAGGGCCAAGTGTGATCGAATTGGATATGAATTCGATTGGACCACTGAACTTTGCAGGACCGCCGCAGAAAAAACTCTATTAAACCCAGTTGAACATTCGATGTTGGCATCGGATGTTCAGTAAATTCACCAGCAATTTTTTTTGCTCAAAATACAATAAAAACTATGTTTTATAGGTAAAACAAAAGTCCAACAGGATCGTTGGAACACAAGGGAAGGAAGCAATTATGAAAAAGACAGCTATCGCGATGCTACTTGCAGCATTGTATTTGGGTACCACATCCAGTGTTTTGGCGCAAAGCTCAGCATTAGAATGGAAAAGTGAAGATGAGACGGACTCTATAAAATTGGGTGGCGTGGTGCGATTAAACCAACGCTATGAAAATTGGGAAGGACCTAATGATGGCTTTGGCAAACTCTATTTTGATATTTTTAGAGTCGATGTCAAAGGTAAATTTGACGATGCCTATTTTAATGCAAGCTACTTGTTTCAAGACCAAGAGAAACGCTCGATCGAAAAAGCCTACGTGGGCTATAATTTAGATCAACAGAATAGTTTAGAAGCCGGCTTTGTATATAAACCTTTTGCGATTTATCCTTATCCGCAAAATGGTTGGACTTACCATATCCCATTCTTTTTGGGCTATGGCAATAACATTGCGCCAGGTTTGAACTGGAATTTTCATAATCAGGACTGGGATGTAAAACTGGGCTATTACCCTGAAATGCTGGCAACCAATCTGCGCTATTCGCCCGAAAGTGCCACTTATGATGATCTTGCCGACAATGCATTTCCAAGTCAAAAAGCCTATCAAAATGAAAAGCGCCATCAATTCAATACGCGGATTGTGCGCAAGTTAGACACCAAGGTGGGTAAGCAGGAAGTCGGGGTATCGGGGGCAATTGCGCAATTGCATAATAAAACCACCGATAAAAATGGCCAATATTACGCAGTGGGTGTGCATAGCGATAACAATTACAAACGCTTTAATTTACAAAGCTCTGTGATTCATTATCAATATGATGCAAAGAACCCGGACGGGGTCAATAATGATATGACTTTAATGGGGAATAATGGATTTACCCCTGCTTATTTTATTGCCTCTGAAGCGACAGTTGCCAGTTTAAATCTTGCCTATACCTTACCCATGCAAAATATGGGCAAACTCAAAGCGATCCGATTCTACAATGATTATAGTTATATGGATAAGAAACGTGATGATTGGTCGGATTCTCAAATGAATACCACTGGGATGATGTTTATTGCGTCACCCTTTATGGTGTGGGCCGATTATACTTGGGGGAAAAATGCCAATATTATTGGTGGTGCAATGAATTCAACCGGTTTTAGCTCGACCGTTTCACCCTATAGTGACCAATGGTTGTATCGTATCAATTTAAACCTTGGATTTAGTTTTTAGAAAGCTGATTTGGGAATTGATTTGTTTGTTATGCCGATATTTGCTGTGGCAATAACCGCTTTGTTGCACTTAGATTTAAACTCCGCTGGATGACATTTACTTATTATTTGAGTATTTGTCAAATGAGTATCTGTCAAAGCAGCGGATCAATTTTATAACTTCACAAGCGCATACGACGATCGTTTACGCTTGTTTTGCTAAGGCCATCAACGACTTCAATTGCTGAACTTCCAGTGGGGTGGCATGTTGTAATGGCTTTCTTGGTTCACCTACAGAAAAACCTAATTCATTTAAACCTGCTTTGACTGTTTTCGGTAGGCCGCCTTGTACAATAAAGCGCAACAAAGGCAATTGACGATAAAACAAGGCTTTGGCGTGGTCTAAATCACCATCTTTGACTGCCTGATATAACTGACTTGGTAGCTGACCGAGTAGATTTGGCGCCACAGTACACCAACCACTTGCCCCTGCACAAAATGCTTCAAGCGCCAAAGGATTACAGCCATTATAAAAGGGCAACTGTCCTTGAGATAATTCATGAAATTTATGCATGCGCTGAATATCGCCAGTACTGTCTTTAACCATGCAAATATTCTCAATTTCTTGAAACATTTTCACGATCAATTCTGGTGACATATCTACACCGCTGGTTGCAGGGTTGTTATAGACCATGATCGGCAGTTTGGTCGATGCAGCAATTTGCTGATAATAATCATAAATTTCTTGATCATTGAGTTTCCAGTAAGACACTGGGATCACCATAATTAGATCAGCGCCAAGCTCCTCGGCTTTTTGGGCTTTTTGAATCGCCATCGCCGTTGTGAGTTCAGAAATTCCTAACATGACCGGGACACGTTGATTAACGACTTCGATACTTTTTTGTGCGACTTGTTGCCATTCTCGCCAAGATAAATAAGCACTTTCACCAGCACTGCCCAATGGCACAATCGCATTACATTGTTGTTCTAGCAGAGCATTTAATGTGATGGTCAGCGCATCAACATCGACAGCTTGTGTGTCTGGGTGAAATGGTGTGATTGGGTATGCAATAATGCCTTCTAATTTCATTTTCATTACTCCTCGATACAGTCCGCATGATTTTTTAAAGCTTTACGCGCATAGTAGGCAAAATTGACATTATTACGCTTGTTGGTAGAGACCCAGTCATGAGCTTCTTTTGCCAGTTCATGTGGGATAGGTTGAATTTGTCCAGCAGCCATTGCCAAAAGCTGAAGGCGGGCAGCGCGTTCAATTAAAATGGCTAAGTTGCAAGCCTCTTCAATGGTTTTACCTGCCACCAACTGACCATGATGTGACAGCAGTACAGCGCGGTTTTTACCTAAGGCTTCTGAAATAAAAATACCTTCTTCATTGCCGACGGGGACTCCCGGCCACTCTTCCACAAAAGAACAGTCTTCATATAAAGCGCAGGTATCCATTTGTGCGATCGCTAAGGGCACACGGAGCATCGACAACGCTGCAATATGTGTTGGATGGGTATGGATAATGCAATTCACTTCAGGATGTTGTTTATAAATCCATGTATGAAAGCGATTTGCAGGATTTGCCATGCCTTGTTGATCAAGTGGCTTTAGATCTTCATCAACTTCCAATAAGTTTTGCGCGGTAATTTCATCAAAGCCGAGACCAAAACGCTGGGTGATAAAGCTATTGCCTTGCGTGGTACGACAAGTGATTTGTCCCGCTAAGCCAGCATCATGGCCGTGGTCAAATAAAATACGGCAGGTTAATGCCAACTTTTGCCGATCTGTGTAGCTTGAATCTTGAATAAATTGCTGCATGTTTTGCTGTGCATTTTGCATCAATTGCTGTTTATCTAGTTGTGCCGTTTGCATAAATAAAACCTCTCGCTGAGTTGATTTTCACATCGCCTAAGTACAGAATAAAAATTCTGTGGATGGATTAAAATATCCAGTTTATAAAACTTATATGGGCCAGAGAGTTATGCGTCAGCCTTGGAAAATTCGGCTACATTTAGAAGATCGTGAAGAAAAGACCCTTTTTTTAAAGTTGGCAAATCAGATTATTCAAGAGATTTTATCTGGCAGAATTACTCAGGCAACACGCTTGCCAGGTTCACGTACACTGGCGGATGAACTCGGGATTAACCGAAAAACCGTACAATCGGTATATGAAGATTTGGAGGCACAGGGTTGGCTGGTTTCAAAAGCTAGGCAAGGCACCTTTGTCTCTGAGAATTTACCTGACTTAAAAGCGCAGTCATCGCCTACACTTGATCAACCTAATTCCACACCCGTTTTGCCAACTCAGGTGCTGATCAAAAATGATGGTGTGCCAGATAATCGGTTAATCCCGTATGAATTGTTTTCTCGGGCTTATCGGCATGCATTGATTCAAGTAACACGTCATCAAACCATGGGATACGGAGATCCACAGGGCAGTTTAGAACTTCGTCAAGCCTTATTAAAGATGTTGTCTATGGAGCGTTTTATACAGACTTCTATGGAAAACATTTGTGTGGTTCGAGGCAGTCAAATGGGGATTTTTCTAGCTGCGCGGGTTCTGGCTCAACATCAGTCTCAGCGTCATATTATTGTGGTAGAGCAATGGGCTTACCCACCTGCAGTGGAAACATTTCTGTCTAATCGTTATCAAATTATTCGCGTGCGTTTGGATAAGCATGGTCTAGATACCAATCATTTAACTGAAATTTTGTCCAGCCATGCTGTTGCTGCGGTTTACACCACACCTCATCATCAATATCCAACGACAGTGACGATGTCTATGGATCGAAGATTAAAGCTGTTAGAGCTGTCTAAAGCCTTTGATTTTTATATTATTGAAGATGATTATGACCATGAGTTTCATTATGACAGCCGCCCCATTCCGCCGTTAATTAGCTTACCAGCAGCAGACAAAGTGATTCATATCGGCTCTTTGTCTAAAGTGTTTGCGCCCAGTTTAAGAATTGGTTATGTGGTGACCAATGTGCAAATTATTCAGGCGATGAAACAAGACATTTTGCTGATCGATAAACAGGGCAATGCGATTACTGAATTGGCAATGGCTGAACTGATGCAGCAGGGTGAAATTAAGCGGCATATCCGTAAAATGCGTAAGATTTATCAGCAACGTAGAGATTTTGCTGTGAGGGCTTTTCAGCAAACTTTTAAGGAGTGGGTTGAAATAGCGCCACCTGCAGGCGGCATGGCGTTGTGGGTAAAGTTTAAATTGCCTTTTCAACAGCAGTTTTTAACGATTTTAAAACAATTACATATTGATTCTGAATATGATTTTGGTTCGGAATGGCATCATTCCGATCACAGTTTCTATATTCGTTTTGGTTTTGCAGCCCTGACCGAATTGGAAATCCGTCAAACTGTTGAAAAGTTGTATCAGGTTTTTGTGAGCTGATGATGCTCAAGAAACTTAGAAAGTATTTTGAATCTTGTTGAACTGACTTTAGAAGGGTTTAAGCAAAAACCAGAAGCATTGTGTTTCTGGTTTTTTATGGATTAATTTAAAGCCATACGATATTCAATGACCCCTGGTTTTTCAGCGATCCAGTCATAGAGTTTTTGCGCAGTTTGATTGCTTTGTTGAGTATGCCAATACAAGCGCGCGCAGGGTTGAACAATCGCTTGCTGTTGTACATATTCAATCAGGCGCTTGCCTACATGTTGACCTCTTGCCTGTGGAGAAACATATAAGTCTTCTAGATAGCAAAAGTTGGTCTCGGCCCATGTCGAGCGATGGATCACGTAATGTACAAAGCCGAGAACATGCTCAGCTTGTTTAGCAACAGCACAATATATCGGTTCTTGATCATCAAAAAAACGTTGCCAAGTGGTTTGCGTAACAGTGTTGGATAAAGCAACTTTGTAAAAGTCTTGATAAGCCAGCCAATACTCCACCCATTGTTTATAGTCTTGTTGCGCAACAGGCACAATTTGAACCACTAAATTTTCCACAGGTATTCTCCAGTCGTCGGGAAAGAAAGAGGAGAAATGAGTTTAAGTGTGATTGTGGTATTGAAATAAGATACACTTTAAGTATTTTTAATAGTACCAGTTTTACTTATGGCGACAGCAGCATCGGCTTATTTCCCCCATTTGATCTTGCCTAAAGGGGTGATTAAAGAGGGTTTATATAGTGTTTTACGTGATGCAATTTTAGATGGTCGACTGGCTTCTGGAACCAAACTGCCCTCTAGTCGTGTCTTGGCGGAAATGATGTCGATTTCTAGAAATTCAGTCTTGGCTGCAATGGATCGTTTACTGGATGAAGGCTATGTTGTGACTAAGCCAAGTTCTGGTACTTATGTCGCAGAGCTGATTCCTGACCAATTAATTTCTATACAAGAGATAGCGACAGAATCTGCATTTGACGTCTGTCATAAGCTAAATATTAATCCGCATATCGCAAGTTTATTACCTGCTTGGCAGAAACAAAATGTATCTGGGCAGGGTGAAAAAATATTTCATGTTGGTGTTGGCTGTACCGATTTATTTCCACATTCGCTTTGGGGAAAATTATTGGGCCGTGCTTGGCGTCAGTCTCATCAGCAATTGGGTCAGTTTCATGATTGTCGTGGCTATTTGCCTTTACGTCAGGCTATTTGTGATTATGTTCGTTCTACGCGGGGGCTAAAATGCGATGTACAACAAATTTTGATTGTAAATGGTACCCAACAAGCGATTCACCTTGCAGCTTATGCATTATTACAACCTTTGGATCAGATCTGTTTAGATGAGCCTGGCTATGATGCCGCTTTAAATATTTTTCGGAGTTTTGGCATTCAAGTTCATCCTGTATCAAGTGATCACGAAGGGATGAAAATTGCTGAGATTATTCAGCATTATTCCAAAAGTAAATTCATCTATACCGCACCATCTCATCAGTTCCCTTTAGGTGGAACACTCAGTTTAAGTCGACGATTGGCCCTATTGGAATGGGCAGCGAGTCAGCAAAAATGGATTTTTGAAGATGATTATAACAGTGAGTTTAGATATGGAACGCACCCAATTCAAGCCTTACAGGGCTTAGACCAACAGCAAAGAGTGATCTATTCGGGTACTTTTTCTAAAATGATGTTTCCTGAGTTTCGACTTGGATTTATGGTGGTTCCAGAATCGCTGATAGAAACATTGAGTCTGGCAAAATATTATACCGATACGCGGAGTGCTTATTTAGAACAAGCGGCTTTGGCTTTGTTTATCAAAGAAGGACATTATGCACGCCATGTACGTAAAGTGCGTAAAGCTTGCCAAGAACGTCAACAGGCATTAATTGCTGCGATTCAACAGTTTCTTGCAGATGTATTGACTGTTCAGCCAACCGACTCAGGGATTCATGTGATTTGTTGGCTAAAAGCCCCATGGACTGAGCAAAGCTTTATTGATCAGTGTCTTGCTATTAATCTGGCTGTTCAGCCTTTATCTCGCTACTGTCAACAGCCTTATGAAAAAGCAGCAGTATTGTTTGGCTATGCAGCGCATACTCCAGATGAGATTAGCATGAATATTCAGAAGCTGGCGCAACAGATCAAGCAGACCTAATACGGCTTCCTGTTTCATCTTCTATATTTCTTCATTTCCTATATAAAGCGCTAGCTGGTCTAGCTGTATAAGCATTGATGATAATTGTTGTACATCTGTTTATGTAATGTTATAACATAACAATAAATTACAATCCGGAATTCATGATGCGTCACCATACTTTAGCAATCGCTATTTCTTTACCGGTCTTTCCTGCATATGCGATTGAAAATAAACAGCTGACTGTACTTCCTGTGATTCGAGTCAATGCTGAAAATGATCCATTTATCAATCAAAGTATCGTTGTAGAAAATAGAAATGCAGACAATAAAACTTTAGGTGATGCTTTAAAGCATCTTTCAGGAGTACAAAGTAGCGCTTTTGGTCCCAATTCAGGTGCGCCTGTGATTCGCAGTTTAAGTGGAAACCGGGTGCAGATTTTGGAAAATGGTCAGTCTATTTATGGAATGAATAGTATCAGCGGCAATATTAATATCCCTTTTGATCCTTTATTCACTCAATCTGTAACTGTCAATAAATCTTCAGACAGTGTGCGTTATGGTGGTAATGCCATTGGCGGAAGTGTGAATATTGATTCTGGTCTAATCGATACAGCGATGCCGAATAAAAGTTCTCAATTAGAGCTTGTAGCGAAAAAGGGCTGGAATGATTTTGATGCCAAAGGTTTTAAACTCAATCTCAATAACCAAAGCAACTTTTCTACCAATTTATTGTTTTCTAGCCAAGATATGTCAGCTTATAAAATTCCGGGAGAGGGTAAAGCGAGTGTATGTAATAGTGGCGTATTTCCAGCGACGGGTGGGGTAAATACAGCATTGGCAGATGCTTGCCAAAAAGAAGCACGCATTCAAAAAAATTATAACACTGCATCTCAGCCTTATATTAACCAGTTTATGACAGAAAACCCCGATTGGGCAGATGGTTCATTTTCCTTCTATACGGATCAACCAACCACTGAGATGCGTGGAAAAACCTATACCAATCCGATAAACCCTAAATATGTGCCCAATACACAGCAATATACTGAAAATAAAATTAATAAAGATGTCACACCCAACTATAAAAACAAGCTGGGCAATAGCTATTTAGACAATCAGCACTTTGCGATTGGAAGTACTTATTTTCTCAACAATGGACGTATTGGGCTCAGTGCTGATTCAAAAAAAAGTGAATATGGGGTACCTGGATTTTCTCTTGAAAATAAATCTTTTCAATCTACCAGTGACAGCATACCAGTCGGGGTGAAAACAGATCAGCGAAGATATGCCTTAGACAGCGAGTTTAATTTTAGCCCGTTGTTATTGAAACAAATACAATTTGATGTGAGTAAGAGTGTCAATACATCAGGGGAATATTTAGGATCAAAAATGGCCAATAACTATAAATTTGATACCCAACAGGCTGAATTATTACTGAAGCATAGACCTGTTGAATTTTGGAATGGTTTTATTGGCTTTAATCAGATTGATCGTAAAGTGGTAGGGCATGGAAATTTACGTTATTTACCGAATATCAATACGCAAACACAAGCTATGTTTATCAAGGAAAAATTAGACTTTGATTGGCTAGAACTCGATGCTGGTTATCGTAACGAAAAGGTTGAACATAAAATTCAAAAAAGTGATTTTGTACCATCCAGAAACTCACCGAATACAAAACTCACCGATACAAAATTTAATCTTGAAAGCTATAGTTTTGGTTCATACCTAAAATATAATGACCTGTTGGGTTTAAAGTTGCGTTATTCAGTGTCAGATAGAGCGCCTGAAATTAATGAACTTTATGCCAGCCATCCACATTATTCAATTATGTTACAAGAAGAAGGTAACCAAAAACTCAAAGAAGAAAAATCCAAAAATCTTGAGTTAACAGGTCTGTTCAATTATAAAAATTTTAATTTTGAAGCGACTGTATATAAGATGAAATATGACAAGTATTTGTATTTGACCCATTCAGGGGCACAAATGCGTAATCGCTTGCCACTTAAATATTGGACCCAGACAGATGCTGAAATTACTGGATTTGAAATTGATTTAAAACAAAAGTTTGAACTCAATCAGTATGGCAATCTTTTGATCTCTGCTTTTGCTGACTTGGTGAAAAATAAAAACCTTAATCCAAACAAAACCAGTTTGGCAAATGATGGAAATTACTTACCCAACATGCCAACGAACCGTTATGGGCTAAACCTTGAATGGAATAAAAATGATTGGTCAGCACGCTTATCCAATATTTACTATGATCAAGCTCAGTATTTAGGCAAAAATGTGTCTAAAGAAATTCCATTGCCATCTTATAACTTGCTGGATCTACAAATTCAGAAACACTTCAAATTACAAAATGCCAATTTTGATGTTTTCCTCAATGGATCTAATTTGTTAAATGAAGATGCACGACCACAGAACTCGCCATTAAAATACATTGCTCCACTTCCTGGGCGTGGGGTACAACTGGGTATAAGTATGAAAATTTAATCGCTTAACTTTTGTTGGTTAAGTTTTTATATGTTGGGTCTTAACTTAAGATTTATTATCGGGGTCAATAAGTTGCTGTTGTCGAGAAGACTTCAAGCAACGTGTTGCCCCTTTTATTTTGATAGATTGAGAATGAAAAATTGATGTCAACAGACCCTAAAATTAATTTAAAAAATAGCTGTTAAAAATAGTCTATTCGATTTAATCATTACAGTTTGATTTATTGCCGCATCAATTTTTTAACATGCGATGGCTGCTTCACGTTCAAAAATAGATTCAACACTTTCAAATGCCAAATGACAAGCTTGGTTTTGATATTGTCGAGCATAACTGTTTACTGCACTTTCAAGCACTTGTAAAAAATCATTATAATTCTGTTCAAAGTCTAATAAATCGAGTAAGTCTGATTTTTTGCTGTTATGGCAGTTATATTTTTGAATAAAATCAAGCATTAATTTTTGAATAGGGGCATGGGTAAAATAAATTAAATAAGTTGCTGCCGAACCACAATGCAGACAACCTTGTTCAAGATAAATTTCTTCACTGTTTAACCAGCAGCATTGTAAGGTAAAAAATGCTCGAATCGCTTCAGTCGCTAAAGTAGGCTGTTCCAAAGTGTTCACCAATTTTTTAGATAATGAAATTGATAATCATTATCAATTAAATTTTGCAAAAAGTCTATGTGATAATTGGTAAATTTTTTAAGTGTTGCTGTGAAATAACGGTACAAAATAATGTTTTTTAATAAGATGGTTTTAAAATAATGAAATTAATTGTTATATTATATCATAACGTTTAATTTATTGTTTTTTCTATGTCTATTCCTTCGCAACGCTTACAAGCGATTGATGCATTACGAGGCTTGGTGATTTTGATTATGATGGTTGATCATGTCAGAGAAACTTTTTACCTCCATCATCAAGTTCCAGATCCAATGCTGATTCCAGGCACAGAAACGTCACTTTTCTTTAGCCGAATATTGGCCCATTTATGCGCTCCAGTATTTATTGTTTTGACAGGCTTATCCGCCTATCTCTACCAAGCTAAAAATAATAGTCTAGCGATGACACGTGAGTTTTTGATTAAACGCGGGTTATTTCTGATCTTTCTTGAGTTGGTGGTGATCAATTTTGCATGGACTGGCAAGTTCCCACCTGATGTGATTTATCTACAAGTGATTTGGGCGATTGGTTTAAGTATGCTGGCGTTGGCAGCTTTAATTGGATTGCCACAAAAATTATTATGGATAATCAGCATCGTGATTATTTTTGGGCACAATGTGCTTGATCAAGTGTCTTTTGAAAATGTACCTTTCATACAGAATTTATGGTTCATTTTGCATGAACGGGGCTGGATTGAGTTTGGCAATCTGATTCGTATTCGAACCTCTTATCCTGTTTTACCTTGGATTGGTGTGATTACTTTAGGATATTGTATTGGTTCAAGTGTTTTTGCTTCATCTCAACAAAACCAATCTAAAAATACAAAATTACTCATTTTTGGTTT
Source organism: Acinetobacter sp. Root1280 (assembly GCF_001425285.1). Taxonomy (NCBI): domain Bacteria; kingdom Pseudomonadati; phylum Pseudomonadota; class Gammaproteobacteria; order Moraxellales; family Moraxellaceae; genus Acinetobacter; species Acinetobacter sp. Root1280. Next base: position 66,736 of record NZ_LMED01000007.1, on the reverse strand, counting down.
TTCCAGTATCGCTTTATTTTTGCTTTTAAGAGTGATCAATGTATATGGAGATCATGCTTGGACGGTCATGCCGACATGGACTGAAACATTCATGAGTTTTATGAATCTAACCAAATATCCACCATCTTTATTTTTCATTTTATGGAACGTTGGTGTTGGACTGGTTCTTTTGGTCTGTCTGCAAAAAATCGAAACAAAACCTTGGATCAAACCCTTGATCATATTTGGTTCTGTACCAATGTTTTTTTATATTGTTCACTTATATGTTTTAAAGGCTCTATATTTGCTCGTGGTTGCCTTTTTGGGGAAAAATCATGGAGATTATTTTGGTGTCGATTCGGTGTCTACATTGTGGTGGATTGCGATTATTCTCAGCATAATTTTATATCCTTTAATGGTTAAATTTTCTGATTACAAACATAAAAACAAACATATCGCTATTCTTAAATACTTATAAGATAAGTTAAGTATTGTTTTTATTTAAAAGCATATCTAGCAGCTAAAATAGTGATGTCCAGTAATGATGGATATCACTATTTTTTTAATATTTTTGAATGCTTAACCTAGTGCTGAACAGCCTAAAGACGACTTGGACTGTATTAAAGCTATTTCATCTTCAATATTTTAATTTATTTTTCACCTTTTATTTATAGCCTGTCTTTATCGAGATGTCTTTATAGGAATGATACTATCATTTAAGGACAACCTTGAGCCAAAGCATATTCACTTGATTGACAAGATCTGCATGGATCATTATTTTAATTTTATTAGTTCCTTTTTGGAACTTGTTATTTTGAAATAAATTCTTGAGGTGAACCATGTCTATATCAGCGGTGAAAGAAAAATCAAAGCAAAAAACACCTGCATCATTTCCAGTACGTCGTATGGATTATGAGTTTCAGGATATGCCCAAGTATTGGTGTAATGACGAACCTACCTTTACTCATTACTTCACAGGTCTATCAACACTTTTTCCAGAAGGTGAATCGTACTTTGTCCGTTCAGTGCGAGCCTTACGTAAAAAAATTAAAAATAATCCACAATTAGACCGTGATATTGGAGCCTTTATTGGACAAGAAGCCATGCACTCTAAAGAACATCATGCTTTTCATGTCAGTGCACAACAATATGGTTTAGATCCGGAATCTTTAGAAAAAGTCACAGGGATCATATTAAAAGCAATTGAACGTACTTTTCCTAAAAAGTGGAATCTCTTGGTGACTGTGGGTCTGGAACATTACACCGCAGTGTTGGTGGTGGAGATGATGAAAGATGTCAATGAATTGATGACGGATGAAAGCATTCGTAATTTATGGTTATGGCACAGTGTTGAAGAAACCGAACATAAGGCTGTGGCTTATGACATGTATGAATACTTATATGGAAAGGGCTTAGCTGCTTATATTCCTCGCGTTGCGATTTTCACGTTTAGTCTGGTTTTGATTACTGCATTGTCGAGTGTTTATCAAGTTGTGCTGTTAAAACGCGATCGCCAATTATTAAATCTAAAATCATGGCGCAAATTTGCTCAGCATGGTGTGGAAAAATATAAAGTTTTTATTCCTAAATTTATAGATTACTACCGTTTTAATTTCCATCCCAATGATACGGATGAGTCTGAAATCGTGGCAAAAACCAAAGTAAAAATAGGTCTATCTGAAACGCCTCATCATTTACCATCATAACTCTGAGGAAAGAATTATGCGATCTGAAGCATCAAAAGCAAGTTGGGCAATGATTCCTCGACAGGTTAAATTTGAATGGGAGCACTCGCCTTTACACTGGATACCACAAGACCCATTGGCAAGTCATGGTGTCAATCATTTTAGTTTTACCTTGGTTCGAGGAGAGTATTTTTTCTGTCGAATGTTCAATAAAGCTTTACCTTTTATTCATGATGAAAAACTTAAGCAAGATGCCAAAATTTTCATTCGACAAGAAGCCATTCATTCACAAGCGCACAAGGATTCAATCGAAGAATATTTGCTACGTTATGGGGTGGATGTGGAGAACCAATATAAACGAGTTGTTGGCTTATTTGATCGGTTACTCGCGGACAAACCTTTGGGTTTTAACTTACCTAAAGTCTGGCAGCGACCTTGGTTAAATGCGCGAGTTGGGTTAGTGGCCGCGGCTGAACATTTTACTGCAGCAATTGGTCAATATGTATTAACCCGTTCTGATTGGCAGGCACGTGGTGGAGATCCTGTGGTAAGTGACTTGTTTACTTGGCATAGTGCTGAGGAAGTTGAGCATCGTACGGTTGCTTATGATGTTTATCAGCATATTTCAGGGAGTTATTTATTACGTGTTGCGGTGATGGCTGTGACCGCTCCTATTTTTACCTATCTCATGGCGGCTGGTACTGTACAACTGGCTCAAGATGATCCTGCTATTCCACAAAACCAAAAAAGCTTATGGCAACCCGCTTTTTGGAAAGCTTGGCATCGTTCTGATTTAAATGGCTATATACCAGGACCAGTGTGGTTTTTTAAGACCAGTTTACGGTTTTTTAAGCCCAACTATCATCCCTATTACGAAGCTTCAACTGAACTTGCCCAAGCCTACTTGGCACAGTCAGCAGGGGTACTTGCATATCAGCAAAAAACTGAAACTGTTCCGCGGGTGGTTTCATGAAGCATTTTGATAAGACCAAGCTATATGTTCATTCAGGAAATATCTGTTTGGCTGCTTACCATTGGGGCAGCTTAGATGTTGATCAAGATACTATTGTATTGATACATGGTTATCCAGATTCTGCTGAAGTCTGGCACGCGGTGGCACAATATTTAGCCCCTCATTTTAATGTGGTTGCTTATGATGTACGTGGTACAGGATTATCTGATATTCCAAAAACAACAGCAGATTATGCTTTTGAACATTTGATCGAAGATTTATCCCAAGTGATTAAAGCAGTGAGCCCACATCAATCGGTCCATTTGGTTGGACATGATTGGGGCGCTTTACAAGGTTGGGAAGCGGTATTGGCTGACCGATTAAAGTCTCAAATTGCGTCTTATACTGCATTGGCGCCAAGTACAGATCATGTAGGGTGGTGGTTTCATCGCCAGTTGGCCCAAGGTAACTTACAAGGCTATTTCAACGTGATTAAGCGAATGTCAGCATCAAGTTATATGGCAATGTTACAAATCCCTGTACTTCCTGAACTGACTTGGCGTTTAGGTCTTGGCAAAGTATGGCCAAAACTGGTGGGGTATTTAGAAAAAACCTCAGTTGAAAAGAGCCCGACCCAACTTCGCAATGCCATCAGTGGTTTAGGTCTATATCGTCAAAATTTAACCAAAGCATTATTCAAGCCGACAGGTCGAACCACAACCATTCCTGTGCAAATGTTATTGATGGATCAAGATCCATTTGTACCGCTTGCTTTAAGCCGTGGGATGGAAGAGTGGGGGGATGATATTCGCTATAGCGAAGTTTCGGCAGGGCATTGGGGGATTTTAAGTCAACCACAGGCAGTGGCGGATAAGATTCAGCAATTTGTGCAACTGTTTTTAGTCAATAAAGCCATAGCTATCGTTTAAGAGACGGATCAAATAGCCCACAACGATGATGGCGCTGTTTGATCCAATAGATGTTGTCATCGAAGCATGGTGTTAAATGACAGCTTTAAATTTATTTGCTGCCCAAACGATGTCCTGATTTAAAACCATTTTCATGCGCAAAAAATACAATAGATAACCCCAATAATGATAATGCGATGATACAAACAAAAAATGAGTCTATTCCTACATTTTGCAGTAGGATGCCACCTAAAATACCGCCCCCTGCAACAGCAAGATTAAACACCGTCACCAGCATTGATTGGGCAATATCCACATTTTCATCTGCGACATCTGCCAGCGCAGTTTGTAGTAGAGTTGGTGCACCGCCAAAAGTCATTCCCCAAAGTACGATACCTAGCATCACAAGCCAGATGTGATGACCGCTCAAGCCCATGAAAAGAGCAGCGATGGCAAAGCCTGTTAAACTGATCAGGGTTAATTTGCGTAATGATCTATCGATCCAAATCCCTGTAATCCAAATGCCGAATATTGAAGAAAGACCAAAAATAAGAAGAATAAGATCAATATGCTCACTCAGCTGTACAGCAGACAAATAAGGCGAAATAAAGGTATAAAGTATGTTATGTGCCAAAATCCAAACAAAAATAACCGCCAAAATTGCGCCTATACCGGGGTGTACCAAGACGTTGAGAATAGATTGTTGTTTGCTCGCGGGTTGTCCAGCCAAATGAGGGAGGCTTATTTTTATCCAGATGATCAGGATTAAAGCAAGTCCTGAAATCACCCAGAAAACCCCACGCCAGCCAAACAGATTGCCCAATCCAATAGCTAAAGGCACACCCATACATAATGCAATGGGTTGACCGACCCCAACGATCGCCATCGCTCTGCCTTGTAGATGGGCAGGAACTAGACTTCGAGCATAACCCGCCAAGATACCCCAGATAATTCCAGCTGACATTCCCGCAATAAATCGTGAAATCAGGATGACAATATAGCTGGAAGATAGCGCTGTTAGACTATTGAAGACAAACAAGCCTGTGATTGCCAATAACAATAAAGGTTTTCTTGACCAACTCCGTGTTGCAGCAACCACAGGGATCGCCGCAATGACCGATCCTAGGGCATAAACTGAAATCATTTGCCCTGCTAAAGCTTCAGACACCTCTAAGTCATGACTGATCAATGCCAATAAGCCCGCAGGTATGATTTCCGTCATAATGGTAATAAAACCTGCAACCGTAAATGCCAATAATTTCCATATCGGTAAGCTGGGCGCAGATCGGTTCTGCTCTGATCTGTTGTTGAACTGATTCATGCGCTATACCTCTGTGTATGATTAACAGAAAGGTCATCTCGTTTAAGGAATATAGGCATCACAAAATTTTGAAGATCAATATTCATTGTAGACTCCATGTTGTCATTTATATTGGAATGATCGTTCCATTTTGGGGTAAATAAAACCCTCAGCATTGCAAATTAGCCAGTCTGCTAAGGGGGAAACTAAAAATTAATACAAGGTATTCAGTGCGACTTCAGCAACATTCTCTAGATATTGCTGACGATTTTCTGCGCTACAGCCTTTGCTTAAAACGCGAATGCCTTGAATGGTATTCACGAAAAAAAGTGCTAAGGCTTGCGGAGAACTATGTAGGGTGGTTTCACCAGATTGCTTTCCTCTGATCATGAGCTGTTCCAGTGCGTGCTGTAATCGTTCAAAGTTGTACGTGACAGATTCTGCAGTCTTTTGATCGTGTCCTGCTAACTCCAAACAGGCATTGGCCATCAGGCAACCCCGATGTTGCGGATCATTTAATTCATCTTCAATGATACGAGATAATAATTGTTGCATGATACTTTTGACTGATCCATCACTGGATAACAAATCAATATTTGATTTACTGATCAGGCGTTGATAGCGAGATAAGGCTTGTTGGTATAGCTGCTCTTTATTTTTAAAGGAACTATATAAACTGCTGCGTGAGAGTCCAGTTTCCTCAACTAAATCTTGAATTGATGTCGCTGCAAATCCTTTACGCCAAAAAACTTGCATAACCGCATTTTCAACTTCTTCAGGATCAAACTCTTTAGTACGCATAATATTAATTTATATTGGAACAATCGTTCCTAATACTTTATACAAACAATCAATGGGTGTCTAATGATAATTCAACAGTATGGGGAGATTTGAGTTTGCTTTATTGAATTAAGCCAAGATATAAGTCAACCTGTCAAAAAAGCTCAGACACAAGAATATAATTTCTTTTAATGAATATTTTTAATTAAATCAATTGCATGAGAAAATAAATTATTTAATTATAAAAAGCTTGCAATGCCACACCTTACATTCAAAGTTTAAATAGCTTTGCGTAGGCGATGCCTCACTTTTCAGAGATGAAAAGTGACAAAAATCTTCTATTGGGCGAGGGGTACGTCCTGTACCCCCGCCCAACGGCGACATCCATGTCGCCTCACGGTAGAATCACCATCTATAATTCAAAAGTAAAAAAAATGAATTGATAACCAACAGTTTCTAAAAGCACATACAAAAACATAAGTTCATTTCTGATCAATGACTTGATAGAAATCACTTGTATGAATAATTAGGGGGGTGACTATAGACATTAAAAAACCACGCTCATGAAGGGCATGGTTTTTGGTTGATTTATAACAGGTTACTGAATATTTAAACTTTAGCTTAAAACTTTTTAGTGAGTGAAAAAGTGAGGGTGGAATCAATTGGATTTGAAACTTTGGCATTGGGATTGCCATTGCTGTATTTTTGATAATATCCGTCTTTGTCCCATGCTTTGCTATAACTTAAACTGGAAGAAAAGCCATAAGGCAGCGCTTTGTTAATGGCAACACTGGCATCTTGAAAGCTTGCGGCAGAAAAGTTTTTTATACGTTGATTGCCATAATGCATATTCAGCGACCAGCCTTGAGCGATGGGTTGTAGCCAATTTACATCTAAATAGCCTGAACCACGAGAGTGCTTATTGGAACCAATAGCTAAAGTATCAGAATTATTGCCAAAATAATCTTGGGTATAAGTGATTGCATATTTAACACTCAGCGGACCATAGCTGATTTCTGGAATAATTTCACCATAATCAAAACGGGTATGACCTGTTTCAGCAGTGGTTTTTGCCCCAGGATAGTAGTAATAAGCGACTTTAGTACCCAGATTTAACTGACCGAAACTACGGCTATAACCAGTATAGACGTCCCATTCAACATTGGCATCACGGATGAAGTCATCACTCACAGTAGAAGCCCAAGTTCCTACATAAAAACCATTGGGATGAGCATAATCAAATCCGCCTTGTACAGCAGGGTTGCCCCAGGTCTGTTGGAAACCACGTGAGATATATTGGCTGGCTACTGTCAAATTTGCACTATACGGAGACGGCGTTTCTGTACCTGATTCATTGGCATGTAGGGTTTGAAAAAATAAACTCAAAGGGATGGTCAATAATAATTTTTTTCTCATTTTATTCGTCCTTGAAAGATGCGACACACTCAGTCAAAACTGAGGTGTCGCTAAAATATGAATACTTTTACACAATCGGACGTAAAGGCGCTTTGCGCACAGGTGCTGTGCCAGCTTTGTAATAACCCGCTTCAGAACGTGGTAATTTTTTGCCACGGATTTGATCTGCGATTTTTTCAGCGATCATAATCGTTGTGGCATTTAAATTTCCAGTAATGATCAGCGGCATAATCGAAGCATCAACAACGCGCAAGCCTTGTAGACCGTGTACACGACCTTGACCGTCAACCACTGCCATTTCGTCTTCACCCATCTTGCAACTACATGAAGGATGGTAAGCAGTTTCAGCATGGTTGCGCACGAAATCATCCAGTTCAGCATCAGTTTGCACCTGTTTTCCAGGACTGATTTCATCGCCACGATATGCATCTAATGCAGGCTGTTGCATGATTTCACGGGTGATACGAATGGCGTCACGGAACTCACGCCAGTCTTGCTCAGTCGACATATAGTTGAACAGAATACTTGGATGCTCAAAAGGATCTTTAGATTTCAGCTTAATTCGACCACGAGCTGGTGAGCGCATAGAACCAACATGCGCTTGGAAGCCATGTTCTTTCACGGCATTACTGCCGTTATAGTTAATCGCAACGGGTAAGAAGTGATATTGAATATTCGGCCAGTCAAATTCATCCGAGCTGCGGATAAATCCGCCTGCTTCAAACTGGTTGCTTGCGCCAATACCAGTCCCATTAAATAACCATTCAGCGCCAATTGCAGGCTGGTTAAACCATTTTAAAGCGGGGTAGAGTGAAACAGGTTGCTTACATTTGTATTGTAAGTACATTTCCAAATGGTCTTGTAAGTTTTCACCGACACCCGGTAAATCATGTACAACATCAATATCCATTGATTTAAGGAAGCTACTTTCACCAACACCCGAACGTTGTAAAATTTGTGGTGATGCGATAGCACCCGCACAAAGCAAGACCTCACGGTTTGCACGTGCTTGTGTGAGATTGGTTTTATCCGCACCGATGATATATTCCACACCAATCGCTTGCTTTTGATTAAATAAAATTTTATTGGTGGTGGCATGGGTCACGATCGTTAAATTAGGACGACCTTTTGCCATGTCTAAATAACCACGTGCGGTACTAGAGCGACGGCCTTTTGGCGTCACAGTACGATCCATTGGACCGAAACCTTCTTGTTGATAACCATTTAAGTCATCTGTACGTGGATAGCCTGCTTGTACACCTGCTTCAACCATGGCATGGAACAAGACATTGTTGCCATTTTTAGGGGTTGCCACAGATACAGGGCCATTGGCGCCATGGTAGTCATTGCCACCAATATCACGGGTTTCAGCTTTTTTATAATATGGTAAGCAGTCTGCATAGCTCCAGTCTTCTAGCCCTTTGAGCGTCGACCAGTTATCTAAGTCCATTGCATTACCACGGATATAACACATCCCGTTAATCAATGAGGAACCACCTAAACCTTTACCACGGCCGCATTCCATACGGCGATTATTCATATGTGGTTCAGGATCAGTGAGATATGCCCAGTTGTAACGGCGTCCTTGTAGTGGGTAGGCCAACGCTGCTGGCATTTGAGTACGGAAATCTAAACGGTAGTCTGGGCCACCTGCTTCTAAGAGTAAAACAGTAACGTCTTTGTCTTCAGTTAAACGTGTTGCGAGCACATTTCCGGCAGATCCTGCGCCGATGATAATGTAGTCATATGCTTGAGTAGTCATAATTATCCTTTTTGTATTTTTTAAAAGTGCCAATGCAATCAGGTGATGACATGGCACATAGGATTGATATACGGAGAAAGCCTGAGTGCATTAAAAAATGCTTTGATACTCACCTAACTCAACTTGAACTGATTTGATACGGGTGTAATGCCCAAGTGTGGTTAAACCATTTTCACGGCCAACACCTGATTGCTTATAGCCACCCACTGGCATTTCAGCAGGGGATTCGCCCCATGTGTTGATCCAGCAAATACCTGCTTCGATTTGATGAATAATGCGATGTGCTTTGGTAATGTCTTGTGTCACAACACCTGCTGCTAAACCAAAAGTGGTGTCATTGGCACGACGAATGACTTCTTCTTCAGTTTCATAACTGAGAATGCTCATGACAGGGCCAAAGATTTCTTCTTCAACAATGCGCATATCATCTTGGCAGTCACTGAAAACTGTCGGTAACACATAAGCACCTTGCGCCAATTCAACTTCTGTCGCTCGGCCACCGCCAATCAGCAGTTTGGCACCTTGTTGTTTGCCTGACTCAATGAAAGACAAAACTTTTTCCATATGCGGGAAGCTGGTGAGTGGACCAAAGTTGGTTTGCTCAGCCATTGGATCGCCGATACGGATCCGTTTTACCCGTTCTACAATAGCGGCTTCAAAATCTGCTAACAGTGCTTTGGGAACAAAGACACGTGTACCATTGGTACATACTTGACCTGAACTAAAGAAGTTTGCCATCACCGCAATGTCTGCTGCACGATTGAGGTCAGCATCATCACAAATAATTAAAGGGGATTTACCGCCGAGTTCCATGGTCACTTCTTTGAGTGTAGAACCTGCGGCACTTGCCATAACTTTCTTGCCTGTTTCAACACCACCAGTGAAAGAAATTTTTTCAATAATTGGATGTTCAGTTAACCATTGTCCAATCTCACGGCCTGCACCTTGTACCACGTTAAATACGCCATCTGGTAGTCCAGCTTCAGTATAGATTTCAGCAAGTTTGAATACGCTCAGCGGTGTGGTTTCACTTGGTTTAAAGATCATGGCATTCCCAGCAGCTAGCGCAGGGGCAGATTTCCATAATGCGATTTGAATTGGATAGTTCCAAGCACCGATTCCCGCGACAACACCAAGTGGTTCACGACGGGTATAGAAAAAGCTTGATTCACGAAGCGGAACTTGCTCTCCCTGAATTGCAGTCGCGAGACCTGCGTAATATTCGAGTACATCGGCACCTGTGACAATATCAACGGTCGATGTTTCGCTATAGGCTTTACCTGTATCGAGGGTTTCTAAGCGAGCGAGTTCATCATTACGCTCACGTAAAATGTCGACAGCGCGACGTAAAATACGAGAACGCTCCATCGCTGTCATTGCGGCCCAAATTTTTTGACCTTGTTGTGCGCTTTGAACAGCCGCTTCAATGTCTTGTTGTGATGCTTGTTGAAGGGTTGCGATCACTTCACCGTTGGCAGGGTTAATACTGGTAAAGGTCTTACCACTGGTCGCTGCTACATAGCGACCATGGATGTACAATTGATGAACTTGTGAATCACTCATTCTGTCTCTCCTGCAAAGGTTTTTTCGCAAATTGCAATTGCGTTTTTACATAATCGTAAGCAATGGAACGTGCCAGCTGGCTGTCAAATTCATCATGACTGCTTAAACTGCCACGTAACCATAATCCGTCAATCAATGCCGCTAAACCACGAGCGGCAATGCTTGCCTGTTCTTTATCCAATAACTTGAGAAAGTGAAACTTCAAGTTTGAATACAGGCGTTGATCATTAATTTGTTGCAAGCGCCCAAGTTCGGGTAGGTGCATGCTTGCAGACCAAAAGTCTAACCAGATGCGCATGGCTTGTTTATTGACCTGACTAATATCAAAGTTAGAGTCAATAATCGCTTTAAGTTGGCTTTCTGGATGCTCGTCTGCTTCAGTTTTATTTTGGTCGGTTTTGCGACGTAAAACATTTAGCATTTCTTGCATGCAGGTATTTATTAATCCCTGTTTATCACCAAAATAGTGACTCACAATACCTGTGGATAGCTCGGCTTTCTTTGCGATTTGTGCAATGGTCATATTGGATAAGCCCACTTCATAAATCACATCAAATGCGGCGTTAATAATTTCTTCACGTCGCACATGCTCTGGTTTGACTCTACGTTTTGTCATGTATATCCACTTAAAGTGCTGAAAAGGCACTTTTTATTTAACATTACTCAATGTAGAACATCTTAGCATTTTTTTATAATACTTTTTATTGATTGAACGTTCAATCAATAAAAAGTATAATCTACAAAAATCAATAATTTTTTGATGAGTAATAAGAAATGTCAGTGTATACATCAACATTCTGATCCATCAGGATGTTCAGTAAAAATAGTACATATCCTATTATTTTTTAAGAAAATACACCGATTGCAAGGAGCAATAGCATGGTGTCAAAAAGTCATAATGGATATTCATCCGAACGGATTCGATTAAATTTATTTGTGTTTGGAAGTTCTGCAATCAGTATCGGTATTTTTGGCCTATTGTTTGTTTTATTTCCAGAAAGAAGTCAGTTTTGGCTAACCTATGTGCAAGAGCAGGCCAATCAACTCTTTGGTTGGTATTACATGCTGGTGATTGTGGCATGTCTGGGTTTTGTCGGATGGTTGGCTTTTTCACGTGCTGGACAACTTCCACTTGGAAAAGATGGTGATAAACCTGAGTTTGGTTACTTGGCTTGGGTGTCTATGCTGTTTTCAGCAGGTATCGGTATTGCCTTACTGTATTATGGTGTTGCTGAACCTGTCGATCATTTCTTAAGACCACCTGAAGGCGAGGGCGGCACAATCCAAGCTGCCAGAGATGCCATGATGTATAGCTTTTTACATTGGGGTATACATGGCTGGGTGCTCTATGCCTTATTGGGTGTCACCTTGGGCTATTTTGCCTTTCGCTTAGATTTACCTCTGGCTTTACGTTCTGCGCTTTATCCAATTTTTGGCGATCGGATCTATGGTTTGATCGGCGACTTTGTGGATGGCTTTGGGATTTTAGCCACGGTGATTTCTTTGGTCACCAATCTAGGTATTGGTGCACTGGTGTTGGTTTCGGGCATCAGTTATTTAGTCCCAGCCATTCCAGACAACAATGTAACTCTGATCGCAGTGGTATTGGTGATGATGTCTGTTGCGACCATCACCACGGTGGTGGGGATTGAAAAAGGACTGGCTTGGCTTTCACGGATTAACTTACGTTTACTCTATGCGTTATTGTTATTTGTGTTCTTAACAGGGCCAACTAATCATTTACTGAATGGTTTGGTACAGAACGTGGGTGACTATCTCAACCATTTTGTTGCGAAAAGCTTTGATGTGTATTTATACAATCCACAAGCAAAAGGCTGGCTTGGTTCTTGGACGGTGTTTTATTGGGCTTGGTGGATTGCTTGGGCACCTTTCGTTGGGATGTTTATTGCGCGTATTTCAAAAGGGCGCACCATTCGTGAAGTGGTCTTGGGTGTGTGTCTGATCCCTTTAGGCTTTACTTTAGCTTGGATTTCCATTTTCGGAAATACTGCAATTGATTTAATTTTGACTCAAAAACAAAAAGTTTTGGGCGATATGGTTCTTACCGATCCAGCTTTGTCTTTGTTTAAGTTGCTCGAATATTTACCTTTTAATCCTTATGTGGCTGGGATTGTTGTGGTGATTTGTTTTGTACTGTTCTTGACCCCAGTGGGTTCTGGTACGCTGATGATTGCAAATCTGTCTACAAAAGGCGGAAGCAATGAAAGTGATTCACCGATTTGGTTGCGAATTTTCTGGTCTGTGGTGATTACGATTGTCAGTATTGGTTTACTGTTAGCAGGTAGTTTTCATTCGATGCAAAGTGCCGTGGTGCTATGTGGTTTACCATTCTCGGTGATTATTTTGCTGTATATGTTTGGTTTAACCAAAGCAATTAATCAGGACTTAGCCAGCCCGCAACCACCACAAGCCATCAACAAAACGACTGATTCTTCTGAACTCGTCAAATAATAAGATCCACAGATCAACATGAGGATTTAATACACAATTAGGTTGATGCTAGTGCAGGATGAAATGAGATCAGTGATTTTGGCGCAATAGCAAAAGTTGATTGCGCCTGTTAAATAGAAGAAATTCCTCTAGGCAGTATGGAGTTTGCTTATTGCCTAGAGGAAGTCAGTTAAACCGGATTAAAACTTATATTTAAGTCCTAAATTATAGTTACGGCCTTCGCCCCATGTATACGTGCTATACCAGCTAAAAATCGTATAATATTTTTCATCTAAAAGATTGTTTACATTAAAAGAAACAGATAGTTGATCATTGACTTCATAGTTTGCCATTGCATCAAATAGCCAATAATCAGACACCACATGTTTAACAGGATCTTTATACAGTGGATTGGTGACATCGCCCCAAGTCTTATCTTGCCAACGTGCACCACCACCAATAGTTAAACCATCCACCCATTGATTGAGCTTATAACTGGTATAAAGGCTAAATTCATTTTCAGGGGTCAAAGTGCTCTGCTTTATCCCATCTTGTTTAGATATTTTATGATTAAAGCCAGCATGTAAATTCCAACCCGGGCGAATTTCACCAGTAACTTCGAGTTCAGCCCCTTTGGTTTTGACACCTTGTAGCGCTTCAGATGCGACACCACCAGATGGTGTAAGGACGTTTGGAATCTCTTTCGCAAAATTGTCTTGTTTGAGTTGATAATATGCCAAGCTAGCATTTAAGCGACCATCAAAAAATTCACCTTTGATTCCAGCTTCGTAGTTTTCTCCCTCAAGCGGATCAAGTGTTTTACCGTTTGGATTTTGTGCAGATTGAGGTTTAAATATGGTGCTGTAGCTTGCATAAACTGAGTATTGGTCATTTAAATCATAAACCGCACCGACATAAGGTATAAAGATACCTGACTCTTTCGTCTCTTCTGACTTATAGTTTGCAATACGTCCACCCAAAATGACTTTTAAATCATCATGTAAATTCAAACGGGAAGTGAGATAAAATCCATTCTGCTTGGTGGTTTCATTGTTTGACCAATGATTACCTCTTTGCCAATCAGGCTCTGCAACATTCCCGTTCCATTGATAATATTGATCTACACTGGTTTTATAATCAGTTGGTGTACCATAACCATTATTTTTCCAAGTGCTTTCAGAAATGCTTGCACCGACAACCAGCTCGTGTTCACGGCCAAAAAGTTGAAATGGACCTGTTGCATAGATGTCTGCAGCATCACTTTTGGTTTCGCCTTTATAGTTTCCAGCCCACATTGAAACACCAGTGCCAGTCGATGGATTTGGATGACCACCAGCCGCTGCGCCTAATTGTGCATCATAGCCATTGATTTGATGATTTAACTGGATTTTTGCGACCCAATCATTATCAAATTTATGCTCTAAGGTTGAGAAAATGGTTCGGGTATATTGCTCCCAATTACTCCAATTTGCACCATTGTTAAAGCCACGCGGCATTTTATTGAATTGGCCCGCTGTATTATAAATCGGGATACCGCCCCATGTTGATCCCTTAGGTTTATTGTCTTGATAATCTGCGCCTACAGTCAGTAGGGTATTCTCAGTTAAATCTGCTTCTAATATGCCATAGAACACAGGGGTTTTGCGTTCATAGCGATCTAATTGAGATTCTTTGTCTTGATATGCAGCAACTCCACGCGCACGAATACTGCCCGTTTCGTTAAGTGGACCACTTAAATCAATTTGGCCGCGGTAGTTATTCCATGTGCCTAGACCAAGAGAAACATTTCCTTGGAAATCTTTGGTTGGTTTTTTACGAATGAGATTAATGGTTGCACCAGGATCACCCACCCCAGTTAAAAGCCCCGTTGCTCCTTTTAAAACTTCGATACGATCATAAATCGCCATATCACTCAGGGTATTTCCTGCTGAGTAGGCCGAATCCCGATTCATCGGGATCCCATCGTACTGAAAGTTTTGTATTGCAAAACCACGGGAGTAATATTCTGTCCGTTCACTGTCATAGGTCACTACACTAACACCCGGGGTATGCCGCATAACATCATCGATAGAGTTGAGATTAAAATCATCCATTTCTTGGCGAGTAATCACACTAATCGTTTGAGGGGTTTCTTTGGGTTTTAAAACCAAACGCGTTGCTGTGGCAATTGAACCCGGAGTATAGACACCACTGTTTTCTGTAATTTCACCCAATTGGTTTGCTGTAAACTTGAGTGTTGGCAATGCGAGAGGTTCAGCATTATTTTGAGTCGTCTCTTCAGCAGCATGCAAAAGGGTAGTAGCAGCTACAGAAGTGAGACCTAACATGATCATTTGAATCATTTTTGACAGGTATTTTTTGTCTGTCATTTGCATTCTTGTTGATGACATCGAAAGCGGCCTTATAAGATGTGAGGAGTACGCTTATAATGTCGTTTGAGATTTAAAAAAGGATCAAACAAATTTATCCCTGTCATTTTGAGATAACATTGGCTCATCTGTTAAGGCGGGTAGATTGGTTTTAAGTTTTGCACTTGGCTAGAGAAAAACAACCTTGGTAATCTTATTTTCAGCAATTAAATCACCATGTTTTCGCGGTAGTATAATTAGTCATCATGAAAAAAATGCTGTAGTGGATTCTCTTTGGATCTTTAAGCAGACCATGATGTATAGCTATGCAACACAGGCTGAGCAATGAATAATAAAAAAGACTCGGATCGCGAGATCCGAGTCGGCTGCTGTCAATTGTGTTCAATCATCATTGAGTTAGACCATAATAAAGCCAGAGCATCAACCTCAAGAATTGATTTCCATTCCAAATACTCCCCCGAAATAATCGTCTTAAGAAAACTGAGATGGGGGTGATTTAAATCGGGCAATGGTTTCAGTTAAACAGGCATATCTAGATCATCAAATGTTTCTAACGTTTTACCTTGTTCTAGATGTTTTTGATAATATGCGACTCGGCTCAGATCTAATGTTGAGCTGGACATGCCGACATTCCAATAGCCCGCCACACGAATATCATCTTTACTCAAATGACTATGTTGGGTAAACAGCTTACGTATCGCTCTTGCTTCATTACGTTCACAGGCTGCCCAAACGCTTATATCTTCACGATCTTTAAACTGCTCGGCAATTTTAAGTAGTATACCCAATTTACCCGCTTGCTGTGGTTTTTCCCGATGGAGTAAATGCATATTTACTCCATGATGTTTTGGCAAATCATCAATAATATTGGCTTCACAACTTTCAATATAAATCTCTCCCTGAATCCCCGTTTGCCAATGCTGTAAAATTGAATAGACGGCAGGAATGGCGGTTTCGTCAGCAAACATCACCACGCGTTTGGTTGGGGTAAAATTGGGGATGAAGTGCGGTCTTGGACCAGTAAGTTGAATTTTAGTGCCAATTTTTGCTGAATCTAGCCAAAGCATTGCTGGACTTGGGTCAGCATGTAGAACAAAGTCAATTTCAATTTGGCGGGTGCTTGGATCAAAGCAACGCACGGTATATACACGTGATATGGGTAAGCTGTCTGCTTGTTGATGCACTTCTAAACGAATGGCAAGGTTGGGTGTTGTCCATAAGTCTGGCTGTGTTGTATTGATTTCGCCCCGGATACGTACAATTGAAGGAAAAGGATGAGATATCGCCGTTATCGTCATCTCAATGACTTCCAGATTCCGCATATGATCATCTTGTTTCAGTATCGCTTTTGGGTCTGATACTGTTTTTTTGTCTGGTACTATTTTTTGATCTAAAGTTGTTTTTTGATCTGATGTCGTTTGTTGTTGGCTATTCATTATTAAGTCTACCTATATTTATTAAGCAATAAACCACAATTGCCTTACTTTCAGTGCTGAGCGGATCGAGAAGATCTGCATGGTGTTAAATGTAAAATATAATCATTATCATTTAAAGGGCGTTTATGTTTAAATTACTTGTATTTTAATTTTAGCAATTGATTTATTGCGGAGAGAGGTAAGATTGTGAGGCGTTGTAATATTGATCAGGCTAATGGTTTATTTTAATTGCGTGAAAAATATATTAATTTTAATCTTATAATTTTCTATATAGTCAAATCACCTAATTATTTCATACAAGTGATTTGCATCAAGTCATTGAGCATAAATGAAGCTTATGTTTTTGTATTAACTTTTAAAAATTGTTGGTTATCAATTCATTTTTATACTTTTGAATCATAGCTGGTGATCCTACCGTGAGGCGACATGGATGTCGCCGTTGGGCGGGGGTACAGGACGTACCCCTCGCCCAATAGAAGATTTTTGTCACTTTTCATCTCTGAAAAGTTAGGCATCGCCTACGCAAAGGTAGTTAAAGTTTGAATGTAAGATGTGGCAGTGTAAGCTTTTATATAATTAAACAATATTATTTCATCATGTAATTGATTTAATTAAAAATATTAATTAAGAGAAATTATATTATTGTGTCTGATTTTTTTTGACAGGTTGACTATATTTACCGTGCATTTTCTGTCGTTGGCCTTAAAAATTAGTCTTAGATCGATTCATTTATCATTTTTTATACAAAGCAATTTTAAGCAAAACAACTTCAAGCAAAAACATAGCTCGCTTGAGGAGATGTATTCTACTTTACTCAGCTTTATAGCCTTAAACATCGGAGCAAAACGGCACTGTACTACAAGTTGTGCAATAAAATATCTAAGTTCATTGAGCCTAAAGTAATTTTAAAAAATACGCGCGATGCTGACTTTGTTCAGGCAATAATTCCAATACCCGTTGTATTGCATCATTACGTTCAGGAAGACGACTAATAATTTTTAAAAGTGGGTCAATATCCTGAATTTGATAAATCAGATGACTTAAACGCGCATCGAAACAATCACGCCATGTGGTCAAGAAAGGGCTTTCTGATTTGGCCAAAAAACTTCCTTTGTAGAGTGAAAATGTACTGGCGAGAAAACCTGCATTGAGGGATTGCTCAGCTCTGGTAAAGTCGGTTTGAATCTCACAAACTAACTTATAAGGGCGCGATAAAATACAGTTAGGGAGCAAGGTGCGTAATTGTGACATTTCTGCTTTTAAGGTTTTTTCACTAATGTCCCGATCACCGTATAACGCATAGTGCAGTTCATCTAGGTTAATACCCTCTGGGTGTAACACAAGAATGCATAGAATTTCAATTTGTCGATGGGTCAAAGTTAAAAGCTGTTGGTTAAATTGAACTTTAGGTGTACCAAAAACTTTGAGGTAAAGCATGTTTTTTTGTTCAAATTGAATCGCACGTTGAACCAACTCTGCGCAGCGCTCTACAGCCAATACACCCAGTGAAGTATGCTTTTTGTACTTGGTCGATAAATTAATCACACCATGAAATTGTCCAGATACAGGGTCAACAATCGGCGCGGCATAACAAACCCAATCCTGTACACTGTTCATCTGATTTTCATGTGAATAAACACAGCTAGAGAGATGATTATTTAAAGCCAAACCAATCGCATTTGTACCGACAGCCTGTGTTGACCAATGTCCACCTTCGACAAAATGCACTTGCTCAGCAGAGGAGAGCATAGCACGGCTGCTCCATGTCCAAAGTAATGTGCCATGATGATCTGTGATTCCAATTGCCATTTCAGAATCATCTGCAATTTTTAGTAAATCCGCATAATTATGTTGAAGAGAACGACGAAACAGTGACGGTTCTAGTTCGGTAGGTAAAGCGAGAAGTGGCGCAGCAGTGACGGATTCGATATTGACAAAATGTGTGGTCTGTAAACGAAGCGCTTGTGGCTGTAATTGATTCAATAGCTTCATATCATATTCCTTTATGATGAATGGTTATGCCATTAATACCTTGTATTCTTTGTCGTTGTGTCTGGTGATTTTAGTTGATGATCACACCAGATTTTAAGCTATATTCAAACAAATAGTGTTCCGAAAATAATCATCTTTATTAGGGTCTGTTGACATTTCATAAATGGCTTGCGTTGTAGGTTAAAATTGAGCAGGCAAGGCAGGAAACGAAGAGAATAGCGAGACTATTTTCAAGTTTCATAACGAAGGCTGAGATAATTTTAGCCACAACCCTTCGGGACTAGCGTGTTTTTTGCCGCTACGTCGTTACGAACTACTCATTTAGAATGACTAAATTTCGTATTTCNAGGCTGAGATAATTTTAGCCACAACCCTTCGGGACTAGCGTGTTTTTTGCCGCTACGTCGTTACGAACTACTCATTTAGAATGACTAAATTTCGTATTTCTCGCCTAGTATCGCCTAAAAAACACACCTAGTCGCAAACATAGACGAATTGTTAACAGACCCTCATTTGTCTCACTTTAGAAGTTAATGTTTCGCTTTGAAATGAGTTTTCTGCTCACAAATGTTAAATAAAGTTACCAATAAAAAGACAGCGTATTCTTTTTAGTACTCATTGTTTAATGTTTAGGCGTCCATATTCACTTTAACACTGAATCATCCTAAATTTCTGTGACAATGTTTTCACGTGTAAACGGCTTGGGTACAGGCTCGCCCTTGTATTGACGATCAGCAAAATAGCTGGAACGAACCATTGGCGCACTCCATATATTTTTAAACCCTAATAACTCACCATGTGCTTGATAATGTTCAAACTCTTTCAATGAAACAAAACGATGTATTGGGGCATGAGATTTAGACGGCTGTAAGTATTGACCAATGGTGACATAGTCCACCTGATAGTCACTGAGGTCATTCAGCAACACAATAACTTCTGCTTCGACTTCACCCAATCCCACCATCAAGCCACATTTCGTTGCGATGTCTGGACGTAAATGCTTAAACCGTTTTAACAGTTCCAAGGAATGTTGATAATCTGAACCTGGACGCATTGCACGGTACAAACGAGGGACCGTTTCAATATTATGATTAAATACATCTGGCGGGGTTTCGCTCAGAATGTTGAGGGCAACTTCTAATCTGCCCCGAAAATCAGGGACTAAAATCTCAATTAGCGTATCTGGGCTACTTTTACGGATTTCTCGAATACATGCAGCAAAGTGTTGTGCTCCACCGTCAATAAGATCATCACGGTCTACTGAGGTAATCACCACATAGTTTAAATTTAGATTTTTAACGGTTTCTGCTAAATGTTTCGGTTCATCAGCATCTAAAATATTTGGACGTCCATGGGCCACATCACAAAATGGGCATCGACGGGTACAAATATCTCCCATAATCATAAAGGTCGCTGTTCCACCACCAAAGCATTGTGGCAAATTGGGGCACGCGGCTTCTTCACATACGGTATGTAGTTTTTGCTGACGTAATAAATTTTTAATACGTTGCACTTCTTCAGGCTGGCTGATCTTGGCGCGAATCCATTCAGGCTTTTGTGGGATCTGTTCTGTACTGATAATTTTTACTGGAATACGTGCCAATTTATCTGCACCACGTAGTTTTTGTCCCGTGGTGACTGAAACTTTTAAATCCATTTTAAATAGTCCATTAAATAAAATAATTTAATATAAAATGACATTTTTATCTATGATGTCAAATATATTTAAAATATTTATCAATATAATAAAAGAGTGCAAAATATTAATATTATAAAATAAAGGTTGGTTAAAGGTTTGGTTTTTTAAGTTTTTGAAAATTATAAAAATTTACAAATATTTTTTGCTTTATAAAGTGCTGTTTTTAATATTTTTATTGTGTTTTATAAAGAAATATTTTTTTAGTCTAATATTAATTTTGAATGAAATAATTTTATATAAATATACGGGTTTTAAATGCCAGTATTTGTTTTTAAATATATGGTTTTTACTTTTAACTGTGAGCATGAAGGAATAAGTATATGCAATTAACGGAAGAGCAATTGCTAGCAGCATACAGACGGATGCGAGATATTCGTGAGTTTGAGGATCGACTTCACGATGAAAATAATACAGGTGATATTCCCGGATTTATCCATCTTTACAGTGGTGAAGAAGCGGTAGCCGTTGGAATTTGTGAAAATTTGACCGACAAAGATTTTATTACCTCAACCCATCGTGGTCACGGTCACTGCATTGCCAAAGGATGTGATATTCACGGCATGATGTTGGAAATTTTTGGTAAAGACGATGGTTTGTGCCGTGGCAAAGGCGGTTCAATGCATATTGCTGATTTAGACAAAGGTATGTTGGGAGCCAACGGTATAGTTGGTGGTGGGCCGCCTTTGGCAATTGGTGCTGCGTTAACCGCAAAAACCTTAAAGACGGGTGGAATTGGTCTGTCATTTACTGGGGATGGTGGTTCTAACCAAGGTTTGACCTTTGAAGCGATGAATATGGCTGTGGTTTTAAAACTCCCAGTGATTTTTGTTTTTGAAAATAATGGTTTTGGTGAAGGTACTGCGCATGATTATGCAGTCGGAAGCAAAGACATTGCAGGTCGTGCTGCGGCTTTTGGTATGCCTGCTGAAAAAGTAGATGGGACAGATTTCTTTGCTGTGTATGAGGTCGCCCAAAAAGCTATTGAACGTGCACGTCGTGGCGAAGGCCCAAGTGTGATTGAAACCATTACCAATCGTTTTTATGGACACTTTGAAGGTGACCCAGGACTGATTCGTTCAAAAGAAGAGCTCGATTATGTCAAAGAGCATAAAGATCCGTTGAAAATTTTCCGTGAAAAAGTCAAAGGCAAGATTGCTGAAGCCACACTGGATGCAATTGATGTTGAATCAAAAGCCAATGTCGATGCTGCTGTCGCAAAAGCACGTGCTGCCAATTATCCAGAACTTTCTCAACTTCTTACCGACGTTTATGTCTCTTACTAAAGGAATAGTAAAGCAATGCCAAATAAAAGTTATCGAAACGCGATTAAAGAAGCGATTGAATCAGAAATGCGCCGTGACCCAAGCGTGATTGTTGTCGGTGAAGATGTCCGTGGCGGGCATGGCGGTAAAAATACGGATGACAATAAACTCGAAGGCTTTGGCGGCGTACTTGGTGTCACCAAAGGGCTATGGACAGAGTTTGGTTCAGAGCGTGTGATTGATACCCCGATTACTGAATCTGCAATTATTGGAATGGCAGCAGGGGCTGCTGCAACAGGTTTACGACCTGTGGCTGACCTGATGTTTATGGACTTCTATGGCGTATGTCATGACATGTTGTATAACCAAGCGGCCAAATTTCGTTATATGTTTGGTGGAAAAGCTAAAGCGCCTTTGGTGGTTCGAGGCATGATCGGCGCAGGCTTTTCTGCTGCCGCACAACATTCACAATCCCCGTATAACGTGTTTGCTGCTGTACCCGGTTTAAAAGTCGTGGTGCCATCTAGTGCGTATGATGTAAAAGGCTTATTGATCCAAGCCATCCGTGATGATGATCCCGTGGTTTTTTGTGAACATAAATTGCTTTATGACATCAAAGGTGAAGTTCCTGATGAACCATATACCATCCCTTTTGGTGTAGCAAATTACACCCGTGAAGGAACCGATGTCACGATTATTGCGCTAAGTTTAATGGTGCATCGTGCCAATGAAGTCGCGGATAAGCTTGCCAAGGAGGGGATTTCTGTAGAAGTTGTCGATCCAAGAACGATTTCTCCACTGGATGAAGAAGGCATTTTAGAGTCTGTTGCGTCAACAGGGCGTGTGGTGATTGTTGATGAGTCTGCTGCCCGTTGTGGTTTTGGGCATGATGTGGCTGCATTGATTGCACAAAAAGGCTTTCATTATCTCAAAGCACCCATTGAACTGGTGACACCACCGCATTCACCTGTGCCATTTTCACCCGTATTAGAAAAACAATGGCTACCAAGTGTAGAACGTATCGAACAGGCTGTACGTAAAACGTTGGAGGCTTAGGATGAGCGAAATTAAAACTTTAGAAATCCCAAAATGGGGTTTGTCGATGGAAGAGGGCACCATTGCCCAATGGTTGATTCAAGAAGGTGAGCAGTTTAGTAAAGGACAAGAAATTTGTGAAATTGAAACCACAAAAATCGTCAATGTCCTTGAAGCACCGTTTGATAGTACCTTGCGTAAAATCACTGCCAATAATGGCGATACTTTAGTGGTTGGCGGGATCATTGCAATTTGTGCAGATGCGCAAGTTTCTGATGCTGAAATTGATGCCTTTGCTCAATCTTTGGCTGGTGCACCTATTGTCAATGAAAGCAAAACTGTCGAAGTGGTTAATGAAAAGCAGACGGCAACTCAGCCTGAAACCAAGACACAAGCTGTGCCTAAACAGAATCGTACTGAGCAGGTATCAAAAGCTGTTGCCCAAAATGGCTATGTAATTCCTGCGGCATTACAAGGTTACCAACATGTTGAGGATGTTTTTGCAACACCGCATGCCTTGAAATTGGCTGAAAAGTATGAAGTGAATTTGGCGCTGGTTTCAGGCTCAGGGCGTGAAGGTCGTATCAGTGTGCAAGACATTCAAACCGCAGTTCAAGCTGCGGGTGGATCATGGCCCGATATTCGACAGCAACCGAGTGGTAAAGTGGCGAAATCTAAAGCAGATGATAGCCAAGTGTTGGCAACACCAGTTGCACGTCGTTTAGCCAAACAATGGGGCATAAATTTACATGACTGCCGTGCGTCAGGTTCCAGAGGGCGTATTTGTAAGGAAGATGTTGAAGCAGTTTATCAGCGTGAAAACCCTGCACCTACTCAAAATAGCGCTGATGTAAAGCTGACTGAAGCGGCGAAAGTGACCACCATTGCGATGAATGGTATGCGTAAAGCCATTGCTTCACGCTTACAGGCAGCAAAACGTAATGCACCACACTTCCGTTTAACCGTAAATTTAAATGTAGATGCCATTCAGGGATTACGTCAGCAAATTAATGCCACTGTGCCGCAAGTGAAATTGTCAATCAATGACATGCTGATTAAAGCGGCAGCAGCTGCATTGATCAAAGTGCCGCAGGTCAATGTTCAGTTTGATGAAGAGAATCAGCAGATTTTGCAGTTTGATCAGGCGGATATCTCTGTTGCTGTAGCGATTGAGAATGGCCTTATCACTCCAATCATTAAAGCTGCTAATACCAAGTCTTTGGCACAAATTTCCAATGATATGCGTGATCTTGCAACACGTGCCAAAACCGGCAAATTGGCGCCTGATGAATTTCAGGGCGGCAGTTTTAGTATTTCGAATTTAGGTATGCTCGGCGTTCAACAGTTTGACGCGATTATTAACCCACCCCAAGGTGCGATTTTAGCTCTAGGTGCAGCAGAAAAACGGGCAATTGTTGAAAATGAGAACATCGTGATTCGACAGATGGTTACCGCGACCTTGTCTTGTGATCATCGGGTGATTGATGGTGCGTTAGGCGCACAGTTCTTGGCAGAATTTAAGCAGTTTGTTGAAAATCCTGCATTGATTTTGGTGTAGGAGCATGAGCATGTCAGACACACAATTTGATCTTATTGTGATAGGCGCTGGTCCAGGGGGCTATGTGGCTGCGATTCGCGCAGCCCAACTGGGCTTAAAAACAGCGATTGTTGAAGAACAGCATTTGGGTGGTATCTGCCTAAATTGGGGCTGTATTCCAACCAAAGCTTTATTGAGTGGCGCGGCACTTGCACAGCAATTTAAACATTCACAACAGTTTGGTTTTTCTTTGGAGGCGATTGATTTTGATATCCAACAACTGGTACGTCATAGCCGTCAGGTGTCTGAACAGTTGGTACAAGGGATTGGGCAATTACTGAAAAAGAATCAAGTTACTGTTTTTAATGCAAGCGCTCAATTTATCGCGAAAGAACGCTTAGAACTGACTGATGCAAAGGGGCAAAAACAACAGATTTCTGCACCGCATATTATTGTGGCAACGGGTGCTAGAGCCGCCAATTTAGCGCATGTTCCTGTCGATGGACAGCATGTCTGGAGTTATAAAGAGGCTTTAGTCCCAGAACAATTGCCGAAATCACTTCTGGTGATTGGTTCAGGGGCCATTGGCAGTGAGTTTGCCAGTTTATATCAGGACTTAGGCTGTCAAGTCACCTTGGTTGATATTGCCAAACAGATCCTACCCAGTGAAGACATTGAAGTTGCCAAATATGTGCAAAAGCAATTTGAACAGCATGGCATGACGGTTTTGACTGAAGCCGCTGTACAAAACATCGAAATCGCCAAGGGCCAAGTACATTGTCATGTTGAAACTGCAACAGGTGTACAAACCATCACTGTTGAAAAAGTCCTTTCCGCAATCGGTGTGCAACCCAATACTCAAAATCTGGGTTTAGAAACATTGGGTATTGAGTTTGAGCATGGTTTTATCAAAGTTGATCCGTGGTGTAAGACCAATGTGGTTGGAGTGTATGCCATTGGTGATGTCGCAGGTGCGCCATGCTTGGCACATAAAGCCAGTCATGAAGCAATTTTATGTGTGGAGAAAATTGCTGGGCTGACGCATGTACATGCTTTAGATCGTAGCCAAATTCCAGGGTGTATTTTTACCCATCCGCAGGTGGCAAG
Source organism: Acinetobacter sp. Root1280 (assembly GCF_001425285.1). NCBI lineage: Bacteria > Pseudomonadati > Pseudomonadota > Gammaproteobacteria > Moraxellales > Moraxellaceae > Acinetobacter > Acinetobacter sp. Root1280. The sequence continues at coordinate 41,503 of NZ_LMED01000007.1, read as the reverse complement.
TATTGGGCTAAGCGAGCAAAAAGCCAAAGCAGCAGGTTTTACAATCAATGTAGGTAAATTCCCTTTACAAGCCAATGGTAAAGCTTTGGCTTTAGGCGAGACCACAGGATTTGTAAAAACTATTTTTAATCAAGAAACAGGGGAATTGTTGGGGGCACACATGGTGGGTCATGAGGTCACTGAACATATTCAGGGCTTTGCCATCGCTAAATATTTAGAAGCCACTGATGAAAGCCTAGCACAGGTTATTTTCCCACATCCTACGTTATCTGAGGCGATGCATGAGTCGGTTTTATCGGCAATGCAACGTGCAATCCATATTTAAGGAGTCGCAACATGCCTAGAGGTCTAAACAATAAAGTCGCATTAATTACAGGTGCCGCACAGGGCATAGGACGCGGTATTGCTTTACGCTTGGCACAAGAGGGCGTACATATTGCCTTGGTTGATCTTCACCAAGAAAAGTTAACTGCTGTTCAGCAAGAGATTCAAGCATTTGGGGTAAAAGCCACCACATTTATTGCAGATGTTGCTGATCCTGTACAAATCAGCAGTGCGATTGATCATGCAGAATCGACATTAAATGGCTTTGATATCATTATTATTAATGCAGGGATTGCCCAAGTCCAAGCCTTGGCGGAGGTGAGTCCAGATGAATTTAATCGGATTATGAATATCAATGTAGGTGGTGTGCTGTGGGGAATTCAGGCCGCTGCCGATAAATTTAAACAGCGCCAGCATTCTGGCAAAATCATCAATGCATGTTCGATTGCTGGGCATGAAGGTTTTGCCTTGCTTGGTGTCTATTCAGCCACTAAATTTGCCGTTCGTGCCTTAACTCAAACTGCAGCAAAAGAATATGCCAGTGCTGGTATCACGGTAAATAGTTACTGTCCCGGTGTAGTCGGTACAGATATGTGGGTGGAGATAGATCAACGTTTTGCTGATATCACTGGTACACCCGTTGGTGAAACTTATCAGAAATATGTGGATGGAATTGCTTTAGGACGTGCCGAAACCCCAAATGATGTTGCCGCATTGGTTGCTTTTCTAGCCAGTGAGGATGCTGACTATATTACTGGACAGTCAATTTTGACCGATGGCGGAATGGTTTATCGTTAATACTGGAATGAGGAATGCATCAATGAAAGCAGCTCGTTTTTATGATAAAGGGGATATCCGTATTGAGGATATTCCAGAACCACAGGTACAACCAGGAACCGTTGGAATCCAAGTCGCATGGTGTGGTATTTGTGGCACAGATTTACATGAATTTATCGATGGTCCAATTTTTATTCCTCCGTGTGGTCATCCGCACCCGATTTCAGGTGAAGCTGCACCCGTGACCATGGGGCATGAGTTTTCAGGTGTGGTGTACGCTGTCGGGGATGGCGTGGATGATATTCAGGTGGGGCAGCATGTTGTGGTTGAGCCTTATATCATTGCAGATGATGTTCCGACTGGACCACATGACAATTATCACTTGTCAAAAAATATGAATTTTATTGGTCTAGGTGGTCGCGGTGGTGGGCTATCTGAAAAAATTGCGGTACAACGCCGTTGGGTACATCCCATTTCTGACCAAATTCCCTTGGATCAAGCCGCATTGATTGAACCTTTATCTGTCGGACATCATGCTTTTGTGAGAAGCGGGGCTCAGTCTGGCGATATTGCCTTGGTCGGTGGAGCGGGTCCGATTGGATTGTTATTGTCTGCAATTTTAAAGGCCAAAGGCTTAACAGTCATCATTACCGAGCTCAGTGCAAAACGTAAAGAAAAAGCCTTAGAAGCAGGTGTTGCCGACTATGTGCTAGATCCATCTCAAGTGGATGTTGTGGCTGAAGTAATGAAAATCACCCAAGACCGTGGGGTAGATGTGGCTTTTGAATGCAGTAGTGTCAATAAGGTCATGGATACACTGGTGGCAGCCATGAAACCGACCGGTGTGGTGGTGATAGTCTCAATCTGGAGTCATCCTGCAACGATTAATGTGCATAGTGTGGTGATGAAAGAGCTGGATATTCGCGGCACGATTGCCTATGTCAATGACCATCAAGAAACCATTCGCTTGGTTGAGCAAGGTAAAATTAATTTAGAACCCTTTATTACCCAAAGAATTGCTTTAGATGATTTGGTTTCGCAAGGCTTTGAAACCTTGATTCATAACAACGAATCTGCGGTCAAGATTATTGTGCATCCTTAGTATCGAATGCGCCTTTATTCAATGCCAATATTGAGTCAGCAAGCACACAATGAAAATGATCTGTGAACAAATATGAATGTTGTTCACAGATCGATTTAAGCTGATCTCTGCTGTTGTATTAAGAGTTATTGTCACTGAGCTTAACGTTGTTTTGTGAAGCCTTATTATTTAAGGATTGATGAACGCCCCAATTAAACTTTTGTGCGCAAATCCCAAGGCCTACGATAAGTAAGGCCAGTACACTGGTGTATGCAACTTCTTTAAAATAAGTTCCTTCAATAACCATTGTAATTAATGCACCAATAATAAAGACAATCACCAGATAGGTCAGCCAAGGGAATAACCACATTTTAAATGGAATATTTTCACCTTCGGCTTCGAGTTTTTTACGCAACTTTAATTGTGAAAAAGCAATTGCAAGATACACATAGAGAGATACTGTACCTGTTGTCAGCATGAGTACATCATAAATATTCATACTTTCAGTCGCGGTAAAATAAACGGCAACGAATGAAAACAGACTTGAAAAAATGACACCAATCCATGGGCTGTTATTACGATTGGTCAATGCAAAGCTCTTCGGTGCATCTCCTCGTTTAGAAAGCGAATATACCATGCGAGAGCAGGTGTAAAGCGCCGAGTTAAAGCAACTACATACTGAGGTCAACACCACAAAATTGACAATATGGCGTGCTTCAGGAATACCCAGTGCTGTTAGGGTTACACTGTAAGTCCCCCAAGTTGGATCTTTTAATAAAGGGTTGTTATGTGGAATTAAGCAAACAGTAATCAACATTGAGCCGACATAAAATAAAATGATCCGCCATACGATTGAGTTGGATGCTTTGCGGATTTCTTTGGCTGGATTTTTGGTTTCAGCGGCTGCAACAGTCACAATTTCTGCGCCCATATAGGCAAACATTACACCGAGCAAGGCAGTAATGACTGAAGAAAAGCCATTCGGCATAAACCCTTCAGCTGTTAAATATGTAACACCACCGACCATAGTGGCATCACCCCAAGGCCATATATGTAAGATGGCTAAACTTCCGATCACCAAGAATAGAATAATGGCAATGACTTTGATTAAGGCAAACCAAAACTCAAATTCGCCATAGTTTTTAACATCACGTAAATTAATCCAAACTAAACTTACAATAACAAGGAGCATATAGCCCCAAATGGGAATAAATGGAAACCAGTTATTGAGAATTTTGCCTGCAACAAAGGCTTCCCATCCCATTAGTAAAGTCCAAAAGGACCAATACAGCCAGCCAATCGAAAATCCGGCCCAACGACCAATGGCACGGTCTGCATAAGTTGAAAATGAGCCACTGTCAGGATTCAGTACTGCCATTTCACCCAGCATACGCATGATCAGTAGAACCAATAATCCGCCGAAAGTGTAGGCAAGGATTGCAGCTGGTCCTGCATCGTAGATCACATTTCCCGAACCAACAAATAATGCACCGCCAATTACACCGGCAATCGAAATCATGGTGAGGTGGCGAGATTTAAGTCCATTTTTTAAGCCTTGTGACGAATCTAGCTTGGAAGTAGATTGATTTCCAGTCATATTATTTCCCTTAATATCAAGCATATAATTACAATTGAGCGCTATGCTATTTTTTAATGATCTATCCTTTGAAATGTAGCTAAGTGATTAAGCACTGAATGAAGATGAGGTTAACTTTGCTCAATCGCATGTTTTGTAAACAGGGGAAGGATTACCCTTTGGCGACTAAACTGTTTACATACTTTTTATGTATTCGATTAATTTGGCTTTTTTGTTATCAGGTGACGAGAGCCACTTTTTATCTATTCAAAGGAGCCAATTATTTTAAAAATGTGAAAAAGGCGAGGAAAAAATATGTACAGAAAAATCAAGTTGTTCAATAAAATGAACAATATTCTATGGTTTTGTTGATGTTTTAACGCGGGTAAAAATGAAGTTAAACTTCAAAATGGAATTTTAATGGATCTCTGATTTTTTAATAATTGAGTGTCGGAATACCAGCATCACGTAAGCATTTCAGCAAAATACCGAAAGCGACAAAAATAGCTTGTTCATTAACACAGGCGAAACCGAGTAATAGACCTTTCTGTTGAGTAGAATATTGTTTTGTATAGTATTGTGACAGTGCTCTGACTTTTACCCCTTGATCAAGCGCGTTCGAGGCAATCAAAACATCATCACTGTGACTTGGTAATTTTAAAATTAGGTGTAAACCTGCTGCTGTATTGTATTCGTGTAGGAAATCTTGCCCTAAATGGCGGTAAATTAAATCAATTAAAAATGCATGGCGTTTGCTATAAAGTAAACGCATACGTCGAATATGTGCGCCATAATGCCCCTCACGAATAAACTCAGCCAATACTTTTTGATCGATTAAATGTCCTCCTCGATAGAGTTCTGCTGAGACAATGCGTAATGGTGAAAACAGTTTTTTGGGTACGACCAAATAACCAATACGTAGCGCTGGATAAATGGTTTTACTGAATGTTCCCATGTAGATGACGGGTGAATCTGGTTCTAAGCCTTGTAAAGAGGGATAGGGTTGTCCTGAAAATCTGAACTCACTGTCATAATCATCTTCGACAATCCAGCTTTGGTGTTGACGTGCAAACGCGATCAGCTGTTTTCTACGTTCAAGACTTAGATGTGAACCCAATGGATACTGGTGAGAAGGCGTAACGAAGATCAGCTTAGGTGGGCATTGAGGATTAAGGTCTGGAATAATCCCATCTTGGTCAACTGGCAATGAACGTAAATTAACCCCATTAATGCGTAGAATATTGCGGGCTCCCCAATAAGCCGGGTCTTCGATCCAAACTTCATCACCGATATCAGTCAAGGTTCGCGAAACTAAATCAATAGCTTGGTGGGTACCTTCAGTAATGATGATTTGGTCTGCATCGCATTGAACTGAACGCGCAATTTTGAGGTATTCCGCGAGTTCCTGACGTAGCTCCAAACTGCCACCAGCATTGCTATAAATTAATTGATTAATTTCTGGTTCACGGCTTAAACGGGTCTGAATTCGGCTAAAAATATGATGCGGAAATTCAGTTACATCAGGTTCGCCTGGTACAAATGCCCCCCATTGGTAGGGTGATGCAGCAGAATAACCGATTAAGTAAGAACCACGTTGAGATAAGCTGTAACTTTGCTGAGATTTTTTTTCTTGAATGGGCTGATGGGGATTTTCTGCTTTGACTAAAAAAGATTCAGGTAATTCGTCTGCGACCCAAGTCCCTTGCCCAGTACGGGCATTTACATAACCTTGTGCTTGTAATTGTTCATACGCGCTTAACACGGTATTGCGAGAAACTTTAATTTCTTTTGCCAAGTCACGCGATGCTGGTAAACGAGTTTTAGGTGCCAATACACCATCAATTATGGCATTGCGTAAGCAGCGAAATAGCCGTAACTGCAAGGTTCCATCGATATCTTGCTGCAATCGTTGTAGTAAATAATCTCCAAGCAAGCTACGCAATTGGCTCTCTCCTACAAATTGAAAATGGCTCTCGTGGGCACAATGTCAACACGTGCAAAATGATCTAGTCAGACCATGATTGTAAAATTTTACTTCATCTCTGGCTAAAAACACCAACCAGTAAATGGCAGAAAAAAATATACACAGATCTGACTAAAAGCCCAAGCAAAAAAATCAAGCTTATTTTTTAGATCAGATTGTGCTGCTAAAACTTAGGGAATCGTAAATATCAACAAGGCTACATCAGTTTTAGTTTTTTGCAGTCGCGAGGAAATGCGTCTACATACAAAAATAGGATTATATAATGAACAGGATAGTGAGCGATCTTACACATAAGCAACAAGGGGCAATTACTTGGAATAATGATCTTCAGCCATCTGCATATTTTGATGCACTTAGCGAAGATCAATTTAGCAAAAAGAGAGGCATGCTGAACTGCCAGAAGTGGAGTCTAAGGCCTGATATTCCAGTAAAATTGATTTTGTTGGTTACGCTACTCAGCTTAATGACAATATCTACAGCTATTTATGCAGAGGATCTTTCTTGGGGAAATGCTGATACGGCATTGGGAAAACTGACGGTATCAGGGTGGGTACGTGCGAATTACCAAGATAAAGATTATTCGGACAGTGACCATAAATTAAAGTTTAATGCTGCGAAACTCGACTTAAAATATGATGCCAAGACCTTGTTTGGCGGCGTGGAATATCGTTGCTATCAAAATGATACCTTGTGTGATTTTTCAACTTTGGTCAATGCCAATCTTGGTTATAAGTTAAGTGATACGAGCAGGATTAGGCTTGGATTGCAGGATATGCCCTTTGGTATAGGTCGTTTCTGGACCAGTAGTTGGTACGGGAGTTTAATGGACAATGCTGGTTTAGAAGATGTGCATAATCTAGGAATCAATTGGCAGCAGCAACTCAGCACCAATACTGTTTTGGACTTGGCTTATTTTGCTCGTGATGGCGGAAGTTTTGCAGGGAGTGGTGGAGATTCAGCACGTTATGCAGCCAATTATGTTGAGCCTGAAGATACATCGACAGAGAATATCGAAGAAAAAAATATGTGGCTTGCACGGATTAATCAGAAAATTCAGTTCGATGATTATCCTGTTCAATTGAATGTAGGGGGATCGTATTGGTATTCGGATTTGGAAAATAATAGCAATGGGCAAACGGGTCATCGTCATGCATGGAATGTTTTTGGTCGCTTAAATTACCAAAAGGCGAATTTAACCTTGACCGCTGGGCAGAATCGTAGTGATACCAAGTCATTAAACGCTACAGACTATACAACGGTTGGTTCATTTGAATCTAAATATTTTGTTGCGAACAAAAGCAACTACTATGTAGCGAATATTGATTATCATATCAATGATTTTTATAGAGATTATGATATTACCCCTTATTATAGCTATACCGTGTTTGATAAAAATAAGTCAGGTTTTGCCACATCAACCCGACAAATCCTTGGTGCACATATGGACATAAAGCAATTTTCGTTAGCAGCAGAATATATCGTGGGGAAAAATGATGTATTTATTGGTGGTGACGCCAATTCTCTAGCAAAGGGAGATGCATCGGGGCAGAGCAAACTCCTTAATTTACTGTTTATTTATAGTTTTTAGTTTTTTCGCATAACTTAAAAAATGGCACCCTTTTAAAAGGTGCCATTGTTTATCAGCTAATTTTAAAGCTAAGATTTATCAGTATTTATTGAATTTTAATTTTATAAAAAATAGAGCAAGTGTATACATTGGCTCTCTCTCACTTAATTAAAGTGGCTCTCGTTTCATACCCATAAAAGCGCACAATAAGACAAATCAACATGTCATTTGCATATCATCAATTGGGTGATATGGATGCTGAAATTTTATCATGTATGAATCAAGATTGAGGATATAAAATGGACAGTAAACACTCTGCTTTGAATACGCGTAAACAGCAGGCAACAGCTCGAGGAGTTGGTGTCATGTGTCAATGGTATGCGGAGAAAGCAGAAAATGCGACAATTTGGGATCTTGAAGGCAATCAATTTATCGATTTTGCTGGTGGAATTGCGGTACTCAACACAGGTCATCGTCATCCTAAAATTATTGCTGCTGTTACTGAACAATTAACAAAATTTACCCATACAGCATATCAAGTTGTACCTTACGAAAGTTATGTATCGCTTGCCGAGCGTATTAATCAACGCGCCCCGATAGATGGTCCTGCAAAAACTTCATTCTTTTCTACGGGCGCAGAAGCTGTAGAAAATGCAGTAAAAATTGCTCGTTCATATACACGTCGCCACGGTATTGTAACTTTTGGAAATGGATTCCACGGTCGCTCATTTATGACCATGGCAATGACTGGTAAAACAGCACCTTATAAACGTGATTTCGGTGTGATGCCTGGAGGCGTTTTCCATGCGCGTTATCCAGTAGCGTCGAAAGGCATTACGATAGATGACGCAATTCAAAGCATCGAAGATATTTTTGCTGAAGATATTGCTGCACATGATGTGGCTGCAATTGTACTTGAACCTGTGCAAGGGGAAGGTGGCTTCAATGTGGCCCCAGCGGAATTCTTAACGCGTTTACGTGCACTATGTGACTTGCATGGTATTTTGCTGATCGCAGATGAGGTTCAGTCTGGTTTTGCGCGGACAGGAAAATTATTTGCTATGAATTACTATGAAGCTAAAGCCGACCTCATCACTATGGCAAAAAGCTTAGGTGGTGGTTTCCCTATCTCAGGTGTAGTTGGTCGTGCTGATGTGATGGATGCACCGAATCCTGGCGGGTTAGGTGGTACTTATGCGGGCAATCCAATCGCGGTTGCTGCAGCACATGCAGTTATTGATGTTATTGAAAGTGAAGGTCTATGTGATCGCGCCAATGTATTGGGTGCTGAGTTGGTTTCAGTATTAAATACAATTAAGTCCACCACCAGCATTGTTACCGATATTCGCGCTTTGGGTTCAATGGTTGCAATTGAACTAGAAACAGCTGAACAAGCAAAAGCAATACAGACGCATGCAATGGAAAATGGCTTACTGATTTTAACCTGTGGCCGCAATGGTAATGTCATTCGTTTCTTATACCCATTAACGATTCCAACAGCGCAATTCAAAGATGGTCTCGCTATTTTAAAACAAGGGTTTGCAACGCTGGTTGCAGCATAAGAAATGGGGGATTGAAATGCTTCAAGATCATTTGAAATATTTATTACAACATGCAGATATTCACTTTGAACAACCGTTAAATGGTGGCTACATCGAAGTGAGTGATGCTGCAACTCATGCGCCATTAGCATGGGTGAAAGTATCTGATCGTCAAGCGGTCGAACAAGCAATTAGCCGTTCACAAGCTGCACAAAGGATGTGGAAAGCAAAAACAGCCTTGCAGCGTGCGGATGTGTTGTGGGCGTGGTACAACTTGATTTTGCAAAATCAGGAGCAACTCGCACAAATCTTGACCGCAGAGCAAGGTAAGCCTTTGTTGGAAGCACGTGGTGAAATTACTTATGCGGCATCATTTATTCGCTGGTTTGCCGAACAGGCGCGTCGTATTGATGGTGAGGTGCTTACCCCAACACAGCCAAATCAGCGTTTGCTGATTATTAAGCAAGCGATTGGGGTAACAGCTGCGATTACGCCATGGAATTTCCCAGCGGCGATGATTACCCGTAAAGCTGCGCCTGCGATTGCTGCGGGTTGTTCGATGCTGGTTAAGCCTGCGGAGCAAACGCCATTAACGGCATATGCCTTAGAAGTCTTGGCAGTGCAAGCGGGTTTGCCACAAGATGTATTGCTTCATATCAGTGGTGATGCAATTGAAGTCGGTAAAACACTGTGTGAAAGTGATACTGTTAAAAAGCTGAGTTTTACGGGTTCAACTCAAGTGGGCAGTATTTTAATGCAACAGTGTGCGCCAACAATCAAAAAATTATCACTGGAGCTTGGTGGCAACGCACCAGTATTGGTTTTTGATGATGCCAATCTGGCACAAGCCGTACAAGGCATTATGCTGAGCAAATTCCGTAATAGTGGTCAGACCTGTGTTTGCGCGAATCGTATCTATGTACAAGATGGTATTTACGATGCATTGGCTGAAAAATTGACGGCTGCTGTGGCGAACTTAAAAGTTGGTGATGGTCGTCAAGAAGGCTCAACTCAAGGCCCTTTAATTGATGAAGATGCTGTTGCTAAAGTGCAATCACATATTGCAGATGCAATCAGCAAAGGGGCACAGATTAAAATTGGTGGAAAACGTTCAAGTTTAGGGGGAACTTTCTTTGAGCCGACGGTGTTAACTGAGGTGACTCAAGACATGCACGTTGCAAAACAAGAAACCTTCGGTCCTTTGGCTGCATTATTCCGTTTCAGCAATGAAGAACAAGCCGTAGCAATGGCAAATGATACTGAGTTTGGACTGGCGACTTATGTGTTTACACAGAGTTCAGCACGTCAATGGCGTGTAGGTGAAGCCTTAGAATATGGCATGGTTGGTATTAATACTGGTGCTATTTCAAATGAAGTTGCGCCATTTGGTGGAATTAAACAATCAGGTCTAGGACGTGAAGGTTCTAAATTTGGTATTGATGAATATCTCGAAATGAAATATCTATGTGTGGATTTATCTGCATAAATACGTTCTTTTCATCATGCTTTATACTTTTTTAAAAATCAGTCTTGCCCATTCAAGACTGATTTTTTTAATTTAGGAAAAATTTAATTTGTAGCTTAGCTATTCTGCAATGAGCTTAGCGAATCAGCTGTTAAAGACAGCCTGATTCAATAAAGTTTTATATCTGGTTATTTTAAATCATCTCTTTCATTGATCATGGTTAATGCCCCAATGATTAATGCTTCCATACTCTGGATAAATTCTGCCTCCATTTCTGCTTCTTCAGCGGCACGTTGGGTGTCTTTAATCGGTTCTTTACCCGCCACAGAATAAATCGTATCTGCAACCGCGATACAGTGAAATGCAATGGTTGCATTTAACCAACCCGCCTGCTTTTCAGAAAGAGAATAAGCCGCCGCAACTTGATGATGATGTTTTTCAATTTTGGTAATCATCGAAGGTGTAGATGCCATGCGACGAATTAAATAGGGGGTAAAGCCGGGGTTGGACTTCACCAGTTCTCGAATTGAATGCATAAATTCAAACAGATATTGTTTTAATGGAATCGGATTTTTTTCTAAAGGCTGCGGTATTTCCCAACGAATAAAAATTTCTTCTGCAATCAAATATTTGAGGTCTTCTAAACTGGCAATATGTTTGTATAACGCCATATGACTGACCCCAAGTGCAGCCGCAACACCAACAAATGTAAGGTTCAATAAACCGATCTCAATCCCAGCATTCATGATGCGTTCATGGGTGATGGTACGTGGGCGACCGCGAGAAGACGGTTTGCTCAGAGAAGACATATTTATTCCGTAAAAATTAATTTTTTAATGTTGCCATGTGAATGGATGAGGGTCAAATCGTTTACTTTGCTTAATTAGTTTACTACAATGCAACTAAATCTATTGATATTAATTCTCATTATTGTTTGATGGCATGTCTAGCGGAGTTTTAGTCAGAATCAACTGACCAAAAGCGGATGGATGTGAACGATCAGACACAGGATTTTTACTGTTATGTGTGCAAGTCATGTAAAAAAAGTTCAGGCTCAGTATTCAAATCCATTGAATTTTATATTGCATCCAATTCGACTCAAATTAATTTTGGCTTCGGTCACGGCAGCGGTTGGTTCAATGCTCACCTTGGTGCCTTTGATCGCGATTACATGGGTGATCAGTACTATATTTACCGAAGTAACTACACTCGGTGGATCACAACAGGGTGACGATAAAATCCTATGGATGATGTTACTCAGTATTGGGTGTTTGTTGCTCGGCATGCTTTTGTTGACCGTCAGTGAGTTAATCGCGCATTTGGCGGATCATGAAATTACTGGGCAATTGCAAAGCAAGATAACCCAGCATCTGACCCAAGTTCCTCTGGGATGGTTTACAGGCAGAAGTTCGGGAGAAGTTAAACAAATCATGCAGGATGACATTGGTCTACTGCATAGTTTAACTGCACATTTTTATCCCGCTGTTGGACGTGCATTCGGCACAATTAGTGTTGCTGTAATTTTTCTATTGATGATGGACTGGCGCATGGCAATTTTAGCATTATTGCCATTTTTAGGCTTTGTCATATTTTTACGCAAAGCCATGCGTGCTAGTGGAAATAATATTCAGCAATTTGCCAATCAGCTGGGGCAGATCAATAGTGCCGCTGTTGAATTTATCCATGCGATACCCGTCGTCAAAACCTTTGGCAAAAGTGGTCAGGCTTCACAGGGCTATCAGCAGGCCGTTCATTCATTTGCAAATGCTTTTCGAATATTTACTCGTCCCTTAGTTAAATCTATGGCACATGCCCATGCGATGATTTCACCGATCACCATATTAGGTGTTGTACTGCTGAGTGGAACACTATTGATTTCTTTGGGTTGGCTTAAACCCATAAATTTACTGCCTTTTATGTTGATTACACCAACCATCTGTGCTCCCGTTTTATTGTTACATACCTTATTACATGATCTACAGGCCAGTCAGGCTGCCGCACAGCGAATTTTGGCATTATTGGATACACCAGTATTGCCGATGGCCAAAGGGAATCCACAATTACAGATTAAAGACAGCAGTATTGATTTTCATCAAGTCAGCTATGGCTATACAGCGCAGCATCAAGTGCTATCTGATCTTAATTTTTCACTTAAGTATGGAACCATCACCGCAATTGTCGGTCCATCGGGTGCAGGGAAGTCAACCATTGCTCAGCTGTTGCTACGCTTTTTTGATCCTGTTGCAGGAACGATCACGCTTGGTGGCGTAGATCTACGCGATATTCAAACCACCACACTTTATCAACAGATAGGATTTGTTTTGCAGGATACCCGTCTCATTCATGCCAGTGTACGTGACAATATTGCACTCGGACGTCCAAATGCTAGCCAACAAGAAATAGAACACGCAGCAAAGGCTGCAAATATTCATGATCGCATTATGGCGTTTCCACAAGGCTATCAATCTATTGTGGGGAAAGATGCTCAGTTGTCAGGGGGTGAACGACAAAGGATCAGTATTGCCAGAGCAATTTTACTGGACCCACCGATATTGGTGCTGGACGAGGCCACAGTTGCTGCTGATATTGAAAATGAAATTGCAATTCAGGATGCACTTTCAAAATTTGCCCAAGGTCGAACCCTTTTAGTTATTGCACATCGTTTAGATACCATTATGAATGCTGACCAAATTCTTGTCCTTGATCAAGGACAAATTGTTGAACAGGGTACCCATGAGGCGTTGTTCGCTCAGCAAGGTTTATATCATCAATTATGGTCCTATACCGAAAAGCATGTTCACACGCAAATGGAAGAAGCATCATGCTAAAAACCTTTTCTCAATTGCTGGGTGATGATGTCACTATTCTTCACCGTTATCTGGCGATGGCAGTTGTATATGCTGTGTTTTGTGGCCTGAGCCTGATCATGTTGGCGTTGATTTTGTCTCAATTGATGCTTGCTAATCTTGATCAAATGGCGCTTTGGCTGATCTTATTATTTTTTGCAATCATCCTGTGTTGGTGTCTTCGCCGCGTAGTGGAGCAAATGGGAATTGCTGTTGGTATTGCTGTTTTAGAAAATGCCCGTCTGCGTTTGGGGCATCATGCCGCAAGTCTACCAGTCGGTTGGTTTACCCAACAAAATACCACTCAATTCAATCATCTTGTCACTCAAGGCATGATGTCGGTTGCGCAATTACCAGCACACGTTTTTACCCCTGTGATTAGCAGTGTGATCACGCCTTTGGTCATTGTCATCGCATTGTTATGTATACATGGTGTGTTCGGCTTGATTGCATTGGTTGCGCTTCCGTTGATTGTGCTGGTCTTTCGATTGACCAGTAAAATTGCTCGTTTTACAGATGAGCGATACCAACAGAGTTTTGCTGAAACAAGCCAACGTATGGTGGAGTTTGCGCAAGCTCAATCCGTTTTACGTGCTTTTAATGGTGAAGGTCGTAGCACCCGATTTATTCATCAAGCCGTAGACCAGCAACGACATTTCGGTTTAAAGCTTATTTTAATGTCGTCCTTATCTGCGGTATTGAATAGCTGGGCCATTCAAATTGTGTTTGCGGTATTTTTGATTGTTACGGTGTTTTGGCTAAACATCCACAGCACAAATCAGCTCTTATTGGCAGACATTGTCAACATTACCGTTTCACTGCTCCTCGTTTGTCGATTTATTGACACCTTGCTTGAGGTTGCAAGCTATAGCGAAGTATTGCGTAGTGCAGGCAGTCAACTTGAAGCCATACAACAGATTTTTAACGCCAAAGCATTAGTACAAGTTGAGATTTCTAAAAGCCCCAATGATGCATCGATTGAATTTAAAAATGTTCAATTCCGTTATGCAGAGGATGAGCCTGATGTCTTAAAGGGTGTGGATTTATATATCCCCTCAGGCAGTATGATGGCGCTGATTGGTGCTTCTGGTTCTGGAAAAACCACTTTAGCCAAGCTCGTTGCTCGTTTTTTTGATGTCAATCAAGGGCAAGTGCTGTTAGGTGGGGTGGATGTCAAGCAATTACGTTATGAACAACTGACTACACAGATCAGTCAAATCTTCCAAGACAACTATTTGTTTTCGGGCTCGATTGCTCAGAATATTCGTATGGGTAAAGCCAATGCAACCGATGATCAGGTGATGCAGGCAGTCCAGCAAGCGGGCATCACAGAAATGCTGGCGCGTCTTCCTGATGGTCTTGAAAGTATGGTGGGAGAAGGTGGTGTACGATTATCAGGCGGTGAACGACAACGGATTACCATTGCACGCGCGTTGATTAAAGACGCACCTATTCTTTTGGTGGATGAAGCAACTGCCGCTTTAGATGCAGAAAATCAGGCGATTATTTGTGAATTGCTGAATCGCTTACGGGGGCAAAAAACAATATTGGTGATCGCACATCAACTCTCGACAATTGCCGCTGCAGATCACATTGCGGTATTAGAAAAAGGCCGAGTGATTGAGCAGGGAACACCCGCACAATTACGCTTGTTGCATGGACATTATGCCCGTTATTTAGCGCAGGGGCAGGCGGTTAAAGGATGGCGACTAGGCAAAAATGTACAGGTCGGAGAGCATGCCTAATGCCTGTCGTTTTATTGTTACTGTTTGGTATGTTGTGCATCGCATCCTTACTACTCGGTGCTCAGCAAATCGCATGGTTAGACTTATTTTCTGCATCCAGTGATGCATGGCTCACCCTTAGTGCAAGTCGGATTCCACGTTTGATCACGATTGTATTAACGGGTGTGGGCTTGTCAGTGTGTGGTGTGATCTTACAGCATATTGTCCGAAATCGTTTTGTTGAACCGGGTACAACTGGGAGTTTGGATGCCGCCAAGCTTGGAATTTTAGTGTCATTAACCCTTATTCCAGCCGCAAGTGTACTCAGTAAAATGCTGTTTGCGATGCTTTTTTGTTTCCTTGCCAGTCTGATTTATATCGCCATCATTCGCCGTATCCAATTTAGGAATACCGTTTTAGTGCCTGTGATTGGTTTGATGTATGGCGGCATATTGAGTGCATTGGCAGAGTTCTATGCTTATCGCAATAATATTTTGCAGAGCATGCAAGGCTGGCTGATGGGGGACTTTTCAAGAGTCATTCAAGGCCACTATGAAATGATTTATATCATTTTGCCCATCGTGGTACTGAGCTATATTTTTGCTCATCGCTTTACGGTACTGGGGATGGGCGAGGAAATGGCCTCAAGTCTGGGGCTAGGCTATGCAAGGATGGCTGCAATTGGCTTGTTGCTGGTTGCAATCACTGTTGCAGCAACGGTGATTACCGTTGGCGCTATTCCTTTTGTAGGATTGGTGGTTCCCAATCTGGTTGCCTTGATGTATGGCGAAAACTTGGCAAAAACCTTACCTATTGTGGCTTTGGCAGGTGCTTCTTTACTGCTGGTCTGTGACCTTATCGGACGTTCTGTACTTTATCCCTTTGAAGTGCCGATTGGTTTAACTGCAGGTGGTGTCGGTGGGGTTTTATTCCTGATGTTGATTCTGAGGGGGCTTCGATCGTGACAAAGTTGAAGCTATCGATGCTGGTATTCGGCGTAATGGTGCTGGCGGTATTGTTTGTCTTTCTATATGCAGGATTTGATTTTGCTTATGTCATTCCGCAACGGCTGGTTCGGCTCGCCAGCATCGTGCTTGGCGGAATATGTATTGCATTTTCTTCGATTATCTTTCAGACCATCGTCGGCAATCGTATTTTAACCCCATCCATCATGGGCTATGAAGCCGTCTATTTGTTATGGCAGGTCATGTTGCTGTTTTTTCTTGGCACTTCTGGATTGTCATGGCTGGGTTTAAATGGAAATTTCTTTGTTTCAATCTTGCTGATGCTGTTTTATTCGTGGGCAATGCACCGTTGGTTGCTGACCCGAGTGCGCAATGATGTCTTTCAACTACTGTTATTTGGCTTAGTACTCACTATGGTGATTAGTACCGTCACTCAGTTTATCCAGCTCAAAATAAGCCCCGGTGAGTTTGCAGTATTTCAAGGACTCAGCTATGCCTCATTTAATCGTTCTCAACCTGAAACATTAATTTATGCAGTGGTGACGGTTGTTATGGTTCTTGGGTTACTGAGAAAAAAATATGCTGTTTTGGATGTGATGGTGCTCGGTCGTGAACAGGCAATTTCATTGGGGATTGATCATCATCAATACGTCAAATTTTATCTTGCCTTGATTGCCGTCTTGGTTGCAATTTCAACCAGCTTGATTGGCCCTACCGCATTTATGGGGGTGTTTATTGCCAATATTGCTTATGCACTCGCCGGAACACATCAACATAAATTTACCTTAGCCATCGGCTGTGTTGTGGCGATTGCCATATTTATTCTCGCTCAGATTTTAGTTGAGCATGTTTTTAATTATAAAACGACAGTCAGTATTTTAGTCAATTTGGTATGTGGTGTGTACTTTCTTGTACTGACAGTTCGTGCCAGAGGTGTTTCATGATTAGGGTGCGTAATATCCATAAATCCTATGGGGGGAAAAGTGTGCTTTCAGATGTCAATATTGAATTTCCTGAAAAGCAGGTGACTTCACTCATTGGTCCAAATGGGGCGGGTAAATCAACTTTATTGATGATGCTGGCGAATTTATCGAGCCCTGATCAAGGTCAAATTTTATTTCAGCAGAAAGATATTACCCAGATCCGAACGGCTGAATATGCCAAATATGTTGCAACCTTACGACAGTCTCCAAGCTTTAACTTACGCATGAGCGTAGAAGAACTGGTGTCTTTTGGGCGGTTCCCTTATAGCGGTGGTGCTTTGACCGCAAACGATCATCAGGTGATTGATGAGGCGATTCAATTTCTAAATTTAGAAGCATTACGTAAAGCCTATATCGATGAATTGAGTGGAGGCCAACGGCAGATGGCTTTTCTGGCGATGACCATTGCTCAGCAGACTGAGGTGCTTTTATTGGACGAGCCTTTAAATAACCTTGATATGAAACATGCTGTTCAGATCATGCATGCATTACGTCGTTTATGTGATGAACAGGGGCGTACCGTGATTCTGGTGATTCATGACATCAATTTTGCAGCGAATTATTCTGACCATATTGTTGCCTTGAAGAACGGCAAACTACGTTTTAGTGGCCCAGTCAAACAGGTGATTACTGCGCAACAATTAGATGATTTGTATGAACTTGATTTTGAAATTACCTACAGTGAACAAGGCTGTATGTGCAACTACTTCAACTCAACAGGAGCTTGAATACACATGAAATGGAAAAATAACGGCTGGACTCTGGCACTGAGCATGATAGCCGCAATCAGCTTATCGGGATGTGACAAAAAACCTGCTGCTGATGCGAACCAAGGGGCTCAAAAATTAGCAACCCCGATCATGGTTAAACATGAACTAGGAACCACCAGCATTGCCTATCATCCTCAACGTGCTGCGGTATTGGATATGAATGAAGCTGATTTTCTTGATCAACTGAGTATTCCTATTGCGGGTATGCCCAAAGATTATGTACCGCATTTTTTGCAAAAGTATAAAGATGATCAAAAGGTTCAAGATCTAGGTGCGATTGTTCAACCCAATATGGAACGGATTTACACACTCAAACCAGACATCATCTTAATGACGCCACTGCAAGCAAATCAGTATCAAGCGTTGAGTAAAATTGCTCCAACTGTGCACTATGACATCAATTTCAATAACAGTCAGCAGCATCACATTGAGGCGATTAAAGCGCATTTGATCACTTTAGGCCAGATCTTTAATCAACAGCAATTGGCGACGCAAAAAGTAGATGCATTGGATGCCAAAGTAGCAGAAGTACGAAAAATAACTGCAAATCGTCCTGAAAAAGCTTTGGTGGTCTTACATAACAATGGTGCCTTTAGCAACTTTGGGGTTCAGTCACGTTATGGCTTTGTATTTAATGCATTCGGGGTAAAACCAGCCAGTACAGTGGTAGATACAAGTTTGCATGGTCAACCGATTTCTAGTGAATTTATCAAACAGGCTGATCCCGATATTTTGTATATCGTCGATCGTACAGCCGTCATGGAACATCGTCCGACGATTGATGCTGAGCGGATGAGTAATCCTTTATTACGCCAAACCAAAGCATGGAAAAATGGCAAAGTGGTTTTTGTTGATGCAGATGCTTGGTACATCACTGCGGCAAGCCCAACCTCCATGCATATTTTAATTGATGATGTCATCAAGGGGTATCAGCTATGAATTAGGTCTTTACACGATAAATTTATAGCCAGATAAACTCTAGCCAAAACACCCATACCGTGAACAAGTGACTACAGCATACTTTTCAATAAAAAAAGTGTGATAGGGAAACTTGTGCTTAAAAAATGAAAGGAAATTTGTATATGAAATATGGTCATCCACTTTTTCAGCACGCTTTGAAACCACAGTGCCGAGATTTAAGCCCGCAATTTAAACTGAAAAACTTGATTTCTGCTCAACTGTTGTTGGGTTTCGGATTAACTTTGGTGATTCCGATCTCAACAATTCATGCGCAAACACCTGATCTGCCATCATCAGATCACGAGGCATTGCAAAATTTACCCACCATCCATGTACAAGCTGTGAATGAAAAAAACAGTGTTTTAGCGGGGCAGATTTCTTCGCAGAATAAGTTGGGTTTTTTAGGTGAAAAAGGCTTTTTAGAAACGCCATTTAATAGCATTGGCTATACAGACCAATATATTGAAAATCAACAGGCAAAAGATATTACCGATGTCATTGCTAAAACCGACCCATCTGTATTTACCAATGGTGCCAGTGGCGGATGGAGTGAAAACTACTATATTCGTGGCTTTGCTTCGAGTACAAGTGATATGTCAATGAACGGCATGTTTGGCATCACACCTTTTTATCGAACCTCTCCTGAAATGTTTGAACGAATTGAGGTACTCAAAGGACCTACAGCATTACTCAATGGTATGCCGCCAGCAGGATCGGTGGGGGGCATGGTCAATTTAGTCAGCAAGCGTGCAGGCGATGATCCACTGCAGCGTTTTAGCGCGACCTATATGTCTGATTCACAGTTTGGTGGACATCTCGATATCGGCAGACGTTTCGGTCAAAATAAAGATTTTGGTGTACGTTTAAATACAGTATATCGTGATGGAACAGGGGCAATTAAAGACCAAGATAAAAAAACAGCCTTAGTTTCTTTAGGTCTGGATTGGCGTGGTGAAAGTGCACGTATTTCAGCAGATCTCTATACAGCTGAGGATCGAGTAGATGGTGTGAACCGTGGGATTAATTTACTCTCAGGGGTTGCGATTCCTAAACCACCAAAACCAGACACACTATTAAATCCAGACTGGTCTTTTGTTGAAACCAAAGATAAGGGCGCTATGCTTCGTGGCGAATATGACTTGAGTGATCGAGTTATGGCATATGCCACTTATGGACAAAGTAAAACCGATTATAAATATAATGGTGCCATGTCAGCGACCGTGCTCGACAGTCAAGGCAGGCTCGAAACCAAGATTGGTCAGTTGGCTTTTGATCTTGAAAAGAAATCAGCTGATCTGGGCATAAAAGGAAAATTTGATACAGGATCTATTGGTCACCAATGGGTTGTCAATGCAACGTATTACCAACATGATCAAAATGACTATGGGGTAAGAAACGTGGCTGGGGCTGAATGGATCACCAATCTTTATCATCCAGTTTGGGGAAATCCAGTTCGCTTTAATGCGCCACATATTTCTAAAACAGCATCTCGTTTAAACAGTTATGGGATTGCGGACACCTTATCTTTTGCTCAAGATCAAGTCCAATTGACCTTGGGTGTACGACAACAGAATGTGCTGAGTGAAGCTTTTAATATTGTTACAGGCAGTCGAACATCACGTTATGATGAAAGTGCCACCACACCTGGGGCTGCGATATTGTTTAAAGCCACAGCGCATATTTCCTTATATGCAAACTATATAGAAGGCTTAAGCCAAGGCTCAACCGCACCGTATACTGCGGCAAATGCGGGTGAAGTTTTTGCGCCTTTTAGAACAAAGCAAAAAGAGCTTGGGATTAAAATGGATTTAGGGAAATTCTCAAACACTTTGAGTCTGTTTGAAATTGAAAAACCAAGTAGCTATACCGATCCCGTCAGCAATATTTTTACTGCTGATGGCGAGCAGCGCAATAGAGGAATTGAATGGAGCTTCTTTGGAGCACCTATTGCGAATCTTCGTGTAATCGGTGGTGTTGCCTATATTGATCCTGAATTAACCAAAACTGCAGGTGGTAAAAATCAAGGCAATACTGCGACTGGGGTTGCCAAGCAACAGGCGAAATTAGGCATGGAGTGGGATATTTCGATGTTGCAGGGTTTAACCTTGACTGGAAATGCCACAGCAGTTTCAAAGCAATATATCAATCAGGAAAATACACTACATGCTTCTGGACGAACACTGTTTGATGTTGGGGCGAGATATAAGACCAATGTTTCAAGTTTTCCACTGAGCTTAGCTGCGAGTATCAATAACGTGACCAATAAGGCCTATTGGGGCATGCCACAATTGTCCAGTTTAGCCTTAGGTGCGCCTCGAACTTATATGCTGTCGGCTTCTATCGATTTTTAATTTAAGCGATACAGCACTATATTTTTATATGGTGCTGTATGTTGATTCAATGAGGCGCTTTAAATCATATAAATCTGTTTAATCAAAAATAAAGCGGATGGGGGTGTTGTCTCAAGGCAGGCTTGCTTAAAGCGCTGTTGATAAAACAACACTAAATCTAAAACAAGTGATGAAATCTAAACATTTATTAAAATTATATTTTGCATAAGATATTGAAAATTATAAAAATAAATATTGGCATAAAAGCTGCTCAATACAAGTGATATGAAATTGGAAGTATCTTAAGGAATACCTATGTCACTTGTCGTCGATAAAAAAGAAAATTCTAAAGAATTTGTAAAAAGTACTTTATCTGAAATTTGGGTCACACGATGTCCAGTACCCACTGCAACAGGAATCTCATTAAAGCGCGGCACCTTAGTCGAAAAATTTGAGCGACATGGTATTGATGTTGCGGTATTGCAAGATGCGCGTAAAGGCTTGTCTGTGCATCATTTTGATCATCAGCTTCCGGCTTTATTCCGTGAGGGTGGCAATGTACCTGCTTTGGCTGCACGTTCAGAAGGTGCCCCAAGTCGTCTGATTGGATTAACTTGGATTGATGAATGGCAAGTGATTATTGTTCGACCTGATTCAGCAATTCGTCAACCTGAAGACTTAAAAAATGCCAAAGTGGCTTTACCTGAATATGCCGATAAACGTGCAGGCAGTATTTTTAGAGCCATGTCATTGCAAGGTATTCGAGGGGCTTTACAACTTGCAAATTTAAGTTTTCGTGATGTTGATTTTATTGAAGTTCCTGAGCGAGCTGAATCGAAACAAGATCGTGATGCCAGTGCCTATTGGTCAGGCCTTGATGCCTTGATTACAGGTGAGGTGGATGCCGTGTATGTCAAAGGGGCATCGGCTGTTGAGGCTGCCACCAAACGTGGTTTAAAAGTCGGTATCGATTTAGATCAATTTGCAGATGTGACTTCACGTGTGAACAACGGGACACCTCGTCCTATCACGGTACATGAAGATTTATTGGAACATCACTTTGATGTCGTCGTGGATTTTCTGGAAGAGCTTTTTGATACCGCAGATTGGGCTGAAGATCATTTAGATGAAGTGCTGGTTATTCTACAAGATGAAACCATTGCGGGTGCTGAAAGTGTGGCTACAGCGTATCGTAATAATTTCCATAAATCTTTACACCCTTCATTAAGTGAAGAACGCCTTGAGCTTTTAAAACAACAAAAAGATTTTCTTTGGTTACATGGCTTCCTTGAAAAAGACGTAGATCTTGATACATGGGTCGATCATCGCCCATTACTCGAAGTTTTAAAGCGTCGCCAAAATAAACAACGTTAAAACAGGATATTTATCATGACTACACTGATTCAATCGCCACTTTCCACTGAACTCAATGATTTTATTGAACGCAACCGTGAAAAAGCTGAATTTGCATTTGAGGTGTTCCGTGAGACGGGCACAATCACTGCCAATGGCACGGTCAATTTTGTTGAACGCGCCCCTGAGAATACCTTGGTGACTTTTAACTATGCAGGTCCTTGGTCACGAGATAAAAAAAGCAAAGTACTGGTAGAGAAACTTGATGGTGAAGTTTTATTGGGACGAAAAGGTGCTGGTGGCCGTTATAACAAACTGTTTCGTGAACATGCAGATGTCACCACAATCTCTCATGTACATGCACCGAATTTAGGTGCTTGGGCCCAAACACACCGAACCCTACCGATTCGATATGTGCCTGTTCAGCGTTTTCATTTATTTAATGAATTACCGATTTATATCGATCGCCGTCAGGCAGAAGTCGATTTCATTTTAGATCAACTCAAGATTGATATTGAGCATCGGGCTATTTTGGAAGCCAATGGCGGTGCCACAGTTTGGGGGCGTCAAGGTCTACAGGAAACTGCTGAATTTATTTTATTGCTTGAAGAAGGTGCTCAAATTCAACTGTTAGCAGAACTGGTTGGAGGAAGTCGTGAATATGGGCAAGGGGTGTTACAGCAACAGTGGAAAATGAGCGGATTGACTGAAAAAGCAAAATCACTGGGATTACTTCCACTCCATTAGAAACATGATTTAAAACAAATATAGAGAATATTATGGCTGTAAAACTTTTATGGTATCTCACCTCTCCTGATGGTCCCTATCCTTGGTTGGAGTCGGGACGCTGGGATACCGATTATGAACATTTGCAACAAATTGCAATTACCGCAGATCGTCTGGGGTTTTACGGTTCGCTCATGGGTACAAGTGAGTATGAAACACTGGCGGTTGCTGCGAGTTTAATTCCTTTTACTGAACGCCTGAAGTTTTTGGTTGCACAGCATCCAGGTGAAGTTCAACCCGCAGTTTTAGCCAAATATGCACAAACTTTTGACGCATTCTCTCAAGGACGTTTGTTGTTTAATGTGGTCAATGGCAATGATCAGGGACTTGCCGCTTTGGGTATTCATTATTCACATGATGAACGCTATGACTTTAGTAAAGAATACTGGAGCACATTTCAACAGAATTATTTAGGCGATAAATCTGGTTTTCAGGGTGAGTTTATTCAAGTGGCTCCACGTCAAGAGGGTGCTTCACCGATGTCAAAATGGCATGGGGCAACCCAAAAACAAGGCGTACCGCTGTGGGGAGCTGGCACATCAGCGAAAGGGGTACAACATTCAGTGGAATTGCTGGATGTGTATTTAAGTTTTGCCAACACACCGCCGCTGCTGGGAGAAAAATTCAGTAAGGTTGCAAAAGAAGCCGCTAAAGTTGGGCGAACTTTGCAGTATGGAACTCGCTTACAAATTATTGTTCGTGAAACCGAAGAAGAAGCGTGGCAATACGCGCAGTCTCTACTCGATAAAATTGATGTGAATTATGCGATTGAAGCAGTAAAACGTCAGCTTCCACCCAATGAAACTTTTGAAAGCTATCAAAGTAATAACCCGATTGTTCAAAAAAATTTAGAACGCTTACGTCAGGGGATATTACCTCAAGCTAAAGATTTTGAAATTTATCCAAATATTTGGACAGGGCCATCACTGTTTGGTTTTGATATCTTAAATCCCGCTGCAGGGACCGCATTGGTCGGGAGTGCTGAAAATATTGCTCAACGTATCCAAGAATATGAAAGCTACGGTACATCTGCATTTATTTTGTCGGGTTTTCCTTTAATTACTGAAGTTTACCGTGTTGCAGACTTGTTGTTTCCTTTACTTGAGCTCGATCATGGTTTTGAGTTGCCGAAGTTAAAAAAACGCTCCTCTGTAGATTCTCTTTTGAATCAAGAAATTGTGGTTTAAAAGGAGAATCCTATGAGTAAAATTACGCGTAGAGCATTAATTAAAAATACTGGTTTAGGTCTAGGTACGATTGCAGCAGCAAGCCTGATCGGGTGTTCTCGTTCCGATTCCTCAGCAGCAAATGAAGCTGCTGCACATACAAGCCAGCATGCCACACCGCAAAAAGGTGGAGTGATCAAAATTGGGGTGATTAATGGTAATCAAGCTGGAAATTTAGATGCCCATAAGCCGATTGGAATGTCGAGTGCCTTTAGAGGTTGGCCGTTATATGCCAAATTATGGGAGTGGGGGCGAGATATTCAACCTAAATTGGCGCTTGCTGAATTTGCAGAACCCAATGAGGATGGCACTAAATGGACGATTCGGTTAAAGAAAGGGCTTGAGTTTCATCATGGTAAAACCATTACAGCCGATGATGTCATTTTCTCTTTACGTCGTTTGACCGATCCTAAACTGGCGTCTCCCTTTGCGGCTTATCTGTATTCATTACAGCGCGATGCGATTAAAAAGCGTGATGATTACACCGTTGAAATTCCATTTGCTCAAGGCAAAGGCTTAGTAGCCTTACCTGAAGCATGGATGAGTTGGGGCGGTATTGTTCCAACAGATTATGACCCAATCAAGAATGTTGTCGGAGCAGGCCCGTTTA
The DNA here is from genome assembly GCF_001425285.1 of Acinetobacter sp. Root1280. Classification (NCBI taxonomy): domain Bacteria; kingdom Pseudomonadati; phylum Pseudomonadota; class Gammaproteobacteria; order Moraxellales; family Moraxellaceae; genus Acinetobacter; species Acinetobacter sp. Root1280. The sequence goes on along the minus strand of NZ_LMED01000007.1, from coordinate 16,635 downwards.
AACTGGAAAGTTTTACCCCAGGTCAACGTTCCCGTTTCGTACGTTTTGAAAATTATTGGAAAGATAATCAGCCTTATGCAGATGCCATTGAAATTATAGATTTTAAAGACCAAACCGGGCGTCTTGCTGCTTTGCAATCAGGGCAAATTGATATTGCATCGGGTATTAGTGCCGAGCATTTATCTTTGATTCAAGCCAATAAACGACTGAATGTTGTTTCATCTGAAACAGATGCTTGGCAATCCTTTGACATGAATACCACTAAAGCACCGTTTAATGATCCTCGTGTCAGACAAGCATTTCGTTTGATTGCCAATCGGGATGATTTAGTGAAACGGGCATTGGCGGGACAAGGGCGAATTGCCAACGATCTGTATTCATTTAGTGATCCTGTTTATAACCATGAAATTCCACAGCGTAAGCAAGATTTAGCCAAAGCTAAAACACTATTAAAAGCCGCTGGTTTTGATCAAAACTTAAAAGTTGATTTATATACAGGACCAGATAGCAATGCCGCCTTGGTGTTTGCGCAACATGCAGCGCAAGCTGGCGTGATTGTAAACGTTAAACAAGTTGAAGCTGCAACATTTGCAGATGCAGTCAAACAAGATTGGGCATTGAGTACTGGTTCAAATGTTTCTCGTCCATTTTTATTGACGGTATTGCAGATTGATGGACCCGGTGCAGCCAATAACAAAACCCGTTTTAATCAAGCCCGTTTTACAGAGCTGGTGCATCACGCATTGCAACAGCCTGATCTGGAAAAACGCAAAGTTCTGGTGCATGAGGCACAGCAAATTCAGCATGAACAAGGTGGCTTACTGATTTGGGGTTTTAACAATGTTTTAGATGCACATTCTCATCAGATTGGTGGTGTAACACCTGATCGAACCGGTTTTGCAGCATGGCGAACTGATGAGTTTTGGCGTAAAGGGGAGTGATAATGACGACTCAAGCCAGCAAAATTGAAAGCTCGATTCAACATCCAGCTATCGCCAAGTCGTTTGAATTTCCTGCATGGTTACCTTGGTTTTTGACCCGTATCGTGTCAGGAATTTTAGTGATTTTTGTGATTAGTTTAATTGTATTTATCGCGACTCAAGCGCTTCCATCTGACCCTGCACGGGTCATTTTAGGACCAGAAGCACCAGAAGCTACGGTTCAAATACTGCGTGAACAATTGGGGCTGACTCAACCGATATTGGTGCAATACTGGAATTGGCTGACTCAATTATTACAAGGTAATTTTGGACGCTCAATTGATTCTAATGTATCTGTATTACAGATTATTCAAAACTATTTTGGTAATACGCTTGCTTTAAGTAGCTTGGTGGTGGCAATCACTGTACCGATTTCAGTTTTACTTGGGGTTTGGTTATCGCTACGTCGTGATAGCAAACTAGACCGAATCATTGTATCTAGTTCGATTATTTTTAAAGCAGTACCCGGATTTGTCATTGCCATTTGGCTGATGATGTTATTTTCAACTTCGATCTTGCATGTATTACCTGCTGCATCATTGCTGATTCCTGGGCAGTCTCCGTTTAGCCAGTTAGAGTTTTTAATTTTACCCATTTTAACGTTAGCTTTATCGCTTATTCCTTATCTCATGCGTCTTGTGCGAGGCTCAATGATCGATGCCTTAGAGTCTGATTATGTCACTTCAGCACGATTACGCGGTATTCCAGAGCATCGCATTATCTGGAAGCATGTTTTACCTAATGCTTTAGTGCCCGTGGTACAAGGCACGGCATTGACTATACGGGTTTTACTCAGTGGGGCTTTAATTATCGAGGTTGTATTTAGTTATCCCGGAATTGGCAATGCATTGAATGCAGCAATTGAAATGCGGGATATTCCTACCATTCAAGCGATTGTGTTATTGCTGACCATCTGTGTGGTGGTGGTCAATTTAATTGCAGACTTAATGACCACTTTACTCACACCGAAAATACGCACTGCAAAAAAACATAAAGCCCGCTCACCTGGTTTACGTCAGGCATTACGTTTATGGAAATCTGGTCGACCGATTACGGTAAAGCCTGTCGATCGCCGTAATGCCTTGAAGAATATCAATTCAGGAGAGGGGAAATGAGTACACTTCATTGGTATCAACGTAAGTTTTTCAAAGCCTTGATTTCTGAGCGACAAGTCCGTTTTGGTTTTGTGGTGACAAGCTTAGTTTTGATATTTGCGCTTATTGGCCCAGTGCTGGTTCCTTTTGAACCAACTGCATTAGTGGGTATGACCTATGGTGCGCCTGAAGCACAGGCTTTTCTTGGCTATGACTATATTGGGCATGATGTTTGGTCTCGTGTATTAGCGGGTGGTGCTTCAATTATTTGGATGACCCTCGCTGCCAGTCTGGTGGCTTTAATTATTGGTTCCAGTTTAGGCATATTGGCTGCTTTTGCACGAGATAAAGTTGACCAGTTTGTGACTTGGCTTACCGATGTTTTTATGGCATTTCCTGATCTGATTTTAGTGTTATTAATCGTTTCGATGCTAGGGCGTGAGCCATGGCTGATTGTGCTCACTGTTTCGATTGCTTTTATTCCTGGGGTAGTACGTCTTGCACGAAGTGTTGCGCTAAATTTGGTTGAGCAAGAGTATGTAGAGGCCGCCAAAATTTTAGGTTATTCGAAAAGCTATATTTTATTCCGTGAAATCCTACCTAATATGCTGACACCCTTATTAATTCATCTTGGGGTGATGTTGACGTGGGCTGTTGGCATGTTATCTGGTCTGGCTTTTCTTGGTTATGGTATCGCACCTCCTGCAGCCGATTGGGGCCTGATGATTAATGAAAATCGTGCTGGGTTATTGGTTCAACCGTGGGCAGTATTTGCACCAGTGATTTTAATTGCTTTGTTTGCGCTGGGAACCAATGTGTTGGCTGAAGGTGTAGGGCGTGCCGCAGCGCGGATTGAGGAAAAGTAACCATGACAGAGATTTTAAAGAATACGGTACTACAGGTAAAAGACTTAACGGTGGCGTTGGTCAACACAGGCAATCATGTGGTTTCGAATATTTCTTTTCATTTAAACGAGGGCGAAGTCCTTGGATTGGTGGGAGAAAGTGGTTCAGGTAAAACCACATTGTCGAGTGCGTTATTGGGCTATGCACGACATGGTGCCAAAATTATTCAAGGCACAATTGCGCTGGATGGACAAGATATCCTCAGTCTTGACGACCACGCTTTGCGTCAAATTCGAGGTTATAAAATCAGTCACGTTGCCCAAGATCCGGGAACGGCACTAAATCCAGCATTAACAATTGGACAGCATCTACTTGAGTTATTAGAAGTCCATCAATCACGCTTATCCAGTAGTGAAAGAAATCATAGAGTTGCTAAAATTTTAGATGAAGTGGGATTGCCTCAGGATGATGTGTTTTTAAAACGCTATCCTCATCAGCTTTCCGGCGGGCAACAACAACGGATTTTATTAGCATTGGCATTTTTGTTACAGCCTCGCTTAATTGTCTTGGATGAACCGACAACAGCATTGGATGTTACAACCCAAACTTTAGTGCTGAATATTATTCGTAAATTATGTCGCGAATATAATGTCGCAGCAATTTATGTATCACATGATTTGACTGTGGTGAAAGATATTGCAGATCGCGTAATCGTCCTGTATTCAGGCCAGATTGCAGAAGATGCTGCATTAAGCCAGTTATTTGAAACGCCAAAACATCCTTATACCCAAGGTTTACTCAATGCCATCCCCGATGTGTCGATTCGTAAATATTTATCCCCCATCGAAGGACATGCACCCGCACCGAATGACCGTCCAACAGGATGTGCCTTTGCCGCAAGATGTACTTTCGCTAGCGAATTATGTCATCAACAGCAACCGAAATTAACCCTGTTATCTCAAGCATTTGATCCACATTTTGTTGCTTGTCATCATTGGGATGAAGTGGGCGTGATCAATTTTCAAGAGCTTGATCCGCATCTGATTGAATTAAAAACAGATCAACAGGCACTGCTTAAAGTAGAACATATCAATGCTTGGTATGGCCAGCAACAAGCACTTTTCGATGTTTCTTTTCAAATACAGCGTGGAGAATGTTTGGCCTTAGTCGGGGAGTCTGGTTCAGGTAAAACCACACTGTCTAGAGTGATTGCAGGACTGAATGAAAATGCAGAAGGTCAGGTGATTTTAGCAGATGAAGTATTGTCCTTGCAGGGACAAAAACGTCAGTTAACACAACGACATAAACTGCAATATATCTTTCAAAATCCATATAAAGCCTTGAATCCAGCACATACCATAGGACAGACACTCACTAAAGTGGTTCAGCACTTTTTTGCTACATCTCAGCAAGAAACTCAACAAAAGGTCGTTCAAGTACTTCAACAAGTATCGCTTCCTCCACAGGTTCAAGAACTCTACCCAAGAGATTTATCTGGCGGAGAACGGCAACGTGTAGCGATTGCACGAGCGCTGTTATGTCAGCCTGATGTTTTGATTTGCGACGAAATTACTTCTGCTTTAGATGTGTCAGTACAAGCATCTATTTTAAAACTGTTGCAACAACTGCAAAAGCAAGGCGTAACTTTACTTTTTGTGACCCATAACCTTGGGGTAGTTAGAGCAATTGCTGATCGAGTTGCCGTTTTAAAAAATGGCCATCTGGTGGAATACGGTGAAACCGATCAAGTACTGAGTCATCCGCAACATGCGTATACCAAAACTTTGCTCACACATGCACCCAGCTTATTTAAGACTACAGCACAGCGTATCTGTGCATAAAAAACAAGAGATTTTCCGGAGTTAAAATGAACGATATTCAGCAACACAATTTTTTAGAATTGGGCAGTATAAGACATATTCAAAGTGAACAAGAAGCATTGGATATTGCCAAGGCAGTAGCAAAACAACTGACTGAATTTGCTCAAGATCCTCAATATAACAAAAGTGTTCCTTATGAACAGGCCCGCTTAATTTCAGAAGCAGGTCTGACAGCGATTATTGTTCCTCAACAATTTGGTGGTTTAGGTGCGAGTATTACCACATTGGTCAATGTGGTAAAGATCATTTCATCTGCAGATGGTGGTGTGGGGCAACTTCTACAAATTCATTTCACCATGTTTCGAGGAATTTTAACGGGTTATGAGGATGATATTCGCGATCAATTATTGCGTGATGTATTGAGTGGTAAACGTTTAGGCAATGCACTCGCAGAAGTGGGCGGAAAAGATAAATTTCAGCATAAGACTCGTGTAGAAAGAAATTCACAAGGGCAGTTAATCTTAAATGGCAGTAAATTTTATTCCACAGGCTCTTTATTGGCCGAGTGGATCTCTTTATTTGCAGGCAGTGATGATGGACCTGTTTCGATCTTGATTCATCGTGATACGCATGGGGTAGAACTGCTCGATGATTGGGATGCAATGGGGCAAAACAATAGTGTCAGTGGCACAGTCAATTTTAAAGATGTTGTTGTCGATGAACGCTATGTTGCCAAGCGCAATACTGGTGGTTTAGGGACAGTGCTACGCACAGGTTTAACTTGGCCTCAGATTTTGCATGCAGCTATGGATACAGGTATTGCCAAAGGTGCACTTGAAGGGGGGATTGATTATTTGCAACAGAATGCTCGTCCTTGGGTGGAAAGTGGCGTCGACTCCCCGACACAGGAACCGCATATCATTAAGCAAATTGGTGAGTTTGCAGTTTTGGTCCGTTCAGCAGAAGCACTTTTAGATCGCTCAGCAGCGATTTTTGAGCAACATTTAACTAATCTGGAAGATGAAGCCTTACAAACTGAATTGATTTTATCTGTGGCTGCCACACGGAGTCAGTCAGACCATGCATCTTTGAAAATTTCCAGTGAAATTTTTGGCTTACTTGGAGCAAGCTCTACTTTGTCAAAATGGAATTTAGATCGTTTCTGGCGTAATGCTCGTACACATACCACACATGATCCGATTCGTTGGCGTTTATATCATGTTGGAAATTATTATTTAAATAATATTCCACCTGGTGAATATAACTCTGTGCTTTTAAAGAAACAGGCTGAAAATGTGACCAAATTTAAGTCATAATTTGAGTTCGACAAAAATATGCTATTCGGAAACCTCATCCACAACTGTTTGAGGCAGTACTTAATCGCATATTTTTTTCGGTGAGAAGCAGCGTTTTGTGCGTTGAGAATAGTCAGAAGCTTTTGTATAGGCGATGCCTTAAATTTGGAAGCTGAAAAATAAAAGGTTGTCATCACGACAACCTTTTATTTTTTCGTATTGTTAAGCCACTTGTGCATGAATAGCAATGTCTTGTGCTAGCCATTCACGAACATTGATTTGAGCTGGAATAAACTTCCAGCGATAGAGAAAGTCACTAAGGTCTTGTAAGGCAATAATCGATGTTTCATCAAAATTGGTATTCAGCTTGAGATGTGCATCTGCGCCATAAGCTGCATGGACCCATTGTTCACTGCTATTACATTCTTTAGCCAGATAGCGGTGAGTTTCATCTGCATGCACATGCGCCCATTGTTCAGCTTGTAAAACCGCATCGACGATGGATTGAGCTTGTTGTGGATATTGCGATAGAAAATCTTCATCCACAGTTAGTGTTCGAGGGGTACCATTATTTGAACGTAGGATAGGGTCGGGATGTGAACCAATATCAATAATGGTATGCAGGGCAAAATCATGGGCAATTTGTGCTGCATGTGCGCCTTTTAAAAAGATGGCATCGACATCCCCTTTGATTAAAGCCACAATCTCTGCACTTGCGCTCAGTTTATTACGATTGCTAAAGAAACTCGCATCATTTTCTTCGGTATGATTTTGCTGTTGCGCCACTAATATATCAGCACGCAGACAATCCACCAGTTCCAGATCACTGACCTTAAGATTTACTGTTTTTAATGCATTTTCTAAACCGCGAATGGCTTGAGCACGAGAGAAATCGATGATGGCATCTTGATTCAGTGGGAGCCCAAAGCGTTTACCTTTTAGATCCTCAACCGTCTTAATTTGGGAATCATATCGAGTCAGCAGTAATTGGACTTCATCTGCCCAAGATAAACCGATGACTTTGGTTTTTTGTCCAGAAGCATATGCCCAAATTGCAGGAATACTGCCACCATGCCGAACTGAATTGGCAAGGGTATGGTTAAAATGTGAGTTACGAACCTCTTTTGAGTTAGATTCACGAATTGATTTAATTTCAATTTGTTGCTCAATAAATTTTTCTTTTAGCCAGCCTTTTTGAATCGAGATTCCGAGCCCTGTAGGAACTGGACAGCGTGTATACCAAAGTGTATTCAATGGTTGCGTTTGAAGTGTTGTCATTGTGACATCCTGTTGTGATTTGAATGCTTTAAAGCAATATTGATGCCATTGTTTAACTTGTTGATATTTAAAATATATTTTTAATATCTATTTTTATGATGTTGATATATCAAATATTGTTGCAATAACAACAGATAACAAGTGCGGATGTTTTAAATCAAACATCTCATCAAACACGTTTTTTAAAAAAACAATATAAAACAGTGGATTAAAATATTTATGCCTTTGAAAAATTTGGCATAGATCTCGCAGTGAGCTATAGATCTTTAGTTGTTGTTTTATTTTTATGTTTAAAAATTATCCACTGCTGCGAAGTTTGGCCTTATATCGTTTTATGCCATTTCGCTTTGTATTGACGGCAACATTATTTGTCCTTGCCAATTTTGGCTTAGCACTACAGCAATATTCAATCGGACATGCGATTGATACGCTAAAACACAGCCAACCTGAAAGTTTATTTCAGCATGCTTTTACAGATCCGTTAAATCCGTGGTTTTGGTTTATTCTACTGACGAGTATCGCTTTACTTCGCGCCATTATTCAATATTTAGCGGGTTTAAGTGCCTTGACGATTGGACAGCAATTGTTAAGTATTTTAAGAGAAAGAATCTTTAGCCAGGTCCAGCATTTAGATGTTTCATGGCACTGGAAACACGGATTAGGTGAAGTTTTATCAAGAACCACCCGAGATTCAGATAAATTAAAAGAAGCTTTAATTAATTTTTGGCGACAAGTGTTTGAATCCAGTCTAGTGGTCGCCGCAACAGTCGGATTGTTGTGTTGGTATCATCCTTGGTTGGGGATCGTCCCGCTTATTTTTATTTTTCTAGGCCTAGCTGTGCTGTTTAAACTGACCAATCAGTTGGTGGTGCTGGATCATCAAGTTGCCTATGCTTATGAAAAAGTCAGTGATACTTTGGCTGAAAGCGTCAATGGCATTCGAGTGGTCAAAGCCTTTCAACTTGAGGAAAAGCTCTTACAACGTTTTAATGCTGCGGTTGATAGCTTTATTCGTCATTCCATTCAAACCATTCGCACCAGTGCACAACGCTTACCGATTCCTCAAATGATTATTGCCTGTTCCTACTTATGGGTGATTGGGTTTGGTGGTTACTTAATTGGACAAAATCAATTACAGATTGGGCAATTTGTGGCTGCTGTACTTATGGCAAATTTATTGGTGTTTCGTATTGAAAGTATTGGACAGGTCTTACATATTTTTGCAGATGCACGTTCATCGGCAACTCGAATATGGCAAATGCTAGATGAGAAATCGGCAATTGTAGATGCTGCACATGCTTTGCCACTACAAGGGGATGCTGATGGGCATGAAGGTTTAAATATTCGACTGGAAAATGTCAGTTTTCAGGATCGAAACACAGAAAAGTATATTTTAAAACAGTGTAATGTTGAATTCCGAGCAGGTGAAATCGTCACCATTGTGGGGAAAACTGGAGCGGGTAAAACCACACTGATGAACTTGCTCAATCGTTTTATCGATCCAACCGCAGGGCAGGTCTGGATTGGTTCATATCAACGCGGTTGGCTCAATCTTAAAGATCTTAGTTTGGTTAACTTACGTCATATGGTTCAGATTATTCCGCAAGATAATTTCTTTTTCTCAGGAACCTTGGCGGATAACTTAAAAATAGCCAAACAGGATGCGACTGAACAGGAGATGCGAGATGCGTTGCATTTGGCTTCAGCATCTGAACTATTACAGCGACTTGATGCTGGTCTGGAGACACGAATAGGGGACAAGGGAGTCACCTTATCTGGAGGGCAAAAACAACGGATTGCACTGGCACGGTCAATTTTAAAAAACTCGCCAATCTTGGCGCTTGATGATTCAACCAGTGCTTTAGATTCCACTACAGAAAAACAGGTGTTACAGCGTTTATCAGGCTTGGCTGACAATAAAAATCAGCTCAAAAGAACCATCCTGATCAATTCAAATAAACAGACCACGATTTCTTTATCAGATCGCATTATCGTATTAGATCAGGGACAAATTCTTGCTCAAGGGAGCCACACAGAATTGCTCCAGCATTGCGAATTTTATCGGGAGTTGATGGGATTTCAGAAAGCGCAACAGGAGATTCAAGCATGAATACCACGGTTAAAAATTTCCGACCGCTGACGAAAATCTCTGATCTGCAGATCGAAGAAAACTTAGCAAAAACCGCGCTACATCGCGGAATGTTAAAAAAACTCATTCCTTTGCTTTATCCGATTCGTTATTTAATTCTAGCCATGATCTCAGTAGAGATCTTACAAGTGCTGAGCATCTTTGTACGTCCATGGGCAGTCAAGTACATTTTAGATTCTGGATTTCAGCAAGTGGCTGGGAAACTGGTGTTGTATCAGCCAGTACTTTTTATAGCAATTGCTATTCTGGCATTCAGCTGGGTGTGTCGTTTTGGATTAGCGGGTATATCAAAATACTTGTCTGGAAAAGCGGCCTTAAGCGTTATTAATGATCTAAGACGTTCATTATTTCAACATATTCAAGCTTTAAATATTGGTTATTTTGATCGAACTAAAGCCGGCCGAATTATTTCACGAGCGGATCGTGATGTCGATACTTTAGAACCAGTATTGATACAAGGACCACCTGAACTACTTTCTGCGATTTTACGTTGCGGATTAGCATCTTTGCTTTTGTGGCATATCTATCCCCCATTTTTCTGGTGTTTATTTGCAACTTTGCCGATTTTATTGACAATGACTGCAATATTTAAAAAGTCATCACAACGGCATTGGGGACGGGTTGCCGAAGAACGCAGTCGATTTACTGCACATTTGGTTGAAACGGTAAATGGCGCCAAAATTATTCAGCAATTGAATTATAGTGAAACCAATCAACAGCGTTATCAGCAGCTCTTAAAAGATTTTAATGATTCTATTATTTATGGAAGTAAGCGGACCAGCTGGTTTGCCCCATTTACTGGATTGCTTTCGACAGTGGCAACCGCAGTTTTTATTGTGATTGGAAGTTATGCTTATAGTGAAGGTGTCATCAGTATTGGACAGTTTGCCGAAAGTATTTTTTATGTGTTTTTATTCTTGGCACCTTTACAGGAATTGACCGATTTATTTGAGCGTTATGCCAATGGTGCAGCGTGTGCACAACGGATATTTCTACTTTTAGATACCCAATCTAGCATTCAAGATGCACCACATGCGTTGAAATTAGGGCAACTTAACGGGCATATTCGTTTTCAGTCTGTACATTTTGCTTATACCACCAAAGCTGTTTTACAAAATTTTGATTTAGAGATCGACGCTGGAACGGTGGTTGCGATCGTGGGGCCTACAGGTCATGGTAAAAGCACGATCGTTCAGTTACTGACACGGTTTTATGAGCCTCAGCAGGGTGGGATTTTCTTAGACCGTTATCCGATACAGGATATTCATCTGGACAGTTTAAGACAAAATGTCAGTATTGTTTTACAGGACAATGTCTTGTTTAGCGGCACAATTTTAGACAATTTACGTTTAATTCAACCCGAAGCTACAGATCAACAACTGATTCAGGCGATTGAAGAACTTGGTGCAGATGATATTCTAGGACAGCTTCCTCATGGTTATTTTACTGAAGTTGGAACACTCGGAAAAAATTTAAGTCATGGGCAACGCCAACTTGTTTGTCTCGCACGTGCATATTTGGCTGATCCTAAAATTTTAATTTTAGATGAAGCGACCTCTGCGATTGATATTTATACGGAACAGAAAATCCAATATGCCCTTCGACGCTTATGTAAAAATAGAACCTGTATTGTGATCGCACATCGCTTAAGTACCATTCAAGAAGCAGACAAAATTGTGGTGATTGAGAATGGGGCTGTAGTGGAACAAGGTTCTCATGAACAACTGATTCAACAGCAACAATCTTACTATCAGTTGTATCAATCTTATTTACACAATCAACTTGTATAAGCTTATGCGCCACTAGCAAATCTGTGGTTTTATAAACATTTTTTCGAATCATTGTTTAAATATAAACAATGATTTTTTTATTTTTAATGACAAGTTTTTGATATTCAATAATAAAAATTTTGGCATTGGCTTTGCTATATCGGTGCAGATCGTTAAGGAAGCTTATATGCGTACATATTTTTCTCAATTCATTCTTCATTCTTCTGTTTTTGCGTTCAGTACACTTACCGCCTCAATCACTTTGGCAAATGAACAAAGGCCTGTATCAGAAAAAGAGGATGTCGTGACATTGCAATCAGTTGTTGTAACGGGTTCTCGGCGAGCTATCAATAGTGCTTTAGAGGCTCCTGCTCCAGTAGACATTGTGACAGCCAAAGAACTACAAGAAACAGGGGCAGGTGATCTTGCAGCTGCATTAACACGCTTATCGCCGTCAGTGAGTTTACCAACATCACCTGCGGGTGGTTTCGGTGCATCGGTGCCGCCGAGTATTGCATTGCGAGGTTTATCTGCAGATCAAACCTTAATTTTGATCAATGGTAAACGTCGCCATACAGCGGCTTACTTCACTCGACAAGCGTATGCTGGGGGGAGAGGTGCTGCGGTAACAGATTTAAGCCTAATCCCGATTAGTGCCATTGAACGTATAGAGATTTTACGAGATGGTGCCGCAGCTCAATATGGTTCTGACGCGATCGCGGGCGTGGTTAACATTATATTGAAATCACGTGATCATGGTGGTGGCGTGAGTTATCAAACTGGAGGCTATACACAAGGGGATGGTGAACAGCATAAAATCAATCTTTGGAAAGGCTTTGAATTACCCAATGATGGTGCTTTAACTGTTGCTGTAGATTTAGGAAAGCGTGAAGCTGCAAGTAATACTGCACCAGATACGCGAACATTTTATGATGGTTCAACCCAAGCCCAATATACCGAGCAGAACACACCATTTAGAACTTGGAAATTTGGTTCTCCTGAACAAAAAGACCAAATCAATATCACTGCGAATTTAGATTTACCTTTAACTGATGAAATTGCCTTGTATGGTTTTAGTAGTTATGGGCATCGTAAGACCATCGGGGAAAATTTTTATGAACCTCCAACCACCAAAACAGTACTGAATCAATCCATTTATTTTAAGCAACGTTATCCTGATGGACGCTCACCTTTGAGTTTAGTCAGTGTGGATGATTTTGCGACCACGTTTGGGGTTAAACAAGGCAACCAGACTTCAGGAAAATATGACCTGTATGCCACTTATGGACAAAACAAAGTCAGCACTGAACAAGGCAATGGCATTAACCCAAGTTATGGTGCAGATTCACCTTCTCATTATGATTTAGGGGAAAACATTTTTGCCCAACTCAATACAGGACTGGACTATAGTCGTGATTTTGCAATTGATGGTTTAGCCAGTCCATTGACTGTTTCGACGGGAGCGCTATACCGTTGGGAACAATATAAACAAAATGCAGGCGACCCCATTGCTTATACCCGTGGACCCTATTTTAATCCAAGTACGGCTTTAGGTACGGGTATCCCAGGTATATACGCGGGTATTACAGATCAAGACCAACGCAAAATTAGTCGAGATGTGTACGGCATTTATTTGGATCTCGAAGCCGATATTGTAAAAGATTTAAATGTTGGTGCTGCTATTCGAACAGAAAAATATTCAGACTTTGGTTCGACAACCAACGGCAAACTCTTTGCCAAATATGATATATCTCCGCAGTTGACCCTTCGTGGATCTGTCAATACAGGTTATCGCGCACCGTCATTAGCCCAGCAAGGATACTCCGCTTATAGTGTACAAACGGTGCAAACTCCGACAGGTTGGCAAGATGTACAGCAAAGGACTTTAGTTGCGGGAAGTGAAGCGGCTTTACTGATTGGTGGAACTTCACTTAAGCCTGAGAAATCGACCAATTATTCTTTAGGTTTGGTACTCAAACCATTTATCAATACCTCTGCAACTTTAGATCTTTATCAAATCGATATTCGAAATCGTATTTTACTTTCTGACAATATTACTGGCAGCGTGATTAATAATGCTTTTGCAAATACGCCGTATGCAAATATTGCCAATGTGGCGTTTTTTAATAATTTATTAGATACGCAAACACGTGGTTTGGAGTTCGCATTAAAACATGATCTTGATCTTGAACAATATGGCAAGTTAAAGCTGAATTTAGGTTTGGCTTATCATAAAAATAAAATCACTGACAGCCGAGACTCAATCACTGCAAAAGGTGAGCGAATTCCAGTCTCCAGTATTGCTGGTCGAAATACCCAAAGCCTAATTGAATCTACAGCGCCAAAAACCAAATTAGCATTGGGGGCACTTTGGTCAAATCAAGCGTGGAGTATCAATGCCGCAGTCCGTCGTTATGATAAATGGACTACTTTAAATAATACCAATACTTCATTGGATCAGACCTTTGATCCGCAATGGATTGCTGATTTGGATTTTGGCTACAAAGCAGATGCGTGGGTAAAAGGGCTAAAATTCAATCTGGGCGCAAATAATTTATTTAACAGTTACCCAGACAAAGCCAAAGACTCATCTGTAGGGAACATCGTCAAATACAGTTTTAATGCGCCAGAAGGTGCCTTTGGAACGTATTTATATGGCCGTGTAAGTTACGACTTTTAAATTAAAAAATAAATTTTTTAAAACAGTTTTTAAATAGGTTTCAAGATCATGAAAATGCAAAATACGTTTATATCTAATGTGGTTAAATCCGTTTTTGTCGCAAGCATACTAACGTCTGCTGGAATGGCAAATGCCCAGCAAGCCCCTCAGCCTGAAGATCGTTATGGGGATGGACGTGTTTCAGCATTTTATACATGGAAAGCTGCGATTCCAGAACAAGCTGGAAAACTCTTAAAGACAGAGGACATCAGCAACCCTTATATCCGTTTGGACAATGATAGTACGGCCATTCGTATTTTATATAGTTCAACAAGTGGACGGGATAGTAAGACCCCCATTGTGGTTTCTGGGACAGTACATCTTCCTAAAGGTACGCCACCGAAAGAAGGTTGGCCTGTTGTGTTATGGGCACATGGTACGGTTGGTCTAGCCGATGCCTGCGCACCTTCTTGGAATGGACGATCTTATCGAGATGTACAATATTTAAACCGATGGTTAAAAGAAGGATTCGCTGTAGTAGCAACTGACTATGAAGGACTTGGTGTGGCTGGCCCGCACTTGCTGATCAATAATCCAATGCTTGCTTATAGTATTTTAGACAGCGGTCGAGCTGCGCTTAAAACGAAATTACCTCTAGCAAATCGTTTTGTTATTGTGGGGCAATCTCAAGGTGGGGCGGGGGCTGTTTCAGCTTCAGCTTATTCAGCAACCTATGCACCAGAGTTAAATATTAAAGGATCTATTGGCACAGGGGTGATTTATCAGGACCCAGAGGCAACAGCTGAAAAGAATCAGTTAAAGTTAAATCCTTATGAAGTCAGTCCATCCTTAGCATATGGTATTTATAGTTTTTTAGTGACGCAAAGCTTATTTCCTGAAATCAAAACTGAAGATATTTTTACCGCTGAAGCAGTGCCTTTGGTGGAACAAGCAAGAAATGCCTGTTTGACCAGTTTTATGGGAGATATTCAAACAGCAGGACTTTCACCTGCGCAAGCCTATAAGGCGAATCCACCATCGATCTATAAAAAATTACAGGAAAAACAATCCAATGATTATGGTTATTACCCGACCTTAAAAATCAATCATCCATTATTTATTGGCACTGGGGCAAATGATCGTACACCAGATGCACGTAATCAAATGAAGTTGGTGGCGGATGCATGTAAGGCAGGTACAGTCGTTGAAGGGCATTTGTATCATGGATTGGGACATAGTGAGACAGTGAATGCTTCCCTACAAGATTCTGTTCCATTTGCCAAAAAGGTGATTGCAGGGGAGAAGATTCAGTCCATTTGCAAACCAGATTTACAATAGAAAATCAGAAGAAAATAACCATCCCTCATAATGATGCTCATGGTTATGACAAGACCTTAAATTAGCAAGCAATAAAAACCGCTCATTCAATCCGATTAAATGAGCGGTTTTTATTTAGCTTGAGGACTTAGGCAATCTGTTTGTTTCGCTTGGCCGCCTCAGCTCGTACCGCAGGAATAATATAACGACCATAGTCCACAGTATCGTAAATTGGATCATAACCACGATTTAAAAAGGTGGTGACGCCCAGATCTACATAATCAAGTAATGCGGCAATAATCGTATCAGGCGTTCCGACAAGGGCGGTGGTATCACCATAGGCCCCAACTGCGCTTGCAGTTGGCATCCATAAGGCTCGGTCATGGCGATCACCTTGTTGTGCTGCTGCCAGTAACCGTTGTGAACCTACGCCTTTAATTTTATGTCCCGAAAGTGAGCCATTATTTTGGAAGGTTGGATTTTGCTGAATATCAGCTAAAATTTGTTGTGCTCGTTGCCATGCAAGTTGTTCTGTTGGCCCAATAATAAGACGTACTGATAAACTGACCTGCGGCTGGGGTTTATTGGCTGCTTCTGCTGCCTTTTTAAGTTTATTTATCTGCTCTTTCACGCCCGCTAAAGGCTCACCCCAAAGCGAGTAAAGATCTGCATGACGCACTGCGATATCGTAGGCAATATCCGAAGAACCACCGAATGAAATCGGAATAGAAGTTCCATTGACCGGTTTTAAAGGGCAGAAAGCATTTTCCAGTTTAAAGTATTTGCCTTCATAGTGAATCGGTTGCTCACTTTTCCAAAGCTTTTGGATGATATCTAGATATTCACCCGTGCGTTCATAACGTTGAATTTTATCAACAATATAATCACCTTCTTGCGGTTCAGCGGTAATTCCCGTAATGGCATGTAAACGAATGCGTCCTCCGCCAGTGGTATGGTCCAGTGTGGCAAAGGAACGTGCAGCCAGATTAGGCGTCATCAGCGCAGGGCGATGTGCAATCATAAATCCAAGTCGTTCAGTCTGTTGTGCCAGATAAGCTGCGATTTGGGTACTATCAGGGCTACTTGGTCCATTGGCGATTAAAACTTTATCAAAACCTGCATATTCATGTGCACGAGCATGATAACGTAAATATTCGAGATCAATTTTATGACCAATTCGGGTTCCTTTGGTTTCAGACCATTGATTTGGAAAAACCATACCCACAAACTCTATGCTCATCATTTAACCTATGCTGTAAATTTTAAATAAAAGAGCAAAATAGGTGCCAAATAGTGAGGGGAGATAAAATATATAATTTTTTCAAAAATATTATTAAACCTCTTTCATAAATCAAAAAACATACATCTTTTTATTCAATATTCATCCTGCAAAAATTAAGATTTTCAAGCATAATCTGTGTATGAAATA
>NZ_LMED01000006.1:0-106627 GCF_001425285.1 Acinetobacter sp. Root1280 | reverse complement strand
GTTGCTGTGTATTTGACCCTGCGGTCTGATTTTTACTGTCTATAAATGCCATAAGCTTAACCTTAATACGTTCTAATTTTTAATTTAATTTCAATCAATTAAAATTCAAAAAAATGTTCAATTATTTATTTCGCGCGTTATATACATCTGGTTGTTCAGCAGCCGTTTTTCGCACAGTCACTTGTTTGGTGACATAACGAGACTCTTCCAGATCCATCCGTACCACATCCTTATCCATATCATAAATCGACTGCGGTTTTCTCACGTCGACAGGTGCTGTCGCTTGTGGAGTCTGTTGAGTCAAAATTGGCGCAGGCTGACTGACTTGTTGAGGAATATTTTGCGGGATCGTGGATACTGATGCATCGCCTTTTCGAGTGGTAATGCTATAGGTTAAGAAGCGAGAGAAATATTCATCTTTTTTAATAAAATCATCCACCACTTTCACTGGGGCATCTAACCCATTTTGAGCAGCGCCAAATGACTCTGCAACAAAACCTTGCCCCAGTGACGACCCAAATCCTGTTCCAGCAGTCATATTAGAAACCAAACCGCTGGTCTGTTGAGCAAACAATGCTGAGGCTTGGTCTTTAAAGAAATCGATGCCTTGATCTTTAATATTTTGTAGGGATTGACTTGGATTGGCAATCATCTGTCCCACATTCATCATCTGTGACGGAGATAAATTTAAATTCAATGCCGAAGAGACGGAACCTAATGCACTTTGAGTAAATTGTTCTTTAAATTGTCCCAAGCTTTGTGTGCCTAAGTCTTTTAAAGCATTTTTTCCCATATCTTTCAATGAGTCAGCATTCAAAGAGAATAAATTGTTTTTGAGTTGGGACATCATATTTTGCCCCACTGAATTTAAAGCATTTTGTGCAAAGCTTGTGGCACCACCGACCACTTCTTCTGACCAAGTATAATCACGGTTAAAATGACTTGCTTTATCCCATGCACTCCGTGGATCAGTTTCAAATTCAACTTTGGCAGGACCAGGTGCAATACCTGTCACTTGGGCAAAGCCATTGCCATCCAGCTTGCCAGACACTTGCTTGCCAAATGAATCAATCACTTTAAAGCCGGTTTGTTTAAAGAAGTCTTGTCCACCATAGCTTTTTAATAAGTCGAGTGCGCCTTTAAGTGGATTCGATGGGGGCAGTTGTGCTGATTTACTGACACTGGCACCCGGCTTAAATGTGTGCTGCCCTGCATTCACCTCAAATTTCCCACCTGTTTTGGGGAAAATCCCTGAGCCATTTAGGGCAATCTGTGATGAACCACCAGTAATCAACACTTCTTTTGGACTACTGATTTCTATCCGATCTTCTGTAGATGAGATGGTAATCCCCAGTTTGGCAAATACATCTAAAGCATCTGACTGCGCTTGAATTTCAACTTTACTTTGCGCGGCAATGGCTTTAATACCACCTTGTGCAGCAAATAGGCTCACTTTGCCTAAAGCTTGTCCCAAAAGATTCTTTTGGGTGCTAAGGTTAATACTATCGCCCGCAGTATGGTTAATGATGCCTGTGGCTGAAAGATGGATATCTTCAGGGGTACTTAAGGCAATCCCATCAACAGAACTGAGTAACATGATGGCTTTTTTATACTTGGCAACATCTTTTTCAATTTCTTCGGCAAAAGCTTTGAGTTGCTCAATCGATTCTATTTCATCCGTCTTTTGATTCTTGGCGATATCACTTAAAGCTTTACTGTTGGTCTGACTACCTTCAAGTTGCTTTTTGGCAAGCTCTGAATCAAGGTGATCACCTTTGGCTTGGTCTTGTTTATAGGTTGAAAGTAGTAAGCCTTGCCCTGCCCGAACTGCTCCCCATTGGTCTGTTCTCAGCTCAAAGCCTTCACCACGATCATCACTTTCCGCTTTGTCTTTGGGATGACTTAATTTGCCCAAGTTGAGTTGGCTGGCGGCATGACTACTTTGTAACTGGCTGCTGATTTGGCCAGTAGTATCGTCAAACCTTAGTTGATTGTAGCCACTACCTTGATACTCTCGACTTTTTATTCCTGCCAGTTTCTTGGTGTCAGGCAGTTTGCCTTTGTCATCAAACTTGCTTGGATGGCGTTGCGCTTCATGGATGCGCCCAACCACAAATGGACGGTCAATGTTGCCATCAAAGAAATCAATCACAACAATTTCACCGATTCTCGGTAAGAATCGCGCACCATAGCCTTCACCTGCCCATGGGGTCAGGACATCGACCCACGCTGAATCTGTGTCATTGTCATTGGAACCNTCACCGATTCTCGGTAAGAATCGCGCACCATAGCCTTCACCTGCCCATGGGGTCAGGACATCGACCCACGCTGAATCTGTGTCATTGTCATTGGAACCCGCACCGCCATCATGGGTGTTGTCTTCATTACGGCTAAACAGGAAACGAACTTTAATACGCCCCCATTCATCAACATGGATTTCTTCTCCACTTGGCCCCACCACTTTGGCCCGTTGTGGTGATGCCATCGGTCGGTGTTGTAATGGGTTATAGGCTGGAACCGTGCTGATGTTACGACGTTGAATGGTTAAATTACTGGCTTGACGTTCATCACTCGTGTTGCTGGTGATTTGNGAAAAACAAGTGGTCAATAAGCTCACTTTGGCCATGGTGATGCCATCGGTCGGTGTTGTAATGGGTTATAGGCTGGAACCGTGCTGATGTTACGACGTTGAATGGTTAAATTACTGGCTTGACGTTCATCACTCGTGTTGCTGGTGATTTGGGTGGCTTGCCAATTGCTTTGTTGAACTAAAGCGGTGACTTGATCGGTGAGGTCTTTAGGTAAGTTATTTTGGTTATAAAAGCTTTTAGCTGTGATTAAAAACTCTTTGTCTGCACCTGAATGTTGATCTATCTCAGGGTGTTCATTCAGTTCAAACCAATAGCCAACATGTGCATCACGCACTGTTGACGTTGCTGTAAATTGTTTGGCTTGTGAATCATAATAGTTGCTGAGGTTTTGATTAAACTTTTCAATCTGACTGTTGCCCGATGGCGTTGCACCATCTTCGCCATTAAGGTCTTGTATCCATGCAGGGCTAAAGTGCCATGCTTGTTCTAAAGCTAAACTGGCATTGTCATAATTTTCACTATGGCTGTGTTTACTTTGGACACTGCCAGCGCCTTCATCAATATCCAATACATCAGCTTGCCAACGCTGGATATACACCGAAGTCGGTTGAATGGAACGCTGACCAATAAAATTGGTAATTGAATCAGTTTTTTCTACGGCGCTGCTTCTATGGAAGCGAATATTGCGGCGTTCTAAGGCACTAAATTGCGAATTATCATCAATTAAACGAAGCTTTTGTGCTTGGATTTGTTCTGTTGAACTCGACACTTTAAGTTGTGCTTCATCAATCAGCCAGTTAATCCCTTCACTTCTCATCAAACGGGTCAGGAAGTCAAAGTCACTTTCAGATGCCTGCATAATGAATGGGCGCACATCATAGTCTTTGCTTAAGCCACTCTTATCTAGACTCAGACTTGAGGCAAACAGTGGGCTGCGTTGCGCCCATTCTTGGAACACGGTCTGGATCACATCCACAACCGATTTATTCATAAATACTCGAGAGTTTCTACGATGCTTCCAAAGTGCTGTTGGGTCTTCTACGGTCAAACGATAGATGGTAAGAGAACCATCAGATGCGCCAATATCGGCTTGGGTCACAATTCCTGAAATACGGGTTAATTCAGATTTATCTGTGACAATATCAATTGCAGCTTGCGTTCCAATAAAGCTTTTTAAAGGGATAGTTGCTGACGTTGCAAGACAGATGAGTTGGAGCCGAACACCCTCATTGATTTGATGTATTCCATCGATACGTTGTAGGAACACTTGTTGGCTCAACGCCGAATTAGAAAATTGTACGTGAATCGCACGTTTTTGTGCTGATAAGCCAAGCTGCTCCAAAGCAGCGTANCGTTGTAGGAACACTTGTTGGCTCAACGCCGAATTAGAAAATTGTACGTGAATCGCACGTTTTTGTGCTGATAAGCCAAGCTGCTCCAAAGCAGCGTAAATATTGTTAGACATGCGTTATTATTTAATTCTAAATTGTGATCAATTGTACTAAAAAATTTAGGGCTTTGTCTATACAGACCAGTCTATCTTATGGTTAATATTTAAGCAAAACTGCATCTATTTTTATTATAACTCATATAAAAGATAAAAATTTCTCATTGTTTTATCAAATATTTATTTAAAAATACGCCCTTGCTTAAAACACGATTATTACACTGAGCTGATGTTTGACTATTTTTATTTCGATTCGGTCAATTCACATAATGCGTTTTAAACAGTATGGGGAAACTAAACAGCTTTGAACCAAAATTAGGGCGATACAACATGTACTCATTGAATTTTTATTCATTTCAAATTGTGCAACAACAACTCAAATAGAATAGACCTCTACAAATATGGCTAAAAAATCCGCTAAATAGCTGATCCATTCTATTGTTTTAAATTTTGACGACACTTGATACTTATCTTTGGTTAAGAATTTGTTTTATAATCAACCTGTCAAAAAACTCAGACACAAGAATATAATTTCTCTTAATTAATATTTTTAATTAAATCAATTATATGGAAAAAATAAATTGTTTGATTATAAAAAGCTTGCAATGCCACACTTTATATTCAAAGTTTAAATACCTTTGCGTAGGCGATGCCTCACTTTTCAGAGATGAAAAGATGACAAAAATCTTTTGCTGGGCGAGGGGTACGTCCTGTACCCCCGCCCAACGGCGACATCCATGTCGCCCCACGGTAGGATCACCATCTAGGATTCAAAAGTACAAAAATGAATAACCAACAGTTTCAAAAAGTTCATACATAACTATAAGCTTCATTTATGATCAATGACTTGATGCAAATCACTTGTATGAATAATTAGGCGGTTTAACTATATATAAATAATAAAAAAGCTGGTGATAAGTGAGAATTAAACACTCATCAGCACCAGCTTTTAGCTAACATCAATTAATAATTAAAAGTATAACTCAAACCAAAGGTCCGCCCTTGTGCCCGCATACTGGACACAGGGGAAAAGGTAATTTCTGACTGCTGGCTATACACCGTGCGATAGTCTTTATTCCACACGTTATAAATTCCAAAATCCACCCGCCCCTTATACGCAGGGAAATTCACTAGGGTATCCATAATCGCATAACCCTTTATTTTTGCAGCACGGTTTGGAACCACCTTATCACTGTTCACCGCAACCTTATCATCTTCAAATGCTTTGTCAGTTCCTTTTACAGCAAGCATCTGTACACGGAATCCATAACCATCATCACTATTCCACTCACCAAAAATAGTTCCCTTAGTTGGAGATACCTGATAAGCATTTAACTCACGCCAATTACCAGCCGCATCCTTATATTGTCCACGGGTGTAAGCCAATGTACCACCAATTTTAAAATCATCCAGAATTGGATATGCCGCAGTCATTTCAGCACCGTAAACACGCTGATCAGTATCAGCAATATTGACTGAACGGTCCGCATTGAACTGAATGACTTTATCAGATGTGTTATAAAAGCCAGTAATTCCTAAATCAAGTTTTTGATCATCTTGCAGACGCCAACCCAGTTCATAACTATTGACGGTTAGTGGTTCTATATTCGCAGTTGAAACGGTCAGAATTGAGACATCACGCAACATCCGTAATACATCTGGATAACTAAATCCTTGAGAGAAATTGGCAAATAATTGCTGATTATCAGTAAGTTTATAAACTGCGCCTAAATTAAACAAAAACTTGTCAGCATTTGTTGAATCACTCGCTACGCTTTGTGTTTGTCTAGAAGGTGTATAAGCGTCTGTATCTGCCTTAATATATTGATAGCGCGTTCCCGCTTGTAGATTAAAGCGATCCGTTAATTGATAATCTGCCTGTAAAAAAGCACCGATATTTTGAATGACAGTATCTGGACCAGCATCTAATCTTCTACCAGTATCCTTGTAAACCATACCGTTATTGCTGACAGACAATACGTCATAATGCTGAGTATCTTTTTCCCGGTCATAATCCAGACCATAGGTCAGATTAAGATCACGCGCTGCAAGCTTAAAATCAGACTGAACTGTAGACCGCATTCCTGCCACATCAACCGTATATTGCGATTGATTTACCGTCGCGCCACCTGCATAAACTGGGAAAAAACGTCCTTTTTCATTTCTATAATAGGCTTCCAAATTTACCGTCTGCCCCCATACATCCTGATTTTGATATTGGGTATTAAAGGCATAACGATCCGTAAATGGCTGATTACTTAATTCCAGTCCCTTGATTGCTCGTTCAGACTGTGGCCCTTTAGCAATGGTATAGTTCGGTCCATAATCAGGTAGATAACGAGTATCCTGCTTATCCTTATAATACTGCGCACCAAAACTCAAGCTTTGTGTGTCAGTCAAATTAAAATTCAGGCGCCCATTTAGATCTAGTGTATCTGTATCATTACGGCTGGTCTGATTGGGTTCAGTCGCAATTCGATCCCCATTCGCATCAAATAATGATCCTCGGCTGGTATAGTTCGCACCAAGAAAACCGTCCATTTTATCATTGCTGAAAGAAACGCTCTGACCCGCTTCATAAGCCAGGCCATCTCCTCGGAAATTATCAGCAGAGGTTATCCCTAATTTCGTCTCAAAACTCAGTGGTTTCGATTTATCAGCACGTTTGGTAATGATATTAATAATCCCACCCGTTGCGCCAGAACCATAAATACTGGTTGCCCCAGAAATAACCTCAATCCTTTCAATCATCCCCGGACTAATACTGTTCAATTGGCGCGCAGGATCACGCGATCCCGTCTGAGATACACCATCAATCATCACCAGTACCGTTCTGCCTCGCATGGTCTGGCCATAATTACTTCCAGTACCACTAGACGGCGCCAGTGAAGGAACCAGTTGAGCAAGAACATCTGCTACTTTTCGCCCTGCCCCAGCCTGTTTTTGTACCTCTGCTCCGCTAATGTTCTGTACAGTCCCTGCAATATCTGCAATGCTTTTTTCTGATCGTGTTGCTGTAATAACGATCTGTGGCAATTTCTGGACAGATTCCTGTTGTTGAGCATTGCTAACTGGTGTCTGATTATTCGAGGTTTCATCCTGTGCATATAACTGACTACTGATTGCAATAGATAAAACACATAAGCTGAATTGGGAAAGGCGCATCCTGTTTCCTCAGTTGTAGGCCTGAATTTTAGCGCTAATAATAATCATTAGCATTAATGATGTAAAACATAATATTCTAATGACCAATTCCAACAGCCCATGAAAAACACAGCATAAAAAATCTTAAATTATTGATTTATTATATTTTTTATAATTTCAGTTCTGATTCATTTGAGGTTTCTAAGATTTTTTTAGCGGTGATTCTCTTTAATAAAAATAAATGTGATAGCCATCTGCTTTATAAATTTTTTCTAGTGATT
This sequence comes from Acinetobacter sp. Root1280, assembly GCF_001425285.1. Classification (NCBI taxonomy): domain Bacteria; kingdom Pseudomonadati; phylum Pseudomonadota; class Gammaproteobacteria; order Moraxellales; family Moraxellaceae; genus Acinetobacter; species Acinetobacter sp. Root1280. The sequence goes on along the minus strand of NZ_LMED01000006.1, from coordinate 99,164 downwards.
GATTAACAATTTTAATCAAATGGTCATCTAATTTCACTATAATTTAATTCAATAATTACATATAAACTATATTTATCAATACCTTATAAAAATATCATTAATTACTCTCTTAGTTTACTCTTCAATAAAATTACAAAACACAACAAATTTCACGTAAATTTTAATAATAACAAAACCAATAATGATTATCATTTGCAACAGATAAAACCAGAGAATTCTAACGATGATCCATAACAATATTCTCGATTGCATAGGTAAAACTCCTTTAATCAGACTCTCAAGGATGTTTACCGATCAATCCATCACCGTTGTCGCAAAAATGGAGTTACTCAATCCAGGTGGAAGTATCAAAGATCGACCTGCATTGTATATGTTACAAGAAGGGCTTAAATCTGGCCTCATTCATAAAGATAGCCACATTGTTGAAAGTTCATCAGGAAATCTAGCAATTGCACTTGCAATGGCATGCAAAATTTACGGCCTAAAATTCACTGCCGTGATTGACCCCAAAATTGCTTCAGCCAATTTACAAATGTTGAAGCTCTATAAAGCCAATATCGAAATGGTCTCTGAAAAAGATCAAAACGGCGGTTATTTAAAAACAAGAATCGATACAGTACAACGACTTTGCCGCCAGTTGCCCAATGCTGTTTGGATCAACCAATATGCAAATCCCAACAATTGGAAAAGTCACTATTATGGTGAAGCGGAAGAGATCATAAATCAAATCGATCGCAGTATTGATTACTTGGTTGTTGGTGCAAGTACTTCTGGAACAATCATGGGCGTATCTCGTCGCTTAAAAGAAAAATTCCCGCATTTAAAAGTTATTGCAGTCGATATCGTCGGTTCTGTTCTCTTTGGTGGTCACTCAGGTCCACGTGAAATTCCGGGTATCGGTGCAAGTACCGTTCCAGCCCTACTCTCCCCAGATGAAATAGATGATGTCATCTATGTTGATGATTATGAGTCAGCTTTAGGTTGCCGAGAACTCCTCGAACATGAAGGCATTTTTGCGGGTGGATCTAGCGGCTCATCTATTTCAGCAATAAAAAAACTTATCCCGACCATCCCGTCTGGGTCATGCGTTTTAACCCTTTTAGCAGATAGAGGCGATCGTTATTTAGATTTAGTTTATGACGAAGAATGGTTCGAAATGATCAAGAGAAGACATTTCAATAAAAATCATCTCAATCAAGAAAATTTTAATTTGCAATCCGTTGTTTAACTCCACTTTTTAGGAAATATTTATGAGTAATTTGGCTAGCCTTCGTTACCTTAGTCAATCAGATTTACTCCATCTTGGTGCAAATCACAGTAATTCATTTATCGAAGCAATTACTGAAGGCCTCACACTTCACGCAAATAAACAGTTTGTGCAACCCTTAAAACCCTATTTACGTTGGCAAGGTGCGGACCATATTGCAGACCGAATTATTGCCATGCCGTGTTATTTGGCTGGAAATGATCCTATTGCAGGGATCAAATGGATTGGCTCCCGCCAACATAATCCTAAGAAATTTAATATTCCTCGTGCCAGCGCCTTAATTGTTTTAAATGACGCTGAAACAAATTACCCCGTGGCAATCATGGAAGGCAGTTTAATTAGTGCGATGAGAACAGCGGCAATTACTGGTGTATCAATTCAATATCTCGCCAAAAAAGACTTCTCAGATATCAGCGTGATTGGTTGTGGTCCGATTGCCCAAATGCAAATCAAAACGGTCTTAGAACAATACCCTCAAGTTAAAAAAATACATTTATTTGATCTAAACCCAGAAGCTGCAGAAAAACTTAAAGCTTTATTTATTGGCGAATATCCAAATCTTCAAATCGAAATTCATGAAACTGCCAAGTCGGCGATCCAACAGGCAGATGTATTAATCACTTGCACAGTATCTGACAAACCCTATATCCCATTTGAATGGCTTAAAAAAGGTTGCTTCGTTTCAAATATCTCAATCATGGATATTGAACCAGAAGTTTTCCTCAAAGTTGACAAAGTGATTGTGGACGACTGGGATCAATCCAATAGAGAAAAGAAAGTCATCAATGTGCTGGTTGAAGAAGGTTTATTTAGCCGTGAAAAACTACATGCTGAACTAGGTGACATCATTATTGGGCATAAAAATGGCCGTGAAAATGATGATGAAATCATTTTACTCAACCCAATGGGTATGGCGATTGACGATATTGTTTGTGCGAAATGGTTTTTCAATGCTGCACAAAAACAAAATATTGGCACAGTTTTGCCACTTTTATAATTATAGGAACAATGCACATGTTAGATCGGATTTACACAACACAACTTCAGAAAACTATAGATGCGCTCTATATGGAAAATTATGGTGAGTTCAGAAACCATATTGTCTATAAAAAGCCTTATCTTGTAATACATCTGAGTAGTGAGTTGGAACTACATTTCAACTGCTTAAAAGTAAATAGTGTAAATCCTTTCTATATCACAAAAGCAGAAGTATTACTTCATAACACGTTGAGTCAACAGACCACTGAGATCGCGATTGCTGACGTTTTTAATTATTTAACTCAATCCTCATGGTGGCCATCAATCAACCACCAAAAGGCCATTACGTATTGGCATGATAATTTAGTTACTGCTGAAAAAATTCCTCAAATCTTACAATCCGCACTTTCTTTTTCTTCGCCACTCATAATGAGTGAACAACTTTCGCTTGTCGCTGACCGTGCATTTCATCCATTTGCACATGCGAAAGGTGAACTCAGTCCACTCATTACTCAAAAAGAAATTGAAGTGTATTGGTGGGCATTTAAAAAAGCAGATGTCATAAATAATATGGAATCCATTCCACATGATGAACTGGCTCTCCCTGTTGAGGAAAAAAATCTTATTATTGAAAAAATGCAGGCTCTCTCAAATGAATACCTTGCAATACCTGTACTTAAAACACAGCATGACTATTTAAGATTTCAAGAAAATAAATATCTAGGGATTGACCTCGGCCTCGTCACTACAATTGGTTGCCCAACATCCTCGCTACGAACTTTAATCAATCACTTAAATTCAAATCAGCACTTAAAGCTCTCGACCAATGCCAAAACTTTGGGGGCTATTCGCTCTATCCCTGCTCGATATTTAGCCAACGGTCATGCGGCATATGATTTTCTCAATGATATCATCGACAAAACACCATCATTAAAACATCAGCTCTTTTTAAGCAATGAAACCCATTGGTGGGTCTTAGGAAAACAAGAACCGCTGGTACAAAATTTAGGTGTTATCGGCTGTCAAGTGAGGCATTTACCTCATTTTTGCCAAGAAAAAAATATAGCACCAATTAGCATGTCTGCTTTAAGTTGTCCTTATATTGATCCATGGGAAGCTTTAGGTATAACAGGTGACAAATGGAACTTACTTAAAGATTTGAGTACCCATTTTATTCACACTTTTCTCACACTGTGGTCTTTTGGTGTTATACCTGAGTGTCATGGTCAAAACACCCTTGTATGTTACCAAGACAATCAATTTAAATGCTTTATTCTGCGTGACCATGACACCTTAAGAATATGCACCCCTGCGATTCAGGACAGTGGTTTTGTTCCGCCAGTCTATAAAATTGATACCAGTACGCCAAACAATCTTATCTTTAATAAAAATGAGGATTTATTTAATTATTTTATAACCCTCGGGATACAAATCAACCTATACCCTATCGCATTAGCAACATTGAAATATACCGATCATACTGAAATTGACTTCTGGGAAATGATCCAAGCGATTATTGTCAACTTTATAGAAACTGCCGCGCTTTCTGAACAATCGAAAAACTGTATTCAAAAATATGTTTTTGAAAGTAGCCATTGGCCATTCAAACAATTACTCAACCCGTTATTAGCCCAACAAGGTGATTCAACAGGAATGCCAAGTAAAATTGGTATGACGTCAAATCCCTACCATGCTTTATTCCAATCTTGCTATGAGACCATGGATATCTAAATCATGCGTTCCTCTCGCCTAGATCATTTGATTATTTTACTGTGTCAATTTTTTTCGACTTTTGGCTTGATGGTCTTAATACCGATCATGCCGCTATATATGGAAAAATTGACGGCGCAAATGGCAACACCCGCCATTTGGGCAGGTATAGCGCTGTCTGCACCAGCTCTAGGGAGTCTATTTACAGCCCCCCTTATTGGTCATCTATCAGATACATTTGGGCATAAAAAAGCACTGTTACTTTCTTTGGCTGGTTTCTGCATTTCTATACTTTTAATGGCGGGAGCACAGCATCTATTTGTGTTTATTTTTGCCCGTATTTTATTAGGATTTTGCGGTCTATCCGTGATTCTTTATACCTATACCTCTTACTTGTCTAGCGAGCGACAAAGAGGTCTTGCTTTTGGACAGCTCCAAAGCAGTGTCGCACTGGCCTGTCTATGTGGTCCGGTACTCGGTGGCATATTTATGGACCATTGGAAAGTTGAAACCTTACTCAATGCCACAGCATATATTGTCATCGTTTTAATCTTAGTTGCTGCCATTTTATTGAGCAAACCTGTACAGACATCTGTCACTGAACCCGATAAAAAACCATCAACACTGCAATCATTTGATCGAACAATTTTTTCTTGGCTCAGTGCGGGAACCTTTGTCCAAGCTGGCGGGTTCGGTTTAGTGTCCTGTTTTATCTTATATATTAGTGAAATCAGTCGAAATATAACTCCCCCCTTATCTATTGCGAGTTTAACAGGAACAATCCACGCACTTTCATGGGGCGCTGCATTTTTTGCTGCAACCTATTGGGGGAAACGTAACGATGCGAGAGGTGATTCATTTCATAATTTTGTCAGTGCAACGCTGATCTGTGGAATCACGGTTCTGGCTTTGACATGGACCACTAATATTTGGTTAGTGCTGCTCTTAAGACTCATACAAGGTTTCTGTTTCGCTGCACTTATTCCCTCTATTTTTCATACGATTTCGTTAAAAACAGATGCAAGAAATCAAGGAAAAGTGATTGGTATTTCAAATAGCGCCTTTGTTCTCGGTCAACTGTTTGGGCCGATTGCGGTCACCCTCACATACTCATTTTTCAATATCACTGCCGCGTTAATTTGCACTGCATTATTTTTTATTGGTGCTGGATTAATCGTGACTTTAAACAAATTTTTAACCAATACAATTTTAGAAGAGGTACAAGAATGAACCCGATCATTACCACCGATGCATGGTCTTACAAGCTTTTTGAACAATACTTGAATACTTTTTTTCGTGAACTTCAAGTTCAACTCGAACAGCATATTCTCTCAGAACAGGATTCACCTTTAACAATACATGACGCAAATAATTCATCCTATTTTTCATACCCATTTACTGCATCTAACTCAATCATCTATGGTGCGATACAGCATTTCTCAAGCACTGGTTATCATCGTTACCAGCGCTCTTTTTGTGTCTTCAATACTGAGGATAAGACTGTCACAAGTCTGACTGATCCTAAAGTGTTGGTTAAAATGATAACCGATGAGTTAAAGTTAAATCAGCGATTTAAAGATAAAAAGCAAAATCAAAATCTCTATGCAGAAATCGCAAACAGTATCGAAAATACCAAATTCTTTTTAGAAAACAGCGTAGATCAAATAAAGCCTAAACTGGCCTCTAGTTTTCAATCTGCTGAACAAGGCATGTTATATGGACATCCATTTCATGTGACCTCAAAAGCCAATCTAGGCTTTTCTAAAGAGGATATGAAAAAGTATAGCCCAGAGCTAGGTGCGACGTTTCAGTTACACTACTTCGCAGTGCATTCATCCTTAATCCAAAAACTTGTCAGCGATAATAATATTGATCAACTGATTGAAGAAGACGTTTTGAAGCATGCACAACACCGCCTCAAAGATGACTTCGAAAATTATGAACTTTTGCCTACACATCCGTGGCAAGCAAACTTTTTACTCCTACACCCTTCCTTAAAACGCTATTTAGAAAATCATGAGGTTCGATATTTAGGTGCTTTAGGACAAACCGTTTGGCCTACATCTTCAGTACGAACCGTTTGGTTACCGCAATCTAATATTTTTTTAAAACTCTCCATTGATGTGCGTATTACTAGTTTTATTCGTAACAACCCTATGGATGAAATGGAAAGAGCGATTGATGCCAGTAAAATCATTCTTAAGCATCAGATCAACCAACACTATAAAAATATGCTCATTCTTCCAGAGCTTACAGCCAAAACTGTCAAAATCCCTGAGTTAGAAAGTTCTTTTGGCATTATATATCGCGCAGGATTAGCTACGGAAACGCTTGAAAATACTCGGATGCTAGGTGGTTTAGTCGAAGAAAATGAGCATCATCAGATCCCCTTAATGGCGTTTATTGATCAGGCCGCACAAGCCCAAGGACTTCCAAATAGTCACTCAAAAGCCTTTCTTGCTGATTGGTGGAAACAATATATTCAAGTTTCCTTGGTTCCACTGATTGAATTGTTTGCAAATAAAGGGATTAGTGTTGAAGCCCATATGCAAAACAGTTTGATGGAATTTAAACAAGGCTTCCCTGCTCGACTGATTATTCGTGATATGGAAGGGATTAGTGTGGTTTCTGAGATGCTCAATGATCATTCCTCAGTCTCTGAAGATAGCACTGTTTGGTTTTCTCAAAAGGATGCATGGATTTTTCTGCAATATTATTTAGTCATCAATCATATTGCGCATCTAATTAGTGCGATATCAAGAGTAAGCATTATTGAAGAAAGTGAACTTTGGCAAACCACCAGACAAACCCTGATCGATGAAAACTTCTCAGATAAAGCACAGCACTACTGCAACCTTTTGCTTAACTCTCTCACTTTACCTATTAAGGCAAATATGATGAACACCTTATATCACAGTGGTTGTAACCCGATTTGGATTGATATTGAAAATCCGATTTATAAATACAGAGGCGCTCAAACACTAACCCCACTTCAAGCTACGCAACAAATTGATTATAAAGTCCAAGCGGAAAGACGTGTCATCGGGCAATTATTAGAAGCCTTAATCTTTGAAAATGCCTTTAATTACGAAAAATCAAATGGGCAAATTAAATTCTTTATTTCAGATGATCTTTTTTATAGCTGCGACGCTAAACAACATTTTAGTTTTAACCGAATTAAATTAAATCCATCGAGTTTAGTCCGTTATGATGCCGTTCAAAAGTCATCAAGCAGTCCAAATTTAAAAGCATTATTGGCTGATTTAAAACATATTATTGATGCTGATCCAATCAAATGGCAAAACTTTAATGATGAGCTCAATCTTACCTATGTCAAACATGCACAAACACTGGGTCTATCACCCAACCAACCATTAAGAACACTGTCATATATTGAGCAAGAAGCCCGTATAAACAATGCACATCTCTATCATCCAAGTTTTAAATCTAGAATAGGCTTTGATCTTAAGGAAAATCAAAAATACTCACCTGAATTATCCCAAGGATTCTCTGTTCAATGGGCTGCTACTCATAAAAGCTTATGCAAATTGGTTTTGAGTGAAACGATCAACTTAAATCAACTGTATAAACAGCATTTTTCAGACAAAGACCTTCACGCAATCCGTGAGGAATTGGCAGCGTATCAAGTTGATTTCAATGATTATATTCTTAGCCCCATTCATCCTTGGCAATGGGATAAAATTATTGAATTGTATTATCAAGATGCAATCAGCAACCAACTGATCATTCCATTGAAAATCGCTGGACCTACTTATTTACCGCAACAATCAATCCGAACATTATCAAACATCACGGATATTTCAGCATTATCACTGAAATTAGCAATGAATTTAGTTAACACGTCGACCTCTCGTGTTTTAGCACCACATACTGTGCAAAATGCTGCAAAAATGAGTGACTGGCTGTATAAAATCGTTGAGCAAGACCATATTTTAGAAAAACAACGTAAACCCGTTATTTTAAGAGAAATTGCTGGACTTTCTATCAATCAGCCGATCGCCTTAGCTGTTCAATATGGCGCACTGGCCTGTATTTGGCGTGAAAGTATTTATCATTATCTCAATGAAGGCGAATCAGCAACACCAGTTACAGGTCTAATGCAACTTGATACTGACCAAAAACCGCTGATAGACCACTGGATCAAACAATACGGGATCGAGTTTTGGTTAGAGAAGTTATTAAAAAATGCCTATCTGCCAATTATGCATATTTTATGGTGTCACGGCTTAGCATTGGAATCACATGCACAAAACATGGTGTTAATTCACAAAGATGGTCTACCTGTTAAAGCGGCTTTAAAAGATTTCCATGATGGTATTCGCTTTAGTCGTCATTTATTAAGAAATCCAGAGCTATTACCCGATTTACAAGACGCACCTAAAGAACATGCCAAAATTAACCCAAATTCTTTTTTAGAAACGCACGCAGCAAATGAGTTAAGAGATTTCACCCAAGACGCACTTTGGTTTGTCAATCTGGCGGAATTGGCCATATTTCTAAACACACATTATGATTTTGATGAAATCAAATTTTGGACAATGTTAAGATCAATCATCAATCAACATAAAGAAAAGCATCCAGAATTTGCACAAAGATATGAATTGTTTAACTTTACAGATGACACCATCGATATTGAACAACTTGCAAGTCGTCGCTTCCTACCAGAAATCCGATTAAGAGTACAAACCACCCCAAATCCGTTGAGTTTAATTAAGGAAATTGAATATGAATAAAACTTCAGTTACCTTTAAAAAACGCATGGAAAATGGTGAGTCACTTTATGGCATATTCTGTTCTATTGCCTCGCCAATTCATGTGGAGCAATTGGGGCTGGCTGGCTATGACTTTATTATTATTGACTTGGAACATACTTTATTTAGTACATCCCAAGTTGAAAGCATGATTTTAGCCGCTAGAACCATACAGCTTGATGTATTGGTTCGAGTCCCCTTAACCGCCAATCACTTGATCTTACCTTTACTCGATGCTGGCGTGACTGGAATTGTAATACCACGTATAGAAAATGCACAACAAGCCCAAGAAGCTGTGAATTATTGCCACTACATGCCCCTAGGACAAAGGGGCTTAAATTCAACTCGGTTAAATCGCTATGGCATGCAGAGCTTAACTGATTTTGTGCAACACGCACACAAAGAAACAGTTGTCGTCGCAATGATTGAAAGTTTAGCTGGTGTAGCAAATATCGATGAAATTTTAGCTATTGATGGGATCGATATTATTCTTGAAGGTGCGGCAGATCTTTCTCAGTCTATGGGCGTTCCTTGGGAAACGCGCCATCCGCAAGTTCAAGCAAAGATCCAAGAGATATATAGCAAAACTCAACTACAGGGTAAATATTTCTGCGCAATTCCGCGCCAGCCTGAAGATATTGCGTTGTGGAAACACCAGTCTGTAAAACTTTTTGTGCTCGGTGATGATCGCAGTATTACCCGTCGAGCACATCAGCTTCATATTGATTCATATAAAGAAATTGTATATACCTCTAAACCTTGAGTGGTGTATCAGCTATTCCATTCAATTAAATTTAAGCTGAATATAAATGTTTTATTGTTTGTTTATTTGTTACTGTGAATTACAATCATTCTCAATTATACTTTCGTCAATTTAAAGCAATCTCAGGGTGAGATAAAAGGAAGCAAGATGAAAAGCAACAAAATTTTTAATAAGAAGTCTGATGTAAAAAAAATCATTCCACTTATATCAATTGGTGGGTTCATCTTTTTATCACAATCCTCTTTTGCTATTTCACCCACAGAGGCTACAGATACAGAAAACAAAGCTGCGGTGCTTCCAACAATTACTGTCAGCGCATCACGCTCAGATGAATTCTCCTCTTCTGCAAAACAAGTGACCAAATTAGATGAAAAACAAATTGAATTTCTAAAAAATGCGTCTTCTGGAAATATTGCCACTGTTTTAGCCAAAGTTGTGCCTGGTTTATCAGACTCAAGTCGTACAATTACTGATTATGGGCAAACTTTACGCGGACGTAATGCCTTGATCTTGGTTGACGGCGTACCTATGAATTTGACACGTGATACATCAAGAGGTCTTTCATCAATCGACCCTCAAAGTATTACAGGGATAGAAGTCATTCGTGGCAGTAATGCGATTTATGGAAGTGGTGCTGCTGGCGGAACGATTTCAATCACCACCAAAGCTGCAGGCGGTGAACCGACTGCAAAAACTGTGATTGGGCTACAAAGCGCTTTGACCAACTTTCGTACAGATGCTCTAAGTGGAGATATTCATCAATATTTTTCTGGAAGCTTAAATAACTTTGACTATGCATTTGATTTTGGCTATCAACGTATTGGTAGTCCATACGATGCCAGAGGCGATCGTGTTGCACCAGAACCAAGTCAAGGGGATCTGTTTGATGCGGATGCATATAGCGTAGGCGGTAAACTTGGCTATCACATTGACGACAACCAATATCTTCAATTTGCAGCAAATTACTATAATGCTGAACAAGATTCTGACTATGCCTCTGACCCAAGTGTAGCAAAACTTCCTGCAGGTAGCGTACCTGCGAAAGCAATCAAAGGGCTTAAATTAAAAGACCAGAATAAAAATGAAAATCAAATCTACAATTTGACCTATAACAATAAAGATTTATTTGGCAGCAAAGTTGACGCGCAAATCTATTACCGAGACTTTTTTACTCGCTTCTCGCCATTTGATGCGCGTAAAGTCAGTACACGTGGTGGGCAAGTTGATCAGGTTTATCAAAATAATAATGTACTTGGCAGTCGCCTAACCGTAAACACCCCACTAGAATTTTTAGGTGATACTTCAATTGTTTGGGGTGGCGATTTTAGCCGTGAAAAAAGTGAAATGCCTCTAGATACGTTTGATCCTACAATTTATGACCAATCTGGTGGTTTAGAATTTGTTAAAAATGGAAAACTAATCTATCTACCTGAATTAACCACCCAAAGCATCGGTGGTTTTGCGCAATTAAAACATAATTTCAATGAGCAATGGTCTGCTGAAGTTGGTACGCGTTATGAAGACAGTTATGCAAAAATTGATAGCTTTGTTCCACTATCACAATTAGGTAAACCAAATCCCTATACTGTTAAGGGTGGTAAAGTGACGGCGGATGCATGGTTATATAATGCCAATATCACCTTTAAGCCAACAGATCAGCACTCAATTTACGCATCTTTTAATCAAGGTTTTCAATTGCCCGATGTAGGGGTGGTGATCCGTAATGCAACAGCAGGATTTAACTTAGCATCATCATTCCTTGAACCGGTTAAGGTGGATAATTACGAGCTAGGTTGGAATGGTCATTTTAATAATTTTAGTTCAAGCTTAGCAGTGTTCCAGTCAACTTCAGATCTGGGTGGTGTTCAATCCTTTAACAATGGCTTGATACTGACGCGTACCAAAGAAAAAGTGACTGGTGTAGAAGCGACTCTTGATTATCTTGATGATGCAAAAGTATGGGGAACTGGAGGAAGTGTTACATGGATGAAAGGCCGTGAAACCCCACAGAACACCAATACAGAACAAGACATGACGGGTTACCGTATTCCACCTTTAAAAGTAACAGGATACATTTCTTATAGCCCAACAGACACATGGACAAATCGTTTACAAGCAACATATTTTGGTTCAGAAGATTATCGCTTAAACGGTCTCAACAGTTTTGGTCGTTATGATGTGAAGTCATATACCACTGCAGATTTAATCAGTAGTTTTGCCCTCAACAAAAAAGATACTGTTACGATTGGATTAGAGAATATGTTTAACCGTAAATACTATCCTTTATACAGCCAACTTCTCCGTACCAGTAATAACACCAGCCATCTGCTTGCATCAGGTGCAACATTGAAAGTGACTTATAGTCATAAATGGTAAGATTTGATAATAAAGCCTTATAGAGATCTATAAGGCTTTGTTGTTTTTTTATATTGTCTAGTCAAGAAATTGGCTGAATTTTGCATTTTTTACATTTTTGTATTAACATTTTTATACTAACAAAAAGCGATGCAGTGATGGAAATTGAATTTTCATGGGATGAGCATAAAGCAGAAATAAACTTAAAAAAGCATGGTGTAACTTTTGAAGACGCAGTACTGGTTTTCTATGATGCTTATGCCTTATACCATCAAGATCGCTTTGAAAATGGTGAATATCGCTGGCAAGCGATAGGTTTGGTATATGGGCAGGCTGTTTTACTGGTTGCCCATACTGTAAAGGATCATGATGGGATTGATCATATCCGTATCATTTCGGCACGTCAGGCAGAGAAAAAAGAGAGGAAACAGTATGAGCAAAACCGTTACTTACAAAGTGGATTTGAATAATCCACCTACCTTGTCAGATGAACAAAAAGCAAGGTTTGAAACTTTGGCTGAACGTCCAGACAGCAAGATAGATTTTTCAGATATTCCTCAACTTGATGAAAAATTTTGGAAAAATGCTGTGCAAAATCCCTTTTACAAGCCCACCAAGCAAGTGACTACTGTCCGTATTGATTCAGATGTTATGCAATGGCTAAAATCTCAAGGCAAGGGCTATCAGACCCGTATGAACAAAATTCTTCGAGATGCTATGCTTCAAGAATTAAAGAACAATCCTTGAAAATGCAAACGAGATTTTATTTTTAAACGATTCCAATAAAATCAAAATACGACCTAAACTCACATGACAAAGAACAGCAAAAAGCCGGCAGTATTGAAACGACCGGCTTTTTTAATTTTGAATCACAAACTATTTAGCTATTTATTACGGTAAACAATAAATTATGCGCTTAATTCAACTGCAAGTGCTGTAGCTTCACCACCACCAATACAAAGTGTTGCAATCCCTTTGGTTTTACCTAAACGTTTTAAAGCATGGATCAAGGTCACAATGATTCGTGAACCTGATGAACCCAGTGGATGACCAAGTGCACAAGCGCCACCATTAATATTTACTTTTTCAGGATCAAGTTTAAATGCATCAATTGCAGCCATAGTGACCATGGCAAAAGCTTCGTTAATTTCCCAAAGATCAACATCGTCTACGGACCAACCGAGATTTTTCAGTAATTTTTCAATTGCGCCCACAGGTGCAATGGTAAATTCTTCAGGATGTTGGGAATTGGTTGTATAGCCTTTGATTTCAGCCAACACAGTCAAACCACGCTTTTGCGCTTCTGACGCCGACGTGATCAGTAGTGCAGATGCACCATCACTGATTGAACTAGAGTTTGCAGCAGTGATCGTACCGTCTTTAGCAAATGCAGGTTTTAAGCTTGGGATTTTATCAATCTTGGCATTTTCAGGATTTTCGTCCACATCTACAGTGATCTCACCCTGACGTAATGCCACTTTAACAGGCGTGATTTCGTCTTTAAAATAACCTTCTGCAATCGCTTTTTTTGCACGTGTCAGTGAGCGAATTGCAAATTCATCCATTTGCTCACGGCTATAGCCCTTTTTATCCGCCATTTCCTGTGCAAAACTTCCCATTGCACGCCCTGTACCCGCGTCGTCCAAACCATCAAGGAACATATGATCAATCACTTGACCATGCCCCATCCGATAACCTGAACGTGCTTTAGGTAATAAATACGGTGCATTGGTCATAGACTCCATCCCACCGACCACAATAATTTTGGCACTTCCTGCTTTAATGGCATCGCTGGCTTGCATTGCAGCTTTCATCCCAGAACCACAGACTTTATTGATTGTGGTTGCGCCAACATGATCTGGTAAACCCGCTTTTCGCATCGCTTGACGTGCTGGGCCTTGTTTTAAACCCGCAGGTAATACACAGCCCATGATCACTTCATCAATATCAGCAACAGGCACATTAGCTTGTTCAACAACTTTTTCAATAACGACTGCACCCAAATCCGGTGCAGATAAACTTGCAAAACTGCCTTGAAAACTTCCCATTGCAGTACGACCAGCAGCGACGATGACAATCTTTTCCATTCGAGTTCACCTTGTATTTTAAATGCGTATACTTTTGAAGCGGGTATTTTTGAAAATAGCATATCCATTGATAACATGTCTAAGCCGCCAAAGCGACTTAGCATTTAAACTTGGCTGGTTAAATTATAATTTTAAGCTTGCTTTGTCACAATCAAGCCACAGCGAGATTTGAGGTGATCAGTTCTACCCCTGTTGCCGCCTGAATTTGTTCTAGGCTTACATCTTTAGCCAATTCAATCAACTCAACACCTTGGGGAGTGATATCCATCACCCCTAGATCAGTAATTATACGGTTTACGACCAGTCTACCCGTAAGTGGTAATGAGCATTCAGCGACAATTTTAGGACTACCATCTTTAGCACAGTGTTCCATCAACACCACGACTTTTTGAACACCTGCAACCAAATCCATTGCACCGCCCATGCCTTTTACTTTTTTCCCAGGGATCATCCAGTTGGCTAAATCTCCCTTTTCGGAAACCTCCATTGATCCTAAAATGGCAATATTCACCTTACCACCACGAATCATGGCAAAAGATTCAGCACTAGAGAAAAATGCAGCACCCTTACGTGCAGTTACGGTTTGTTTACCCGCATTAATTAAATCTGCATCGACAGTAGCTTGTGTTGGAAATTCATCAATCCCCAATAAGCCATTTTCAGATTGAAGCCAGACATTGATATTGTCAGGAATATAGTTTGCAACCAAGGTAGGTAAGCCAATGCCTAGATTGACATAAAAGCCATCTTCAAGCTCTTGCGCTGCACGTTCAGCCATTTCATTACGCGTCCAAGCCATGATTAAATCTCCGTCTTCAATGTCAATTGTTCAATTCGTTTTTCAGGCTGCGCATTTAAAACAATACGACTTACATAAATTCCCGGTAAATGAATTGAATCTGGATCTAACTCACCAATTTCAACAATTTCTTCAACTTCGACAATGGTCAATTTGCCAGCCATTGCACACTCAGGGTTAAAGTTTCGTGCAGTCTTACGAAAAATTAAGTTGCCGGCTTTATCTGCCTTATAGGCTTTTACCAAAGCAATATCTGCAACCAATGCTTGTTCGAGTATGTAATCTTTACCATCAAATTCGCGAACTTCTTTGCCTTCGGCAATCAATGTCCCTACACCTGTTTGGGTAAAGAACGCTGGAATGCCTGCACCACCTGCGCGCAATTTTTCAGCCAAGGTGCCTTGAGGTGTCAACTCAACTTCAAGTTCACCATTTAAATATTGACGTTCAAATTCTTTGTTTTCACCGACATAGGATGAAATCATTTTTTTAATTTGTTTGGTTTGTAAAAGCTTGCCTAGACCAAAATCATCCACACCTGCATTGTTAGAAATACAAGTTAGACCCGTTACACCAATTTCTTTTAAGGCATCAATCAATGCTTCTGGAATACCACATAATCCAAAACCACCCACTGCAAAAGTCTGGTTGTTTGCAACCACATCAGCCAAAGCTTCATGTGCATTCGCGACAACTTTGTTCATCGTTTTAACTCTATGTCCTTTAGAATTATTATTATTAACATCGAGCAAATTATTTTAGAAATTGATTCTTTCAAATGTCTAATGAGTAAAACTCATTAATCTGATTTGATCCTGAAATAGTGGACTTTATGATGGGCTAACATTCTTTTTAAAACTGGTGTGCCAATATCGTTTCAATAAATTGCGAAGAAATATTAGAAAGTTCAAAATCTTTTTTATAAATGATCCCAACCGAAAGATTGACATTGCTCTCTTCAATTTCAACCAAGACATTATTTTCTTTATCGATATAATTTTGAAAATGACGTGGAATCGCACTGACCCCCATACCAAAAGCCACAAAATGCGACAATGAACTAATCTGATGACACTCAAGTTTTAAATCTAAGATCATATTATTTTGTGAACATTTCTCTTCCACCACGTGTCGAATGATCGAAGGTTTCTGTAAAGTGATAAAAGGATAAGCATACAGCTCACGCCATGTCACACTTTTACGCTGCGCCAACTCATGATCCTTGGGAAGTAGTGCTAAAAAATCTTCATTGAAAAATGGCTTAAAAATTAATTGATCATTGTGTTGCGGTTCAAAGCAAATCCCAATTTCAAAAATGTCCTCTTGGACTTTTTCAATAATTTTTTCATTGGGAATATCATGGATTGAAAAATTGATATTGGGATGATTTTTATTAAATTCATGCAGTACAGCAGGTAAAACGGCATGTGTAGCGAAAGGCATTGAGGCGATATTCAATGTGCCACGATGTAATTTAAAACGCTGTTTGACATCTCTTTCCATGTCTTCCCAATTTGCCAAAAGTTTTTTAGCAAATGGAATCAACGAATTTCCCTCAGCAGTAAGATCCACACGGCGGGTATTGCGCTTAAACAGCTTGCCACCCAACTCATCCTCTAAACTTTTGATACTTAAGCTTAAAGCAGATTGACTTAGGCAAAGTTCATTGGCAGCATTGGCATAATTCAATGTCCGAGCAAGAACTAAAAAAGCTTTTAACTGTTTGAGTGTCATACGGCAACCTAACTGATTTATAGCTCTATAATACGCTAAACCAAGCGAGTTTTGATCCTAAAATGAGTCATTTGAGCTATCGATTTGCTTATAGAATTAGATATCAATCCATGCTAGCTGATCTCACTTTTGCTCAGATTGATGTCTTAATGAAAGTTTTTAATTTGTGTGATCTGTAAAAAATATGTCTATGCATTTAAATCAAGGCAAAATCGATATAAGACGTATTTCAAGCAACATACTTGTCAATAAAATCACTGCTATAAATAAAAATTAAAATGCTCAACATATACTCATTCATCTGCACTTCCAATTTGGCTTTTTTCTTTTGCTTATCTATGACCTATTGCGCAAAAACCTCATGAAACTTGTTTCTATTCATTAGTTTTCCATATTGACTCATAAATATTTTCAAACAATGCCTCGAATAATTTGGATTATAGTTTTATCCATCATTTGGAAATGGATATTCCAATTTATAAGTCTGGACGATTTATAAAAGCTAAATTTATTGATCAATATTAATTTCTCTAGATATCCATTTTTATTGGTTTCACTCACTAATGCATTTTTATGATTGAGATAGCCTTGTCGTGATTTGAAATAAAAACAAGGTGGGTTTTGACATATATTCTTTAAGGACGGAGTAAAAATATGTGGGAACTGGGTATAATTTTACTTTCTCTTGGCTTGTTGATGTACACAGCCTACAGAGGATTTTCTGTAATTCTCATGGCACCGATTTGTGCCTTATTGGCCGTCTTGCTGATTAACCCTGCCAACGTTTTACCATTTTATTCTGGTGTGTTTATGCCAAAAATGGTGGGCTTTATTAAAGATTATTTCTTGGTGTTTTTGCTGGGTGCGATTTTTGGTAAAGTTGTTGAAATGTCTGGTATTGCTGAATCCATTGCCAAAACGATTGTTAAATTAATTGGCTCTAAAAATGCAATGCTTACCGTTGTTCTGCTAGGGGCAATTTTAACCTATAGCGGCGTCAGTTTATTTGTCGTGGTTTTTGCAGTCTATCCCTTTGCAAACCAATTATTTAGACAAGCAAATATCCCTAAACGTTTGATTCCTGGCACGATTGCACTGGGTGCTTTCTCCTTTACCATGGATGCCTTACCGGGTACGCCTCAGATTCAAAACGTTATTCCAACTACATTTTTTGGAACCAATATTTATGCAGCGCCATTTTTAGGGATTATCGGTGCAATCTTTGTTTTAGGTGTTGGTTTAACTTATCTGGAATGGCGTCGTCGTGTTGCTGCTCGCAATGGAGATGGCTTTGCATCTGGTATTACTTTAACAGAAGCTGAACTTCAACAATTCGAAAATCAATCTCAGCAACAAGATAATGGTTCTGGTCTACGTCAATTCATGGCATTTGTTCCTTTAATTTTAGTTGCAGTGATGAATAAATATTTATCTACAGCAATTAAAACATGGTATCCAAATGGCTTTGATTTTAATGCACTCGGACTGGCAAACTACACTGTCGATGTCGCAAAAACGTCAGCGATTTGGGCAGTTGGTTTGGCTTTAATCGTTGGGATTATCACTGCGATTATGTTCGATTATCGTCGTGTTTCAACCAGCTTTAAAGAAGGTGTAAATGCAAGTATAGGTGGTTCTCTACTCGCTGTGATGAACACTGCATCTGAGTATGGTTTTGGTGCAATCATTGCCGCTTTACCGGGTTTTGCCGTAATCAGTCATGCTTTGGGGCATACATTTACCAATCCATTGGTCAATGGTGCAGTCACCACAACCGTTCTGGCAGGGATTACAGGTTCAGCATCTGGCGGTATGAGTATTGCCCTCAGTGCCATGGCTGACCAATACAATACAGCTATTGCAGCAATGGGCATTCCTGCTGAAGTCATGCATCGTATTGTTGCAATGGCATCTGGTGGTATGGATACCTTACCGCATAACGGTGCAGTAATTACCCTACTTGCAGTCACTGGTCTTACACATAAACAATCTTATAAAGACATTTTTGCCATTACCATCATTAAAACAGTTGCAGTATTTGTCGCAATTGCCGCATTTACATGGTTTGGTATCGTCTAAGTTTATCTTCAAAATGAACACAGGGAGTCAATAATGAGTCAACTTCTCAAAGATAAAGTTGCATTTATCACAGGTTCAGCAAGTGGTATTGGTCTTGAAATTGCCAAAAAATTTGCCCTTGAAGGTGCAAAAGTGGTGATTTCGGATATGAATGCGGACAAATGTAATGAAGCAGTTTTAGCCTTAAAAACTGATGGATTTGAAGCCTTATCTGCACCTTGTGATGTTTCAGATGAAGAGGCTTATGCTGCTGCTATTGGTCTAGCACATAGCACCTTTGGTCATTTGGATATTTTGATCAATAATGCTGGTTTTCAGCATGTTGCTGCCATCGAAGAGTTTCCAACTGCCATTTATCAAAAACTACTAAATGTCATGCTGGTGGGTTCTTTTATTGGAATTAAACATGCATTTCCAATAATGAAGGCACAAAACTATGGCCGTATTATCAATATGGCTTCGATCAATGGTTTAATCGGCTTTGCTGGAAAAGCGGGTTATAACAGTGCCAAACATGGGGTGATCGGTTTAACTAAAGTTGCAGCGTTAGAATCTGCTCGTGATGGAATCACGGTCAATGCATTATGCCCAGGTTATGTCGATACACCTTTGGTACGTGGTCAAATTAAAGATTTAGCCAAAACCCGTAATGTCAGCGAAACAAGTGCACTTGAAGATGTCATTTTAGCTATGGTGCCACAAAAGCGCTTACTCAATGTTGAAGAAATTGCAGATTATGCCGTTTTCTTGGCGAGTGAAAAAGCGGCGGGCGTGACGGGTCAGGCAGTGGTTATGGATGGTGGTTATACCGCTCAATAATACAGTTGATGATTGCAATGATCATGAATTTATCTCTATGTAAATCAGCTAACCAGATGTAATACATATTCATTTGTAGGGGGGAATCCTCCCCTACTGTTTTTTAGTTTTTCTATCTTTAGTTTTTATCAAAGTGAAAGGCTCACTTTGTCATGTGTCATAACGAGACAATCCAACGTTCTCAGGTTATTCAAGGAAAATGAATATATGAAACCCATAAATAAAGTTGCCATTATTGGTACTGGTGTTATTGGTGCAAGTTGGGCAGCATTCTATTTAAGTAAAGGATTTCAGGTGAGTGCTTTTGATCCTGCAGCTGATGCAGAATTAAATTTAAAAAATAGAGTTCAGACCTATTTACTTGATCTATTCGAATTGGCTGAAGAGCAAACCACCTCTTCTGATCATTATGTTTTAGACACTTTAAAAAATCTCACTTTTTATCAAAATCTAGCAGATGCGGTAAAAGATGCCGATTTTATTCAAGAAAATGGTCCTGAGCGAATTGATCTAAAAAAAGACTTATATGCACAGCTCACTCAAAACTGCCCCAAAGATAGCATTATTGCCTCAAGTTCATCTGGCTTAAAAATCTCAGATATTCAACATGATTGTCTATATCCTGAAAGAATCGTACTGGGTCATCCTTTTAATCCGCCACACTTATTACCTTTGGTTGAGATTATTGGTGGAGAAAAAACCCAAGCCAACTATATCCATGATGCTTTTGAATTTTATAGATTATTGGGGAAAAAACCGATTTTAATTCAAAAAGAAGTCAAAGGGCATGTCGCCAATCGTTTACAGTCTGCAATTTGGAGAGAAGCATTTTATCTGGTTTCTGAAGGTGTATGTAGCGCAGAAGATATTGATATCGCCATCACCAATG
The DNA here is from genome assembly GCF_001425285.1 of Acinetobacter sp. Root1280. Taxonomy (NCBI): domain Bacteria; kingdom Pseudomonadati; phylum Pseudomonadota; class Gammaproteobacteria; order Moraxellales; family Moraxellaceae; genus Acinetobacter; species Acinetobacter sp. Root1280. The sequence goes on along the minus strand of NZ_LMED01000006.1, from coordinate 78,912 downwards.
GCCCCGGATTACGTTGGGCAATATTTGGTCCTTATTTAAATATGCAGTTGGCCAATCAACATGGATTTAAAGCCGCTATGCATCATTTAGGTGAACCAATGTCTGAATGGTGGGCAGATATGCACCCTTATACTTTATCTGAAGAAAAAATTGAGATGCTGAATGAAGAAACTCAGCAGTTTGTTAAAAAGCTAGGCGATAAAAATCTTCAATTACTTCGTGATCAGGCATTACTGCGATCTTTAAAGATGCGTAAAGAATTAGATTTGCCTTAATAGGGTTTTACAAAAGTGAGCTTCATTGATTCTCCAGAATTCTCATCTGGAGAATTTAGTCTTCAAAAATTTAGCCAAGGGAAACAGGATCATTGACCTTCCCGCTCCAAAATTGAATCAACATTTCAAAGCATCCCAAGCAACAATTTCAGACTGAACCTTGTTGCTTATTTTTGAATTACATCAAAAATGCCCAATAGCTTTTAGATTGTTCGAAAATTCGAATAGACATGCCAAGTTTCATATCATTATTCTTCTACTAAAAACAGCTATCGTTCTCTTATTCGCTACTTTAATCATTAAGTTGCCAAAATAAGGGAAGTATTATGCTAAGCAATAAAAATAAAGTTGTACTCATTACAGGCGCATCAGGTGGTATCGGTGCAGCATTGTCAGAACGATTAGCCAATGATGGATTTACTATCATTATAAACTATGCAGGTTCGGCTGAGCCTGCTGAAGCATTGGTCACTAAAATTGAAAACAATGCTGGCAGAGCAATTTCAATACAAGCAGATATTGCCGATCCGATTGCAGTCACCCGTCTATTTGATGTTGCAGAATCTACATTTGGCGGAGTCGCTATTCTGATAAATAACGCCGGTATCATGCAACTGGCCACTATTTCTGAAACGACAGATGATTTATTTGATCGTCAAATAGCAGTCAACCTTAAAGGCACATTTAATACGCTACGTGAAGCCTCTAAAAGACTGCGTGATGGTGGTCGAATCATTAACTTTTCTTCAAGCGTAACATCCATGTTACAGCCAACTTATGGTGTTTATGCAGCCACTAAAGCTGCGGTCGAAGCAATGACGTGCATTCTCGCCAAGGAACTACGAGGACGAAATATTACGGTCAATGCTGTTAACCCTGGACCGACAGCCACGAAGTTATTTTTAAATGGAAAATCAGAAGAAATGATTCATCAATTATCAAAAATGGCCCCATTAGAACGTTTAGGACAACCAGAAGACATTGCAGCTGTTGTTGCCTTTTTAGCGGGATCGGATGGCGCTTGGATCAATGGACAGATCCTACGAGCAAATGGTGGAATTATCTAAAAAGCTGAGGGTCTTTTGACAATTCATCCCATGTAAGCATTTTATTATTTATAAGGAATATCACAATGTCTAAACAAGTGATCTTAGTTACTGGCGCGTCATCAGGTTTTGGTTTAATGACTGCTAAATTATTGGCTCAAGCAGGTCATATAGTGTATGCCTCAATGCGTGAAACTTTAGCACGAAATGCACTTCGAGTTCGTGAAGTTAAAGATTGGGCCAAAGCAGAAAATGTTGATCTTCGAACTCTTGAGCTGGATGTTCAATCTGATGTTTCAGCTGAAACCGCTATTGCAAATATTTTAGCTGAGGCAGGGACTTTGGATATTATTATTCATAATGCAGGCCATATGGTTTTTGGCCCTGCTGAAGCATTTAGCCCTGAACAATTTATTCAGCAATATGACGTGAATGTTTTAGGGGCACAACGTGTTAATCGAGCAGCTTTACCTCATTTAAGAAAAATCGGTAAGGGCTTATTGATTTGGGTAGGTTCTACATCAACACGAGGTGGAACACCTCCCTTCCTCGCGCCATATTTTGCTGCCAAAGCAGCTATGGATGCTTTAGCAGTCTCTTATTCCACTGAGTTGGCATTATGGGGTAGTGAAACCACCATTATGGTTCCCGGTGCATTCACAAAAGGAACCAATCATTTTGCTCACTCCGGAAAGCCATCCGACAATACACGTGTAGCCGAATATGAGGCTGGCCCATATGCAGGTATTGCCGAAAAAGCATTACAAGGTTTAGCGAGTTTAGAACCCGCCGATGCGGATCCTGCTGAGGTGGCAAGGGAAATTGTACATATCGTTAATATGCCCTTTGGAAAACGCCCATTCCGCGTGCATGTTGACCCTTCGCAAGATGGCGCAGAGATAGTAAATGGCGTTGCAGATCGTATGCGACGTGAGATGTACCGTAATATAGGACTTGAAAACCTACTCAGCCCTGCAACAAAATAGTCGTCATATGTTCACGAGAATTATTAAAAAGCTCGTGAACAAAAAAACTAAATGAAAAATACAAACAATTCCTAATTCAAATGGTGACCCAATATGCGAACTTTCTATACGATTCTCATCGGTATAATGCTACTCCTTGCAATTCTTTTTATAAGTCGAATATTACGTGGTCGCTTTAGTCCAACATTATTTTTTATTCTGTTCATCTTGATGTGGTTTGCAGCAATGAGCTGGAATATGTATATGGGCATACAAGCAGGATATGCGTTTAAAGAAGAATTCTTAATATTTTTACTTAATTTTGGTATTCCTTCTCTTCTCGCAACTTACTTCATATATAAAAATAAAAGCTCTATTTAGCTTGCTAAGGTTAAAAAACCAGCATGTAAACAACTATAAAAACTAGTGATTACTTATTGTAAAGCACTCTCTAAAGAGAGTGCTTTTTGAGTTAATTTTTACTGGTTAAACATGATTAGGTATAGATTTAATCAAGTAAAATTAGCTTTCCTTTTTTCGATAAAGGCCGCAACACCCTCTTTATAATTGCCTGATTGTCCAGCAATACGTTGTAACTCTCGTTCCAACTGTAACTGTTCAGCCAAAGTATTTTGCGAGGCAGTATTTAAGGCCTTTTTAATTAGCGAAATCGAACTGCTTGGTTGCTCTGCCAAACGTTCCGCTAATTCAATCACGCTTTGGTCAAAAGCATCATCTTCATAGACCTCCCAAATAAGCCCCCAACTCAAAGCTTTCTGAGCAGATAGCTTATCCCCGAACATGGTCAAACCTTTGGCTCGGGCTAGCCCTACCAGATGTGGCAAATTCCACGTCCCACCTGCATCTGGGATTAAACCGACTTTGCAAAAAGATTGTATAAACGTAGCAGATTGCTTGGCCACAACAATATCGCATGCCAAAGCCAAGTTCGCCCCTGCACCAGCCGCTACGCCATTGACCGCAGCCACAACAGGTTTAGCCATATTGGAAATTTTAACGACTAACGGATTATAAAATTTTTCTAAGGCAGCACCTGCATCATAATCAGCTGCGCTTATCACCTCTTTATTTCTCGCTCTTAAATCCTGACCCGCACAGAAGCCCTTACCTGAACCAGAGATTACAATGGCTTTAATCTCAGTAGAAACCGCCCACAGGTCTAAAATTGCAGCAATTTCACGATGCATTTGCTCATTAAAACTATTGAGCACCTCGGGACGGTTTAAGGTTAAATAGCCCACCCGATTTTCCTGACGAATCAAAATATGTTGAAAATCCATTTATTTTTACTCATTTAAATAAAAAACAGCCTGACCCTGCTTAAAAAGCAAAGTCATCTTGTTCTAATTCCATTACCGCTTCAGCACCTGATGCAATAGCAGCCGCATGACTTTGGGTACGATGTAATAATTTTTGAAAGAAAAATTTCGCTGTGGTTAATTTAGCCTGATAAAAATTTTCGTCCTGCGTTGCTTGACTTAACTTTTCATCTGCTACTTGTGCCATACGTGCCCAAAGATAAGCAAACACGACATAGCTAGAGAAATACAGATAATCAACTGAAACAGCGCCAATTTCTTCTGGGTTTTGCTGTGCTTTTTGGGCAACACTGTCTGTAATTAATAACCACTGTTGCTTGAGTTCCGCCAGTTTTTCCAGATAAGCTACCAATACGGTATTTGATTGATTAGCTGCAATAAACTGCTCAATTAAATCAGTCATATTTTTTAATAGTTTGCCATCCGACTTGAGCACCTTACGTGCCAGCAAATCTAAAGACTGAATCTCTGTGGTTCCCTCATACAAGGTTGAGATACGGACATCACGAACAATTTGCTCCATGCCATGTTCAACAATAAATCCATGCCCACCAAAAATTTGTACGCCGTGTTTTGCCGCTTCATTGCCTGATTCAGTTAAAAAAGCTTTGGCAATCGGGGTTAAAAATGCCAACAATTCATCTGAGATTTTCTGTTGTTCAGGATCATTGGATGTTTCAACAATATCAACATGCTGAGCCAGAAAATATGCCAATGCGCGACCACCTTCAGAAAAGGCTTTTTGCGTCATTAACATCGAACGCACAGCTGGATGTACAATAATCGGATCAGCATTTTTATCTGGATATTTTGCACCTGATAAAGCGCGCATCGCCAAACGTTCTTTGGCATAACTCAATGCACCTTGAAATGAAATCTCCGAAGCCGCCAACCCTTGTACAGCTGTTCCAATACGTGCTGTGTTCATAAAGGTAAACATACAATTTAGCCCACGGTTTTCAGGACCAATTAAATAGCCCTTGGCCCCATCAAAATTTAAAACACAGGTTGCATTGCCATGAATCCCCATCTTGTGTTCAATCGCACTACAGATAACCTTATTGCGATCTTGGCAATCACCTGCATCATTGAGGTTATATTTTGGCACGATAAACAGTGAAATCCCTTTGGTCCCCGCAGGTGCTTGTGGTAATCGGGCTAAAACAATATGAATAATATTTTCTGACAGATCATGTTCCCCAGCAGAGATGAAGATTTTCTCGCCAGTAATTGCATAACTTCCATCTGGGTTTGGTTCGGCCTTGGTGCGGATCAAACCTAAATCTGAACCTGCATGTGATTCGGTCAGACACATTGTCCCTGTCCACACGCCACTAATCAGTTTGCTTAAAAATTGTTGCTTTTGTTCTGCTGTACCATGATGTTCAATGGTGCGCATTGCGCCATGCGATAAACCTGGATACATTGCCCAAGCCCAGTTAGAACCACACAGCATTTCTGAGATTGCAATACGCAATAATGTGGGTAGACCTTGACCGCCATATTCAGGATCCGCCGTCAGTGAGGTAAAACCCAATTCAGTATATTTATGATAAGCCTGTTTAAATCCCGCTGGGGTTGTAACAACACCCTGATTTAAATGACAACCTTCCTGATCACCATTTTGATTGATGGGTGCAAGCTCATTTTCACAAAAGTCTGCTGCGGCATCTAAATATTGATTGATCAATTCACGACTGACCGTTTCCTGATATTTGGGTAGTTTTTGGTAGTTTTCTTCTGTTTGCAGCATTTCATGCAATACAAATTGCATATCACGCAGTGGTGCTTTGTATAAAGGCATAGTGTTTCCCTTTCAGTTCTTCTGCCGATGATGCAGATAGAGATGATTTCCCTTGGATGACAATTTTATTTTACGATTGCTTAAAAATATCAAATAAATTTCTTATTGCAAAATTTATTTTCATTTTCATTAGATAAATTTATTCAAAAATACCACCAAAAATATGACAAACCGACACAACAAGCTGTATTTGAACAATAATATTTAAATAAATAAAAATTCAAGTATAATATTTGATTAAAAAATAATTTTGTATAGCAAAATATTATTTCGTAAAATTAAATTTTATAGTATGGTAATTAGATCGCTTAACACTCCAAGGATGATTTATGGATAACCCTCAATACACAGGTCTTGAATTCTTAACTGCTTTAAAAAATGGTGAAATTTCAGCGTCGCCCATGGCGCAAACCATTCCTATGCAGTTAATCGAAGTTTCTAAAGGCAAAGCGACGTATAAGGTTACGCCAAGTCAAGCGCATCGAAATATACAAGGAACAATCCATGGCGGTTTTTGTGCGACTGCTTTAGATACTGCAACGGGAAGTGCAGCACATACCTTGCTGGAACATGGCATGGGTTATGGCACGATTGATCTCAATGTGAAAATGATTCGCCCAATGCAGATCGATACCGCCTACTACGCACAAGCTGAACTGATTAATGCTGGACGTAATATCATTACCACAGAAGGTAAAATTGTGGATGAAAATGGCAAAATTTATGCTTTTGCGACGGCAACACTGATGATCATACGAAAATAATAAAAAGACTAAGCCCTTTTACGGCTTAGTCTTTTATCACTGTTTTCTTCATGACATAAAAATCTATTCGGTCAATTATAAAACTTAGAATTGCCATGGCTAAACCCACAGCCACACAGACACTCCATCCCCAATGTTTCCACGTGTAGACCGCAACCAAAGAACCCAACGCAGCACCACCAAAATACAATGTCATATAAATAGAATTAATTCGAGAACGTGCTTGTGCTGAAATTCGATAGACCAGATTTTGGTTAAGTACATGAAAGGCCGATAAACCAAAATAAGCCAAAATCACACCTCCTGCATAAGCCAGCAAAGACTGTTGGGCAAAAAACAGTGGAATCCATGCCAGTACCAATAACCACATACAAATCAGTGCAACTTTATTTTCCAATCCTTTGGCAATTTGTTTTCCCGCCCAAGGGGTTGCAAACACACCCGCCAAACCAACTATGCCAAATAAGCCAATTTGGAAATCATTAAAATGATAAGGCGCATTGGCAAGAATAAAAGTCATGGTGGTAAAGATCAACGCCAATATACCGAAGCCGATCCCACCTGCCAGACCGCGGCGAATTAAATGTGGCTGATCAACGGCCAATGTAAACAATGAACGATAAATTTGCAGCACTGTTAATTGATGAGATTTTCGAGCAACGGGTAATTTAAGCCACATCACTACTGCAAAAGCTAAAATCACCATACCACTGAGTAAATACACCGCATGCCATGACCAAACGGTCGAAAGTAAGCCTGCGATTGATCTGGCCAAGAGAATGCCTAAAAACAAGCCACTCATCAGTGTTCCGACAATTTGCGGGCTTTTTTGAGGGCTCGCCAAACCAGCAGCAAATGGCACCAAGACTTGTGTCGTAATCGAAAAGAAGGTGGCTAAAAAGGTAAAACCATACAATACGGGCAAGCTTTGACTTAAAGAAAGCCCGATCTGGGCAAAACCTGTGCAGCACATTAACAGACAAATATAGCTACGCTTTTCAAAAAAATCACCGAGCGGCACCAAGATAAACAGACCAACGGCATAAGAGAGTTGGCCGATCACAATTGTTAAAGCGACTTGTTCTGCATTGACCTGTAAGGCTTCTGCAATAGAATAAATCAAAGGCTGGTTATAATAGTTCGAACCTGCACAAATTCCACATGCCATTGCCATGATGAAAATAAAGCTTTTTGACAAGATATGCGTTGTGTCAGGTTGAACTATTTTTTCCATTGCGCAGCTCACCTTATTTTAGAATTTGTACATCGACACAAAGTTAATGCGAGAAACATCTGCTGTTCTTCCATCAAACACTTCACGCTTACCTTGATGATATTCCATACCAATATCAATTTGCTCAGCCGGTGAATAAAACAGATTAGCTGCATAATCCGTTAAGCGCTTATTTGCGTCAGGATTGAGTTTTGCATAGGCTGAATCATCATCAAAATCAAAAATTGATGCAGATAAATTTGCACGCCATTGCGGATTAAATTTATATGAATAGCCAATATTTAAGCTATTGAGTTTATTCATCTCTAAATCTGTTTTTTGCGCATTTAAAGAAAAATCACCTGCCGCATTTAAACTGGTTGCATTTGTCAGGCCAGTTTGTGTGGTATATGGCATGAATTTTTGATCACCCACGATATATTGATAATTCGCCTGTACAGATTGCGCTGGGCTTAGTTGGTATTTTAAACCAGCACCCGCGCCCCAACTGACTTTTTTAACCGTATCTTTCGCAACATCTACTGATTTTTCATTGACAAAACCTTGAACCAAAGCCGTTAAGGCACCTTCTTTTACCGTATATCGACCTGTCAATGTCGGGAATGCTGAAACCCGAGATCCAGTGTATTCCAATGCGACTTTTAAATCACTCTTGCCATTTATCTTCCAGTCATAGCGCACTTGAGGTGTACGGGTATAAGAGGTTCCCATAAACTGAGTATAATCGACGGACTCTGTACGTGTTTCCATATTGGACATCAAAGACCATGTTTGACCGAAAGTCCAATCTTTATAAGTAAAGAAAGCATGACGAATACGGAATTTACCATCGCCTGTACCCATGTTGGCACTGTCAAAGAAATCGGCTTCAATATTTCCTGTTACAGCCTTATCTGGACTGTTGAAATACACCCCGATTCGACTGGCATTGATCATGGCATCTGAGCGGGCATGATCGGAACGTTTGTCACTTTCAAACGGAGTACGGTTTATGCTATTGGTGGTTCTTCCTCCCGAATCTGGTGAGGACTTAAAATCAACTGCAGCATCAAGTCGGGCAATTCCATAGACTTTAACATTGTCTGTCCAAGTCACCCACGAAGGTGCAATTGGTTTCGCGGTTTCAAGTGCTTTATTTTTTTCTACATTTTCTTCAATTTTTGCTTGTTTGACCTGCAAATTATTTTGTGACAGCTTTTGAGCTTCGAGTTCTGCTTTGAGTTTTTGCAGCTCTGTCTCTAACAGATTAATCCGTTGTTCTGCTGTCACTGGTGAATTTGCAAAAATAGTCCCTGAAGCCACAGCGCAAGCTGTAGCTAAAATTAATTTTTTCATCTTTTAATCCTTAAAGAAGCTTTTTTTCCTACGCTTATAAACTAAGCGTCTCGTGCATCTATCAACGGGCAGCCCGTTACTGCCTGTAATTCATCAAAACTTAGTCCCGAAACCATTTCAGTGACATAGGCTTTGTGATCTTTTAATTCAATAATGCATAAATCGGTATAAATACGATCTACACACTGCTCGCCTGTAATGGGATAACTCAATGCATCGACAATTTTAGCTTCGCCCTTTTTGGTGACATGCTCCATATAGACATAAATTGACTTGGCACCCACCGCTAAATCCATTGCACCACCTACAGCGGGAACATCATCAGCTTTGCCAGTATGCCAATTGGCTAAATCGCCATTCACTGCGACCTGAAAAGCACCAATCACACAGATATCCAAATGCCCACCACGCATAATGTCAAAGGAATCTCCATGATGCATAAAGCAACCACCATCCAGCAAAGTGACTAATTCCTTTCCAGCATTGACCAAGTCCTCATCTTCTTCACCTGCTTTGGGTGGCGGGCCAAAGGCCAAAACCCCATTTTCTGAGTGTAGAAAGATTTCTTTGTCTTGAGGTAAATACTTCGCAACGTTGGTAGGTAAACCAATACCTAAATTGACATAAGCTCCTTCGGGAATATCCTGAGCAATCAACTGAGCGATATCTTCACGAGAACGTTTTTGAACTGACATTAGATATCTCCTACTTTGACAACATGCTGTACAAAAATCCCAGGTGTGATAATGCACTCAGGATCAAGGCTTCCTAGATCTACCGTATGATTCACTTGAACAATGGTTGTTTTTGCCGCTTTTGCCATAATCGGGCCAAAGTTCCGTGCTGCCTTACGATAGGTCAAATTCCCCCAACGATCGGCTTGATCGGCATAAATCAAAGCAAAGTCAGCTTCAAGCGGATACTCAAGTACATAGTTTCGACCATTAATGGTTCTGGTTTCTTTGCCTTCTGCGACTTTTGTGCCATAGCCTGTCGGTGTAAATATTGCACCTAGACCTGCACCTGCCGCTTGAATACGACAGGCTAAGTTGCCCTGTGGAACCAGTTCTAACTCAATCTTTCCTGCACGATATAAGTCTTGAAATACGGTCGAACCCGCTGACTTTGGAAATGAACTGATCATTTTTCTGACACAACCTGCAATGATCAGCTTGGTCAAACCACGATCACCAGAGGCAGCATTGTTATTGACAATGGTCAGCTCTTTTTTACCTAAATCGATCAAGGCTTCAATCAGTTCCGCAGGCTGACCTGTCACACCAAAACCACTGGTCATGATGGTTGCACCATCAGGAATTGCCTTTAAAATCGGTTCAATGTCACTGGTGATTTTATTTATCATTTCGCTTGTCCCTTTTCATCCTTAAATTGACGTGACAGGTCAAATTGTCACTCTGCCTTTTGCGGGTTAAATAGTCGGTCTTTAATAAATAACAATGGAATTACACCGCATATAAAGTACGCCCCAGCCATCACCAACAGTCCTAAACCAATCGAACCATGTTGTGATAAATAACCGATGGTTAATGGAGAGAAAATTGAAAGCACTTTACCGATGTTATACGCACCGCCAACCGCCGAGCCTCGAATTGAGGTTGGAAAACTTTCAGTCATATACGTAGCATTGATTGCATACGGTATGCCGTATAGAAAACCAAAGAACAGCATGAGCCATAAAATATTGGCAGGCGTGTTAAGGTAAACAATCACGGGAATAAATAGAGCTGTGCCAATTGTGCCGAATGCAAATACAGCGCGGCGACCCAATTTATCCGCAATAATCCCAGCAATAATTTTGGCAAACATCATGATTAAGAAAGTGCCGACCATATACATCGCCATTTCTTTAAACTTGATTCCTAGATCAGATTCCAAATAAGCCGGCAGCCAGTTACTCACACCGTAATAACCAAATTGCAAAGCACCGGTACTCAAAATCCACAGCACAAACATGGTGCCATGTTTCTTATCTTTCAAAATTTCCCAATACGGATTCTGACGTTTAACAGGCTGTGCATTTTGTGGCGTTGCAATGACTTTTAATTGGCGTGCTTTTTTCCATGACTCAGGCTCAGGTACGATAAAATGCATCAGTACTGATAAAATAATCGGGGTAATTGCAAGCCAATATAGGAAACGCCAGCCATGTTCAGGAATAATATGACCTGCCAATAAAGTCGCAAGTAAAGACCCCAAGGTATAGCCCGTCATCAGTGTTGCCAACACTGTAGAACGATGTTTGGTCGGCACCATTTCAGACATTAAAATATTACAGGCAATATAAAGTGCGCCTAAGCCCATTGCACCGACTGTTCTTAAAATCGCAAATTGCATATATGAATGCGTAAAACCCAATGCACAGGTCAGAACAGAAGAAAAAGCAATAAAGAATACAATCACGCGTACTCGGCCAAAGCGATCACAAGCCCATCCACCGACTAAACCACCCACGGCGGAACCTAACAGTGTCAAACTGCCCAAAGTTCCTGCTTGTACACCGCTCAGATGAAACTCAGCCTTTAAACTGGTCAAACTTAACGCTAAAAAGCCCAAATCTGCGCCATCACAAAGCAAAGTAAAAAATGCAAAGATAAAGGCCGTAATCCAAATCTTTTTGGGTGTCTGAATCACCTCTCCAGCCCCATTATTACCACTATTATTTTGTGTAACTGTTTCCGTTGTCATGTCCATATCCTCAGAAGGAATATGAGGCATCCCCTGCCTCATGGCATCTAATTGTTATTAGGCTGTAGCGTCCCTAATCATGTTTTTTGCGATAATCAATTGTTGAACTTGCGTGGTTCCTTCATATAAACGGAACAAACGTACATCACGATAAAAACGTTCAATGGCATATTCACTGATATAACCAGCACCACCGTGAATTTGTACGCAACGATCTGCGACCCGACCACACATTTCAGTGGCAAACATTTTTGAACAAGATGCTTCTGTACTAATTTTTTCACCATTATCACGGCGACGCGCAGCATCGAGCACCATACATTTTGCCGCGTAAATCTCAGCTTTTGAGTCTGCAAGCATGGCTTGGATCAATTGAAAATTAGCAATCGGCTGACCAAATTGTTTGCGCTCAATTGCATAGTGAAGTGCGTCATTTAACATCCGTTCAGCCACACCGACGCTATATGCACCAATATGTAAACGACCTTTATCTAAAACCTTCATGGCTGTTTTAAAACCAATACCTTCAATCCCACCAATCAGTGCTGATGCTGGAACGTGGCAGTTTTCAAAAATCACATCACAAGTATGAGAACCTTTTTGTCCCATCTTTTGATCGATTTTTCCCAAACTAATCCCAGGCGTATTGGCTTCAACTAAAAATGCAGAAATACCACTTGCGCCTTTAATATCAGGATTGGTCCGCGCCATCACGGTAAAAGTAGCAGCATGTGGTGCATTGGTAATAAAGCGTTTGGTACCATTTAAAACGTAAAAATCACCATCCTTGACTGCACTGGTTTTTAAAGAGGCGGCATCTGAACCTGCCTCAGGTTCGGTTAAGCAAAATGAACCAATAATTTCACCGCTGGCATAACGAGGAAGATATTTTTGTTTTTGTTCTTCTGTGCCATCAATCAAAATCGCACTTGAACCAATACCATTGTTGGTACCAATCAGTGAACGGAATGCTGGTGAAGTTTGTCCAAGTTCAAATGCAACATTCACCTCCTCTTCCATGGTAATTCCCAATCCACCATATTCTTCTGGAATGGTTAACCCAAACAAACCTAACTCACGCATTTGTTGCACGATATCTTCAGGAATTTTGTCCTGCTCGGCAACCTCATGCTCACGTGGAATCAATTCATTTTTTACAAAGTCACGAATTGTTGTGAGCAACTGTTGCAACATTCCTTCATCACGGATCATCTATGATCTCCCTTCTTTTGTAGCTTCATTGCATCCATCAGCTATTCCAGCTGGGTAATGGATACCCTGTTTTAAATCTTGTTTACTGCGAATGTGTTTCATAGTACGAGATTAAAAACACAAATTTCAAGCTTTTTTGAAAATTAATTTCATTAAGCGAAATTTTATACTCCACCAATATTAAATATCAATCACTTAGAAAAATATGCAGACGATAAAGTATCAAGAGGCATAAAAAATACTTGAAATAAATTTCAAAACACGCATTATTAAAGAAACATAGTTTTGATCTGCGAAACAAGGAATCAAAAATGAGTGAAATAACAGGGAACAGTTTCATTGAAGTTGACTATTCTGTTCAGAAAGTAGCGATCGTGAAGATTAATCGTCCAGAGGCTAAAAATGCCTTAAATACACAGGTACGTCAGCAACTGGCTCAAGTGTTTACTGAGTTAAGTTTTAATGACCAGATCAATGCCATTGTGCTCACAGGTGGTGAAGAAGTTTTTGCCGCAGGTGCAGATTTAAAAGAAATGGCAAGCGCAACCTCCACAGAAATGTTGCTACGTCATACAGAACGTTATTGGAATGCAATTGCGCAATGTCCTAAACCCGTGATTGCTGCTGTAAATGGTTATGCACTGGGTGGCGGTTGTGAACTTGCCATGCATAGCGACATTATTATTGCGGGTAAAGGCGCAACTTTTGGTCAACCTGAAATTAAAGTCGGTTTAATGCCTGGTGCTGGTGGAACCCAACGTCTCTTTCGTGCAGTGGGTAAATTCCACGCGATGCGTATGATCATGACGGGTGTAATGGTCAAAGCCGAAGAAGCATATAGCATTGGACTGGTTTCCCAAGTTACTGAAGATGACCAGACCATCCCAACTGCCATTCAAATGGCGCAAAGTCTAGCAAAAATGCCACCGATTGCCCTACAACAAATCAAAGAAGTTGCATTAATGAGCGAAGATGTTCCATTAAATGCAGGTTTGGCATTGGAGCGTAAATCATTTCAATTGTTGTTTTCGACCGAAGATAAAAATGAAGGCATTCAAGCATTTATTGAAAAGCGTAAACCATCATATCAAGGCAAATAAGTTTAATCGATAACAACAATGGAATAGAAATGGCTAGAAAAGTATTGATTAGTGCAGGCGGTTCAGGAATTGGACGATGTATTGCAGAAGCATTCTTAGCACATCACGATGAAGTTTTCGTTTGTGATATCAATGCAGAAAGCTTAGCGCAATTCCAAAAGGCCTATCCTGCACTACATATTTATGCATGTGATTTATCTAACCATGATGAAATCAAATCTATGTTTAGTGATGCCATCAGCAAACTGGGGCATATTGATGTTCTGGTCAATAATACAGGGATTTCTGGCCCAACCATCGCAGCAGAAGAATTGAGTTTTGCCGATTGGAGTGCGGTATTAAACCTAAATTTAAATAGTACCTTTGCTATCACCCAACTCGCTATCCCCTTTTTAAAACAGTCGGAAGCAGGTGTCATTATCAATATGTCATCGATCGCTGGACGTTTGGGCTATCCATATCGTTTGGCTTACGCGACCTCTAAATGGGGATTAATTGGTTTTACCAAAACATTGTCGATGGAACTTGGTGCAGACAATATTCGAGTCAATGCCATACTTCCAGGTGCAGTGGATGGGGAACGTGTTCAACGGGTGTTACAAGCGCGTGCAGATATCGCTCAAACTTCTTTGGATGCCATTACGCAAAATGCACTTAAAAATCAATCGCTCAAATATTTTGTCAATCCAAAGCATATTGCCGATTTGTGTATATTTTTAGCCTCGGAAAGCGGTTGCTCTATTTCTGGACAAATTTTACCGATTGATGGTGATAAACAATGTCTGAGTTAACCCACCAGACTGTACTGGTTTATTTCGTTTCTATTTTTTCCGTCTCTAATTTTTCGTTTAATCTGGATCAGTTATCAGGATGATCGACATGACTTATGATATTCAAAGCATGGCTGTAATTGGTGTTGGTATTATGGGCAGCGGTATTGCTCAAATTGCCGCACAATCAGGTCATACCACCTATTTATATGACACCAAAGAAGGTGCTGCGCTACAGGCCAAAGAAAAGCTGGCAGCAACTTTTCAAAAGCTGGTCGATAAAAATAAAATCAGCGCTGAACAGGCGGAAAATGCCAACAAACATTTGATCGTTGCAGCGCAACTTGAAGATTTAAAAGCCTGCGACTTGATTGTGGAAGCGATTATTGAGCGTTTAGATATCAAACAAGCGTTGATGCAACAACTCGAAGAGATCGTTTCAGACACCACTATTTTAGCCTCAAATACTTCATCGCTTTCAATCACAGCCATTGCAGCAAACTGTAAAAAACCACAACGTGTAGTCGGTTTCCATTTTTTTAATCCAGTACCACTGATGAAAGTTGTGGAAGTGATCCAAGGATTAAAAACGGATCCACGTATTGTAGATGCATTAAATGAGCTATCACGTGCATTTGGTCATCGACCTGTTGTTGCCAAAGATACCCCAGGATTTATTATTAATCATGCGGGGCGCGCCTATGGCACCGAAGCGTTAAAAATCTTAAATGAAAACGTCTGTGACATCAGTGAAATTGACCGCATTTTAAGAGATGGTGTTGGTTTTAGAATGGGACCATTCGAACTCATGGATTTAACAGGACTGGATGTATCACATCCTGTAATGGAGTCGATTTATCATCAATACTATGAAGAAGCCCGTTACAAGCCCAATCCATTGACCAAACAAATGCTTGAAGCCAAACAACTTGGGCGTAAAGTTAATCAAGGCTTTTACCACTATGAAACAGGCACAAAAACAGGTGAAAAACCCGCACAGTTTGTTGAGCGTTTAACAGACTATCCAAAAGTTTGGATTGCAGCTGATTTTGCTGAAGATAAACAACAACTGGAAGATTATTTAATCCAGCAAAATATTGTCTTAGATACAGGTTTAGAACCATTACCTGAGAGTTTATGTTTACTCGCTTGCTACGGTGAAGATACCACCCAAGCAGCGACACGTTTAAAAGTCAATCCACAACAAGCTGTTGCCATAGATATGCTATATGGCATAAGCAAACATAGAACGTTAATGCCGTCACTGGCGACAAGCACTGAGTATCGTCAAGCAGCCCACTCTATGTTTAATTTAGATGGTGCTATGGTCAGCATGATCGCTGAAAGTATTGGCTTCGTGGCACAACGTGTTTTAGCCATGGTGATTAATTTAGGTTGTGATATTGCACAACAAAATATTGCTAGTGTCGATGATATCAATGCCGCAGTCCGTTTAGGTTTAGGCTATCCCTTTGGCCCTATTGAATGGGGTGATCATATCGGTAGCCAAAAAATCTTACTCATTCTCAATCGTATCTCAACACTGACCTACGACCCACGTTATCGCCCTAGCCCATGGTTACAACGTCGTGTCGCATTAAATTTACCGCTTACTTTTAATTCTGGATTTTGAAAAGGAACTTCTCAATGTTAAATGCCTATATTTATGATGGTTTACGTAGCCCGATTGGTCGTCATGCAGGTGAGCTTGCTTCAGTACGTCCAGATGATTTAGCTGCGGCAGTTTTGCAAAAGCTCCTTGAAAAAACTGGGGTTCCGGGCGCAGCGATTGAAGATGTTATTTTAGGCGATACCAACCAAGGTGGTGAAGACAGTCGTAATGTTGCCAGAAATGCCCTATTAATCGCGGGCTTACCTGTGACTGTTCCCGGCCAAACTGTAAACCGTTTATGTGCAAGTGGTTTGGGTGCTGTGATTGACTCTGCACGTGCCATTACCTGTGGCGAAGGCGACTTGTATATTGCAGGTGGTGTAGAAAGCATGTCACGTGCTCCATTTGTGATGGGTAAAGCTGAAACTGCCTATAGCCGTGAGGCCAAAATTTACGACACCACAATTGGCTCACGCTTTCCAAACAAAAAACTGATTGCACAATACGGTGGTCACTCAATGCCTGAAACTGGTGACAATGTCGCAGTTGAGTTTGGCATTACCCGTGAACAGGCAGATTTATTTGCTGCCCAATCACAAGCCAAGTATCAAACAGCCAAACAAGACGGCTTTTTTACTGGTGAAATTACCCCAATTGAAGTCTTTCAAGGCAAAAAGTTACCACCAAAACTGGTTTCTGAAGATGAGCACCCTCGCCCAAGCTCAACTGTTGAAGCCTTAACCAAATTAAAACCATTATTTGAAGGTGGTGTCGTCACTGCTGGAAATGCATCGGGTATTAACGATGGTGCTGCTGCATTGCTCATCGGTTCCGAAGCAGCGGGCCAAAAATATGGCTTAAAGCCAATGGCAAAAATCTTGTCAGCAGCAGCAGCAGGTATTGAACCTCGTATTATGGGTGCTGGCCCAATCGAAGCAATCAAAAAAGCCGTTGCACGTGCAGGGCTAACTTTAGATGATATGGATATCATTGAAATCAATGAAGCTTTTGCTTCACAAGTATTATCTTGCTTAAAAGGTTTAGATGTTGATTTTAATGATCCGCGTGTCAACCCAAATGGTGGTGCAATTGCCATTGGCCACCCACTTGGGGCTTCTGGTGCACGTCTTGCACTGACAGTTTCGCGTGAGCTGATCCGCCGCAATAAGAAATATGCTGTCGTTAGCTTATGTATCGGCGTAGGACAAGGCTTAGCTATGGTGATTGAAAACGTGTCATAGCATTGACTGTTTAATCACTAACCGAGTATCCATTCATCACAACAGCGCAGTGATGAATGGATTTATTTTGCAGAGCGAAATATAATAGCCAAACTGTTGCTTTATTATATTTGAGTATTGAATGTCTCAGAATTCAGAAACTGAACAACCTATAAATTTTGATGAGATACGTCTTGATCCTATTTCACATATTCATCGGGAAAATAACCCCCAATTTATCGCTTCTTTAGCACGTGGTTTAGAGCTATTACGTTGTTTTTCTGCCAACAATCAAGTCTTGGGTAACCAAGAACTGGCAAAAATGACGGGTTTACCAAAACCAACCATTGCGCGGATAACCAATACCTTAGTGTCATTAGGCTATTTAAAACAACTACCGAACTCCACCAAATATACCTTGGATATCGGTGTTTTATCTTTAGGCTATGCAGCCTTGTCCAATATTTCTATCCGTAATATTGCACATCGCTATATGGAAGAAATGAGCCAATATGTACAAGCACCTGTTGCGATGGCAACCCGTGATCGTTTAAATATGGTCTATATCGATGTGGTTCAGATCGAAACTGCTTTAAATATGCGCCGTCCCATCGGCTCAACCCTACCCATTCACAGCAGTTCCATGGGTCGAGCTTGCTTGGCGGCTACACCTGAACGTGAGCGTAACTTTTTACTGGATGCGCTTAAACAAAAAAATGCTGAAAACTGGCCTGCAATTAAACGTTCTTTAGAACGAGCTTTCCGAGATTATCAAGATTACGGATATTGCCTTTCTTTAGGTGAATGGCATAAAGAAGTAAACTCTGTTGCTGTACCTTTAGTCAGCTCCAAACATGGTCTTTATGTGTTTAACTGCGGTGCACCAAGTTTTCATTTAAACCCTGAAAAACTTGAAGGTGAAATTGGTCCCCGTTTAATCCATATGGTGCACAACATTCAAGATGCTTTGAGTGAAACGCCTTAACAACCATGTTTAAAATCAGATGCGTAAAATCAGCAGATACATGGTTGTGTGGATTAAAAGTTCCGATTTCATAATGACAAACCATAGGCATGATGAAAAACACTCTCTATACCCCAACCATTATTTTAATGGCAGTTGCAGCAGGCATCTGTACTGGTGGGAATTATTTTAGCCAACCACTGATTCATTCCATTAGTCTAAGTTTAAATTTAGCAGATACCACCACAGCATGGGTGCCTACTTTAGCGCAAATCACCTATGCAGCAGGTCTGCTGTTTTTAATGCCTTTAGGGGATATTCTCGAAAAGCGTAAGTTGTTGTTTATATTTATGCTGCTTGCCTCAATTGGGCTAATTATTAGTGGTTTTTCCCACAATATTTATCTGTTAATGTTCGGTACCATCATTACAGGGTTATTTTCTAGTTCAGCCCAACTGTTGTTACCACTGGCTGCCAGTCTGGTTCCAATTCAACATAGTGGTCGTGTTGTTGGTTTTTTACTGAGTGGGTTAATGATGGGTGTCTTATTGGCACGCTCATTATCAGGGATGATGTCGACGCTTTTTGCTTGGAATGTTATTTATCTGCTCAGCGGTTTTTTATTATTGCTCATTGCGATTATTTTGTACCGTAATATTGGCTTATTTCCTCCAACCAAATCTGAAAATTATCTCAAAACAATTCACTCACTGCCGCAAATCTTTATTCAAAATCGTCGCCTAAGAATCAGAACCTATATTGGTGGATTAACCTTTGCCTGTGTAAGCTTAACCTTTACCACCATGTCTTTACTCTTAGCTCCTGCGCCTTATTTTTTCAGTGATTTTACGATTGGCTTATTTGGGTTTGTCGGTGTTTTAGGGACATTCGTTGCCAATTTTTCAGGTAAATTTATTGATCAAGGCTATATTCATAAAATTTCGATATGTTGTGGTATCGGTCTGATTTTAAGTTGGCTATTGTTTTTGTTGCTCTCTTATCATTTTATCTTTTATATCATTGCCTTACTTATCCTTTATGCTTCGCTCTCGGCTGTTCATGTCACCAATCAGAGTATTGTCTTTAAGCTTAACCAACAATTGCGTTCACGTTTCAATGCCATCTATATGACAGGTTATTTCGCTGGCGGTGCTTTAGGGACCACGAGTGGAAGCTATGCATGGAAACATTTTGGCTGGACAGGTGTATGTATCTTGGGCTTAGTTTTTGCCCTGCTGTGTCTATATTATTGTCTTGCAGATGCTAAAAATCAGCACAATTCATAGTGTTGTGCTGATCTTTAAAAGCAGTCTTTCATCATCGAGATAAAGCTGAACTCAAATAGATGTTTATAAAAGCCCGAATAAACGTCCACGAATAATGTCTTCTGCATCTTTTACAATACGGTTGACCAGTTCATCACATGTCGGAATGTCATGGATCAGACTGGCAACCAAACCACATGACCACGCCCCAGCATTGACATCACCATCGATCATCACTTTAGGATAAACACCTGCAACTTCTTCAATGATATCTTCAAATTTAATCTGGTCACCAAGTGCTTTTTCTTTGGCTACAATTTTTTCTACAGCTGCATTATTCATAACGCGCTCAGTATTACGCAAAGCGCGCATAATTAAACGAGTATCTCTTTCTGTAGCATTCAGGATCGCCTGTTTCACATTTGCATGTACTGGCGCTTCTTGAGTTGCAATAAAACGTGTTCCCATATTAATACCATCCGCCCCCATGGCTAAAGCGGCAGCAAGTGAGCGTCCATCAGCCATACCACCTGATGCAACAAATGGAATTTCTAAGGTATCGGCAGCTAAAGGCAATAAAATCATATTCGGTACATCATCTTCACCGGGGTGCCCACCACACTCAAAACCATCGACAGAAACAGCATCACATCCAATTTTTTGAGCTTTTAGACTATGCCGAACCGAAGTACATTTATGAATCACTTTAATTCCAGCGGCCTTTAAATAAGGCATGACCTGTTCAGGATTACGACCTGCTGTTTCTACAACTTTTACCCCACCCTTAATAATTGCCTCGACAAAACCCGGATAATCAGGTGTATTGACTGTGGGTAAGAAAGTTAGATTGACACCAAAAGGCTTATCGGTCATTTCTCGACATCGGGCAATTTCTTTTGCTAGATTTTCAGGTGTTCGCTGGGTTAAACCGGTAATAATGCCTAACCCACCCGCATTTGAAACTGCAGCAGCCAGCTCGGCAAAACCGACATAATGCATACCGCCTTGAATAATCGGATGTTCAATTTCAAATAATTCTGTAATTTTGGTTTTCATATTCTTTCCACTCACTATTTTATATTTAGAGGCTCATTTCTTAGCATCCTATGCTTATCGATAATTTATTAAATCTGATCGATCATGAGTCCACTGTATTCTCACTTTGTTTGCAAGGTGACGAATTTAAACAAGCTCTGAGTACCTTGATGAAAAAAAACCCATTTTCCGTAAGCAAACTATTTAACATGCATCTTATTAAAAAGGCCAACAATGTAGATCGTTGCTAGCCTTTCAGTTTTAAAGCAATAAAATTAGCTAATTTCAGTGCGGATATTATTCACCATGTGGAGAAGACGCGGTGCAATATCCTCTTCAAGTTTTTCGCGGTTCATAATAAAGCTTGGTCCGCCGCAGTTAAATACCAGTAGACCATGTTGTTCATGAATCAAGGGGACTGCCACTGAATTGACATCTTTATGCCATTCACCAATTGAAAAACAATAACCAAAATCTTGATAATCTTTAAATGCCTTATCTAAATCACGGTTAATCTTGATCCAATCGTCTTTATGTTTGCTACGGATTGCATCAAGTAAAAACTCTCTTTCATCTTCAGGCATTGCAGCCAGACATGCACGTCCCATTGAACTTAAATGAATCGGTAAATAAGTACCGACTTGGCGACGCATGGTCATATTGCCCTTGCCTTGTACCACATCCAAATAAATCATATTTAGACGATCACGCGTTGCCATTGCCACTGCAGCACCCGCATAATCCGCTAAGTTTTTCATATAGGGATGTGCAATATTACGGATAGACACATTAGAAAGCATGGAGTAACCAAACGCCAAAACCCCAACTGAAAGTTGAAATTTGCTTGAATTTGGGACCTGCTTGATATAGCCCAAACGTGACAATGTGTGCGTTAAACGGGTAATGGTCGGTTTAGGCAAACCCGTCATTTGTGATAACTCTTGATTACCCAAATGCTGATGTTTTGGGGTAAAGCAACGTAAGAGTTCTAAACCACGTCCTAAAGCTGTAATAAATTGACGATCATTTTCATCTTGCATATCTTCAATCGGATGCAATAACTCATGCCTCAAAGGCGCTAATAATTTTTCTGTTTGTTCTGCATCTACGGCATCATTCATGGTTATACCAATTCACATATTTGTTTCGCACTGCGAAAATTATAATCTATTTTTTCTATAAATAGCAAAAAGCAATCATCTGATTCACTTTGAAAATAAAACGATGCATCTATCTCGATGTGAAAAGTCTAAATTTGCTTATTTTATTGAAAAAAATGGCTTTAGACTGCTCACATCATCTATTTAAAAACTATCCTATCACGCCTTTGGCTTTTAACTCATCAAGTTTAGCAGGAGAAATAATACGGCCTAAGATTGTTTGAGTATGTTCGCCTAATAAAGGAGGCGCATTTCTATACTCTACAGGTGTACGTGAAAGCTTAATCGGAGAACCGACTACAGTAAGTTTTTCACGTTGAGGATGTTGCATTTCTACCAGCATCTCTCGCGCAATTACTTGAGGTTCATTAAAAGCTTGCTCTAGATTATTAATCACACCAACAGGCACTTTAGCAGCATAAATTGCACTCACCCACTCATCGGCAGTCTTGCTTAAAAAATGCTTTGATAAAATTTCTATTACTTCATCACGATGCTTAACACGATCTGCATTACGGGTAAATCGAACATCATTGGGTAACTCTGGCAAACCAATACTTCTGCACAGTTGAATAAACTGGGTGTCATTACCACAAGCAATGATAAACTCTCGATCAGCGGCTTTAAATAATTGATAAGGCACAATATTGGCATGTGCATTGCCATAACGTACCGGCACTTTTCCAGATGAAAGATAATTCATTCCTTGATTTGCCATTGTGGCAATTTGCACATCAAGTAAAGCCATATCTATATGTTGCCCTAAACCCGTCATATGACGATTGAGCAAAGCCGCTTGTATGGCAATGGTTGAATATAATCCCGTTGATAAGTCTGAAAATGCGACACCTACTTTTTGCGGACCACCACCGGGTAAATCATCTTTTTCACCCGTGATGGACATCAGTCCACCCATTCCTTGAATGATAAAATCATAGCCAGGTTCTTCTGCTCTCGGTCCATTTTGACCAAAACCCGTAATCGAGCAATAAACCAGTTTAGGATTAATTTCTGATAAAGAAGCATAATCCAAGCCATATTTTTTCAAAGAACCAGCTTTGTAGTTTTCAATGACCACATCGGTATCTTGAATAAGTGCTTTGATGAGCGCCTGCCCTTCAGGATTTGCAATATCAATTGCAACAGAAAGTTTATTACGATTGGTCGACTGATAATAAGCGGCTTCTCGTGTCTCTTGTCCGGCGTCATCTTTCATCCAAGGTGGTCCCCAAGAACGCGTATCATCACCTAGTTTCGGTCTTTCAACCTTAATCACTTCTGCGCCTAAATCGGCAAGAATCTGTCCACACCACGGTCCAGCCAGTACTCGACTTAAGTCAAGTACACGAATTCCATTTAAAGCACCCATGTTTATTCCACTAACCTTTGATTAATTTCCTACAGGAAAATTTATTTAATATAAATTTCGCATAGCGATATATATTTTTAATATACACAGAAAACTTTAAAAATAAAACTTAATTTTTTCATCAAAAGTGATGATTTTTATTCAACAAATATAGATTAATTAAATCAAATAATTAGCCAACTGAAAAACAAGCACAATATACCGCATTGCGAAATTAATTTTCAAAATATATTGTTTTCTACTGATCCTTTGATTACTATCGCATCAATATGCAGGGTTTTAGCAACATCAGCTCGATGTTTTCAACATGTTGTACAAAGGACAAGACTATGATTCGAGATCAGGAAACACTCAAACAACTGGTAGATATGATTCGACAGTTTGTAGATGGTGTCCTTATTCCTCATGAGAATGAAGTCGCGGAAACAGATCAAATCCCTCAAGCCATCATTGAGCAAATGAAAGCTTTGGGTTTGTTTGGGCTGACGATTCCAGAAGAATACGAAGGTCTTGGCTTGACCATGGAAGAAGAGGTGTCCATCGCTTTTGAACTTGGACGTACTTCGCCTGCCTTTCGTTCACTGATCGGCACCAATAATGGAATCGGTTCGAGTGGCCTGATTATTGATGGTACCGAAACTCAAAAATCATTTTTCTTGCCCCGTTTAGCACGTGGCGAAGTGATCAGCTCTTTTTGCTTAACTGAACCAGATGCAGGTTCAGATGCTGCCTCTTTAAAAACCAGCGCAGTAAAAGAAGGTGAGTTTTATATTTTAAATGGCACCAAACGCTTTATTACCAATGCACCTCATGCAGGGGTGTTTACGGTGATGGCACGAACCAATCCAGACATTAAAGGTGCTGGTGGAATTTCTGCTTTTATCGTAGATCGCAAAACCGCAGGAATCTCTCTAGGTAAAACAGATAAAAAAATGGGGCAAAAAGGTGCCCATACCTGTGATGTGATTTTTGAAAACTGTCGGGTTCCTGCCTCAGCACTGATTGGTGGTGTCGAAGGTGTAGGATTTAAAACCGCAATGAAAGTCTTGGATAAAGGTCGTTTACATATAGCCGCAATCAGTGTCGGTGCTGCCATACGCATGTTAGACGATACCTTAAAGTTCGCCCTTGAGCGTAAGCAATTTGGACAAGCGATTGCTGAATTTCAATTGATTCAAGCCATGCTTGCTGACTCCAAAGCAGAAATTTATGCAGCGCAATGTATGGTTTTAGATGCGGCAAGACAACGTGATGCTGGGCTGAACGTCAGCACTGAAGCATCATGCGCAAAAATGTTTGCCACTGAAATGTGTGGTCGCGTAGCCGATCGTTGCGTACAGATTCATGGTGGCTCTGGCTATATCAGTGAATATGCCATTGAGCGTTTTTACCGAGATGTGCGTTTATTCCGTCTCTATGAAGGCACCACCCAAATTCAACAAATGATTATTGCTCGAAATATGATTCGCGCTGCGTCTTAATTAATTTTTAGGCACTTTAAAACGATTTGAAGTGCTGTAAATCAAATGTAGGTAATGGATTATGGCGACAAACTACAATACACATCTCTCTTCAATACAACCTCACACTTGGAAAATTGCATTTGTTTTTGCATTTTTAGCCTTGTTGGTGGATGGTGCCGATCTGATGCTGTTGTCTTATAGTCTCAACAGTATTAAGGCAGATTTTGGTTTAAGTTCCGTGCAGGCAGGTATGCTGGGTAGTTTTACCTTGGCGGGTATGGCTGTCGGTGGAATATTTGGGGGATGGGCATGTGACAAATTTGGTCGAGTACGGATCGTGGTTATTTCTATTCTCACCTTCTCACTACTTACATGTGGACTAGGCTTTACCCAAAGCTTTCTTGAATTTGGGCTATTACGCTTTTTTGCTTCTCTCGGACTAGGCTCGCTTTATATTGCCTGCAATACCTTGATGGCGGAATATGTACCTACACGTTACCGTACAACGGTATTGGGTACCTTACAAGCAGGTTGGACAGTTGGCTATATTGTTGCAACGCTACTCGCTGGATGGATTATTCCAGATCATGGCTGGCGTATGCTGTTTTATGTTGCCATTGTACCTGTATTGATTGCTGTTTTAATGCATCTTTTGGTACCAGAACCACTCGCATGGCAACAGTCTCGTTTACAACAACCAACACGCGATAAAAATTCTGAGGAAACTTCAGCATTTAAACTGATTTTTAAAGATAAACGAAATCGTAATATGTTTATCTTGTGGGCGCTCACAGCAGGCTTCTTGCAATTTGGTTATTATGGGGTAAATAACTGGATGCCTTCATATCTAGAAAGTGAATTAGGCATGAAGTTTAAGGAAATGACCGCATATATGGTCGGTACCTATACCGCCATGATCCTCGGTAAAGTCCTTGCGGGGATGATGGCTGATAAACTTGGTCGTCGCTTTACTTATGCCTTTGGTGCGATTGGGACTGCTATTTTTCTACCACTGATTGTTTTTTATAACTCACCCAGCAACATTTTATATTTATTGATCGCTTTCGGATTTTTATACGGTATTCCTTATGGTGTAAATGCCACCTATATGACGGAAAGTTTCCCGACAGCGATTCGTGGTACAGCGATTGGTGGTGCCTATAACGTGGGGCGTCTTGGTGCAGCACTTGCGCCTGCAACGATTGGCTACTTGGCATCGGGTGGTTCTATTGGTTTAGGTTTTGTGGTGATGGGAGCTGCTTATTTAATTTGCGGCGTTATTCCTGCCCTCTTCATCAAGGAAAAACTCTACGATCCGCAAAAATCGTAAAAGTAACCTTGTAAAATCAGTTATCCCATTTTAAAGCCAGCTAAATCTAGCTGGCTTTTTTGTGGGTATCATTTTGAATTTGCTCATCAAGCAGCCCTTTTTTGATGCTTTTTTATTTGATATTTTTAGCCCAATAAATTAAAATACCGCCAAGCGAAATAGGATTTCTTTTTATGAAAGATTTACAACGAGAGTCAATGGAGTTTGACGTAGTCATCGTAGGCGCAGGCCCTGCGGGTCTTTCTGCTGCGATTAAAATTCGTCAATTAGCGCTTGAAAACAATCTTCCAGACCTTTCTGTCTGTGTGGTTGAAAAAGGCTCTGAAGTTGGTGCGCATATCCTTTCTGGTGCTGTACTTGAACCTCGTGCAATCAATGAACTTTTCCCTGACTGGAAAGAACAAGGTGCACCTTTAAATGTACCTGTGACAGAGGACAAAACTTATTTCCTCATGTCTGCTGAAAAGTCACAAGAAGCACCGCATTGGATGGTTCCTAAAACCATGCACAATGATGGTAACTATGTTATTTCATTGGGTAATGTAGTGCGTTGGTTAGGTCAAAAAGCAGAAGAGTTAGAAGTTTCTATCTTTCCTGGCTTTGCTGCCTCAGAAATCCTTTATCATGAAGATGGTTCTGTAAAAGGCATCCAAACTGGTGATATGGGTATTGGTAAAGATGGTGAACCTACTCATAACTTTACCCCTGGTTACGAGCTTCATGCAAAATACACAATTTTTGCAGAAGGTTGCCGTGGACACCTTGGTAAACGTCTGATTGCAAAATACAACTTAGATCAAGATGCTGATCCGCAACATTACGGTATCGGGATCAAAGAACTTTGGGAAATCGACCCTGCAAAACATAAACCAGGTTTAGTGATGCATGGTTCAGGCTGGCCTTTGGCAGAAACGGGTTCTTCGGGCGGCTGGTGGTTATATCACGCTGAAAATAACCAAGTGACCTTGGGTATGATTGTCGATTTATCTTATGAAAATCCACACATGTATCCTTTTGCTGAAATGCAACGTTGGAAAACACATCCACTGATCAAGCAATATCTTGAAGGTGGTAAGCGTATTTCTTATGGCGCACGTGCAGTTGTTAAAGGCGGTCTAAACTCTCTACCTAAACTGACCTTCCCTGGCGGTTGCTTAATTGGTGATGATGCAGGTTTCTTAAACTTTGCTAAAATCAAAGGCTCTCATACTGCGATGAAATCGGGTATGTTGTGTGGTGAAGCTGTATTTGAAGCAATTCAAGCAGGTCATGAGAAAGGTGGCGATTTAGCGGTTGCGCGTGTCGCTGAAGGCGAAGATTTCTTTGCCAAAGAATTGACTGCCTATACTGACAAATTCAACAACAGTTGGTTAAAAGAAGAGTTACATCGTTCACGTAACTTTGGCCCAGCAATGCATAAATTCGGTTTATGGATGGGTGGTGCATTTAACTTTATCGATCAAAATATCTTTAAAGTGCCATTTACCCTACATGACCTTGCACCTGACTTTAGTGCATTAAAAACTGTAGATGCTGCGACATTTAAACCGACCTATCCAAAGCCAGACGGTAAATTAACCTTTGATCGTTTATCTTCTGTATTTGTATCGAATACCGTACATGAAGAGAATCAGCCAGCTCACTTAAAGCTGACCGATGCTTCGATTCCAATCAATGTCAACTTACCAAAATGGGATGAGCCAGCTCAACGTTACTGCCCTGCTGGTGTTTACGAGATTATGGAAAATGATGATGGTTCTAAGCGCTTCCAGATTAATGCTGCAAATTGTGTTCACTGTAAGACTTGTGATATCAAAGATCCATCTCAGAATATCACATGGGTAACACCGGAAGGTGGTGGTGGGCCTAACTATCCAAATATGTAAGCTGGATACTTAGGACGATGCTTTAATGCTGCTCACCACTAAACATGCGAGTGTTTAGATAATTTTGTGTAGTATTAACAGCGTCTTTTACCCCAATTTGTCGAGTGATATAAGCTCTTCATTTTCATTATTTAGGTAAGCTTAGTTCCCAAGGGAGCTAAGCTTGAAAGACAAAATAGAATAAATCTTGGCTCAAATTAAGTTGACTATAACTTAATTTTGCACTTTAATTTTAATGATTAAAAGATACAAATGATTGAAAAAATGATGAAATTTAAAATTAAAAAGCTGATGTACCCTCTGATTATAGTTACATTTTTTCCCACTACACTTGTATTTGCAGAAAGTTTTGAAGCGCTACTCGAAAAAGCCAACAATGGGGACGTAAAAGCGCAATACCAAGTGGGTTATCTTTATAGCAGTGGCAATCAGGGTGTGTCCTTTGATGAAGAAAAAGGTGTTTTTTGGTTTAAAAAAGCCGCCGAAGCGGGTGATTCAGAATCTCAACTCAGTTTAGCAATGAGTTATTTATGGGGCTCAGGTGTCGGTAAAAATACCCGTAAAGGTATTGAATGGCTGACCAAATCTGCAAATCAGAACAATGCGATGGCACAATACAATTTAGCTGAAGAATATTCAGATGGGAAAAATATCAAGAAAGATCTAGATCTTGCAAATTATTGGTATCTTAAGTCGGCTGAAAATGGTGATGTGACAGCACAATTTAAATTGGGATCTCTATACTTAGATGGAAATTTAGGTCTACCTCAAGATATCAATAAAGCAAAAGAATGGCTGAAAAAAGCCGCAGATCAAGGCTATGAATTAGCACAACGGCAATTGACTGTACTATGATTGAAGACAATAAAACTACCAACTTACCAATTTATAGAATTGATTTTTAATGATTATTTATTTTGACTGATACTTTTTTAAATCAGCGGTTTTACAACATTTAAAACCTCATGACTTTTAACAATTAAACAAATACATTGATCAAAAATGGCTTTTGAATTTTGTATAAATTCATCTTCCATCGCATCTAAATGTAAGTGGCTTTCTTTTTGGACTTTTTTGTACAAGGCAAATAAATCATGCTTATACTGAGACTTACAACTGAGATTGAAGTCCTTGAGTTCTTGCTCAAGTTCTAAACGCATATTTTCAATAAAATGCTGACGTGAAGCTTTATTATTCTGAATATAAAATAAGCGTGTTTGTTCATAAGTTCCTTTATGAAATATCATTTCATAAATTTTCATCGTAATACTTACCTATAGATTTGTATTTTCACTCTTAAAAGTAGAATTCATACAAATGCGTTATTTTATAAAATTTATCTATGTTCCCATTGAGATAATGTATTTTCAGTCTTTTATAAACATCTTTATCTGTTGTTTTTTATTAATCCTTAAAAACTCCTATTTCCCTTGGGGAAGGGAAATAGGATCAAGGCATCAAGAATCTTTAAAAAAGATCTCCCTCTAATTCTGTAGAATTTATCACAATAATCTTCAATTAATCAATACACCATCAACATAAAAACAGACAGTTCTGTATATTTTTGTTTAAAAAACATTCATTCGCAATCAAAGTGACTGGTTTATTTACATCGGCGTTTAAAGTTTAATCAGATTAAATTGTAGAACTGGATAAATTCAAATTGTTGCTATGCTAAAACCAATGATATTACAAAGGTGTATTTGAATATCATGTATTAAACTATCACGAATATAAAACTTTCCTAATATGCCTAAAGCATATCCAAGGCCTTGCTATAAGCTGATGGTGCTCATTTTTTTAAGCCTAGAAGTATTTTGGTTTTATTAAACAGCTCAACATACTTACTTTTAAATGATTTCAACATCTATTCGGAAGCATATTGAGGGCTTTTCTTTTTTTCAGATTAACAATCAAATTTTAATTATTTTTACCATAAAAATTAACACTCTAAACTCAGCCTAATTTTTTAAAAAACCAAGTCGACACATATGTCTCATAAAAATCTGCTTACAACACTTTCTATTGCATTAATCAGTCTTTCTATTTCAGCATGTAATAATGATTCAGACCATTCAAATACTGTGGTGGAAACCAAGAAACAACCGAATATTTTATTTATCATGGCTGATGATTTAGGTTATTCGGATTTAGGGGCATTTGGTGGAGAAATACACACTCCAAATATTGACGCACTGACCAAAGAAGGTCGTATTTTAACGGACTACCATACTGCCCCGACCTGCTCACCGACGCGTTCACAATTGATTTCGGGTACAGACCATCACTTAGCTGGCATTGGGGCTATGGCTGAGCTCACTCCTGCCCACTTAAAAGGCCAGCCGGGTTATGAGGGCTACTTAAATGAGCGCTCACTCTCAATAGCAGAAGTGCTTAAAGATAACGGCTACCGAACCTATATCAGTGGAAAATGGCACCTCGGTTTAACCGCTGAAACTAACGCACATGTAAGAGGCTTCGATCATTCATTTACGCTATTGCAAGGTCTAGATTTACACTTTAAACAAGCGCCTAGTGCATATAAACGTAATGCCACCTATACGGAGGATGGTAAAGTTGTTCCAATTTCAGCATTACCCGATGACTTTTTCTCAACCAATTACTTCACCGATAAGCTAATTAGTTATTTAGAGTCAGGTAAAAATTCAGGAAAACCATTCTTTGCCTATGCTGCTTACACCGCACCTCATTGGCCATTACAAGCCCCAGCTGAATATCGTGACCGTTATCGTGGCGTTTACGATGCTGGTTATGATGTGATCCGTAATGGTCGTATTGCCCGCCAAAAACAACTTGGTCTAATTCCAGCTAACTTTACTGCAGCCGAACCGATTGCGACAAAAAATGTACCACAAAAATATGGCAAATGGAATGAACTTTCCACAGAGCAAAAAGTCTTAGAAGCACGCAGAATGGAAATCTATGCGGGTATGGTCGAAAACCTTGATGCCAATATTGGACGCGTGATTGAGTATTTAAAACGCAATAACTTATACGACAATACTTTAATTTTCTTTGTTTCAGATAATGGAGCTGAAGGCTTTATTCGTGGTAGTTATGGGGCTGAATCAGGTTTTGATAATCGGGTGAATAATGTCGGTACATCCAGTTCTTATCACTATGTCGGTCCGCGTTGGGCTGAAGTCAGTGCTGCACCTTTCCATTTATGGAAAGATACTGCGGGTGAAGGTGCAACCACAGCACCAGCCATTGTTAAACTTCCTCATCAAAATAAAGCGCAAGCAACCTATCATGGTTTTGCTTCAGTGCTCGATGTTTTCCCAACTGTTTTAGATTATGCCAATATTGCTGTCCCACAAAGTCAATATAAAGGTCGTCAGATTAATACCCCAAGCGGTTACTCGTGGAAATCGGTGCTTGAAAATAAAGCACAGGCGATTCGTCCTGTAAACTTTAGTTTTGCAGATGAATTGCATGGCAGTAAATATGCGCGTCAAGGCGAATGGAAAATTGCTTTACAAGGTAAAGCAGAGCTAGGAACGGGAGCTTGGGAATTATATAACTTAAAAAATGACCGTGGTGAAACCCAAAACCTTGCACAAAATAACCCAGTAAAACTACAAGAACTACTTGATGTGTATAACAAATATACCCAACAAAATGGGGTGAAGGAATACAACATTCAATGAAGTTTAGCCCTCTTTTAATTTCACTATGTAGCCTGTTCCTTGTAACAGGCTGCAATAAAGCTACGCCCGACTCGCACCATTCTCCCAAACAAACCAGCAAAGCTTCTATACCACTTGGTTCATTGCAGCAATGCGAACACTATTCAGGTTTACCCAATGCATGGCAAAAAAAGCCAACAGCAGGTATGGTTTGGATTGCCAAAGGTTCATTTCAGCTCGGCTCCGATAAAGCCTATCCCGATGAACTCAATTTTGGGCAAAAACAACGTCAAGTTGAGGGTTTCTGGATCGATCAAACCGAAGTGACTGTGGCGCAGTTTAGTAGTTTTGTAAAAGCAACCGGCTATGTAACCGACGCAGAGCAACAGAAACAGGCAGCTGTATTTTCACCAGATGCCAATAAGCCTAATCAGTGGTGGCAACTCAAGTCTGATTACACTTGGAAAACGCCCAATGGCGCTTCGGGTCAAGCTCCACGCCCTGCTGAACCTGTTCGCTATGTGACCAAAAATGATGCTGAACATTACGCAGTTTGGTTAGGACGAGATTTACCTACCGAACAAGAATGGGAATATGCTGCAAAGGCGGGCTCAAAAACCGATACGCCACTGCATCAAGCGCCTCAGGATGCCCATCAACATCCACAAGCCAATTATTGGCAAGGTGAATTTCCAATGCATAATTCTGTTGAAGACCATTTTGCAGGTGTGGCACCTGTCGGCTGCTACCCTGCCAATGCGTTCCAATTGTTCGATATGATTGGGAATGTCTGGGAGTGGACCTCTTCTGTATATCAAGGCGCGCATGATCAACATATGGGAAATTATACTGATCTGCGTCAGCAAAGCATCGCAGCAACCCAATATGTGATTAAAGGTGGTTCTTTCTTATGTGCTTCGAGTTATTGCTCTCGTTATCGAAATAGTAGTCGATATCCGCAAGAGTTTGATTTGGCTGCAACGCATGTGGGGTTTAGAACAGTATTACGAACTCACCCATGAGACAAGGATAGGTTAAAATCTAGAGATCTGGCGAATTTATACACTTAAATATAAATTCGTCTGCTTTAAAAAAGAAGGGTTGAATAGAACAAAGCAACACTTAACCACTTTCGCTACAAATCAGCACTTATACACGTTCACGTTTTTCAATCATCTTGCCAAATACCAATCCCAATTCAAACAACATCCACATTGGAATTGCCAACATGATCATCGAAATAGCATCTGGTGGCGTGACAAACATCGCAATAAAAAAACAGCCCACAATAATAAAGCGTCTTTTTTCCACCAGCGTTTGCGTGCTGACCAAACCAATTAAAATCAATACCAGTGTAATAATTGGAATTTCAAAAGTGACCCCAAACACCAAAAAGAGTTTTAAACAGAAACTTAAGTAACTGTTAATGTCCGTCATTGGTGCAACGGTATCAGGTGAAACACTGATAAAAAAATGCAGAATCGAAGGTAAGGCAATAAAATAGGCAAAGGCAATCCCTGAATAAAACAAGCAAATACTGCTCAATAACAATGGGAATGCCAGACTCTTTTCTTTTTCATACAACGCAGGTTTAATGAATGCCCAAATCTGATAAATAATAAAAGGCATCGCCAGCATCAGCGCAATAAAGAAATTCAGTTTAAAAGGTGCCATAAATGTTGCAGTTACATCTGTAGCAATCATGGTCGAACTGGCAGGTAATTGGGCACGTAGTGGTTCAGATAACATTGAATAAGTTCTGTTTGCAAATGGCAACAAACAGAAAAAAAGCACAATCAATACCCCGATAATTTTAAACAAATGCTGACGCAACACCATCAAATGTCGGGTGATTGGCATTGCTTCAAGCTGAGTCGCTTCTTCGGAAACTTGCTCTTGTAGCTGCGGTATCATTGATGTCATACGGCCACCTTCAATTGCGATATTGACTTGGATTGAACAAGATCAATACTGAGTTTTTCATCATTACATTGAACTTGTTTTAGCCAGATACTTGGCAAATAGACTGTAGGAATATCAAGAGAGACAGGTTGATAAATCTGCTTCACTCTCAGCTGGGCTATTTGCTGTTCTTTTAATTGCGGTTGCTCTAATT
The DNA here is from genome assembly GCF_001425285.1 of Acinetobacter sp. Root1280. NCBI lineage: Bacteria > Pseudomonadati > Pseudomonadota > Gammaproteobacteria > Moraxellales > Moraxellaceae > Acinetobacter > Acinetobacter sp. Root1280. Next base: position 45,291 of record NZ_LMED01000006.1, on the reverse strand, counting down.
GCTGTTTCTCTAATCGTGCTGGCGCTTGCTCTTGCTGTATAGCATCTCCAGGCATAGCCGATAATTGCTGTAGCTCATGCATCTGCGCCTGCATTTTTTGCTCTAATTCTTGAATACGCTGCATCTCATTCTGCATCTGTTCGCGCAATTCAGATAAGCGTAATTCACGGTCAATGTCGTTCTGAACATTGCTGATGAGACGTTTCAATTTACTGTACCATTTCGCAACAAAACGCGCAGCTTCAGGGAGTTTATCAGGTCCTAACACTAACAGCGCAATAATCCCAAAAACCAATAATTCAGAAAATCCGACATCAAGCATGTGTTAGTTCTCCAGTTTTAGTGCTTTACAGTAGAGTTCACATCAGCATTGCTATTTTGATGTTCCTGTGTTCTTGGTTCATTCAGTGCAGCAGTGGTTGTTTCATCATCTTGAATTGATTTTTTAAAATCCTTCACCGCACCGCCGACATCTTTACCTAAATTTTTTAATTTAGATGTGCCAAAAAGTAAGATCACCACAATTGCAAAAATAAGTACGTGCCAAATCGATAATCCAGCCATGGTTTTTTACTCCTGATATTCTTGTGTTATTTCAATCATTATGTGTACAAAGACAGTTTAGCCATGTACTACTGAAGAAATGATGCGATAGCAATAGCATCTAAATCTTCTTCAGTAGTCAGGCGATATAAAATTAAATAGTCTTTTGTTAAGCAGTTTTCTTAATCGAGCGGGCATTGACCAATTGATTATTCAACACCACTTGATGCCCACGTTTTGTATCTACAGTATATTGCGGCTCTTTAATGGTATCGACATAGATCCAGTCCGCTTGAACCTGCGTTGCAGTAAAGCTGACATTCAGATAACCACGTTGATTTAGGTTGGTATAATCCAATTCATCAATCAGTGTGGTAAACGCCATTTCAAACTGCTGTAACTGTTCCACTGGAATATTGAGATACTTTTCAATTCCCGGCGATGACACTGAACTTGTCGCCAGCTCAACACCGACAAAATCACCCGCCTGACTATACAACTCTGATGACCATGCATTATGGGTATCACCTGCCAGTACTACGACCTTCTTGTTCAATGCTTTTAAAGTGTTATATAGAATTTCTCGTTCAACATAATAACCATCCCAAGCATCTAAATTATAAGGTGCGACAGTGGTTAAACGTGCCTTTTCAATTGCTGTCAATGTTGGATCGCCCTGTAGCACACGCATTTTCAGTTGCACTAACTCCATGATCATCGTATTGATTTGATTTAAAACCTCTTGAGTTGCGTTTCCACTCAGAACTGCACTCAACGGTACCAGTAATTCAGCAGGGATTAATATCTTACCCATCAACACTTGCTGACCCAATACATTCCACGTTGCCTTGGATTGAGCCAACTTTTGCTGTAACCATTCACGTTGGGTATACCCCATCAAGGTTCGATTCTGATTGGTTAAGTCAGTCTGAAAACGTTGAAAATCCATACCAGAAGCGGTGATATAATCGGTATATTCCAGTTGCTTATCTCTGGCAAGGATACGGGTATCTAACATGGTCAATTGCACCAGTGAACCAAAGTCAAACTGGCGATAAATATTGAGATGATCATTTGCGGAAATAGGACGAATCGGCATCCATTCAAAGTATGCTTGTAATGCAGCAAGTTTACGATCGAGGAAAGCCCCTTCATTGGCTTGGTGATTTTCAGCGCCTTCTCGCCATGTATCATTTGCCAGCTCGTGATCATCCCAAATCACAATAAATGGATGACGGTGATGCAATGTTTGTAAATCTTTGTCTTTACGATATAACGCATAGCGTTTGCGATAATCATCTAACTTGATAATTTCTTGATTATTGTCCGCAGCCAAAGTACGTCCCAACTTCACTGCATCTTCTGTTGCATAACCACCTTGACCATATTCATAAATATAGTCACCCAAATGAATTACCACATCAACATCTTGCTTAGCCATTTCACGATAAACATAGAAATACCCTGCTGGATAATTCGCGCAAGAACATACCGCAAAACTGACTTTGCTGGGGTTGATTGGTAGCGTTTTGGTTTGTCCAACTGGTGAAACTTTATTGCCAAAGCTAAAACGATAGAAATAGCGTTGATCTGGTTTTAAGTTTGTGGCATCAACTTTCACCGTGAAGTCTTGTGCCTTTGCTGTGGTGACTTTGTCTGTTTTAATGATTTGCTTGAATTGATCATCTAAAGCAATTTCCCAAGTCACTTGCAAACGTGCGCTGCTATCATTGGGCGTTAAGCGTGTCCATAAAATCACGCGATCTTGTAAAGGGTCTCCACTGGCAACCCCATGTTCAAAATTGACTTGTAGTATTGTTGATTCTCGATCTGAACTGTCATTACATCCCGTAAAACCCGCAGATAAAGACAGTGCACCAAAACCGAATAGGCTTTTTTGAATAAGTTCTCGTCGTGTAATTTTGGCTGTCATACTTTACTCCTTAAACTATGGCTAGATTACAAATACTAAATAAGACCTAAATTTATTTATTCTCTACGGTCCCATTAACTAGATTGATTCATTGAATACACTTACATTAATTGAGAATATCTAGCGATTTTTCCGTATCATAAATTTTTTCCAAACTGATAATTCTCCGCTTATCATATCTGTCACTAAAAATTTCTTTTCTAAGCGCTTCAATTGATTTTTCCTGATCAAGCATATTTAAATCACGTTGCAAAATTTCACCTCGCTTTTGCATATATATTTCTGCTTGGTTTTTAAATTGCACTCTTGATTTATCAACAGATTCCATCCGCTCGGTCACTTCAGGACCAAACACTTTTAACCGCTCCTTGCGGATCTCTTCCTGTGAACCTCCTCTATTTTTTATTTCCTGAACTTTACGAGATACATCGTTAAAGTCTTTATTAAACTTTATTGCCTTTCTCGATTTTTCGGGCAGGTTGTTTATCGCTGTATTGAGTTCCTGTTCGATTTCATCATCTGTCATCCCTGTAGATTCATTTATTTTTAAAACAACCAACTCATAATCTTCAATTTTGTCACTTGCACCAAATAATGCCTTTATCTCAAAGGGGGTAAAAAATCTTTCTCGGATAGATCGAATCGCATCTACAAGTCTTTTCGCATTTTTATAATTCGCTTGATTTTTCGAATGTGCCTTATGCGTTAAAATGACCTGATCGGTATATTTGACATACCTAATCCATAAATCCTTTACGATACTTTGAGTCGGATCAACCAACAGCTTATTGAAAAAATTTAAACCAAAATTGGTAGGATCAGATTCAGTTGGATTATTTTTTAACAGCTTATCAAAACAATCCTTGGTCATATTGTCTAAAACAAAAGTTTGATTTGTATCAAAACTTAATTCACAGTAAATATTCCCTCCAAATGCATCAACTGCAATGGGTATAAAACCGCTGCTTGGTTTTATGTTACCTATATTTAAAGCGGTCGCTTGATCTGGCTTTAAATCCTCCTGATTACTTATTTGTTTATCTGTTTGCTTAAACACAAGCCATAGAAAACAAACAATAACCACTAGAAAAAAAGATGAAACTAAAATACTTTTTTTCATTTAAAATCCCTGATTTTTTGTTTTAAATAAAATCAGGCTATATTTATTCTTTATAGATCAATATAGCCCAAAGTCAATCACATATTATTTTCCTTTAAATAATTTGCATGATCTTTTAAAACATCAATTGGGTTTGGAATTGTTGCCCATTTCGTCGGTGTTTGAATCCAACCCCAATTCCAAGGCCAGCCTGAAACTGAGAATGATTCATCGTATTTACTAAACGTTCCTGACTGTTCTCTATGTTTCCAGTTATAAATTCCTTTTAAGTTTCCTAGACGACTACTACATACCGAGACCGTACCATCATGTGCTTGATTGGGAAATAAATTTACCACTTCATCAATTTTCCCCGTCCATGATGTCATATAAACAGGATAGGAATGTCCATTGGATCCTTTGATAAAATATCGATCAGGTGTATTGGGTAGATTATAATCGCTTGGGTTAGCTGTCTGTTTTAGGCATTGAGCAGAAATGGGAATACCTTCAGGGAATAAAGTATTAAAATCTTGCATACTTTTGGCACTATTGGCTCGGATCCCTTCAAGCAAATTAATATAATTTAGACTGTTACGACGATAATCTTCATCTGGTAATTTTCTAACACCCTCACCGCCCCACACCCAGAACGAGGTGTTGGCATTAAAGGTTTTAATATCATTTTCATCTAATCTGCCATCAATTATAATTTTATGAAGTGCACTTAAAAAATCATGTCTATAAATGATATTTTGCAAAAAATTCAACACAGACTGTAGCGAAGAATAAGGCAACATACTGCTAATATCTAATTTTCCAGTTGCTTCATATTCTTGGATATTTTGATCAGCAAATGGACTTCCCCGATGTGGAGAACCAACAGTCGCGATGGAGGACACCAACTCAGGTTTAACCCCAAGCGCATAACGAGATGTCGGTCCACCTTGACTATGTCCTACTAAATTAAATTTAACGTCATCACGATAGTAAGTCGTTTGAATATACTGTAAATGCTTGATTAATTCTTCACCACGATATTCATTGCTATTTAAAGGACTTATAGAAACTGCTATCGCTGGTGTGGACTGTTCAGCCAATTGAGTTAATGTTGAACCCCAGTAGTCATAAATAGAAAATTTTCCTAAAAACTTTACATGTTCTGCCCCTGCTAAGCCATGTACAAGCACAATTGGTTGAGGACTATTTTTATTTTCATAGCTGTCTACAATTGGATTTACATTAAAACCCGCAAAAGAATGGCTTGAGTAAACTACTGTTGAAATTAAAAATACCCACTTGGATAAAGTAAAATCTTGCATACGTACTCCAATTTATAAAAATTTTCTTGTCATGGTCTATATCGTCGTCTCAAACTAAAATACATACCAAGATTCACAAATCCTTCGTGCTGTCTTATCGATTGGTATTGATTTAAATCATTTCTTAAAGTTATAAAAGTTGTGGAATTTTATTGATAAATATTCACAACACGGTGTTAAAGTATAAAATTTAGAAATATGCGTATTGACATTTCACCACGAATTCATTGACAAATTACGACAAATATAAAGACCGATATGTATAAAGTATTTTCTTTTAGGGTTTTAGTAAATTCAATTGAATTAAACATACGAATAAAAATCACTTGAATAATAAAAAACTTATTATCTTAAATGCTTAATTATTATTCATGATGATGAAAAAAGTCAGACTATAAATAAAAAATTAAAATCATACCATCCAAGGTTATTATTTAATTTTCATTTGATTAATATAATAAATACAACCAAACCAACGCATTATTTATACAAGTGATTTATATCTAGTCATTGATCATAAATAAAGCATATATTTTTGTATAAACTTTTAGAAACTATTGGTTATTAATTCGTTTTTTGTACTTTTGAATCATAGGTTGTCCTACCATAGGGCGACATGAATGTCGCTGTTGGGTGGGAGTACATATTTTTAATATGCTTCATTTTTAAACACTTCATTTTTAAATATAAATATCCCACCTCACATATCTAAGTGACTAATAATTAATAAATTACAGATCAAAATCGATAATAATTTTAATCACATCTGGAGGTGCCGATGCCGCTAACTTAAATGCCTCAATACTTTGATTAAAATGAATTTTTTTTGAAATTAGAGGCTTCACATTGATTTGACCAGAAGCAATCAACGCAATAGAACGCTCATAATCATTTGCGTAACGGAAAATTGAAATCGTCTCAATCTCTTTGACCTGCATGGCAACAATATCCATAGGCACAGCGTGTTGTGGCATTCCAACAAAAACCAGTTTGCCCGCAGGTTTTAGACAATCGGGTGCTGCTGCAATTGCGCTTGCATGACCACTACAGTCAACAAATAGGTCGACACCACCGACAAAGTGCCGTTGCACAAAGCACTTTAAATCTTCCTGTGCGACATTACATGCAATTAAACGCTCACCATAATGCTGGACTAAAAAATCCAGCTTCTGTTGTTTTATATCCGTAATGATAACTCGACTACAACCTGATGCGAGTAATGCCAATGCCATTAAAGTACCAATCGTCCCTGCACCAGTAACCACGGCAGTATCTCCAGGTGAAATACCCACTTTGCGAGCCACATGTACACCTGAAGCCAAAGGTTCAACCAACACTGCTTCTTCCAGACTGACATGATCTGGTACCTTAAAGGTTAAGTTTGCAGGATGAACCACAGACTCACGCAATACACCATGTACAGGCGGTGTTGCCCAAAACTGAATATTCGGATCAAGATGATACAGACCCTGCATCGCTTCTGGAGAATTTAGCTCAAAAACCCCAGGCTCCATACATACACGATCGCCTATTCTTAAATGTTGAACTGCCGAACCCACTTCAACGATGACTCCGCTCGCCTCATGCCCCAGAATCATTGGTGCATTGACAATAAAATCACCAATTCGACCATACTGATAATAATGCACGTCACTGCCACAAATACCCACTTTGGCAATTTTAATACGTACATCTGTTGCGCTTAGATATTCATTGATCTCAATATCACGAATTTGCAGTTTGTCTTTTTCTTCCAGTACCAATGCTTTCATTGTGATTGCTTCCTTGGGTGTTGTTTTCCGTTGTTGCTTTTTTTTGTTTTGACCTTCTTCTGCTGCTGACGTATTCCACTGTGGTTGTATTGCAATGGTTGATGTCATTTTTAATTGAGTCATATTTTCAATTGAGTCACATTGTTAAAAACGAGCGATCTTAAAAGACCACTCATTTTTGAATAATCAATTAAAGCCTTACCACCAATATTCCAATTGAGCACCAAAGTTTGAACCACGATTCACACTGTGAAAATTGTTATTCGGCATCACCAAGTCACGCATTTTTTGTTCATTATCGTTCCAAAATGCATAAGTATAATAAAGGCGAAGTTCTGGACGATCATAATAGCCTGTGCCTTTTATCGACCAGGTTGGTGCCAGTGTCAATTTGGTTAGATTACGGGTTTGGTCATTGGCCTTAATTTGGTCATAGCCAATTTCAGTGGAAATTTTAAAATGATCTTGAACCACATACGCCACCCGAGAGCCCACTGAAATCCAATCACGATCTTGTTGATTCTTCAGTTGGTCTTTTTGGTAAATAAATTGAGCTTGTCCATTGAATTTCTTACTGTCTGAGCTCCAATCCAAGATTTCAAGAAAGCGCAGTGAAGAAGTATCACGATCCAGCTCAGGGTTACCGGTATAACTCAGCCCGATCCCAGCGCCTTGACCATATTGTAGCGCCACGGTATTTTTACCATTCAATACCTCAGCCGTGACATTTTGCACGGTTAATGCCCAGCCCATCTCATCTGCATCAATCAATGACAAACCTGTATTGATTGTATTTTTAGAACCGATTGGAATCCCTTTCACTGTCACATCATGTCGATTGATATATTTTTCCTGAAATACATTATCTTTTCGGGAAAACACATAACTTAAGGACAAGTCATTGATTTTATAATCATCAATACCGAAGCCAGTAGCACTCTGATTCCAATAAAAGAAATCAGTCATGTGAATGTCATTACGTTGATAAAATCGCCTACCTGCCCAGACATTTGCCCCATTCAGATAGGAAATATTTCTCCAATCCAAATAAATTTGATTCATTCGGGTAAAACCATTGTCGTCATTAAAACTTAATGTTTGCCCATATTGGTTATAGAACTGAAGCATTCCGTTGATGTTCAGTTCGGAATTATCTTTTAATTTGATCAGGTTTTGTTGGGCAAAAAACTCACCGTATTGTTCACATTCATTTCCAAGACGATACTTGGTCGGCGCTCCCGTGAGTTGAAAACACTCTTGTGTTTTGCCATTTTCAGTTGCACCGATTCCCGTACGAAAATAACCACCAAATTCAATCGCAGATACAATTTGCGACAATAAAAAAACCGCTGTTCCAACAATCCATACGTTTGTTTTCATGTTAAATTCCTTTTTTAAGCATGAGTTTGCCTTATCCCTCTGATTCATTCAGTTGGATGGAGTAAAGAGCGCACTCATTAAAATTATATTTATTTCAATTCGGGTTAGAGTTTAATGATGAGATAAAACCATCTCCTTTAATTCATCTCATTGCCTTTATTTTCAAGCACATTGCGCTTGATTTTTACTTAACGTAAATCCACAGGAAGTAAGTCTTCCGCAATATTTTGATAACACACAGGACGCATAAAGCGACGAATCGCCAGCGTGCCTACAGAGCTTGCACCAAAGTTTGTTGAAGCTGGATAGGGTCCGCCATGAACCATGGCATCACATACCTCAACCCCAGTCGGGAAACTATTTGCAAGAATACGACCTGCTTTACGTTCCAGTACAGGCAGTAATTGACTTGCAACATGATGATCTGCTTGATCAAGATGAAGCGTACAGGTAATCTGCCCCTCAAGGGACTTCGCCACGTGCATCAATTCATCAATATTTTTAACAATAACCACTAAACCCAGCGGTCCAAATACTTCTTGTTCTAAGGTCTTATTTTCCAGCCATGCTTTGCCTGTTGTAACAAACAGATAAGGACTCGCATTACGCAAATCACTGCTTGAACTAAAGACTTGACTTACATCTGCTGTATTTGCCAAACGTTTTTGCCCTTCACGATAAGCCTCGGCAATCGCATCGGTTAACATGACTTGTGCTGGAACAGATTCAAGTGTTTTTACAACAGTTTGAATATACGCATCTGCTGCTAAACCTTCGATCAACACGGCGACCCCAGGATTGGTGCAGAATTGACCTGCATCTAATGTCAATGATTCAGCCCAGCCTTTGGCAATTTCAGCACCACGATTGGCAATCGCATTGGGCAAAATAAACATTGGATTGACAGAACCCAGTTCACCAAAGAACGGGATCGGTTCTGGACGTGCAACACAAAGATCATATAAAGCACGTCCACCACGCAATGAACCTGTAAATCCAACCGCTTTAATCAACGGATGTTGTACTAAGCTTTGACCAACATCTAATGCTCCACCGTGGACTAAACTAAATACACCAGCGTGCAGTCCACATTTTTCAATCGCAGCATGAATCGCTTCAGCAACAATCTCCGCTGTACCTGGATGTGCCTCATGTCCTTTAACCACAACTGGACACCCTGCGGCCAATGCCGATGCTGTATCCCCGCCTGCTGTTGAAAATGCCAGCGGAAAATTTGATGCACCAAACACTGCAACTGGTCCGATTGGGCGTTGCATCAAACGAATATCTGGACGTGGCAGTGGCTTTCGATCTGCAAGCGCAACATCATGACGGCGATCTAAAAACTCACCTTTCAAGATATGCGTAGCAAAAAGTCGCAGCTGCCCCACAGTACGTCCACGTTCTCCTTCCAGTCGAACCTTGGGCAACCCTGTTTCTTGGGTTCCAATCTGGGTAATCGCATCTGCTCGGACTTCGATTTCATCAGCAATGACATTGAGAAAAGTCGCGCGCTCCTCAAGCGTTGAGTAACCATAAGTACAAAAAGCATCTTCTGCCGCTTGGCACGCTTGATTGACAAGTTGACGATGGCCGACAGAAAAACGAGATACTGAACCATCAATAGGGTTATTGGTAAAAGTCTGATCAGTCGCAATCCACTTCCCTGCGATTAAGTGCTGACCATGTGGTTGAAAAGACATTGTGCTTTTTCCTCGATCAAGTTGAGTAAATTAACCAAAATAACGGACGCGGAAAGCATCAATCAGTACTGCAATAAAAATCATAATTCCTCCAATCATTCCGACATAAAAAGAAGGCACATTGATAATTGCAAGTCCGACCTGAATGATCGTGAGTAGCAATACACCACCCAATACGCCTTTCACATTGCCACGCCCACCAAATACACTGACACCACCAATAATGGGCGCCGCAATCGCATAGAGTAGATAGCTTGAGCCTTGATTTGATGTAATCGCCATTTGCCATGAAGCCAGTAAGAATCCCGCAAGAGCAGCAAGAAACCCAGAAATGGTATAGGTCATAATTTTGATACGCTTCACTCGGATTCCCGCAGAGAGTGAAGCAGCAGGATTTCCACCTACAGCATAGATTGAACGACCTAAAACGGTATGTTTCAATATCACACCAATAATCAACAACATGATCAGAAATACCACCGGCATTAATGGCCAAGTCCCGAGGGTTGCTTGCCCAATCCAGGTATAAGCTTCTGCAAAATTATTCAGTGTTTTGCCTTGTGTTAAGGCCAAAAGTGCACCTTGAAGGATGATCATCATTGCTAGAGTTTGGATCAACGCAACCATTTTTAATTGGGTGATACACCAACCGTTAAAGAACCCAATAAAAGTACCGACCAATAAGCCCAGTAAAATCGCGGCAAACCAAGGTAATCCCCAATCAGAATAAGCAAGTGCACCCACAGCAGCGGAAAAACCTGCATTTGCTGGAATTGAAAGATCGATTTCAGCAATCAACAATGGCAATGCAACAGCCAAACCCAAAAGCCCTAAAACGGTTGCCTGCACCATGATATTTTGCAAATTAAACACGGTAAGAAAGTATTCATTAAATGCACCAAAAATGATGACCAAAGCGATCAACCAAATCCAGACCACGTTGTGGAGCACCCAACCTAAAATTTCGCGGGTATTTTTCTTTGCTGTAATGTTGGTGATCTTATTGTCTGCTGCTATTTCATTACCCATTGCATCTCTCCTTACTCATTGCATCTATCCTTATTATTGCCTCGTGACATCACGCCTGAACGGATGCGCGTAGACGGTCGACGGTAATCTCCTGACCCGTCAATGTTTCTTTTACAGTCCCTTGATCAAAAATACACACCCGGTCGACCACACGAACCAATTCGTCCATATCGGTTGAAACAATGATGACCGCAACACCAGCACGACTAAGTTCATCAATGATGCGCAATACATCTTGTTTCACCCCAATATCAATTCCACGTGTCGGTTCATCCACCATCAACAATCGTGGCTTTGCTGCCAACACTCGTCCTAAGCACACTTTTTGTTGATTACCACCACTCAATGTATCCACTGCATATTCAGCATTGGGGGCTTTCACCCCCATTGCGTTAAAATAATGCTGAATCACCGAATGTTCTGCCTGTTGATCGATAAATCCCAATTTTGAGCGTTGTGATAAAGAAGAAAGCGCAATATTCGATCCAATTGACATCTGTCCAACCGCCCCATCATGACGACGATCATCAGAAAGATAAGCTATTCCCATATCAAAGGCTTCATGTGGAGACGTTGCTAAAGGTTGCGCATCTTCGCCATGCATTGAGATTGAGCCTTTTGCAGGATGCAATCCAAAGATTGCCCGAGCAATTTCTTTGGCGCCTGCGCCAGGCAAACCTGTAAATCCAATCACTTCGCCTGGACCAATGTTCAGTTGTTGCAAGGCCAAATCTTTGCCATATATATTTTTTAAACAAACAGCAGGGATTTGACCGGTGTAATCACATCGCTCCCGTTGAAAAAGCGCAAGATCTCTCCCGATCACCAACTCAGTCAGTTGTTCAGCACTCATGTTACTCACATTGTCAGAACCACCTGCCAAACTGCCATCACGTAATACAGTCACCGCATCACAAATTTCAAGAATTTCGTCGTTGTAGTGTGAGATAAAGATAAACGTTACCCCCGTGGCTTTTAATTTATGCATAAAATCAAATAACTGACGGCGATCAGCAACGGTTAATGCCGCTGTTGGCTCATCCAAAATAATCACTCGACCACCAGAGAACATCGCCCGTAGAATATTTAACTTACGACGTGCCACCGCATTTAAATGTCCTGCTAATGCTTTGGCATCGATATTGGTTCCTTCAAGCATGCGACTTGCATTGCCACGCAAAGTTTTCCAATCGATAAACCCTTTTTTATTCGGCCAGATACCCAACATCAGGTTTTCTTCTGCGGTCATGTTGTCAATGATCATTGGCTCTTGTGTCACCAAGAAAACCCCAGCGGCTTCCATTGCTTTGACGTCAACATGCTCAAGTACACGACCGTTTAAAATAATTCGCCCAGATGTAGGGGTGACTTGTCCCGAAATAATGCCAACCAATGTGGATTTACCTGCACCGTTTTCACCCAGCAAGCCATGAATAGAACCTTTACGAATTTCAACCGTGACACCGCGTAGTGCTTGAACCACACCATAACTTTTAGTCACGTTCTCAATGCTTAGGATCTTCTCATTAATTGCCTTATCAATATTCCGTTCATGTAATCCCATTTTTTCTCTCAACATTGCTTATTTGTCATCACTGGAACAAGTCTGCTTTACTCAATGCGAATTAAGCATAGGGAATGCCCCAATCCTTCTCAGCTACTGCCCCCCAATGTCTTGCATCACCAGCATTGTCCTTATTGATGACAAAAGCAGGAATAATCAGTGTTGGTCCTGTTTTACCTTTTACGATGACGCCCTTTTCCCAAAAGTACTTGGTGTTTTGGTATTCACCCAAAGGCACTTCTGTATTCTTCAATGAATGCTTGGTTAGCATTTCAACCGCAATCTCACCATAAGCGATTGGGTCTTGAGAAACACATGCATCCATATAGCCTTCCTGAATCCATTTCAAAGCAATTGGTTCACCATCAATCGTCACGAAAATAACATGGCCTTCCTCACCGACCTTCTTCCAACGATTTCTTTGTTGCAATGCAGTCGCAATACCGCGAGCAGGAGAATCTGAAGGTGCATGTACTGCATCTAGATCAGGATGCTCAGATAAGGTAGATAAAGTTACCGCCAGCATTTTTTCCAGTTGCCCTTCAGTCGGTCGAGACAAATAGGTAATTTCTGGGTATTTCGCAAAAACTGAATCCATGCCTTCTTTACGTAAACGCCATGCCACAGAAGCCAAAGCACCAAAACAATTTAAGACTTTACCTTTTGGCTTTCCGTACTTTTTGACCAAACGACTTACAATTTCCTCTGCAGCAATGACACCGCCTTGAAAATTATCAAAACTTACAGTAATTGCGACATCACCACCATCCGCAGGCGTATCGATGATACCGACAGGAATTTTTTGCTGGTTATAGCGCTGGATGGCAGAAACAATCGCCTGACTGTCTATTGAATCTGAAATAATTGCAGATGGTTTTGATAAGAGTAAGCTCTGCCACTGCTCAAGCTGACGGGTACTGTCAAAGTTTGCATTGGTGGCTTGAAACTCGCCTGAGTTGGCTTGCACCGCACGTTTAACAGCTTCTTCCTGAATCACAAAAAAGTAGTAATCAAGACTTTTATTGGAATATGGAATTGAAAGACGAGTTGCGGTTGATGTAGAACGACTACATCCTATAAGCCCTCCCCCCAAACTCAGCCCTATACCTGCTGCAACTGCGCTTTTAAATAGATTACGGCGGGTTATTCCGCCCTGATTTGATTTTGTCATTGGAATATCTCCTTTATTCCTTATTTATTAAATCTAGTAATACTATATTTTTAATTAAACTGTCAATAACATCCCATACAGAATATTTAAAAAATAATCTTTAGATACAATAAATAGATACTTAAAATTAAACAATAAAAGCTTAAATATATAATAAACACGGATATTTAAGAGAAATATCAACCATTTTATTTTGGTAAATCGATTTTAGTTTTATAACAATAAAATATAGTTTTACTATATTATCTCATTTTGACGTAAGAGGTTCCATCAAAACACGCCACCACCATCCCCACCGCTTCACGAGTAAACAGACCATTTTCGACCACACCCGGAATTCGATTGAGCTCAATCTCTAATGGTGATGGATCTTTGATTATTGGCCCACAATGGCAGTCTAGAATAAAATGACCACTGTCTGTCACGACGGGTTGCCCATCACGCATTCGACGTTCAATCCGTATATTGTCAATACCATGTTCTGCAAGTACACGTTCAACCATTGCTAAGGTTTGCTTCCATGCAAATTGCACCACCTCAACTGGAAGCGGAAAGCCACCCAAACAATCGACAATCTTGGTTTCATCACAAATACAGATCATTTGTTTAGAAGCGTGTGCGATTATCTTCTCCCAAAGCAAACAAGCACCACCACCTTTGATCATATTAAACTGCTGATCAACTTCATCTGGACCATCAATGGTCAGATCAATTTCACCGATCTCATTGGGATCCGTGATTTCAATCCCCACCTGTTGTGCCACCTCAATGGTTGAACGAGAAGTGGTGGTACACGTCAGGGTTAACCCATGTTCTCGTATGTGTGCCCCCAACTCTCGAACAAAAAAATGCGACGTCGTTCCAGAACCTAAGCCCAATTTCATACCATCATGGATAAAATCCTGAATTACTCGGCGTCCTGCTACTTTTTTTGCTTCATCTTGTTGATTACTCATTCAGTACTCCTGTTACTTACGCAGCTTCACTGCTACTTTTTAATTGATCAAATCTTGTCCGTGTGCCATAAATCAAGCGCCGGCAATTGATCAGGAAATTGGCTACCACTTGCGATTGCAATGGCAGTGACTAACATATTGGTCACCAGATGATGGTTCAGGCGTGAAGCCAACGGCGTCATAAGCTCGGTATGCTCATAAGGCTGCACAGCAATCAGCACATCTGAAATCTGTGCCAATGGGCTATCATGTGCCGTAATCGAAACCACTTTCGCACCACGTTTACGGGCAATGCTGGCAATCTCAACCATTTTTCGCGTATGTCCAGACTGCGAATAAATCAAAATAACTTCTTCAGGTCTGGCACTATCGGCATGAATACGTTGGTGCTTTGTACCAAGCAAGGCCTGACAGCGGATACCCAGTCGTTGAAATTTATGTTCTGCATCCACAGCATTGATTTCAGACATTCCTGTGGCATAAATGCCAACCCAATTTGCCGCTTGAAGGCAACCTGCTCCCGCCGTGATTTGCTCTGGCACTAAATCTTCAGCCAAGCGCTGAATTGCATTCAGTGAATTACGACAGGTTTTCCGCACAATATTTTCAATACTGTCATTGGGAATAATTTGCTCATAAGCAAATGGTGCAGATGGCACTAAGCTCTGCGCCAACTGAAGTTTTAAATCCTGATAACCCTCAAAACCAAAACGGCGGCAAAAGCGCATAATGGTTGGATCACTGACAGAACAGACTTCAGACAGACTCGCCATACTCATCTGAATCACTTCAGATGGTGATGTCACCACAAAATCAGCCACACGTCGTTCAGCACGATGCATGTTTTCACTTTCTTGAAGAATCCGCTGTAACAAACTGACGGTCATACCACTACACTCCTAGCCGCCACCTGACAGCACATCAAATCAAACTTGTAATAAATCCGCCAAACGACTTAAGCGTTGCTTGGCAGAAATTTCCACCTCTGGGCCACCACCCCAAGGTACAACAAAAAAAGGCACATCGGCACCCACTGCGGCTTGTTGATCAATGGGTGTATCACCAACATAAGCCCAGCCACCAGAAACCAAATTCATCGCGTCCGCCACAGCCAACAAATGTTTTGGATCTGGTTTACAGGCAGGTACCGCATCCGCACCCAAGGCCACATCAAACAATTCAGACAAGCCCAATTGCTGCAACACTTTAGCAGTGATTGCATGGGTTTTGTTGGTACAAATGCCTAATTTTATCCCAGCCGATTTTAACGCCTCAAGATCTTCACGTACGTGTGGAAAAATTCGGGTATGCCCCGCAGGATTGGCCAGATACTCCTGTTGGTAACATTGTAGAGTTTGCTGTAATGTTACTTCGTCATACGCAACATCTAATTCATCTAAAATATCGATAATCAGCCGACGTGGACCATTGCCAAGAAATTTTTCAACAAAATGCGCCTCAAGCTTGGGCCAACCATTTTGAGCAAAGCCAATATTTAAAGCCTCCGCAATATCAGGCGCACTATCAATCAGCGTGCCATCTAAATCAAAGATAAATGCAGAATAAGCAGTCATAAAAAACTCCTGAGAATTATTGGTCAAAAATTGGAGAACTTAACGCGGTAAGCGTTTGCCCCAATACGGGATAGAGACTGCGATACATTTCATGCGCTTGTGCATACACCTCAGCGACTGCCAAATTTGGCTGTTCTCTAGAAATTGCCCTAAAGTTTTTGATCGCACTTTGTTCATCGGGCCAAACCCCCATTGCCAAGCCAGCAACCAATGCAGCACCAAAGGCGGCACCTTCAGCAGCACCATCGGTCGTCACCACCTCACAACCAAATACATCGGCCTGGATTTGTCGCCAAAGTGTAGACTTTGCACCACCCCCAGAAGCTTTAATCACTTGCTTTTCAATCCCTAATGGCTTCATTAAGGAATACATATCCGCCAAGGCATGTACCACCCCTTCCATCACAGAACGAGCAATATCACCACAATCATGTCGTGCAGTGAGACCGATAAGCGCGCCACGCGCTTTAGGGTCAGCATGTGGACAACGCTCACCATACAGATAAGGTAAAAACAGTAAACCCTTTGCACCCGCCGTACTCGCTGTTGCTTTGGCAACAATTTGCTCAAATGAAAGATGTTGCCCGTCAGCAATATGACAAAAATTCTCACGGAACCAATTCATTGCACTGCCAGCATTGAGAGAGACACCCATACAATGCCATTTATCAGCAGCCACATTGCAGAAAACCTGCAAACGACCTTTTGGGTTTTCTTGTGCTGTATCTAAGGCAGCAGCGAGAATCCCACCTGTACCAAGTGTGGTTTGCAGTTCACCCGGCTCAATCACACCTGAACCAAAAGTCTGAATTACCGAATCCCCACCCCCACCCGCAACAGGCAATCCCTCTGGAAGACCGAAGAGTGCTGCACCTGCTGCTGAGACGTATCCTGAAATCACTTGTGATTCAAATACTGGTGGGAGTATTTCAGGATCAATTCCTATCTTTTCAATCAAGCCCATCGCCCATTGTCGTGAACGCACATCAAACAAGCCTGTGCCAGAAGCATCAGAAACCTCAGTGGCAATCACCCCAGTCAGACGTAAACGCAAATAATCTTTCGGGTTCAACATGCTACGCATACGCGCAAACAGCTCAGGCTCATGACGTTGCATCCAAAGAATTTTGCCACCGGTATAGCCCACCAACATTCTGTTATTGGTTGCCGCAAGCAATCCATCTAAGCCACCAGCAGCCACGACAATATCATCACATTCAGCTTGATTACGTTGATCATTCCATAAAATAGCTGGGCGTAAAACTTGCTGTGAAGCATCAAGTGGAACCAAGCCATGCATTTGCCCAGACAAGCCAATACATAATATTTGCACTGGAGGCGCTTTGGCCAATGCCCCTGCGACAGCCTGACGTGCACCCTCCACCCACAATTCAGGATCTTGCTCTGTCCAACCTAGTTGAGGTCTAGACAATGGATAAGTTGCGATATCGGCTGAAACAACTTTTCCTTCAATATCGATCAATAAAGCCTTACATCCTGAAGTTCCTATATCTATCCCTAGAAGTACTTGCATAAATCAATTCTCCACGCCGTGGTGTAAACGAATATGTTTGAAATTAAAATACTCAAGCAATCCTTCACGACCATGTTCGTAGCCAACACCACTCTGCTTACGACCACCATAAACAGCATTCATAATTCCAGCATCAACGTTATTGATCGCGACATTGCCATAGTCAAGACCCGCTGAAACCCGATGAATTTCTGTCAAATTTTGAGCATAACAATAAGCCGCTAAACCATAAGGCGTATCATTGGCATAGCTGATTGCCTCATCCAAATCATCAAAAGGTGCAACTCCAACCAAAGGACCGAACGTTTCTTCGCTCATGACTTGCATACTATGCTTACAATCCGCGATCACAGTTGGGCGAAAAAAATGTCCTTTGGCATATTGAGCCCCCTCTGGTGCTTTACCACCAGCCACCAATCGTGCGCCTTTAACCAAAGCATCTTGGAGATGGATACGCGTTTTATCCAAAGGTTCAGTAGATGCCATTGCGCCGAGATCAGCAGCTGGATTTTCCAAGCCATTATCGACACTCAATGCATCAGCCGCCGCTGCAAGTTGAATAACAAACTCCTCATATACTGCGCGATGTACATAGATGCGATTAATCGCAATACAGATTTGCCCACAATTACGGAAGCTACGACGTGCTGCACCTTTGACCGCTGCATCAAGATCGGCACTTGCAGTGACAATCATCGGGCAATTGCCACCCAACTCTAAAGACAGTCGTTTCACTTGTGGGCAGCTTTGTTGAATATGCAAACCCACTGCACTTGAGCCCGTAAATGCAATTTTATCCACTTGCGGATGCTCGACCAGTGCCTGCCCCACTTGTGAGCCTTTACCTGTCAATACATTGACTACTCCTGCAGGAATACCCGCTGCATGACATTTTTGTGCAATTGCCAAAGCAGTAAATGGCGTCAATTCAGCAGGTTTAATAACGATGCTACATCCAGCAGCAAGGCTGGCACATAATTTCCATCCAACCAACTCAGCGGGATAGTTCCACGGTGTAATTGCAGCAACCACACCAATCGGTTCACGTACCACTAAACTTTGGAATCCCTGTTGATCATTGGGAATAATTTCACCATGCACTCGCGTGGCTTCTTCAGCATAAAAATGACATGCTTCAGCAAGTTTTAGAATTTCACCTTTTGCTTCATTAACAGGCTTGCCTTGCTCCGCTGTCATGATCATTGCCATATTTAAGGCATCTGCAGCAATAAGATCACCTAAACGATGCAAAGCGATCGCACGCGTTTTTGGCACAAGCTTAGACCATGAAGCAAATGCATGACGTGCAGCAGAAACAGCCGCATCAATCTCATCCGTTGTTGCTGCAGCAATATGACCAATCACCTCACCCATTGCAGGGTTTAGCACAGGTAAGCGAGGTCCTTTACCTTTAGAAAATTTTCCGTCGATATATAAAGTACTGTCGAGTACAGCGATTGATTCAGCTAAAGCATTATTTTTCATCATTTACTTCACGCCTTCCTATGCGAGTAATCTTGTTATTCATTGTTAAAATATATAGTAATACTATTTTTATGCAAGAATAATTTATAAATTAGCTGAATATCCTTTGAAAAAACATCAAAACCAATAATAAAAATAAATTATTTTATAATTAAAAAACAAATAAATATCTCAAAAACATGTTGATGTATGCGAATAATAGCGGCATACACTCAATACACTACTTGACCAAAGCTAAAATTAAAAAGTAGTATTACTAGATAGAAGAAATGATAAACAAAGGAAGGATTCTCCATGTTACCCACATCACTCAACAGCGCCAAATTGGTTGGACGTGTTTGGCTTCCTCACAAAGGGCCATCGGTTGTCATCTTACGTGACAACATATTGTTTGATGTCACCGAGTCAGTCATCTCAATGGCTGATTTTCTTGACCATGATCCTGCTGGTCGTTTTGACAAACTCACAGGTGAAGTGCTTGGGAAAGTTGAAGATTTGGTGCTTGATCCTGCAGAAATGGGTTACCACGCAGATCGTCCTTGCTTACTTGCCCCCTGTGACTTTCAATCCTTAAAAGCTTGTGGGGTTACTTTTGCCAAAAGTATGGTTGAACGTGTCATCGATGAACGAACCTCTGGTGATCCTGCTCGTGCCGAAGCATTACGTCAACGTATAGGTACACTGATCGGTGGCAGTTTATCGAATATTCAAGCGGGTTCTGAGCAAGCAGCTGAAGTTAAAGCGACATTGATTGCTGAAGGTTTATGGTCACAATATCTCGAAGTCGGGATTGGGCCAGATGCAGAAGTCTTCACCAAGTCACAACCCATGTCTGCTGTAGGTTATGGTGCACAAGTGGGAATTAATCGGATTTCAGCATGGAACAACCCTGAGCCAGAAATAGTGTTGGCGGTGGATAGCCAAGGCAATATCCGTGGTGCGACGCTGGGCAATGATGTCAATCTACGCGATGTTGAAGGCCGTTCAGCACTATTACTCGGCAAGGCAAAAGACAATAACGCATCATGTTCAATTGGCCCGTTTATCCGTCTATTTGACTCAGATTTCACCCTTAGCGATATTGAGAATGCCACGCTTCACATGTCTGTAATTGGTGCAGAAGATGGTTTCAGCATGTCAGGACACTCCAATATGGCGGAAATCAGTCGTAAACCCGCGCATCTGGTCGCACAAACCTACAATGACTCGCATCAGTACCCAGATGGCTTTATGTTATTTTTAGGCACAATGTTTGCGCCAACACAAGATCGAGAAGGTCAAGGTTCTGGCTTTACCCATAAACCAGGTGACGTGGTCGAAATCTCTACTCCGCTTTTAGGCACATTACGCAATACTGTTGTTTATGCTGATCAAGCACAACCATGGACTTATGGAACCCGTGCACTGATGCGTAATTTAGTAAAACGAGGTGTGCTCTG
Organism: Acinetobacter sp. Root1280; assembly: GCF_001425285.1. Lineage (NCBI taxonomy): Bacteria > Pseudomonadati > Pseudomonadota > Gammaproteobacteria > Moraxellales > Moraxellaceae > Acinetobacter > Acinetobacter sp. Root1280. Next base: position 24,787 of record NZ_LMED01000006.1, on the reverse strand, counting down.
ATGAAATTAGTGGTCACTGATCAAGCCTTTGGCAATACACGACATGAGCAAGCAGCCGCGCAAGTTGCCGGGGCAAGTTTTGCAGAATTTCAATGCCGTAGTGAAGCAGAAACAGTACAAGCCGTTGCAGGAGCAAATGTAGTACTCAACAACTTTGCACCCATGACCCATCGTGTGATGCAGGCCATGGCAACTGGTGCAACCATTGTACGTTATGGCGTTGGTGTCGATAATGTTGATCTCGTCGCCGCAAAACAACTTGGGATACAGGTATGTAATGTACCTGATTATGGTATTGAAGAAGTCGCTGATCATGCAGCTGCCATGACCTTGATGATGGCACGTAAACTCAATCAGTATGACCAAGGTATCCGCGCAGGTGAATGGAAGATCGACCAGATGGTTACAGGAATTCGTTCGTTGCGTAATACCACTGTAGGTTTAATCGGGCTGGGACGTATTGCGAAAGCTTATGCCTCACGCCTCGCTGCCTTTGGTTGTCATATAATTGGCTTTGACCCATATGTCACCGAAGCGCAAGCAAAAATACTAGGCGTTCACCTGATGTCACAGGATCAAGTGATTTCTTCTGCCCATGTTTTATCGCTACATGTTCCACTGACCCCAGCAACACGTCATTTGATTGATGCTGAGGCGATGGCAAAAATGCCTCAGGGTTCAATCATTATCAATTGCTCAAGAGGTGGATTGATTGATGAATCAGCATTAGCCACAGCCTTGGTCAATGGACAAATCTCAGGCGCAGGACTCGATGTCTTTGCACAAGAGCCATTACCAGCAGACTCGCCTTTACGTACAGCACCTCATTTAATCATGTCTCCACATGCAGCGTTTTTTTCTGATACATCGGTAGATACCTTACAGCGCTTAGCCGCTGAAGAAGCATTACGCAGTTTACGTGGTGAACCGTTACGATGCTCACTCATCACATAAAATGGAAAAGACAAAGAGAAAAGATATGGATTATCGCAAGAAAATGGACTTAAGCAATAAACTGGCACTGGTCACAGGTGCAGGTCAAGGCATAGGTGCAGCAATTGCTGAAGCACTTGCTGCGACAGGCGCCGAAGTTATTTGTACCGACATCTTACTGGATCGTGCAACAACAACTGCACAAGCGTTAAAGGCCAAGGGCTATCTTGCGCGTGCGGAAAGCTTAGATGTCACGGATAGTGCAGCGATTAACGCGCTTGCTCAAGCATTACCAGCACTGGATATATTGGTATGTAATGCGGGCATTGTGACGAATACCCCAGCTGAGCACATGACAGATGAAGAATGGGATAAAGTCATCAACATCAACTTGACTGGCATCTTTAAGACTTGTCGTGGCTTTGCCCGTCAAATGCTGGATGCTGGACGAGGATCGATTATCAATATTGGTTCAATGTCAGGACAGATTGTCAACGTGCCACAACCGCAATGTCACTACAATGCCTCAAAAGCAGGCGTGCATCATTTAACGAAATCTCTTGCGGTTGAATGGGCTCAACGTCATATTCGGGTGAACGCTGTTGCCCCCACCTATATTGAAACACCGTTATTAAAAAACCTTGAAAACCAAGATCACTTAGTCAATCAATGGCTGGATATGACACCGGCTAAACGTATGGGGCAAGCTCATGAAATTGCGTCTATTGTACAATTTCTGGCTTCAGATGCCTCAAGTCTAATCACAGGTTCAATCATTACGGCGGATGCTGGCTATACCTGTATTTAAAATCAACACGCTCAATGCGATCTATTAAGCTTGGGCCTAACTCGAAAATAAAGGAAGATGATCTTATTCAAGCATTGGAACAGAATCAGATTATGGGGTATGGTACAGATATAGTGAATCAGCAATCCAGTTGAGCGGCTTGTTGTTTAATCAAGCCGAATAGACCAAAGCAACTCAAGCCTCATCTGCTTACTTTATCCATTACAGGAGAGATGACTAAAACAACCACTGAAACATAGCAATGATTATTTTCAACGCTATTTCGATATTAAAAGACGATTTAAATAAGAATATTCCAAAGATTAAATGGAATTTAATTGACTGGACAAACAAAGTGAAAATGATGCTGAAAGAGAAAAAAATTCTTGTGAATTTATTGAAATTTTCTCTTTTAAAAACTTAACTTATAACCTACTCGCTCAAAACCTATTCATTTTAAATGCACTGCTTTTAAATGTAAGACCTTAAATGATTAGGTTATTTAAAACAATGAATTGAATCAATGGATGTTGATCTCAATACAGTAAAATCAATTCTCATGGACAGGAATAACAAGGGAGAACACTATGGCTGGTTTATCAATTTGGCATGTAATCATTTTTGCAATTGTGGTTATTTTATTATTCGGAACCTCTAAGCTTAAAAATATTGGTAAAGATGTTGGCGGCGCAGTCAAAGACTTTAAAAAATCAATGCGTGAGGAAGAAAACATCGCATTAAAAGAAACCAACACGCTTGAACATGAGGAGACCAAGAAACCATCCGACTCAACCATTAACAGCTAAGTTTAGGGATGATATAGATGTTTAATGTTGGAATGTCTGAACTTTTTGTGTTTGGCATTATCGCTCTTCTGGTACTTGGACCAGAAAAACTGCCAGAGGCCGCTCGTTTCGCGGGGAAATGGTATGCTAAACTCATGCATTTTGTGAACAATGCCAAACAAGATATTGACCGTGAACTCGGGTTATTCGAACTACGTGAGCAAGTCCAACAAGAAATGCAGCGTATGGCAGAGCTTGAACAAAAAATGCAATCCCAACTTGCTGAACTTCGGCAGCAAACAGAGGCAAGCGACGCTAAACAACAGCTACAGAGCAGCGCTATTGAAAAAACAGCAAAGTTTAACAGTTTGATTTATTGTGATTTGTTGAGTAATCAAGCGTATTACGCAGTATTTACATCCCATTATTTGCAAAAATTTTTACAGCATCAACCACTATCTAATGATTATCAGACAGAGCCTAAAGCCTCATCTCCGGTAAAATTAAAGGTGATCGCATGAATACACAGCTCCCTCAATCTTCATCACCCGCTGTGATTGCAAAAGACCTACCATCTGAAGAACTACAGCAAATGCCACTGATTGAACATTTGGTGGCGCTTCGTCAACATTTGTTTAAAACGGTAGGGGTTCTATTCGCACTATTTTTTTGTTTATTGCCTTTTGCCAATCGAACGTATCAACTACTCTCAGAACCGTTAAGAGCACAACTTCCTGCCAATTCATCCATGATTGCAACAGATGTCACCGCAACATTTATGGCGCCATTTAAGCTTAACTTTTTTGTGGCGATTCTGCTGGCAATGCCTTTTATTATTTATCAGCTCTGGAGCTTTATTAAACCCGCACTTTATGAAAAAGAAAGATCACTGGCACTTCCCTTGTTGTTAGGTAGCATCCTATTATTTTACGCAGGGATTGCCTTCGCTTACTTTATTGTACTGCCTTCTATTCTGCACTTTTTCATCAGCGTCTCTCCCGAAACCGTCGCACCCATGACCGATATCAATAGTTATCTCAGCTTTTGTTTAAAGTTATTTTTGGTGTTTGGGGTAACTTTTGAAATTCCAATGATCACACTTTTATTGATTTTAATTGGTGTGGTTAGCACTCAGAGTTTAATTGCAAAACGCCGCTTTATTATAGTGGGCTGTTTTTTTATCGCTATGTTTGTAACACCACCTGATGCAATTTCCATGATTATGCTTGCGATCCCAATGTGGTTATTGTTTGAGCTGGGTTTATTGTTTGGAAAATTACTGGAAAAGCGAAGAAAGCGCTAAACTCATCCTACCACCTTAAAAAACTAAACCCAAAATTTAAACCCCAAAATGCTTAAAATCAAAGAAATGGCATGCTCATCAATGAGCATGCCATGCAAGATTATGCAATTTTAATAATCGGTTTGAGTGTAATGCCCTTGTGACTATCTATCGCAGCTTGATTGATTTCATCAAATGCATAAAATTTTACAAGTTGGTCAAAGGGAAATTTCCCTTGTTGATATAAGCGGACTAACTCAGGGATAAATTTCTTGGGTGAACCACTCCCCTCAACAACACCTAAAATGGTTTTCCCACCCAATAACAGATCATTTACATCAAATTGTGCAGTTGTGCCTAATTGAGGTGCACCTACCACGGCGATTTTGCCTAAAATCCCCAGCGCATCAACGCCTTGTTTTAATATCTCAGGTCGCCCAGTAGATTCCAATGCAAAGTTGACTCCACCATCAGTAATCTCTTTAATCACCTCCACAGGATCTTGAGTTTTACTATTGATCACATGAGTTGCACCCAATTGTTTTGCCAGTTCCAAACGAGATTCAACAATATCAACAGCGATAATGATCGAAGCACCACACACTTTTGCCGCAAGCAAAGCACTCAGACCAACAGCACCAGCACCCCAAGTCACAAAACTACTGGCAGGTGTCACTTTTAAAGCATTTATACAGGCACCAGCACCTGTTTGAATACCACAACCTAATGGTCCTAATAGTTCGATTGGTACATCTTTAGTCACTTTAACCGTGTTATTTTCACGACTTAAAGCATAGGTTGCAAAGGAGGATTGGGCAAAAAAATGATCATTTACCACGCCTTGATCATGGGTACAAAGCGCATGATTCCCTTCTGAATCTGCCCCACTAAAATTTCGTCCAAAAAACTCTGAACAATAGGCAGGATTACCAGTATTACATTGGGTACATTTCCCACAATAACCATAGCTTAAAACCACATGATCGCCGACTTGAAGCTCGGTTACGTTAGGGCCAATCGCCTCAATAATTCCTGACCCTTCATGTCCAAGGACGGCAGGCAGCGGTACCGGATAATATTGATCACGTACAATCAAATCGGTGTGGCACATTCCTGTAGCAACCACTTTTACCAATACTTCATCACCTTGCGGCTGACGTATTTTTAAAGCTTGCAGCTCAAAGTCAGCACCTTTACATGGGGTCACTGCGGCAATAATATCTTTTAATTCACTCATGGTATAACGTCCTGTCATGATTTATTTAATTGTTTAAAAAGGATAATGTGGCGCTTGAGCCTGTACTGTAATCCATTGCCACTGAGTAAATTCATCGGCATTGGCAGGGCCGCCAATACGCGTACCATTACCTGATGAACCAAAACCACCAAATGGATTGACCGTTTCATCATTTACGGTCTGATCGTTGATATGTAGCAAGCCCACTTTGAGCTGCGCACCGAGTTGCATACCTCGTCCCACATTGGAGGTAATAATGCCTGCTGAAAGCCCATAATCGCCGTCATTGGCTAATTCAATGGCCTGTTCATCTGAGCTAAACGGGATCAATACCGCAACAGGACCAAAAATCTCTTCACTAAAAATCGAATTGTTTGCAGTCACATCTGTCAGTACAGTCGGTTGAAAAAATACCCCATCGGCATGCCCGCCGATTTCCAATGTTGCGCCTTCATTAACCGCAGCACTGACCAATTGTTCTACACGTTGCGCTTGTTTGGCATTGATCAATGGCCCAATGGTGACATTCTTGTCACAAGGATTCCCTACCACAAAATTCTGCACTTTTTCAATTACACGCTGTTTGACCTGTTGATAAATTTTTTGGTGAATCAAAATCTTGCCTGAGGTCATACATATCTGCCCAGAATGTAAAAATGCACCCCATGCAATATTTTCTGCTGCCAACTCAATATCCGCATCATCCAAAATAATCAGTGAGTTTTTCCCACCCAGTTCTAGAGAGACTTTCTTTAATGTCTTTGCCGCATTCGCCCCAACAATCCGTCCAACTTGGGTTGATCCCGTAAATTGGATACTGGCAATATTTTTATCCAAAGTCAGTGCTTCACCAACTTCGGCCCCACCTGGCAATACATGCAGCAGCCCCTTTGGCAATCCTGCAAGTTCAAAAATCCGTGCAATCACATAGCCACTACACACTGCTGTACGCTCATCAGGTTTTAACACCACCGCATTACCAAAGGCCAAAGCAGGTGCCACAGCACGTAAAGCTAAGTACAGTGGAAAGTTAAATGGAGAAATGATCCCAACAACACCTAAGGGCAAGCGTTTCGCTATACTTAGTTTGCCATTTTGCGTAGGTAATAATGTGCCCTGTTCAATTGCAGGTGAAGCAATACAATGTTTAAGCACTTGAATCGCAATACTCACTTCAAAGCCTGCTTTCAGTTGTAATGAGCCACTTTCCTTAACCAGCCACTCAATCACTTCCGCTTGATTTTCTGTCAGTAAAGCAGCAGCTCGCTCAAACACTGCCTGACGCTCTTGATAATTTAAAGCCCACCACTGTTGTTGAGCGGCTTTGGCTTGTTGTGCAGCACTCACCACATCAGCGGCAGTGGCATAACCGATTTCACCAAGCACTTGACCTGTTGCAACCTCAATCACACTGTAGGTGTCTTGGGCTGACTGCCATGAACCGTTAAATAATTTTTTATCCCAAAGCTCTTTTGTGAATATAGACATGATGACCTCTTCAAAATTTATTTAGACAATTGCTTTACTGTTCCAACTGCATCCTTGTAAAAATGACGCAATCAATGTGTTACACCTGCTTTAAATTAAAAAATGTAAAACACACGAAAATTTAGACCGTAATCTTTCTTAAATCCGCTTTCTGTTCGTGTGTCTGAAAGCAACTGTGCACTTAATTGAGTTTTGGCATTCAGCATTTGCTGAAACTCCAATCGCGCTTGTTGCTTTTCCATGTTCTGATCCAGTTTGATTCCATCCAATTGTTGTTCACCCCCATAATTTGCGGCATAACCGAGGGCGATTTTCTGTTTAGAATTCAAGTCGTAACGTAAGTTAAATTGAGTTTGATAGCTGGTCGCTTGTGAAAGTGTTTGATCGCCCTTTCCCGCTTCATCGTTGTCTCCATACCAAATCACATCTTGATAAAGTTCAAAAGCAAGCTTGCCATATAGCGGCTGTACCCATGCCAGTTGAAGATCATACTTAAATCGATTTTCGCCTAAATTCACCGCGTCATTTCGATCATATTGCCCAAGTGGCAGATAAATAAATGGGGTAAATGCCAGATAACGACCCGATGAACCTTGTTCAGGTTGATTAATCAGCCAAAAAGCAGAAGCAATCACTGGATCTGCAAAACCTGAGGCATTGTTCAAATCAGTATCGCCAATTTGCGTATGCCGTATTGTTCCAAATGGTAAAATTATTTGAGGTGTTGCACGTAAACCAGCGATATCGGTGTAATGAATTAAGCGCGTGATAGCGATATCCGATTTAGATTCAGCTCTGGTTTTATCGCCATTTTGGTAATAACCCTCCATTTGACTATGTTGATAATAGAACACACCTGCATTGGTGCCTTTTGGCAACGCTGTATAATCCCCCACATTTACATCTATCGCATGGCTATACTGTACAAACATGCCACTCAACATAAGAAGCAGGCTATTTTTATTGCTAAAACGCATCATCTATTCCCTTTAGTTTCAAGCATCCTTTTCACTGCTCATTGAACTTGTTTAAATTTTTAATCAAATATGAGCCACAGAATATTTGCAGTTAGCGTGCCAATATTTTTATAATTAATAATCATAGACTTAAAACAATTTTACCTTTCCAATGTCCAATAAATGGACAGCATTAAGAATACACTGTCCAATCAATGGACAATCACTGAGAGCCTAAAACAAGGATGAGGGTTAAATATGAATAAGGATTAAAAACGAGAATAAGGGTTAGTTAAGTTTAAAAATAATGTGTACGTAATAAGTGTATATTCAGGCAACGTTGAGTTGCCCTAGCATGATGAACAATCAGGAAAAAAGCCCAAGCTGTTCCGACAAGACCTAATATACAGTCTCAAGATCAAGTTTTGGATGGAGTAAACGTTGCAATAAAATCAGTATTAATTGCCAATATATTTATAAATCGTTGTTCTTGAAATATTTAAGCGCTTCGCTGTCCTTGCGATATTGCCATGTTCTTCTTGTAACACCTGCACAATCATTTGCTTGGTCAAGCTATTTAAGTTTTTATTTTCATCTAATATCAGTTGCTTACTTTGCTGCTGAATCGCTAAATCAGCTTCAGGTAAATATAAATGATTTAAAATTTCACTGTCTTTAAACGCTGCGGATAGCTTCACCACATGAATTAATTCACGAATATTTCCTTCCCATGTGTGCCTATCAAATTGTTGTTCTACATGGCTCGACCATTGCGCTATGCCAAATTGATCCAGAATGTGATGTAAAATGATCTGTTTATCTTGACGTAAGCGTAAGGGTTGTAAATGTACCTGAAAACCGCAAATACGATAATATAAATCACGGCGGAATGACTGCTGTTGTATTTTACTTTTTAAATCCTGATGTGTTGCACATAACAGTTTAAATGCTGACTTGATCGGTTTACGTCCTCCGACCCGATAAAACTGCTGATCTTGTAACACTCTTAAAATTTTCACTTGTAAATGTAAAGGCAAATCACCAATCTCATCAAGAAAGAGTATGCCTTGATCTGCCAGTTCAATTAAACCTTTTTCGCCTTGCCGTTTAGCACCTGTAAAAGCACCGCCTTCATAACCAAATAATTCTGCTTCAAGCAAATGATCTGGTATTGCACCGCAATTAATCGAAATAAAAGGTAAATCTACATCGAGCTTCTGATGTAACTGCTGAGCAAAATGATCCTTACCTGTGCCGGTTTCTCCGGTAATCAATACAGGAATATCGGCTTTTAATGCTTTCAGCGCCTGATCAAGCAAATGCTGTGTCGTGATTTTGCTTGTTTTATTCTGCAACTGCCCATTCACACTACGTAGCTGGGCATAAAAAAATGCATGGTCAAAACTTTGAATTAAAAAACAATCACTCGAATTTAATGGATTCAAATGCTCGGTTAGCAAAAAATGATCCATTGGTTGCTGCAACAATTGCTCAATAGAACAATTCAGCAATTTCAACGCCATTTGGTTGGCTTTGAGGATTTTTCCTGATTGATCCAGTACGATCATGCCCGTATAGGCATTGTTCAGCAAATCTTTGGAATGTTGAAAATAAAGGACCCGTTGATCAGGTTGTAGTGCTGCCTGAATAATCTTATTTTCCAAAATATAACTTTGGTAAAGTAAGTGACGCAACCAATTGCTCGCCAAAAGCCCTTGTGGTGAAGTGATATCTAAAGCACCGAGTACATCACCACAGCCATTAAATATCGGAACCGATGCACATGAATAATTTGAAAATTCATCGAGATAATGTTGATGCCCTGTCATGATCATAGGCTGTTTAGACATCACACTACATGTCGGTGCAATCGCACCAAACACAGAGGGCTCAATAATACGACCCGTGCATAAATAATGATATTGGTCATCTAAATCAGGATTGTGACGTTCAGCAATAATTTTAAGCTGATGATTAATTAAGAAAACGATAACATCCTGTTGCCCAAATAAGCGCCAGACATCATTTAATACACCTTCAGCCAATGCGGCTAATTTTATATCGCCCTGTGAAAGGTCAGCGACAGGAAACTCGTCTAAGTCAGTGATTTTTGAGAAAGGACTTAAGCCTGAATTTTTCGCACTTTCCCAAAGCTGTAAGATGGGTGAATCTCGTTGCACAAGCTCTGGCAGTTCGCCAGTATTGTAAAAGTTATATTTAATATTTTGCCAAGAAAATTCAGATAACCCATCCATAAGCCTATTCCAAATCCAGCAGTTGCTTTCGATCATCCCTTTGATGATCCCAATATAAAATCACCCTCTCTAGAATATGACAAGGGCTAAATACAATTAAATATGTAGCGCAAAACCAGCACCATCACAAAATTCCATACGGAGATTTAAAATAAATACTCATGTAAATCAATTATATTACACATTGCATACTGTCTTTAAATGCAGTCTAGACTTCATTCTTAAATGTTATTTTTCAATCTAAATAAAATGAAATCAAACAATATGTTTAATCAATGAAATCATAAAGGGCGCAAATAACACCATGATGATTCCTGAAATAATCATGGATAGACTGGCAATCACCCCTTCTAACTCATGACGTTGTCTTGCTCGCGCAATCCCCATCGCATGAGCGGCATTTCCTAGAGCAGCGCCTTGTGCAATACGGTTTTTATAGCGCATCCATAACAGTAAAAAATCACCAAATAACATCCCCACTAAGCCTGTTATGACCGTAAACAAGGGAATTAAACTGATTGAGCCGCCAATTTTTTCAGTCAACTCCAAAGCAAATGGAATAGAAATCGAACGTGCCAAAAGACTATTTTTCAAAATTTCGTCGAAATTGAACATACTTGCCAATAGCCAGCTACTTAAGATCCCCACCAGCATAGACACACTAGAACTGACGATTAAAACGAAAAAATACTGTTTGACGATCGCTCTATAACGAAATACAGGAATCGCAAATGCCACTGTAATTGATCCTAACATGACAACCAAATATTGGGTGTATTGGTAATAGTCTTGAAAGCGATGCTGAAATATAAAGATCAAAATAATACTGAGACTCGGCACTACAATAATCGGAGAAAAATATATTTTCTGGGTAAAAACAAATAAGCGCTTTGCCAAGAAGTAACACAGTACCGTCCAAAGCAAGTAAAAAATTCCCCACAACTCCGTCATTCCATATCATCCTGTTGCAAGAATATTTTCACCATCAACACAGAGCTTGCCATCACCAAAGCGGTACTGAGTAAAATCACCAGAAATATTTTCCAACCACTGATCAAAAGCAATTGCTGATACTGAATCACACCGACCACTGGTGGAATAAAAAACAGCAACAGCTCACCCAACAGAATATCGGCACCTAGACTCACCTTTTCCAAATTAAGCCATTGCATTTGCAATAAAATCAGCAATATAAAAAAACCTAAAACACCTGATGCAATGGGTAAATTCAACAGTTTTTGCAACATATATGCAAAACCCCAAATCGCTATAATCAAGCTGATTTGGTAGCTCGCGCGCTTAATGGTGGTTAACTCAGATATTGTATAAAACACTGTCATTTACATCCGTATATTCATCATGACTCAAGCTAAATTTAACGGTACATACCTTTTTTCAACTTGAAATTGAGTGATATATCCGTAGTTTGCAGTGCATTAAAGAAAAAAAATAGCTACAAAATCAGCCGATAAAAATATAACAGTTCAGCTATATTTTAAAAATCTGTTATATTTTTTCTCCTCATTTTCTGTACCTACATCCCAACTAAATAATGGTGCAAGATCATAATAATTATTTCTAAGTAGGTAGTTTTTATGGAACGATCTATGGTTTTTTCCAAACTTAATCATGACGGTCATGGGTCTATAGTGGTCCAATGCCTCAAGCAACGATGGGGCATGCAATGAGTCTCGGATTAACTGCACTAGAACTGGCAAGAATTCAGTTTGCTTTCACTGTGTCTTTTCACATTATTTTCCCTGCAACCTCTATTGGTTTAGCCTGTTTCCTTGCACTGCTGGAATGGAAGTGGTTGCGGACACAAAACCCTGTTTACAAAGACCTATTCAAATACTGGATTAAGATTTTTGCTGTTGCATTTGCTATGGGTGTTGTTTCAGGCATTGTCATGGCCTACCAGTTTGGTACCAACTGGAGTGAGTTCTCGCGTATCTCAGGGAGTGTGACGGGGCCATTGCTCACCTATGAGGTTTTAAGCGCATTTTTCTTAGAAGCAGGCTTCTTAGGAATCATGCTTTTTGGTTGGGGCCGAGTCACCGCAAAAGCCCATTTTTTTGCCACACTCATGGTCGCCATTGGAACCTGTATTTCAATGTTCTGGATTTTGTCCTCCAACAGTTGGATGCAAACACCACAAGGCTTTGCAATAGAAAATGGCATCATTGTCCCGACAGACTGGTGGGCAATTGTATTTAACCCATCGTTCCCCTATCGCTTTGCACATATGGCAACAGCTGCATTTTTAGTGTCTTCATTATTGGTTGTGGGCACAGCTGGCTGGCATCTGCTTAAAGGTCGTCGTGATGAATTAATTAAAAAATCATTCTCTATGGGTTTATGGATGGTACTGGTAACTTCTTGTTTACAGGTAGTTATTGGCGACAACCATGGTTTAAATACCTTAAAACACCAACCAGCGAAATTGGCAGCAATTGAAGGACACTGGGAGACCAACCGTGACCATGCGATGCCACTTCTGCTTTTTGCGACACCAAACATGCAACAAGAAAAAAATACAACTGAATTCGGTATTCCCTATTTAGGCAGTTTGATTCTAACCCACTCCTTAGATGGCGAAGTCACTGGATTAAAGGACTTTGCAGCTGAAGATCGTCCAAATGTAGCCATCGTGTTCTGGAGCTTCCGTGTCATGGTGGGTCTTGGCATGTTAATGGTATTGCTGTCTTTAACAGCCTTATGGCTACGCAAAAAGAATCGGCTATACGAGTCTACATGGTTTCATAAATTCGCCATTGTGATGGGCCCAACGGGTTATATCGCTTTACTCGCAGGTTGGGTTACAACAGAAGTAGGAAGACAGCCTTGGGTGGTTTATGGCGTATTACGTACCAAAGATGCGTTATCGCATACGGTAACAGCAGACCAAGTGGGACTCAGTCTGATCATTTTTGTACTGGTGTATACCGTTGTATTTGGTGCAGGGATTTATTATATGTTCAGACTCATGAAATCTGGACCTGAGTTTTTAACTCATTTAGATCCTGAAATAACCGGTTTAGGGCATTTTAAAACCCCATTACGCCCCCTCAGTGCTGTGGATGATCCAATCGATGGACAACAAGCGCCGCTAGATCAAAATAAGGAGAAACATCATGATTGATCTCGCTTTAATATGGGTCGGCATTATCGGTTTAGGTGTACTGATTTATGTAGTGATGGATGGCTTTGATTTAGGCATTGGAATTCTCTTTCCATTTATTCCAGACCGACAAGAACGTGATGTCATGATGAATACGGTCGCCCCTGTCTGGGATGGTAACGAAACATGGATGGTGCTTGGCGGCGCGGGATTATTTGCAGCCTTTCCGCTGGTCTATTCTACGGTACTCTCCGCTTTATACCTTCCCATTATATTTATGGTGGTCGCATTGATTTTCCGTGGTGTTGCCTTCGAGTTCCGCTTTAAAGCAACTCGAACCAAATACTTATGGGATCAAGCCTTTATTTGGGGATCGATCTTATCTAGCTTTTTCCAAGGGGTTATCCTTGGTGCATATATCCAAGGTATTCAAACCACTGCGGGTATTTATAGTGGCGGTGTATGGGATTGGTTTACCCCTTTTTCACTTTTCACTGGTTTAGGTGTTGTTGTCATGTATGCCACTTTAGGTTGTGGCTGGTTGATTTTAAAAACGGAAGCGCGTTTACAAGATATCATGTATACGCTGATGCCAAAGCTGTTAATTACGTTAATGATTATTTTTGCTGCCGTCAGTATCTATACCCCGATCACACATCCTGAAATTGCCCAGCGCTGGTTTGCATTACCAAACCTTATATATTTCAGCCCTGTGCCTATTTTAGTTGTACTCTTTTCTGGTTTAATTTTACATGCTTGTAAGCAACGACACGAGGTCAAACCTTTTGTCTATACGCTGGCATTGGTTTTTCTAGCATTTACTGGATTTGTAATTAGTTTATGGCCCAATATCATTCCACCTTCAGTTTCAATTTGGCAAGCCGCTGCACCAGAATCAAGTCTTAAATTTACCTTGGTCGGCGCGGCAATTCTGATCCCAATTATTATCGCTTATACCTTCTTGTCTTACTGGGTTTTCCGAGACAAAGTCCGTATTGGTGATGAAGGCTACCATTGATCAAGGAGTTTTAGATGAACAAATACATCAAACAACTCAACCCTGCAACATGGTTTATTTTGTTGTGGTGTTTCGGTTTTGCAGCATTGGCTCTAATTGCGGGGTTGTTTAGATTAATGCTTAGTTTTGCCTATTAGGCATATACCTGTTGATGATCTGACTAGCGAAGAAAGGATAAGCATTTAACTATGCTTATCCTTATTTATAGCCAAACCACCTAATTATTTATACAACTGATTTTCATCAAGTCATTGATCAGAAATGAAGCTTAAGTATTTGTATAAACTTTTAGAAACTGCTGGTTATCAATTCGCTTTTTGTGCTTTTGAATCATAGATGGTTATCCTACCGTGGGGCGACAAGGATGTCGCCGTTGAGCGGGGGTATAGGATGCACCCCTCGCTCAATAAAAGATTTTTGTCCCTTTTTATCTCTAAAAAGGGAGGCATCGCCTACGCAAAGATATTTAAACTTTGAATGTAATGTGTGGCATTGCTAGCTTTTTAGAATCAAACAATTTATTTTCCTCATACAATTGATTTAATTAAAAATGTTAATTAAGAGAAATTATATTCTTGTGCCTGAGTTTTTTGACAGGTTAACTATATTTGGACTCTTAAATATCCTGACTGCTAAAGATGATGCCCCTTATTTTTAATAGGAGGCATCATTCGATTTATCGGATTAAGCAAAAATTAGAATTTAAAGGTATAGGTTGTGATAAAACGATTTTCCACAAAATCTCTACCTGGAAGGTTTCCAACACCATATTTAATATCAGCATCAATATAGCGCCATTCCACTCCAAGTCCCTTTAACCATCCTTCTGGAACAGTATAGTTTACAATCAAATTTTTCTCGGTTTCTTTATTATCCTTAAAGCCAGCCCGATAAATGTCACTACCATTCAAATAACGCAAGGTCAGTTTCAAGCCTGGTACGCCATGATCTTTAAAGTCATAACTATATAAGGCATGCCAAGTAAACTCTTTCGCTTTATAAAATGCAATTGCAGACCAAGTTTGTAAATATCCTTGCGGGACATAACCATTTAAAAGTGGAATATTGTCCTCACCCATATGCTTTTGCACACCCGCTAAAAAGGTATTTGGCCCATGTTGTGCACTCGCTTGTAATCCTACAGACTGGACATCGATATTTCCAAAATAAGCATCGCCATCCTCTTTATAATTAAAATAGCGTGCATCTACTTTTAGCTTGGTCTCATTGACTTTTTCTGTATAAACCGCATTGAAATAGTGTTGTTGGTAAATATCTTCCAACTGACCAAACCAGTATGAACCAGTGAAGTTTGGGGTGAGCTTATAGTCTAATCCGATAAAATTTAAACCATCACTTCTTTTGTTGGGATCTGTGGAGTTGCCCAAAGTGAATTTTCTATATTCATCATCATCTCGGGCATTGACATGAGTAAAACGGCCTACGGACAGTTTTAAATTTTGAATGTCTTGGCTTTCTAACATTACCCCAGCATAGGTTGTCACCAATTGTCGAGAATCATCAATAAATAAAACTGGTGTTTTTGGAAAAAGCTCCCCCACTTTAAGCTCTGTATTTTGATATTTAAGTTTTAAGGTGGCCCCTAATTTTAAATAATCCCGTGCTTGTTGGGCTTCACTTTTGTCATATTTAAAAACGGTATCTAAACGTTCATCATAACGATCATTTAAACGTAGGGCATATTGAAAACCAAAATCCAAACCGACTTGTAGCGCAGTGTCGCTATAACCCGATTCAAAGCGCCCAGATGCCGCCTGCGACCAACTGCCGAGGTCATGTTTGGTATCTTCGTAGTCACGTTCATTATAGAAATTACGTAAATAAATACTGGTGTTACTCTCTTCTAAAAACTCGGCATAAGCGGCATCTATACTCAGACATCCGAACAGCGTATAAAGTGCAACTCGTTGAGTTCTATAAAGCAGATTTAGCTTTAACATGGGAAATCCTTTCCTGAATCTTTGAAATTCTTGTTGTGTAAGTTCTAGGGTGTTCTTTGTCTTATCCTCCAGACAAAAACTTTTGCACTTCCTTAAAATATAAATAAATTCAAAATGATATAATTAAGGGAATACATCAGCATCACTCATTATCAGAATTATTAATGTAATTTTCCATGTATAATGTGGTATATGTTTATACCTTTTCAGTCATACCACTGCTATTTTAAACCTAGATAAACAATTTTTGGCTGTATAACAACCAAGCTAAGATATTGAAAAATAAATATTTTTACTGTTTTTTAATGATCTAACAACATTGTTATTTTCTAGCTATAGCATGACAGCATCACAGTTTTATCATTTGAGTAGGTTAAATATACCTTTTAAGTATTTAAAGATACCGAATTCAGTCTAGATAAGGGGATTACATTCAATTAAGGTATATAGAAGGATTTATGAACCAAGCAAGATTAGGAATGATGCTGGCTCAACGCACAACATATCTTAAAAGATATGACGCAAGCCAGCATTATGGCAAGATTAAGGAGATAGCCATGACAGCCAATAATATTAGAATTTTCGAGACGGAAGAAGTACAGAATTTCATTAACCTACTCAGCGGACTTGAGCAAGACGGTGGAAATCCTCGTACTAAGCAAATCATTCATCGGGTGGTTTCTGACTTATTTAAGACCATTGAAGATTTAGAGATTTCTTCTGACGAATATTGGGCTGCAATTGCATATTTAAACCAGTTAGGTACCAGTCATGAAGCAGGCTTACTTTCTCCTGGTTTAGGCTTTGACCACTTCCTTGATATGCGTATGGATGCAATTGATGCCGCTTTGGGTATTGAGAACCCAACCCCGCGTACCATTGAAGGCCCACTTTATGTCGCAGGTGCACCTGTTGCCCAAGGTTTTGCTCGTATGGATGATGGCAGTGATCCAAATGGTCAT
Source organism: Acinetobacter sp. Root1280 (assembly GCF_001425285.1). Lineage (NCBI taxonomy): Bacteria > Pseudomonadati > Pseudomonadota > Gammaproteobacteria > Moraxellales > Moraxellaceae > Acinetobacter > Acinetobacter sp. Root1280. Next base: position 8,002 of record NZ_LMED01000006.1, on the reverse strand, counting down.
ACCCTGATTTTGCACGGTACAATTTACGCTGCAGATGGTCAACCACTGCCAAATGCACAAGTTGAAATCTGGCATGCCAATACCAAAGGTTTTTATTCACACTTTGACCCAACTGGCGAACAACAGCCTTTTAATATGCGTCGTACCATTATGACAGATGCTCAAGGTCAATACCGTGTACAAACGATTCTGCCTGCAGGTTATGGCTGTCCACCAGAAGGCCCAACTCAACAATTGTTAAATCAATTAGGCCGTCATGGTAATCGTCCTGCACATATTCATTTCTTTGTATCTGCAGATGGTCATCGCAAACTAACCACGCAAATTAACGTTGCTGGCGACCCGTACACTTATGATGACTTCGCCTACGCAACACGTGAAGGCCTTGTGGTTGACGCAATCGAACATACAGATGCAGCAGCGATCCAAGCCAACGGTGTTGAAGGTCCATTTGCCGAAATGGTATTTGACCTCAGACTTAGCCGCCTTGTAGATGGTGTTGATAACCATGTGGTTGACCGCCCTCGCCTACAAGCTTAATTCAGCTAAAAGTCATTTTGTGAATCTAGAAATCAGGCGAGCTGTAACGGTTTAGCCTGATTTATTTTATGGAAAAGATATTTAGATGGATATTCATACTTTTGATGCAGCACGCAATACTATTTTGACCGTTGTTCCTGAAGATGCGAAAGCTCTGGCTCGACTGCGTGCCATTCTACAGGCAGGTCAATTTCCGACGGTTACAGTGATTGGCAAATATAATCATGGTAAAAGCCGGCTGTTAAATGAGCTTATTGGTCAAGATATTTTCTCAGTTGCGGATAAACGAGAAACGGTGGCCCTCTCCGAACATCTGCAACATCATATCCGTTGGTTAGATGCACCGGGTTTGGATGCTGATGTGGCGACAATCGATGATCAACTTGCTCAAGATGCGATGTGGAATAAAGCAGATATTCGCCTAATGGTGCATTCGGTACGTGAGGGTGAGTTTGATCCTTATGAATTACACTTATTCCAGCAATTCGAGCAAGATGCAAAGCAAACCCAACGACAAAGCTTACTGCTGCTTACCCAAATTGACCAGATTCCAGATCAAACCATTTTAGCGCAGATTATTGGCAGCATTCAAAATCAAGCACCAACTGCAACTGTACTACCTGTATCAGCTACACGGCACCGTCAAGGTATCGAAAATTCCAAACCCGTACTGGTACAACGCAGTGGTATCCCCGAACTACAACACACACTTCATCGGATGCTTGAGCAAGTCCCCGCAATACGTCAATTTGAAAAAAAACAGATCATTGTTGATCTAAAAACGCGCTTATCCCAGCACCTAGAAACCATTCAAAGCAACATTCAGCAACTTACAGCAACCTTACAGCAACAACGCCAAAATTTTGAGCGTGATCTCAATCAAATATTAGATAAAGTGCGTCAAGATTTACAATCGGTCCTACATGTCTCTGGGCAGGATAATTCGCTAGAACCAGATTCTTTTGCCAATATGTATAAAGTAACCGCAGGCAAACGTGATCGTAACCGTATTCAAGTGGCTTATTCTCGTGCCTGTATCGAAATCAATAGCCATCTGGTGCGCTATGGTGTGGTGGGTTTACCTGATACGCAAAAAAGTAATGTACGCAGTCTAGATACGGTCATGGTTGCGGTGATGGGTGTCTCGGTCAAACTGCGTAAGGATCTCAATCTTATTTTTGTCGAAGAATCAGGTCGTCAGCGTTTACGTGGTGAATTTGCCCATTATTTTGAATTGTCTTCTGATCGAATGCAGTTGCAACAGCAATTACTTAATTTGCAGCAGCAACAGCAGCTCATCATACAAGCCCAACAGGCATCAACCACTTTGGAGCAGGTATAATGACCGTCCATGATTCGCATGATTCGATTCAGACGCTGATTGCGAGTAGCAAAGCTTTTGATCAGCATGAACAGGACATCATCCTGCATTTAAATAAGATGCACACGTGGCATCAACAACTGGCGATCAATCTTAATAAACAACGTATCAATCCCATTGGACTGACATCACATTGTCAGATTGCCCAAGACATCGCAGTACTCAATTCGCAGCTTGAAAGCTATCTCAGCCATTGGGAAACACAATTAGAGACCCTACATGCGGCACAATCCATCGCAGATCATTTTGACGATAAGATTATTTTGCTGATTTTCGGAAAATTCAATGCGGGTAAAAGTTCATTCTGTAATGTATTGGCAGAGTGTTTTCACAGACGCCAGCAAAGCGTTGAATATTTTTATCTCGACTCAGGTCAAATTATCCATAGTCAGGAGCGTTTTAAAGAAGGTGCCACAGAAACCACCACACGCTTACAAGGCGTTTGTTTAGCGAATAATCTCATCCTGCTGGATACGCCAGGACTCCATTCCGTTACGCCAGAAAATGCCACATTGACCCAACGCTTTATGGATAGTGCGGATGGTGTCCTTTGGCTCAGTAGTTCCTCCTCACCCGGTCAGGTCAAAGAATTAGCGGCTTTGGGGCAGGAATTACGCCGACATAAACCGTTATTGCCAGTGCTTACACGAAGTGATTATTTTGAAGAAGATGAAGTCGATGGCGACATTTGCCAGATTCTATGCAATAAAACCTCTGACCAACGTTATCTGCAAGAAACCGATGTTCAAACCCGTGCTATTGACCAACTGATCGCAATGCGAGTTGATCCTGTGCTGTTGCAATCGCCAATTTCAACCTCCTCTCAGATGTTGAAAAATGCGGATTTCAATGATCAGGCTATGCAAATGACAGGTTTTAATCGTTTATTTGATGCACTTTTACATTTGATCCAACCTGCTCTGGCTTATAAACAGCGTAAACCTGCGGAAGCCTTGTTACATCATTTACAAGAACAAATTCTAACGCCTTTACAACTTGAGGTTGTGCCACAACTGCATCAATTACAGCAGCAGCTCAGCAATGCTATAAGCGCTTTGCTGCAACATAAACAGCAGATCATTACGCAAACATGGCGCAGTATGATTGCAACCCTGCCAAGCTTATTAGAGCAACATGCCGAGCAGCAAGCGGTGGATGAATTGTATAGTGCACTGACCCAACAGGCTCAACAGCTTCTATTACAACATATTGCAAATACTTTATCGGATTATCAACTGCAATATGCCCCTCTCAGTCCGTTACAGTTTGCTGAGCATCTGGCGTATGAAGTGATTTATGCTGATGATGCAACCGAGATCTTGGCCATTGGGCATGACCGTTTATATAGCGAGATCTCACATAGTTTGTGGCAAAAGCTTGATCAATATAGCGATGAAGTTATTGCACAATGCCAAGAACTGCTAAGCAATCTTCAAGAGCAAATTGCCACCATCCAGCAAGGCTTAATCAATGACGAACAGGAACTACAATACATTGCGAATTCATTAAGAATGAAAGGATAAACACCGAAAATGTCATTTTAAAATCATTGTTTTCAAATCATTAACTCAATAGATCTCATGCATAAATCAAAAAAATGATCATGTTGAGTGAATCATATTGGTATTGAAAGTCCCTTCTCCCGTTGGGAGAAGGCGAGGATGAGGGGATTTTATATTGATCTCAGCTCAGACCTATACTCGATTAATCCCCGTCCAGTTGAAGTGGAATCCCTTCTTCTTCAAAGACCTGTCGAATACATTCTAAAATCTTAGGTAAATAAGGACTTTGATCCATATTTCTCACGGCTAATGAAATAGGACTATAGGCCTCTATATCCAAAATCGGAATATAGACCAGATTTTTCATGCCTATTTCACTGGCGCTTTCAGGAATAATGCATATCCCTTCCCCTGACGACACCAAACCCAAAGCCATATGGATTTCTCGAACTTCAACCATATCTTTCGGTACCAAGCCTAATTCGGTAAAAATGGATTGAATCAAGGTTGAGAAATTGGGCTTCTGTGTGGCTGGATAAGAAAAAATAGGTTCATTGATGATTTGCGATAAATAAATACCTTTATCAATATAACTGGTTAAATGATGATTTTTATGCGCGGCTAATTTTAATTTCTCTTTGTACAATAAAATGCGCTTAATCGATGGATCACTAATTCTTAAACGACCAAAGCCTAAATCTATTTTACCGAGTTTGAGTGCTTCGATTTGATCCTTGGTACTGTGCTCAATCAGCTCAACCTGAATGTCAGGGTTATTTTGACGAAATAAATAAATTACCTGAGGCAGTAATGCATATAGCAATGAACTGACATAACCAATACGGACAATTGTATTCATTGAACTAATACGCTTCGCCATAGAGGTGGCTTGCGCAGTATGAGTCAAAATTTGTACCGCATGTTGGTAAAAGAATTGCCCTGCTTCAGTTGTTCTTACTGGACGTGTGCCACGCTCAAATAGAAGAATACCGAGTTCTTCTTCTAACTTTTGAATCTGACGGCTCAATGGCGGTTGAGCAATACATAGTTTCTCTGCAGCTTTGGTAATACTCTGCTCTTCGACCACCGTAACGAAATAACGAAGATATCTTAATTCCATCTCTCTAAATCCCTTTTATATACCTTTTAAGTATCTAAAAATACCAAAATCGGCCTAGTTAAAGATATTACATTAAATTAGGGTATATAAATAGATTGATACTTAAGAAATAACCACGATGTACAAGTCCATAGAAACGCTGTTAATCGAAATTCCAACGATACGTCCTCACAAGATGGCCGTTGCGACAATGCAAACCCAAACCTTGGTCCTGATTAAAGTCACGACTGAAGATGGTTTAATTGGCTGGGGTGAAGCGACCACAATTGGCGGTTTAGGTTATGGCGAAGAAAGTCCTGAAAGTGTAAAGACCAATATCGAAACCTATTTTGCGCCATTGTTAAAAACACTGTCTGGTGCCAATATTGCCCAAACAATGCAAGTGATCCATCGTAATATCAACGGTAATCGTTTTGCGAAATGTGCTGTTCAAACTGCATTATTAGATATTCAAGCACAACGTTTAGGTCAACCCCTGAGTGAGATTCTAGGCGGTCGCTTACGTGACAGTATTCCTGTGCTTTGGGTTTTGGCATCGGGTAATACCGAAAAAGACATTGCCGAAGCAGAAAAAATGATTGCGTTAAAACGTCACAATGTCTTTAAGTTAAAAATCGGTTCACGTCCTGTTGAACAAGATGTTGAGCATGTATTGTCAATCAAAAAAGCCTTGGGTGCAGACATCTCAATTCGTGTAGACGTTAACCGTGCTTGGTCTGAACTGAATGCAATTAAAGGGATTCAAATGCTTCAAGATGGTGGCGTTGACCTGATTGAACAGCCTTGCGCAATACATAATATTGATGCCATGCAACGTCTTAGCCGTAAGTTTGATATCGCGATCATGGCAGATGAGTCGTTAACAGGTCCACAAAGTGCTTATAACTTGGCAAAAACCAATGCAGCCTCAGTCTTTGCGGTAAAAGTTGCGCAATCTGGTGGTCTGATTGAAGCATGCGAAGTCGGTAAAATCGCCAATCTGGCAGGTATTGATCTTTATGGTGGCACTATGCTTGAAGGTCCTGTTGGAACAATTGCCTCAGCACATGCCTTCTCTACATTTAGCAATCTCGCAGCGGGAACTGAATTATTTGGCCCACTGCTACTGACTGAAGAAATTTTAAAAACACCGCTTCAATATGGCAATTTTGAGCTCAAAATTCCAACTGGTCCGGGCCTCGGCATTGAACTAGATGAAGACAAAATCGACAACCTACGTCGTCAATAATTCAAGGAGCTGACATGCTTTTCCAAGTACGAATGGATGTACACATCCCCCTCGATATGCCCGTCGAAAAAGCCAATGAAATTAAAGCAATTGAAAAGGCTTATTCACAAGATTTACAACGTCAAGGGAAATGGCGTCATATCTGGCGTATTACAGGCCAATACTCAAACACCAGTATTTTTGATGTAGAGAGCAATGAAGAACTCCACAATATTTTACAGGGATTGCCTTTATATCCTTATATGAATATCGAAGTGACTGCCTTAAACCGTCATCCGTCTTCAATTCGAGAAGATGACCATTAAGCAGCGGGTGTAAATTCATTGACTAAATAACTGTGAGATAAGTTCTTTCTCACAGTTTTTTTAAGTTTCTATACATGTCTATCTTTGCTAATGCGGTATGTATAGAAATTTAAAAACATGGATAAAAGGTTCGTCTTATGATTGATAAAAGTAAGCTCTCGTTGTCTGAGGTTCTGTCCCACATCAAAGATGGTGCAACCATTATGATTGGTGGCTTTGGAACAGCAGGACAACCCGCAGAGCTGATCGATGGGCTGATTGAACTTGGCGTTAAAGATCTGGTGATTGTCAATAACAATGCAGGCAATGGCGATTACGGTCTGGCTAAACTGCTTAAATCGGGTGCAGTCCGTAAAATCATTTGTTCTTTCCCACGTCAGTCTGATTCTTNATCAAAGATGGTGCAACCATTATGATTGGTGGCTTTGGAACAGCAGGACAACCCGCAGAGCTGATCGATGGGCTGATTGAACTTGGCGTTAAAGATCTGGTGATTGTCAATAACAATGCAGGCAATGGCGATTACGGTCTGGCTAAACTGCTTAAATCAGGTGCAGTCCGTAAAATCATTTGTTCTTTCCCACGTCAGTCTGATTCTTGGGTATTTGACGAACTCTATCATGCGGGCAAGATCGAACTGGAACTGGTTCCTCAAGGTAATCTCGCGTGTCGTATTCAAGCNCGTCAGTCTGATTCTTGGGTATTTGACGAACTCTATCATGCGGGCAAGATCGAACTGGAACTGGTTCCTCAAGGTAATCTCGCGTGTCGTATTCAAGCTGCTGGGATGGGTTTAGGTGCAGTGTTTACCCCAACAGGTTTTGGCACCTTATTGGCAGACGGCAAAGAAACTCGTCATATCGATGGCAAAGACTACGTGCTTGAATATCCAATTAAAGCAGACTTTGCACTGATTAAAGCACATCAAGGCGACCGTTGGGGCAACTTGGTTTATAACAAATCAGCACGTAACTTTGGTCCAATCATGGCGATGGCTGCAGATGTGCAGGCAATGGCGATTACGGTCTGGCTAAACTGCTTAAATCRGGTGCAGTCCGTAAAATCATTTGTTCTTTCCCACGTCAGTCTGATTCTTGGGTATTTGACGAACTCTATCATGCGGGCAAGATCGAACTGGAACTGGTTCCTCAAGGTAATCTCGCGTGTCGTATTCAAGCCGCAGGAATGGGTTTAGGTGCAGTGTTTACCCCAACAGGCTTTGGCACCTTATTGGCAGATGGCAAAGAAACCCGTCATATCGATGGCAAAGACTACGTGCTCGAATATCCAATTAAAGCAGACTTCGCACTGATTAAAGCACATCAAGGCGACCGTTGGGGCAACTTGGTTTATAACAAATCAGCACGTAACTTTGGTCCAATCATGGCGATGGCTGCAGATGTCACCATTGCRCAGGTTTCAGAGGTGGTTGAATTRGGTCAACTCGATCCTGAACACATTATTACCCCAGGAATTTTTGTTCAGCATGTGGTTGCAGTTGATGCAGCCAATGGTAATGGAGAATAACAATGAGCTACCAAAAACTAAGCCGTGACCAAATTGCTGAACGTGTTGCCCAAGATATTCCYGATGGGGCTTATGTCAATTTAGGCATTGGTTTACCGACCAAGATTTCAAAATATCTGCCAACAGATAAAGATGTATTCCTGCATTCTGAAAATGGTTTATTGGCTTTTGGTCCTCCACCCGCCAAAGGTGAAGAAGATCCTGAGTTGATTAATGCAGGCAAAGAATATGTCACCATGCTAACGGGTGGTTCGTTTTTCCATCACGGTGATTCCTTTGCCATGATGCGTGGTGGACATCTGGATATTGCTGTATTGGGCGCATTCCAAGTGGCGGCCAATGGCGACCTTGCCAATTGGCATACCGGTACGCCTGATGCGATTCCTGCGGTGGGTGGTG
>NZ_LMED01000005.1:0-119985 GCF_001425285.1 Acinetobacter sp. Root1280 | reverse complement strand
AGTAAAAATCCACACAAGTTGTTCTTCATATTCTCTTAATGATTAATTTATCACTTCGTCAGTGATAAATAAGACGCAATAAACATTTAACAACTTAACCCTCTAAGCTAAGTTCATTTGCTGTATCGCGTCGGGATGCTGCGTATTCTATACAGATTTTAAACCAGCGCAAGCCCTATTTTCAACAAAATGCATCGTGTGATTATTTTTTAATCTAAATATTCAAAAAACCGCATAATTCACCTATTTTTTAGGCATTTTTGAGAAATTCAGCTTAAAAGTAAGCTACATCTATTATTCAAAATAGTCACCAGAAGATTGTGCATGTAAAAACGCAGGAATTAATCCAGTTAAAGCTGCACGTATATCAGCACGCTCATTAATCAATTGATGCGAGCCTTCTTCAAGAATCAATAAGGTCTGTAATCTAAATTGTCGACGTACAAAATCAATATTATATTTCCAGTCTACAGTTTGGTCTTGTGCACCTTGTGCCAACCAAACCGGAATGCGGCACTTTGGATAGGCCTCCATTTCTAACATCCACTTCGACATTGCCAAAATCCAATCCATTCCCATCATTCGAGGTTGTAACGGGTCTTTAAGGCGTACAAATCTTAAAAACTCAGGATTGTGATTATTTCTTTTAAAGTGACGAGGAACTTCTCTTTTAATTCTGCGAATAATTCCTAAACCAATAGAATTATGCCACCACGCTGTTTTTGCAGGTCGTACCAATGGTGAAAGCAGTAACACCCGATCCACAATTGGATTTTCACGTTTTTGTGCATACTCAAGTAAATGATGCATCCAAATTGCACCACCTGTACTTTGCCCTACTCCCAACCACGGCTTAGGAAGCTGCTCTGCATTTTTTACATATTGATAGACCGCATGTAACACTTGTTGGTAATGGTCAAAGTTTTGAATATTTGCAGGCGAACCATTACTCAGTCCATGCCCAGGCAAATCATAAGTAATCACACTAAACCCTTGTTCAAGGATTTCTTTCACAATCGGTTGGTAAATACCACTATGTTCTAAATAGCCATGCAACAAACACACAGTACCTTTTATTTTATCTATATTGGGTTTAAATACTTGCACATGGAGTTTAAACAACGGCATATCAATAAAACCTTGCCATTGCACACAGTCCAGTTGATCAAAACCATAAAGACGTTGGTAAGATTTTATTTCTTTATTTGGAATATATTCACGATTTAAGTTTAAAGCTTCTAATAGTTGTGGTGTTGTATCTCGACTTGGAATAGGTAAGTCAAGTTGCTTTAGAATTGTTGGATTTAAAAATGGAATATCTGCCATTAAGGCACCTCTCTACAGCCACTCGAACCAAATAACATATCTCTGATTGTTGCTAAAGTTTCATAATTGGCTCTACGACTATGATCATAATTTTGTTTGCTCGGCTGCCATGCTGTTAATTGAGTTGGCATTGGTGCATTGACAGGAATTGTTTCGATACCATTTAATGCAAATAAACGACGTGTTCTTGGCATATGGTAACGATCGGTAATTAATAAGACTGTAGGTGCACCACCTTTCTTCTGTAAAAGTAATGAACTAAAGCGTGTATTTTCACAAGTGTTCATGCTTCTATTTTCTAATAGTTTTGCTTGAACACCGCGCTCAGATAACCATTTTTGCATATAGGGTGCTTCTACACCACTCAGCACAATAGGAAGTTTAACCTTCTCTTCTAAGGCTAAGGTTGTTTCAAGTCTTAGTTTGGTATAGTCATTCACAATAATGTCTTTTTGATTTTTATCTAAAGTTAAACCACCGCCCAAGACTACAATTGCATAAGGTTGACTGATTGGCTTCGGTTGTTCACTGGTTTTGGTAGGCAAACTTTCAAGATCTTCTTGTACTTGTGAACTAGACAATTCATTTGCCAATGTGTGTGAATTTTCTTGAAGTAATTTTTCATCAATTTTATGTTTTTTTAAGAATGTTAAATATTCATCCATTAAAGCCTTATTGTCTTCACTATTTAAATCCAATAAGTTTTTAACAACATCGTTCGATTGATTCTCAACAACCTCTGATGCAGCATGTTCAGACACCAATGGAATTACTGGTTTGTTTTGTTCTTCATCATCATTTTTTTGATCTTCAGCAATTTTTTCTTGCAAGGCTTTATATCGTAATTGGAGTAGCATTAAATCCTGAGCATTTTTACTCTTAATGGCTTCATCCATCAGCTTAAGATAGGCTTGTCGAGCAATCCATAAATCAGAACCAGGTTCTAAGTTTTCAGCCTCCGAAAGAGCAGCGTTTTGCTGGCTCTTTGCTGCCACCTGATTGACTTCAACTGGAACAATGCTATTCAGGATTTTAACCATCATTGTCGAATAAAATGGCGTGTACCAAAAAACGACCAAACAGCCGAATAATACAAATAATATGGCAATTATTCGTAGAAATCTGACCATCCAATGCGGTTTGACCATATATTTACTCAATTTAATGGTTTTCGATTAAGCCTAGTTCATTATAAAGCACAGGTTCAGGTTCTAAGTGCACACCAAACTTCTCAAAAACATCTTTTTGTACTGCCTGATACGTTGCGCGTACATCTGTCAATGTTGCATCGGCATAATTCACCAACACCAAAGCTTGTTTATGAAACATTCCCACCTGATTAAGCTGTTTACCTTTCCAACCTGATTGATCAATCAACCAACCCGCTGCAATTTTAACGTGATTCCCTGCTTGAGGATAATGTGGAATATTAGGGAATTTTGCAATTAATTGTGAAAACTCTTGTTGCTTAATAATCGGATTTTTAAAGAAACTTCCCACGTTTGGATATTCATTTGGGTCTGGGAGTTTACTTTGACGAATATGAATCACTTGCTTTTGTAAGTTTTCAGCACTCATATCATCCATCATTGCATCTTTTAAATCCCCATAATTTACTTTTAAATCAGCATGTTTAAGTAATTTAAAAATCACATGGGTAATCACATAACGATCTGGATCATCTTTAAAAATACTGTGTCGATAAGAAAAATGGCAATCTTGTGCTTGAATTGAAAGTGTCTGTGCTGATTGACGATCGTAGACTTCTACAGATTGAATAAATTCACCAACTTCAACACCATACGCGCCAATATTTTGCACAGGCGATGCGCCGACTAAGCCCGGAATCAAAGCCAAGTTTTGTAAACCATAAAGTTGTTGCGTTGTCGTCCACAATACAAAGTCATGCCAAACTTGCCCTGCACCCACTTTGATTGTTTTACTTTCGGCATCTTCACTTAAAAATTCAATACCTTGTATATCTATAGCAACTACAAGCGCATGAATATGCTCAGGCAGCATCATATTGCTGCCCCCTGAAAGCAGTAAAACGTTTAAATCGTGTGCTTTAGAAAACTGCAACGCTTGTTGAAGATCTACGATAGATTGTATTTTGACATAATGTGATGCAATCGAGTTCAAACTCAATGTATTAAAGGGTTTGAGCTGAACCTGTGATTCAATATTCATAACTTAAATTTATTTCCTAAAAATATTTCAATCACTTGCATTAAAACTGTTGTTGAAACACATGTACCCAAGCCAAACTACTCGATTCACACTGATCAAGTACACGTTCAAATCCATCAGCTTCACCGTAATAAGGATCTGGAAGCGCCTGTTGTGGATAAACGTGATCATGCTCACTCATTAAAGCAATTTTAGCTTTGATTTGAGCAAGACCAAATTGGCTACTGGCTAGGTTATACAAATGCTGTATATCCGCAAAATTCTGATGATCCATGGCAAGAATCAAATCAAACTCTAAAAAGTCTTGTATTTTTAATTGTCTAGCACGTAACCCAGAAAGATCATAGCCTCTTTTTATTGCATGTTTTTGACTGCGACTATCAGGTGATTTATTTGGATGATAATTGCTCGTTCCAGCTGAATCCACAACTACATTTAATCGTTTTTCATCACAATAGTGTCGTAAAACCACCTCTGCTGTGGGTGAGCGACAAATATTTCCTAAGCACACACATAAAACTTTGTATGGCATTTTGGATGACATAACAACCTCAAATGATCATTTCTTTTATAAAGTCTTATGTTAAGTTATTTAGCAGGCGAATCCTATAGAACCTTAAAACAATAATGTTTAATTTGTGATGATAGATTAAGGATAATACATATGAGTCATTTTCAATTCCAAACTGTAGCCAATATTATTTCAGGTTTAGGATCAATCCAAGAGCTCAGCACAGTATTAGGCAATCAATACCACAAAGCATTAATCGTGACAGATGCAGGTATGATTCAACACGCACTGCATTTGCCGCTATTAAAAATTTTATCGCAATGCAATTTAGACTATGAAATTTATGCCGATGTACAGGCAGATCCAGCAGAGCAAATTGTTTTATCGGCAGTTCAATTCGCCAAAGACAATCAAGTAGATGTAGTTATTGGCTTTGGTGGTGGTAGCTCTATGGATGTTGCCAAACTCATCGCGATATTGGCAAATCCAAAGCAATCACAAAGTATTCAGGAAATCTATGGGGTCAATAATGTCAAAGGCCCTCGCCTTCCTTTAATTCTCATTCCAACCACCGCTGGCACAGGCTCTGAAGTCACCCCCATTTCAATTGTCACTACAGGTGAAACCACCAAAACAGGTATCGTTTCCCCCATTTTATATGCCGATGTGGCAATTCTAGATGCAACATTTACCTCAGGCCTACCTGCACCTATCACAGCAGCAACAGGCATAGATGCGATGGTGCATGCCATTGAAGCCTATACCTCTAAAATTAAAAAGAATTTTTATGCAGACATGCTTGCTAAACAAGCCCTTAAACTTTTAAATAAAAATTTAAAATTGGTCCTGGCGGATGGTACAAATTTAGCAGCTCGTCAAAATATGCTGGTTGGTTCTATGCTTGCAGGGCAGGCTTTTGCCAACGCTCCTGTAGGTGCCGTACACGCTTTAGCATATCCCTTAGGTGGTCATTTTCATTTATCACATGGACATACTAACGCTTTGGTTTTATTGGAAGTGTTAAAATTCAATGCGCCTGATGCAAAAGCACTTTATGCAGAGTTAATGCAATGGCTTGATCCTTATAGTAAAGGCAGTACAGAAGGCTTATGTGACTTATTTATTGATCATATGCAGAGACACTTGGATCACAGTGGTTTGACTTTGAAATTGCGCGATTTAAATGTACACGAGCAGCAACTGGATAGATTGGCATCCGATGCAATGCTACAAACCCGTCTTTTACAAAATAATCCAAGGCCTCTACTCCACGCAGATGCATTAAAAATTTATCAGGCGATTTATTAAAATTTATCAACATTGATCATGCATTGATTTATTGAATGCACTTTTAAATAGACTTCTTTCATAGGTCCTTTTTAAAAGCATAAATCAATATAAAAGCGCCCTCATCCTAGCCTTCTTCCAGTGGGAGAAGGCTCTTTCAATACCAATATGACTCCCTCAACATGATCATTTTTTGATTTATGAAAAATCTTGAATAAACATGAAGTACAATTGAGACATACTCGCTGAGTGTTTTATTTAAAAGTATCAAAATATCTATCATATGACCTATAATTTGTGTTTGAAATATGCGGACCGCATCCGATCAAATCGACCTAAATTTTGAACAAAATTTATAATCTTGTAAAAATACAGCATTAAAATTAAACTTGATTATTCTCAAAATATGAAAAAAACCATCCTATTGCGTCGTTTTGTTATATTTTTTAATCAATCGCACTTAAAGTTTTTTTAAAGATTTTATTTAAAAATGATTAATTATCAAACCATTAACCCATTAAATGTTTATTTTATGACTAGCTAGTAATTAGTTTTTATTTAATTTTTATTTAATTTTTAAAATAATTACTCTAAAATCGCGCCAGATCTTAATCGGAAAATTAAGACAACTAGTATTGGAAAATGATTCTATGAAAAAACTTACATTAGCAATTCTGCCATTAGCAGCATTTGGATTAAGCAACGTTTCTCACGCAGCAACTTCAGATGGTAAAACTTTTGGTGTTTCTGCTGGTTGGTTACATGTTATGCCTCAAAGTAAAGGACAAGGCGTAAATGGTAAAACTGGTAATAGTCCTTACTTAGGTCCTTTGGCGAATATACAAGCCAATAACCCAGATGCAGGTTTTGAAGTACAAAATGCGGATACAGCAGGCTTAATGCTTGATTATTTTGTCAATGACAATGTTTCACTTGAATTAACTTTAGGCGCTCCTCCTGAAATGGAACTTGCTGGCCAAGGTAGCATTAAAGTTCACGGTGTTACTGTCGTTGATCTAAATAAATTTGATAAAGCTGCAACAACAGATGCTTATACGCCAACGCTTTCTGCTCGTTATCACTTTGGTTCAATCAACAACAAGATCCGTCCTTATGTAGGTGCAGGCTTGATGTATGCTCATTTCTCAAATGTTGAGACTGATTCAGCAATCAATGATGCATTAAAAGCCAATCCTTTACTTGGTCGATATAATCCAGAACTAGGTAAGGTTAAAGTTGATGACGCTTTTGCACCTGTTGCAATCCTTGGTGCAGATTTCAATATCAACAAAAATTGGTATGCAACTGCTTCTGTTTCATATGCACATTTGTCAACAAAAGCAAAATTAAATGTAAATGGTACAACGCCAGCTGGGCAAACCACTTTAATTTCAGGCCAAAGCAGCATTGAGATTAAACCAATCGTGACTTATTTAGGTCTTGGTTATCGTTTCTAATCAATTTGGACTGAATCAGTTCTAAATTGTAAAAGCTCATTAGGTTAGACTTAATGAGCTTTTTTATTTTTTTCACTTGAATATAGTTGCACTGTGTTAAAACACTTGTAAACAAATGCAAAATTCATCTATAAAGTTACTTGTTTATAAAGCTTTGCAAAGCCTTGGCTTGGTGATTGATCACAAAAGCACTGTTAATTTTTTATCTATTCGAATGAATAATCCAAATGAAACCAGAAATAAAATTACGTACCCAATACTCCTTTATCTTCCCCATCCAAACACGTTGGGCAGACAACGATATTTATGGTCATGTGAATAATGTGACTTATTATAGTTATTTTGATACTGCAGCGAATGCACTCTTGATCCAAAAAACCGACTTTGATATACATCACTCACCCATCATTGGTTTGGTGGTAAATTCTTCGTGTCATTTTCTCGAAGAACTCACCTATCCAGAAATTATTGAGGTTGGGGTCGCCATTGCAAAAATTGGTAATTCATCACTGAGCTATGATCTGGCTATTTTCAAACAGGGTAAAACTGAAGCTTCAGCACAAGGTCAATTTGTACATGTATTCGTAGAGCGTGAGACAAAGAAAAGCACCCCGATTCCACAAAAAATGCGAGATGCTTTGCAAGACTATACAACCTGAGTTCGATATAAGTTTTTGATGAAATATGATACGCGGAAACGTCATCCGCAACTGTCTGAGGCAGGACTTCATTCATAAAGTATTGTTTCTGCGATTCATTGAATGCGCTTCTGGTCGTCGACGAGTTTTGCGGTGAGCAGCGAAGCTGCGCAAGATGCTTACCCTTGCGGAGCTTCGCTCCTCATCCCGAAACAAAAGTAGGGCGAGCCGCAGGCTGATCCTGAAATTGAATGACAGTTCAGCAAGACTCCGTCAAGATCATTGCTTTTCAATAAGTTAAAGATATAGTTAAGTCGAACTCACGTTATATAGTTTAAGCCTAAAAAATTGACACTTAAGACTATTTAGCTCCGACACCCTAAAAATAAACATCATTTTAAGCCAAGGTATTTTGATCCCAAAAAGCCTGACTCACTTCAGGCATTTGATTTAACATTTCAATAATCGGCTGAATTTCTTTTTCCTCAACAGAATTCGCAATCAAAATCGCCCTAATCTCTACATCTTGCTCACCAAAAGGTTCTACATCAAAATCTTTAGCAGGAAAATGATAACGCTTTAAAGCTTTATTCAGCTCATCCATGACATATTTACTGTGCTCTTTTTGACAAACCACATAAATTTCATGTTGCATTTCCGAATCAACATTTAAAGGTTTACGGTCGATAATATGCCCAATAGGACGTAATAAAGTATTGGCTGCCAAAATAAATATCGTCGCTAATATAGCCTCCACCAAGCGGTCACAACCTGCCGCAGCACCGACAGCAGCAGAACACCACAAGGTCGCAGCAGTATTGAGTCCTTGAATATTCCCTTCTTGGCGCATGATTACCCCTGCGCCAAGAAATCCAATGCCAGAAACCACATAAGCAATCACCCGTACTGAACCATCAGCACCTGTTAAGTTATTGGCAATATCAACAAATATAGCAGCGCCAAGGGCGACTAATACATTGGTTCTTAAGCCTGCTGTACGCTGCCTATACTGTCGCTCAAACCCGATCAATCCCCCTAAAATAAAAGCGCCAAGTAAACTAATCAAGGTATCTAGCATATTCGCTAATTCTAGATGTTGAATGAATTGGAGTTGCATTGGAGTTCTCCATTACCAGCCGTAACGACGGATGTAAATTTTTTTCATCAGTTGCACAACCAGCATGTAGCCAAGCAAGATGAAAGGTAAAAATAAGAAATAAGTTAATGGTAAAGCTTGTAATTTTAAGTACTCAGCAAAAGGCCCCATTGGTAAGAAAATACCAACAGCCACAATGACCAAGGTCATGACTATCAAAGGCATTGCCGCACGACTTTGAATAAATGGTATTTTTTCTGTACGAATCATATGCACAATAATCGTTTGTGTTAGTAGCCCCACGACAAACCAACCGGATTGAAATAATGTTTGCTTTTCTGGCGAATTTGCATGAAATACAAACCACATGAGAGCAAAGGTCAAAATGTCAAAGATCGAACTAAGTGGCCCAAAGAAAATCATAAAACGGCCAATTTCATTTGGTTTCCAGCTTTGCGGTTTTTCGATCAACTCATCATCAACATTGTCAAATGGAATGGCGATTTGTGATACATCATAAAGTAAGTTCTGTACCAGCAAATGAATCGGTAGCATGGGTAAAAACGGAATAAAAGCACTTGCTACTAATACCGAAAAAACATTACCAAAATTTGAACTTGCCGTCATTTTGATATATTTCAGCATATTGGCAAATGTACGTCGTCCCTCTAGCACGCCTTCTTCAAGCACCATTAAACTTTTTTCAAGTAAAATTAAATCTGCTGACTCTTTGGCTATATCCACTGCTGTATCAACCGAAATTCCAATATCAGCACTACGTATCGCAGCCGCATCATTGATTCCATCGCCTAGAAATCCAACCACATGTCCATTCTCTTTCAGCTGCATCACAATACGTTCTTTGTGAACTGGACTTAATTTGGCAAATACCTGTGTATATTCAACGGCAAATTTTAGTTCTTCATCAGTCATGTTCTCAACATGCCCACCTAAAAGAACATGTTCACAGTCCAGACCAAGTTCTTTGCAGACCTTTTGAGTAACAAACTCATTATCACCTGTAAGCACTTTGACATTGACGCCATGCGCTGCCAATTGAGCTAAAGCAGGTGCAGCGGATTTTTTAGGAGGATCCAAGAAAGTTAGATACCCAGTTAAAATCAAATTACTTTCATCTGCGACAGAAAAGTCATCTGATTTACCACTAAAATCTCGATACGCGATGGCAATAACACGTAAACCTTCAAGATTAAATTGGCGTATTTTTTCTTGAATCGCCTCAAGATGGGCTGGTGTTAATAGCTCAATCTTGTCATTTATCTCTATATGCGAACAGACTTTCAGCATTTCCTCTGCCGCACCTTTAGTGATGATACGTGCGTTACCTTGTAAGGTTCTGACCACTACTGACATACGTCGACGCACAAAATCAAATGGTACTTCATCAAGCTTCTTAAATTTAAAATTTAGATCCTGTAAGTCTTGTGCAGCATGGTCCAAAATTGCAGCATCCAGTAAATTTTTCAGCCCTCTTTGGTAATAGCTATTTAAGTAAGCCTGTACCAATACACGTTGTGATGTCTTGCCATTTACATCGACATGTTGTGATAAACAAATTTTATCCTCAGTCAAGGTACCTGTTTTATCTGTGCATAAAACATCCATTGCGCCAAAATTTTGAATCGCATCTAAACGTTTAACGATAACTTTTTTACGAGATAAAAATACTGCACCTTTGGCCAATGTTGAGGTCACGATCATCGGCAACATTTCAGGTGTTAAACCCACAGCTACAGATAAAGCAAATAGCAATGCTTCACTCCAATCACCTTTGGTAAAGCCATTGATAAATAATACAACTGGCGCCATGATCAACATAAATCGAATCAATAACCAACTGACTTTATTTACCCCCATTTGAAATGAAGTCGTTGCACGATCTGCATGGGATACTCGGTGTGCCAATGCCCCAAAATAGGTTTGTGTCCCAGTATTTACCACCACCGCTTTTGCAGAACCAGACACAATATTGGTTCCCATAAAAACAATATTTTCCAGTTCCAATGCATTTTGCAGGGTGTGATCTTTTTGATCAGCAAACTTTTCTACAGGAATAGATTCACCTGTCATCGACGCTTGTGAAACAAACAGATCTTTTGCAAAGATAATTCGACAATCCGCAGGGATCATATCTCCAGCAGACAATAAAATGATGTCACCAGGGACCAAATCTTGGATCGCAAGTTCAACCTGTTGAGATCCTTGATCTAGGTCGTATTGCAGGGTTTCAAGGTCTGGGGCATCCCAATCTACTTGACGAATCACTGTAGCCGTATTACTTACCATTGCTTTTAATGCAGCGGCTGCTTTATTTGACTTAAACTCTTGCCAATAGCGCAACACCGTAGAAAGTACAACCATGGTTGTAATAATAATTGTGCCTTCTATATCGTCGGTAAAGAAAGCCACCAAAGCCAAAATGGTAAGTAAAATATTAAATGGATTGCGATAGGCATACCAAAGATGCTTCCACCACGGCAGTGGTTTTTCATGCGCAAGCTCATTTAATCCAAATTGTTCTTGTCGTTGTTCAACCTGCTTTGCTGACAAGCCTTGCTCTGTTGTATTTAAATGATTGAGCAATTGCTCTGAAGCTACATAGGAAGCATTGATCAAACTTTGTGAAAGCTTTTTACTAATTTCACTGGCATAACTGGCTTGATGTAATTCTTTAAATGAGCGATGACGTTCAAATAAGTGTTGAATATGATATTTTTTGATGAAATTAGAAAATAAACGTTGCCATAGATTATGAAGCATAATGTTCTCCTTTTTTGGCAATAAAGACTTCTTCCTATTGAACAGGAATTGAATTAGATGATTTTTTTATGAGCTTAAAATTGGTGAGAAACTCAGCTCCCAGCCCAAACCAGCGATCATGATGGTGGTCAAATCGATCTGCATAAGCCACTTGGACCCTGACAAAATCTTGAATCAACTCATAACCAAATGCGGTTTGAAAAAATACAGACTGATGATCTTGATTAAAGATTTCTGCACTGAGCGAAGTTTTAGCATTGATCCAATAATTGCTTGAAATTGCAGCTAAAACATACTGAGTATTGCCCTGATGTTCATAGGAGATGTTACCATTTAAAAATAACCGATCATCCAGTAATAAATAAGTTACGGGGAGATTCACTTTCCAACTAGAGTGGTCATCACCATACATATTTCGGCTTATTGTTAAGGATGCGGCAGCGCCCCAACTATTCGAATCCACTGCTTTCAAATTACGTTTGAATTGACCTGATATCACATCATGGCGATTCTTATTTTGAACATGATCATCCAGCTGAAAACTTAATTCCAAATTTTTGGCGATACCACATACTGGAGAAAAACTGGAATTAACCTCCTGATGTTTATAAAAGTTTATATTACTTTCAAAATGGCAAGTATACAGATCAGCAACAGTTGCATCATCTGTGATTAATACAGGATCTGCATATGCTGATTTATGAATAATAAGTAATAAAAAGCAGCCTGTAATCAGTGCCGTTTCTATCATACAAAGTTGATTGATTACCATCCGTAATCCTCATTGCTGAGGCGGCATGAATCTAAGTGCGCACAAAAACAAGCCAAAATTGAACTAATTAAAGTCAAAATTGAGCTGCTTCACGTCAAAATGGGGATGTAGTTTAAAATCAGATTATAACTGTCTCATTGCAAGACAGCTTTCCTAAAGGCAGTGCTCTCTTGCTCAGATACGAATAATGGCTGTATATAAACTACAGCGCCTCGATGAACAATTTGCCACTTAGGGTCTCCGCTAATTAAAGTTGCCGCAATTATAACCATAAAAATATTTAAAACAAGTGATTTTCAGCATAACAACGTCTATAAATGCCAGATTGATCATCATAATTTGAATTAAAATTCTTATATAAATTGAGAACCTGATGAGATTTTAAAATGATTTACCTTGGCACAGGCAGAAAAGGATTGTGAATATTGCCTAAATTTCGGCAAAATACAGTGGAATAAAAACAAGCCCAATTCCAGTTAAATTGAGCTTGTTTAAAACGATATTTAATCTAAATGTTTTTTAAAAATTAGGCTTTGAGCTGAATATTTTCCAACTTTCCATCCAATGCTTCAATTAAGCTTTTAACCAAAGGCTCTTTTTGAAGCATTTCACTGGCACGATCATAAGCTCGAAGCTTACGTTCGTTTTGCATCATATAAGGTGTAGTCGACTCAACTTCACCATATTGCACTGTAAACAAAGTACTCGGCCATTGCTGTTTTAATTTTGCCTCAAGGTCATGTTGTGCTTGGTTCAGTAATTTTTCATATTTTTGTGAAATTTGAAAAATAGATTGACCATTCACATCCCCTGTCATTAACCCATGCTGTGCAAGTTCTTGAACAGCTGGAGAAAGTGAGCTATTTCTAAACCAATACTCCCATTTTTCAACCGTCCACTCACCTTCTAAGATCTGTAATTTTAAGGCAAGTATCTGTTGCGGCGTTTGTTCCTCAGAACAAGATCCGTGTTCTATTTCAGGGGTAATATTAGAAACTTGAGCTGGAGTATCTGTTTGAGAATGAATAGGCTCAATCAATTCAATTTCAACATTTTGATCCTGATTTTCAGGTGCTAAAAAGAATACATCTTGATTTGGACTAGACGGAGACGTGGTATTTTTCGGTTGACTCAACTCAGCACCAAACAAGGTTAAACTTGGTTCTGCATTTTCTACGTCAATTTTCTCTTGAATAATTGGCGGCTGCGCTTCAACACCTTGACTATTATGAGCCGTTGCTTCAACCACAGTGCTTTGTTGTACTTCCTCAGCCAAGTCATCTAAATAGTCATCACTACTCGGTTCATGGTCAACACTTTGCTGTTGAGCTTGCTGATCTTCAACTTCGTCAAAAGCAGGGTCTAAATCACTCACTACATTCTGTGAATTGATCTCAACCTTCGCTTGCTGTACCTCAGCTTCCGCTAATGGTGCGTAAGTTTCTGATTGAGAACTCACATCCAAAGCTACATTTTGTTGTTCACTGTTTTTTTCAACAGGTACTTGCTGAGCCTGCTGTTGATGAGCTGGCTCTTGTTGAATTTGCTCTTGCTGAATCTGTGCTTGTTGCACAAGCCCCGTTTGAACAGATGCTTGATGCGGTTGCTGTGAAATAGCAACTTGATCGATATTATGATTGTTTTGTGGTTGTTGAGCTTGAGAGACTACAATTTCATTGATTTGCATCGGTCTAAATGCCAGTAAACGCAATACTGTCATTTCAAAGCCTTGCTCTTGTGTTACTGCAAGTTGTAGCTCCGCTCTACCTTTACTGGCAATTTGATAATAAAGCTGTAAATCTTGTGCAGAGACAATTTTTGATAACTGCATAATTTTTTGATTAATTTCAGCACTGTATTTTAGACTTAAATCAGGCAAATATTGCAACATTGCCAACTCATGCAAAGTCGAAATAAACTGATCTAAAACCAATGAAACATCTAAAGCCTGTTGCCTAAATTGTAGTAATAATTGGCTGACACGTGCATTTTGGTTTTGATGAATTGCCAAGATCAAATCATAAATAATGGTTCTATCAATCAAACCCAGCATTTCTTTGACATCTTGATGATGAATTGCACCTTGACCATAGGCAATTGCTTGGTCAGTTAAAGACAATGCATCACGTAATGAACCTTGGGCAGATTCAGCAATTTGCCAAATCGCATCTTGCTCTGATGAAATTTCTTCTTTATTTAAAATATCTGTAAGGTGATGGGTAATTTCATCTACAGCCAATGGACGTAATGTAAATTGCAAGCAACGTGAAATCACCGTAATTGGTAATTTTTGTGGATCTGTTGTCGCAAATAAAAATTTTACATGTTCAGGCGGTTCTTCCAATGTTTTCAATAACGCATTAAATGAATGCGTCGAAAGCATATGTACCTCATCGATCAAATATACCTTAAATCGCCCTTGGGTCGGTGCATAAGGTACATTGTCGAGCAACTCGCGTGTGTCTTCGACTTTAGTCCGTGATGCCGCATCGATTTCAATAAGGTCAATAAAGCGCCCTTCATTTACCGCCTTACAGGTTGCACAAACTTCACAAGGTGTAGAGGTTACCCCTGTTTCACAATTTAAACATTTCGCTAAAATTCGAGCAATTGTGGTTTTCCCCACCCCACGTGTTCCAGTAAATAAATAGGCATGGTGTAAACGTCCACGATCTAAAGCACTGGTCAGTGCACGTGAAACGTGATTCTGTCCGACCAATTCATTAAAGTTACGTGGGCGATATTTACGTGCAAGTACCTGATACATGGAAGCTCCTAGTTACAGGTCTAAGGATACTGTTTTTTTACTGATTAGTGAATGAAGAACTGTAGAGTTATTTTTTATTAGAGATAATTCGATCAATTTCTTCTAATTTGACACTGTGCTTTACAACATAAAGTTTATCTATCTCTTAAATAGATTTAAAAACACACAGTAGCTATTTTACTTTAAAAAACACTGCCGTGGCACTGTTAAACAAATCACAATTTAAGCTTGCTAAAGTTTTTCAATCGCTTCACCAAACTCATTTTTTCATACTGTAAAATCTAAATGTAAAAAATAAGCGCATAATTTTAATTATGCGCAATATTTTAGACTGCTAGCTGTTTCTTTACAGGTAAAGCACGCCAAACAAATACAGATAAAACTAGGAACATCAGACCCGAAATACCCAAGACTTTACTATGCGAATGAATAAATGCTTCAAAAGCAGCTTGTTTTACCTGTTGCATCAATGCAGGTTCTAATTGTTTGCTCAGCAATAATGCCTCACCAATAGAAGAACTTGCTTGAGCTACGATATTCAGCGGTAAATGATCAGGTAAGATAATCGAATGCGCATAAAATATAGACAACAATAGTCCAAAAATCGCAATCCCAAGACCTGCACCTAACTCATATGCCATGCCTTCAATTGCACCAGCAGCCGTTGCTTTTTGTGGAGGTACAGCAGACATAATAGCTGCTGTAGAGGATAATAACGCGATTTCAACACTGATCCCCATCAGCACCATCCACACCCAAGCTTGAATATAATCAATGTCAAAATTGGTCATGGCCAAACCAAAGAAACATAAGGCACACATCAGCATCCCAACAGTTGCAACAGGTCTTAAACCATAGTGATTCATTAAAATACTAGTAAAAGGTCCACCGATACTGATTGCAATCATAAAGGGTAAAATAAACAAACCTGCTTCCAATGGGCTATATCCATACACAAACTGTAATTCTTGTGAAAGGAGTAGCTCAAAACCAACTAATGCAATCATAGCCACCATTGCCATCACAATACTGGTTGAAATCACAGGATTCTTAAATAGACTAAAATCGATCATCGGTTGGGTTGTTTTCAATTGATGGCGGATAAATCCCACCAACAATCCCAATCCAAGTACAAAAATCAAAATCATCCCTACACTAAACGCATAGATAGAGGTCTTAATCGAATAAATCAGCATTAAGATTGCAGTGACCAAAATGAGCGCTTGTAATAGATTTAAAGGTTGTTTGGTTTGTACTGCTTGCTTTGGCACCAGCCATGTCGTCAACACCAAGACCAAAATAATAATTGGCACATTAATCAGAAACACAGTTCCCCATGAAAAATGTTCCAGAATAAAACCACCCAAAAGTGGACCAAAAGCGGCTCCACCACCGCCAACAGTTCCCCAAATACCTAAAGCATAATTACGTTGTTTTTCATCTAAAAAGGTATTTCGAACACCTGCCAAGGTTGCAGGTAAAATCATGGCAGCGCCTACACCAAGAAATGCTCTGGCAGCGATCAACATATAGGCTGAACTTGCAAAAGCAGCCATGAGAGAAGCCACACCAAAAATACCAGCACCAATCAGCATCAGCCGTTTAAAACCAATACGATCCCCCAATGCCCCCATGGGTAAAATCAAGCCTGCCATGATCAGTGAATAGATATCTATCACCCAGAGCATTTCATTACTGGATAGTGATAACGCAGCACTCAATGTTGGGATGGCAACATGCAAAACCGTTGCATCAATTGAAACTGGTAAATAAATTAAAACGATGATTGCCAAAATCACCCAATTGCGGTACATAACACACCTAATTAAAGTTGGACACTTGTTCAAGTTTAATCATTATAACCAGACTTGAACAAACGTCCAACTTTGTTTAATATTTGTTTTGTAAATTTTGTTGTATTGAAAGTGATGAACTATTTAAACCGAGAACAACGTCGTACTATGATTTTGGATGCAGCAAAGCGTGTTGCATTACAAGATGGATTGAATGGATTAACAGTGCGCCGTATTGCCGCAGAAGCACAAGTTTCAACAGGACAAGTACATCATCACTTTGAATCAAGTTCGCATTTAAAGGCCGAAGTTTTTATTGAATTGATGGATCAACTCAATGAAGTAGAAGATCAAATTAAAACCGACAGTAGTTTTGAACGTTTATCTCTTTTACTGGGTTTTGAAAATATTGAACAAACTCAACCCTATTTACGACTCTGGAATGAAGCTGAGATTTTAATCGACCAAGATCCTGAAATTAAAAAAGCTTATAATATTACGATGGAACAATGGCATGTTGCCTTGGTTACAGCGATTGAACACGGCATCGCCCAACAAGAATTTAAAATTGCTACAGCCAGCAGTAGCCAAGACATTGCTTGGCGGCTGATTGCTTTTGTTTGTGGTTTAGAAGGAATCTATCAACTTGGCTTAAAAGGTCTAGACCAACACTCGTTTAAACATCATGTCGAAACCATCTTGAAAATGGAGTTATTTGCCTAAGAAAATATAGATGAATCTATATGCCGCTGTTTAAAGTCCTTATTTTTAACTCTTTTGCACTATAAGACTCAGCCATCTAACCTTCTATAAAATTTCAATCGCTTTGACCTTAATATTTAGAACCAGCCTTTACTTCCCTTAAGTAAACCATCAGCGCAACGTAATGTTTCTTGGGTCAGTCCCCAAAGACGATAATCGCCTGTGATTGAACCAATGGCAAAATTATGAGTATAGGCAAAACTAAGCCCTCGTTGCGGATCACACCACGCCCCAGAACCGTTATATCCAATATGACCAAAGCCTTGCTTGGCACGTTTACCCATACTAATCACACGGTGGTAGCCTAAACGCCATTTCATAGGAATTGGCATCACGCGATCTCGTTTAATCGATTGGATTTGACTTAACTCTGCAAATATTTCAGGGCGAATTAAAACTTTTCCTTCCCAAACCCCTTTATTTGCCATCATGGCATAAACTTTTGCAAGACTATTGGCGCTAAATACACCATTGGCCGCTGGAATAATCGCTTGAAGCCCTTGGTCACTAAAAAAACTAAAATCACGCATCCCTTTTGGTACCATGGCATCTAAAAAGTCTTGCGGATTTTGTCCAGTTAATTCAACTAATTTATCTGAAAATGACGTTTTATGGTACTTAGTTTTGCTTTTACTGGATTTTGTTTCTGTTTTTTGTACAGGTGCTGCTTTTTGAATTAAACGAGCCACACGATTTAACTCAGCTTCAGGCACACCAAAATATGCACCATCAAGTTGTAGTGGTTCAACCAAATACTTCTGCATTAACTGTGTTAAAGATTGTTGCGTTGCTTTCTCTAAAACACCACCCACCAACCAGCCAAATGTTAATGCCTGATATGCAATATCGGTTGCTACAGCAAAACGAGGTGTGGCCTGCTCCATCACCTTGAGCATATGCTGCCAATCGGCCATTTCAACTGCACTAGCAATGATATTTCGAATATCGTATAAGCCACTTTGATGGCTCAAAATATGACGTAAAGTCATATTCTCTTTACCATTTTGAGCAAATTCAGGCCAAAAATTAACAATAGGTGTATCGTAGTCTAAGAAACCTTCGCTCACCAAAATGTGCGCGAGTGTTGCCAGTACACCTTTCCCCGTGGAATAACAAACCGACAAGGTTTGCTCATTCCATTGCTCAGTTTTTGATTTTTTACCCGTATATATATCGACAACTTTTTCATTTTGAAAATAAACAGTTAAAGCAGCACCACCATTTTCGCTACGACCATCCTGCAAACGGCTAAATTGAACAGCGAGATCTTGAAAACGCTCATCCACATAGCCCTGATAATTTTTCGTATTCGCAAAAATAATGTCCGTTAAACTGCTCATCGCTCTATCCTATTTTTTTAATCATAACTTTTTTAATTAAAAAAGCCTGAATCATCTCGACTCAGGCTTTATATTTTATCTTATAAAGCGTTAACCACACCAGAAACATGAGGTTTTTGTGATTTTTGATTACGAATCAAAAAGTCAGTTGTTTTACCTTCTTGCGCAGTTAAAAGCTCTACTGTTGAAGGTAAATACATCGGCAATTTAAACAATACATCTGCTTCATAAGCTTCTGGTAAGTTTAGCCCAGCAAGAACACGTGCCTTACTCCACATCCCATGAGCAATCGCTTGTTTAAAGCCAAATGCTTTTGCCGTCAATGCATGGATATGAATCAAGTTAAAGTCGCCTGATGTCATAGCATAACGACGACCAGTATTTTCAGGAACTTCCCAAACCGCCTGAACTTGATAATTTGGTTCTTTTTTATCTTTTGGTTTTTCTGCAACTGAACCATCAGTCTTTTGACGCGCTAAATAAGTGGTTAATCCTTGCATGACCACTTCACCGCCAACTTTAGCAGTCGTGATGAAATCGAATTGAACCCCTTTGTCATGTGGTTTTAACTCACCAAATTGACAAGATAAAGTTAGCTGTTCATTAACACCAATTTTACGTGTTTGCTTAATTTGATTACGAATATGCACCAAGCCTAAAATTGCAAAAGGAAATGCTTCAGAGGTCATCATATGCATTTGTAAACTTTGCGATAAAACAGCTAAATAAATTGCGGGAATATACCCATTATTTTTAAAGCCACACACTTCGTTATATGCTTTTAAATGATTGGGATCAATTTTGAATGAATCAACCACATATTCAACTTGCGGCAGAACTTTTTCACCTTTTGGCTTTTTAAAAATTAAACCCTGAATCACTTTTGGATAAGCTAAATATGGCTTAGGAAGTTGACTAAAATGGCGAGTATTCATACTGGACCTTTGAAAAATTAATTCTTATTCAACATTTAAAAAATCCAACATTTCAGTTGGAAATTAACGGATGATACAGCTTAAACATCCTGATTTCGTTCAAGAGAAAGCCAGTGAGAGTGTTATTTAAATAAACAAATAATCTCTTCGCCATAATCCCCTAAACGAAACAGGACTTCACTTATGCGTGATTATGCACCCAATAAGCTTTGACCACAAACACGCACAACATTACCATTTAATCCTGTAGATGCTGAAGATGCAAATAAAGCAATTGTTTCAGCAACATCAACAGGTAAACCACCTTGACTCATTGAGTTCATACGACGACCCGCTTCACGGATTGCAAATGGAATTGCCGCTGTCATTTGAGTTTCAATGAAACCCGGCGCTACAGCATTAATGGTAATACCATTTTTTAACACAGGCGCAGTAAATTTCACCAAACCAATGACACCTGCTTTTGATGCAGCATAGTTGGTTTGACCTAAGTTACCAGCAATACCTGAAATTGAAGATACGCAAACGATACGACCATTTGCATTTAAACCATCATTTGACAATAAATAATCGTTAATACGTTCAGCAGCAGATAAGTTGATATTAATCACCAGATCCCACATCTCTGGCTTCATATTTGCCAAAGTTTTATCACGTGTAATACCCGCATTATGTACGATGATATCTAAACCACCTTGTTGAGCTGCCGCAGCTTTGATTTTTTCACCAGCATCAGCAGCAGTGATATCAATTGCGAGTGTAGAACCACCGATTTCACTTGCAACACGGTCAAGGTCTGCTTGCTGTGGTGGAACATCTAAACAAATTACATGTGCACCATCACGTGCCAATACATGTGCAATCGCTTCACCAATACCACGGCTTGCACCTGTTACTAATGCAGTTTTTCCTGCAAGCGGTTTTGCCCAATCGATATCAATCACATCACCTTTAGATACGCGAATCACTTGACCCGATACGTATGCTGAACGTGGAGAAATTGCAAAACGTAAACTTGATTCCAAGTTTTGTGCAGCATCTGCATCAACCAGAATAAGATCAGCAGCAATTCCTTTCTTAAACTCTTTACCAACCGATTTAACAAACCCTTCTAATGCACGTTGTGCAATCGCTTGCTTAATCGTTGGTGCAGTTTCAGGTGTTAAACCAATAATAATTACACGACCTGATGTTGCAATTTGACGAGCAACAGGATTAAAAAACTTGTGTAGTTCATGTAATTGTTCTGAATTTTGAATCCCTGATGCATCAAATATCACTGCTTTGAATTTTGATTCTTTATCGCCTTCATTAAAAGCACCAACATTCAAACCAGATTTTGCCGCAGCTTGTTGTAACTCTGCGTTATTCCCTGCATAAGTGTTGGCATGAATATTACTAAGAACCTGCGCAACTTCACCAGTAAAATGACTCTTTGGAGCCGCACCGAATAATACAGCACCTTTAACGACAGGAGTGGCTGACTCAAAGCGGTCTAGCTGGATTGGTGATGGTAAACCTAAATTTTTTATGACAAATTTACCAATTGGAGATTTAGCAAATGCTTGGTATTGGTCAGACATGTTTCTTATCTCTCATCAAATTAATTTTGTATGGGGCTTAAGCTATCTTTTAACTGCAGTATAATCTCAGATATTTAGCTGTGTTGCGCTTTCTTAAATGGCTTGCGTTGTTCTTCGCGCAAGGCTTAGAGGAATCGTCAACAACACTATCATCTCTATGACCCATAAGTTTCAGTTAAATCATACTTGAGTTGCCAAAATGATGACTTGACCTGAAAGAATATGCAAATGTCATTATAGTCAATTCGAGTCATAGCCAATTATGTTAATGTAAGCACTAAGAATATTGCGAACATGCTTGGAAAAGCCTTATGAGCAAAACAACTCAAGAAAATTCAAACGCTGAAAGCACTGTACAAGAAACTGTGTCAAATACATCAAAACCTCGTACTCGTACGAGTAAAAGTAGCAACACAAATTCTACAAATGCCAATGCAGCCAACACGACTAAAAAACCGACTCGTGCACCAGCAGCTGCTTCACGTAGCAAAGCAACAGCATCGACGGCAAAAAAAGTTACAACAGCTTCATCTTCTAAAACTCAAACTTCTGGTCAGCAGGATAAAATTATGAGTCAAAACACTGTACGTCGCGTAGCAATTATTGGCGGTAACCGTATTCCTTTTGCACGTTCAAATGGCCCTTATTTCCGAGCGTCAAACATTGACATGCTTACTGCGTCTTTAAACGGTTTAATTGAACGTTTTAACCTTCAAGGTCAACGTTTAGGTGAAGTTGTTGCTGGTGCAGTTCTAAAACATAGCCGTGATTTCAACATGACACGTGAATGTGTTTTAAATACTCAACTTGCCCCTGAAACCCCTGCTTATGATATTCAACAAGCATGTGGTACTGGCTTACAAGCAGCTTTCCTTGTTGCAAACAAAATTGCATTAGGCCAAATTGAAGTGGGTATTGCTGGTGGTGTAGATACCACCTCTGATGCACCGATCGCATTTGGTGACGGCTTACGTAAAGCATTGCTTGAATTAAACATTGCAAAAACAGGTAAAGATCGTTTAAAAGCCTTAGCTAAAATCAATGTTAAGGACTTGATGGATGCGCCAAAAAATGGTGAACCTCGTACAGGTTTATCTATGGGTGATCACCAAGCGATTACTGCTTTAGAATGGGGTATTCCTCGCGAAGCTCAAGATGAACTTGCTGCATCTTCACATCAAAAAATGGCCAAAGCATATGAAGAAGGATTCTTCGATGATTTGATCACACCATTTATGGGTCTAGACAAAGACAATAACTTACGTCCTGATTCTTCAGTCGAAAAATTGGCTAAGCTTAAACCTGCATTTGGTAAAGGTGATACTGCAACAATGACTGCAGGTAACTCTACTCCACTTACAGACGGCGCTTCAGTTGTACTTTTAGCCTCTGAAGAATGGGCGAAAGCAAATGGTCATGAAGTACTCGCGTACTTAACATTCACTGAAACTGCTGCTGTAGATTTTGTCAATAAGAAAGAAGGTTTATTGATGGCACCTGCTTATGCTGTTCCACGTATGTTGGCTCGTGCGGGTATTAAACTTCAAGACTTCGACTACTATGAAATTCATGAAGCTTTTGCATCACAAGTACTTTCGACCTTAAAAGCATGGGAAGATCCTAAGTTCTGTAAAGAACGCTTAGGTCTAGATGCACCATTGGGCTCAATTGACCGTAGCAAACTCAATGTTAAAGGTTCTTCTTTAGCTGCTGGTCATCCATTTGCAGCAACAGGTGGTCGTATTTTGGCAACTGCTGCAAAATTGATTAACCAAAAAGGTTCAGGTCGTGTACTAATTTCGATTTGTGCTGCTGGTGGTCAAGGTGTAACTGCAATCGTAGAGAAATAAGTTCTCGGATTTTGCACGATACTTTCAAAAAAGCATCCTTCATGGATGCTTTTTTATTGCTCGTCAATCTACATGTCGCTAACAAAATTTTACATAGACCTCTACTCAACACAAAAAATGGTTAGCCGAAGCTAACCATTTAAAATCTTCACTATTCTTAGGGAAAATAGTGTTGATTTTAGAAGCGATACCCCACACCAACATAAGTAATCAAAGGATCTATATCAACTTTTGTCGTTGAATTAATCAGTCGCTTACCAGTATTCGCATCAACGACATCTATCTTAGCCTGATTGTTGAGCTTGGCATAAGAAACGGAAGCCACACCAAACCAGTTTTCATTAATATCATAGGTTGCACCCAGACTTACAATAGGTGCAATTGCATCTGTCGTTTTAACTCTAACATAAGGATTTGCACTAGAAGGTTTGCCATCCAACGCAGCCCCTGCTTTTCCATCTAAAACATTTTGGATCATATGACCCGCTGCAACCAGATCACTTTTGATTTGTGAGTTCAACTTGATATCAGTGAAATGAGAGTACATCACTCCTACCCCAATATATGGACGTAATTTGTTGACACCAGATTGACCAAATTGATATTGCGCTTCAAGCGCTGGTGTCCATGCACGCACTGATGCTGCTTTAGATTTGTTGCCTAAATTGGTGATTGGAATTGCTTGGTTTAAATCAATGCCATCTGGAAATAAAATTCCGACTAGGTCACTTGGCGAGGTGGCTAATCCTGTGAGGGGTGCCAAGATTTCCCCTTTACCTTTAATATCAACTTTTGGAGGAATCCCACCAATGAGTTGCAAAGAAACATTGTCGTTGATGTAATAATTTAACATCAAGCCAAGTGTATCCACATCATCGACTTCAAGCCCTGTACCCTTTGCTTGCCAATTTTCCAAGCCATGAATATTTGCGGTTCCTGCGACCTCCGGCAAAATATTCCCCTTACCATCAGTCAATAAGGTTTGCATAAAGGCATCATTGAGAAATTCAGTTAATACCTCTTTCTGATTAAATGGCACTCCGCCTAGGTCTTCTCCCATCGCATTAGGATCAACTGAGTTTAAAAAACTGGTTGTAGAGATACTTCCGACTGTTGCATTGGTACCATTTTTAACACTGGTATTAATATTAAAGGGATTGGCTTTTCCTTGAGGCATGACATGTAACCAACCTGCAGATACTGAAAAGCGTTTATACTCCCCCGCAAAACTCGTGCTGGTAATCGCGAATAATGAAGTTGCTATAGCAATATTTTTTAACGTTAATATTTTTTTCATTTTTTATCCTTAAAATATGAGATTACCGAACCGTGGCAACCTGTTTAAAAAACATACATAAAAAACAATATTTATGTATAAAATTCTGATCAATAGCATTTACACTCATCCAAAAAAAATATTGGCACTTTTATTTTTAATTTTTCTATAATACTTATTAATGATATATATCATTATTTTATTTTTATCATTTAGCATAAATTAACAGTACAGGTATATTTAAAAAGTCTATTTAAGCCCATGCTGACCTAGTATAGAAATATCAAATTTTTCACATATTTTTCACTTTTTTATTATTAATACACATTCTCATAAATTGATAATTCATTCTATTTTGATAGATTTTAAAATTTATGCTCAAAATTTAACTCAACGCGTCACTTTTTAAAAATAAAATGATCTGTCAAAACAAAAAATACCAAATAAAATATGTTTTGTAGTTTTTAATCAAAACTCACGTTCAAGTATGCTTTTCACCTTAAAAATTATAAAGAAAAACTTCATCACTTTATTTTAAATAAAAATATCAAACACTTAATTTAAAGTTTTCATTATTAAAATTTGGTAGGTGTTTAGTAGGTATTCAATCCAGCCCTCAAAACTGATACTCAACCTCAAGGTGATCATCACCTTTCTGGAATGATGAAATAACAATGGTAGAAGGAATCGCACCATGGCTTTTAAAAATATAGCAGATCAAACAAACGGTTTTTACATCCCATGCGTCTCACTTTTTGGTCCAGGTTGTGCCAAAGAAGTCGGTGCTAAAGCACAAAATTTAGGGGCAAAAAAAGCCCTCATCGTCACTGATGCTGGATTATTCAAATTTGGTGTTGCAGACATTATTGTTGACTATCTCAAAGAAGCTGGTGTAGACAGTCATGTTTTTCCTGGTGCAGAACCAAACCCGACAGATATTAATGTACACAATGGCGTAAACGAATATAACAATAATGGCTGTGACTTTATTGTGTCATTAGGTGGTGGATCTTCTCATGACTGTGCAAAAGGAATCGGCTTAGTTACCGCAGGTGGCGGTCATATTCGTGATTATGAAGGGATTGATCAAAGTAAAGTCCCAATGACACCGCTTGTCGCAATCAATACGACAGCGGGAACTGCTTCTGAAATGACTCGTTTCTGTATTATCACCAATACAGATACCCATGTAAAAATGGCGATTGTTGACTGGCGTTGTACACCGCTTGTTGCAATTGATGATCCTAAACTCATGATTGCAAAACCTGCTGCTTTAACTGCTGCAACGGGTATGGATGCTTTAACTCATGCTGTAGAAGCTTATGTTTCAACTGCTGCAAACCCAATTACCGATGCATGTGCAGAAAAAGCCATTTCAATGATTAGCGAATGGTTAAGCCCTGCTGTTGCCAATGGCGAAAATCTTGAAGCACGTGATGCAATGGCATATGCACAATATTTAGCAGGTATGGCATTTAACAATGCGTCTTTAGGTTATGTACATGCAATGGCTCATCAATTAGGTGGCTTCTATAACCTTCCACACGGCGTATGTAATGCAATTCTGTTACCGCATGTGTGTGAGTTTAACTTAATTGCTTGTCCTGACCGTTATGCAAAAATTGCCCAATTAATGGGTGTCAATACAGAGGGTTTAACCGTTACTGAGGCTGCCTTTGCTGCGATTGAAGCAATCCGTGAGTTATCATCATCTATTGGTATCCCTTCTGGCTTAGCTGAACTGGGTGTCAAAGCGGAAGATCATGCAGTAATGACCTCAAATGCACAAAAAGATGCCTGTATGTTGACCAATCCACGTAAAGCAACTGATGCTCAAGTCATTAAAATTTTTGAATCAGCAATGTAAAACGATACCCTTTCGTTCTACGTCAGCCTGACAAGTGTTTTAGGCCAAATACAATGAAGTGTGCTTGATACTCAGGAATATTACTTTGGTAATATTCCTTTTTTATACGCTTATCAAAAAA
This sequence comes from Acinetobacter sp. Root1280, assembly GCF_001425285.1. Taxonomy (NCBI): domain Bacteria; kingdom Pseudomonadati; phylum Pseudomonadota; class Gammaproteobacteria; order Moraxellales; family Moraxellaceae; genus Acinetobacter; species Acinetobacter sp. Root1280. The sequence goes on along the minus strand of NZ_LMED01000005.1, from coordinate 93,633 downwards.
TGACAATCATTATTGTCAGATATATTGATAAAGTCAAAATCTATGACTATGATGCTTAAAACATCAGCGGATTATTTCAGCAATGACAACAACAAGTAAAACCATCATCATCACGGGTGCAAACACTGGAATCGGGCTTGCAACTGCAGAAACTTTTATTAAGGATGGTCACCATGTGATCATTGCTTGTCGTAATCCAGAGAAAGCAAAAACAGCACAACAGCACTTAGAATCATTCGGTACAGGTCAAGTAGACGTGATTCGCCTTGATTTAAATAGTCTTGAACAAATTAACCAAGCAGCCAATGAAATTATTGCCAAATATGAAAAAATTGATGTATTAGTCAACAATGCTGGCATGATGACACCTGATCTTGAGGCCACAGCTGATGGTTTTGAAAAACAGTTTGGGGTAAATTATCTTGGGCCTTTTCTTTGGACATTGAAACTTCTTCCATTGGTTCAAAAAGCCCAACAAGGTCGTGTAATTCATTTGGCTTCAATGATGCATCTTTTAGGTCGTATCCAACCTGAAAACTTTAACGCGGATCAAGTGAAAAAATACAATGGTGTTTTGAGCTATGGCAATAGTAAATTAGCCAATCTGCTGTTTAGTAATATCCTCGCCAAACAACTACATGGAAGTCATGTCACCAGCAATGCATTACATCCAGGTGGCGTAGATTCTGAGATTTATCGTGAATTACCCAAATGGCAATATGCAATAATTAAACTTGGTCTTATTCCACCATCTAAGCCTGCCGAATTAATTAAAAAAATTGCTTTTGATCCGTCATGGGAAAAGCGCAATGGTGATTATGTGAGTTTACAAACCCCTGCGTTTAAATCAGGCAAAGCCAAAGATATACAGTTGGCACAAAAACTATATGATGAATCCTATGCGCTGGTAAAAGACTATCTGTAATTTTTCGGATTTCATTTTTCTATAAAATTCAGGAATACGCTATGACCACTCAATCTACTGAATATCAACCTGATATCCTTGGTACGGGTTATGAAAAACTAACCTTAAACTTACCAAATGACTATGATGGTAAAGTCATTGCGACTTTGGTACGCAAACAAGCAGCTCAAGCGACCAAGAAAGCGGTGCTCTATATCCATGGTTTTATCGATTATTTCTTTCAAACAGAAATGGCTGAACAATTTAATCAACATGATTATGATTTTTATGCACTTGATTTAAGAAAATATGGTCGTTCTTACCTACCACATCAAAAATATTATTATGTTTTAAATTTGAATGAATATGATGAAGAAATCATGCAAGCATTAAAGATTATTGGTCAGGAAGGCCACACTGAGGTGTTACTGGCAGGACATTCTACAGGTGGATTGATCGCAACATTATATGCAGCACATTATCCACAACACTCCCTTCTTCAAGCCTTATGGTGCAATAGTCCTTTTTATGACTTTAATATGCCTGCTTGGAAGAAAAAATTAGCCCTACCCAAACTCAGCGCATTGGGTAAACGCTTACCTAATTTAAAGTTTCCAAGTGAATTAAATAAATGGTATGTCACCAGTCTGCATAAAGATTTGCAAGGCGAATGGGATTTCAGCTTAGAGTGGAAAAAACCAACTTACCCCAAAGTATATTTAAGCTTTGTGCATGCAATTTTTGAAGCGCAAAAAGAAATTCATGCAGGCGTACAGATCAATGTACCAACCTTGGTGATGCATTCTCACAAAACAACCTATCCTAAGAAATTTAACCGAGATGCTCAAAGCACTGATGTTATTTTAGAGGTCAAAGACATCATCAGGGATGCAGGTAAAATACAGGGCGACGTTAATGTCATGACCATTCAAAATGGACTGCATGACTTGGTTTTATCGGCACCAGAAGTCAGAAAAGAAGTTTATCATCAACTTTTTTCCTGGTTAGCCCAAAAACAGCTTTAAAAGCGCCAATTCATTCTTCTTTACAAGTGAATGATCAGTTAAAAGTATCCTGCAAAATCAATGTTCATCTTTATATTTCATTAGAATTTGATGAGCAGGATGCCCGACTGGTGTAAGTTCAATCAGACGTTCAACGGCATCAATCGCTTCTGGAAAATGTGCAAGATGTTTTAATAAAGCATCTGTTTCATTGGCTTTAAAAATCGCTTCACTCAGGCGTGATTCGAGGCAGTCTCGCCATGCAGATAAAAAAGGACTTTCGGTTTTAGCTAAAAATACACCTTTGCATAATTTTAAAGCGGATTCGGTATAGCCCGCATCTAAAGCATTCTCTGCTTGCAAGAAGTCTGCTTCAACATGTGCCAATAAACGATAAGGCCGTGAACCCAGCATGCCGCCCAAAATATCACGCAACTGCGACATTTCAGCTTTTAATGTGCCGACACTCACTTTTCGTTCACCATACAGCGCTTGATGTAAATTTTCCAGATTCATCCCTTGTGGACACAACGCAAGAATAGTCAAAATTTCAATTTGTCGTGGTGTCAGTACCACGATCTTGCCATTAAACAACACTTGTGGCACAGCAAAAGCCCGGATAAATAAATGTTGTTGCTGAAACTCTAGCAATGCCGATTGAATAATTGAGGCACAGCGTTCAGCAGCCAGTAATCCCAAACTATTGTGATGATTCCATGTGGTTGAAAGATCAATTACCCCTAAAACTTGTTTGGAATATGGATCTATAATTGGAGAGGCATAACAAACCCAGTCATGCACCGAAGACATAAAATGTTCATTAGAAAACACACAACTGGATTGTTGGGTTTTTAATGACAGTGCCAAAGCATTGGTTCCCACCAAATCTTCTCGCCATTGTCCACCAGCAATAAAATGAACACGTTCTGCAGCATTGCGCATTTGCCCACTTGCGGCTGACCAGATAATGGTACTGCCAATATCCCCTACTGCAGCAACCATTGCCGACTGTTCTGCGATATGGGTTAATTCATCACGACAATGTTCGATTGCTTTTTCTAACAGTGTTTTTCTTTCTTGTTTTACATTCATCATGGGTGCAGCATCACGATCTTTGGGAATCGCAGCTGAGTTGGAACGTTGCCATGAACTTGCAATACTCTGCCCGAGTTGATCAGCATGTTTTAAAGACAAACTACTGCTTTGGCGAAATTGCTCAATTAAACTCCGTTTATTTGATAACTCTTGTTGGCTTAACATACGCTACTTCCTCTGTAATTCGTTAAAAAATATCCTATCCTTTCTCTGTTGTTTTTATCCAGCGGACCTGCTTATAAATTACTCTACCACATTAACATAGTGAGCTTAACCTCAGTCAACACAACTCATACCAAAGCTGTAGAATAAAACCAATTTTTTCCAATATTTAGCAATTTTCCAATAAACAAGAAAATATTGCCAAAGATTAAAGCATAGCGCAAATATGTCTTGGATTTCATCCAACCTTTTCCCTACCTTTGACTCTCTATGCTCAAACCATCATGTAAACAATCATTGTTCATACATGCCATATTAAACACATCATGAATGATCATGAATATAAGTAAAGGGATACTCTTATGCGTTATGTAGATCCAAATCAGCCTGGTTCAAAAGTACAGTTCAAAGCCCAATATGAAAACTTTATTGATGGCAAATGGGTAGCACCGGTTAAAGGGCAATATTTTGATAATGTCTCTCCTGTAGATGGTAAAGCCTTTACCAAAATTCCACGTTCTTCTGCGGAAGATATCGAACTTGCATTAGATGCAGCACATAAAGCCAAAGCTTCATGGAACAAAGCTTCTCCAACAACACGTTCAAATGTACTGCTGAAAATTGCAGATCGTTTAGAAGAAAATTTAGAATTACTCGCAGTTGCAGAAACATGGGAAAACGGTAAGCCAATTCGTGAAACATTGGCAGCCGATATTCCTTTAGCAATTGACCATTTCCGTTATTTTGCAGGTTGTTTACGTGCACAAGAAGGTGGTATTTCTGAAATTGATGAAGATACCATTGCTTACCACTTCCATGAGCCTTTAGGTGTAGTTGGTCAGATCATTCCATGGAATTTCCCTATTCTTATGGCAGCATGGAAACTTGCACCGGCACTTGCAGCGGGTAACTGTATTGTGCTTAAACCTGCTGAACAAACTCCATCAAGTATTTTAGTTGTTGCTGAACTCATTCAAGATATTTTACCGCCAGGCGTTTTAAATATTGTCAATGGTTACGGCGTTGAAGTGGGTCGCCCACTGGCAACCAATCCACGCATTGCTAAAATTGCATTTACAGGCTCTACTGCTGTTGGTCAAATGATCATGCAATATGCAACTGAAAATATTATTCCTGTGACACTTGAGCTTGGTGGTAAATCACCAAACATTTTCTTTGAAGATGTCATGGATAAAGATGATGATTATTTAGACAAAGCACTTGAAGGCTTTGCCATGTTCGCTTTAAACCAAGGTGAAGTATGTACTTGCCCATCACGTGCCTTGGTTCAAGAAAGTATTGCAGATAAATTCCTAGAAATGGCAGTTGAACGTGTAAAACGCATTAAAACGGGACATCCTCTAGACACTGACACCATGATTGGTGCTCAGGCATCTCAAGAGCAACAAGACAAAATCTTGGGTTGTATTGCAACAGGTCGTGCTGAAGGTGCTCAACTGCTTACAGGCGGTGGTGATCGTCAGGAAGTCGGTCAAGGTTTCTATATTGAACCTACCATTTTCAAAGGCGACAACAGTATGAAGATTTTCCAAGAAGAAATTTTTGGACCAGTGCTCTCTGTCGCAACATTTAAAGATTATGACGATGCGATCCGAATTGCCAATGATACGATGTATGGCTTAGGTGCTGGTGTATGGTCGCGTTCTGCGCATACCTCTTATCGTGCGGGTCGTGCGATTGAAGCTGGTCGTGTATGGACCAACTGCTACCATATCTACCCTGCACATGCTGCATTCGGTGGTTATAAGAAATCAGGTATTGGCCGTGAAAACCACAAGATGATGCTCGATCATTATCAACAAACCAAGAATTTATTGGTTAGCTATTCAACCAAAGCAATGGGCTTCTTCTAAGTTCTATAGTTGATTTACACTTTAAAAAAGCGAACTTCGGTTCGCTTTTTTTGGTCATGATTAAGATGCTTTTTAATCCTTATAACTGTCAATTCATTCATTATTTTATACAGATTGCGATGATTCGCTAAATTTAGTCGTTTGTTGGATTCATCCAAACATCTTCATAGCCATACTTATCAATAATGACATGATGACCGTGCTCAAGCGCCAAATAAGGTAAAATTTCATGTAAATATTGCTGTAAATGCGAGGCATGCAGCGGTTGATAAAAATCATCAGCTGAAGAATATTCTCCACAGTGAATAAACCAAGAAACATTGTCTTGTTTTTGTAGCGCAACTCGAACTGCATAAATCGGTTGTTGACCTAGACTCTGTAATGCAATTGCAACCCTATCCGACGGATTAAATTCGATATATTTTGACTCATATTTTTTGCAGATTTGCCGTTGTAATGTTTCTAAATCCATCAACACATTCCTTTATTGCCTGTTTAGTATTGTTTGTTTAGTTGAATAAACTAATACGTTCAAATCAGATATACTGAGATCAGCAGTAAAATTATTTCGGTCTTTTCCATAACATTTTAATATTTTCGAAACTATATCCAACCACGACTCTTAAATTCATCATCAATAACATTGTGAAAAATACAATCACAGACATCACCAAACTTCGTGGAAAAAATTTCTGATCTAAAACAGATTTGTAAGTATTCAATGCTAAATATAAAATGATCAAAAGTGTGTAAAACAACAGTTGAAAGTAGATTTTGTATCTTGGCTTTTTCTCAACAATTTCCATCAAATATACAGACAAAGATAATGCAGAAAGTGCGGTAAAAACGAAGAAGCCGAGTACCCATAAAATACTAAAGCTTTTGATATGGCTGATTGCCCATAAGGATAGGTTAGCAATACAGCCACATAGTATAAATGCTGTTTTAGGACGTCCTATGAGTTTATAAATCAAATCATTCATGCTGTGCTTATACTCATCTTTTATTCTTCTGCGAAACGCTCACGATAAAATGCTAAACCATTTGTGCAATATCAATAAATGCCTGTGTAATTGGACTCATCTGTTTTTTATTCTTCACTGCCAGACTAATAGACCGCTTAATATTCGGTGATAAAGGTAATTTTTGAACATTGGGAAACAGTGTCATCAACTCTTTATTCAAGGCCATATCTGCGACAATTGAAACACCAGCACCATTGTTCACCATATTAATAATGGTCAAAATTTGAGAAAAATAACATTTAATTTTTGGACTCAAATTGGCTTTTCTAAACATCTCTGTCACATGGTTTTGACTGCCTGCTGAGGTCATTAAAAAAGGATGTTCTACCAATTCATCCAATCGAACTGCACTTTGTTGTGATCGTGTATAGGACTTAGGAATAAGTGCTACAAAGATATCCTCAATCACAGGAAAAGTATCAAAGCGTTCTTCAGGTAAAACCACAAATCCAACATCAATAGTACGATCATGAATCCATTGAGTAATATCTTTGTCCGTTCCTTCTTTAATAAACACTTCAATATTTGGATATTTTAAACTAAATTTTTCTAGAATTAAGGGAATCAGTACATTAGAAGATGAAGCACCAAAAGATCCAATTCTTAAAGTGCCAGAATGAAATCCTTGTATATCGGAGATTTCTTGCTTTAGGACATTGGAAATATTCAAAATTTCTTTCACATGCACTAAAAGCCGTATACCCGATTCAGTTAACTCAACTTCATTATGATTGCGATAAAACAATGTGACCGACCAATCTTGTTCTAAGCCTTTAATTGCATGAGAAATCGCAGATTGAGAAATTTGCAAACGCTGTGCTGTAACAGTAAAGCTTTTCTGTTCAGCCAACATGGCAAAAATAGTCAGTTGAGTAAATGTCATCGCCACTCCATCCATGAGTAAAGACTCATTTTACCATGAATAGTCATAAGTCATATTCTTGGTTAAAGTTTACTTGGGTTTAGCTTACAGATGAAAAAATCAGTGGCTGGGACTTGGTCGAATTAGTTTCTGCATAGAGCGTTCAGCATGCTACAAATGATTACTATCCTTTTTCCATCCATCGCCCTGATTGGTTTAGGTTTTTATCTGTTCCAGTCACGTATACTTGATGAAAAATTCTGGAATGGCGCAGAAAAGCTCAATTACTATATTTTATTTCCAGCCTTATTGTTTAGTTCTCTTGCAAATGCAGATATGAATATGGGGCATCTCAACAGCATTCTTACAGTCATTTTTTTAATTATGGCCATGATCATTGCTGGCGTTTATCTGTTTGCAAAGTTAAACCGCACACCTATTGCCCAGATCGGTGTATATGTCCAAAGCTTGATTCGTTTTAATACCTATCTCGGACTCTCGATTGCCACGACACTCAATCATGCTGAAATCAAAAGTATCTTGGTAAATATCCTTGCTATAGCAATTCCCTTGGTTAATGTTATTTCGATCCTTTCTCTAACAGATAAAGATCAACTAAACCTTAAAAATATTTTCTGGTCTTTAATCAAAAATCCACTGATCAGCTCTTGTATATTGGGAATTACATTTAATGTTTTAAACATTCCTATTTGGCCTGGCTTTGCAAATCTGTTAAATGCTTTTTCAAGTAGTAGCCTGATGTTGGGCTTATTATGTGTAGGAACAGCAATTCAGTTTTCGACGCTCAAAGTTTATCTGAAAAAGTCTTTGCTCATTAGCCTACTCAGATTATTGCTGATCCCGCTTATTGCCTTTATCTGTTTGCAGTTTTTTGAGCTAAGTCATGCCGCGGTGATTGCTATCATGATTTTCTTTTCTATCCCAACCGCATCTTCCGCATATATCTTAACCAAACTATTAAACGGCGATCATCAATTAATGGCAGCAAGCATCAGCATGCAAACACTTTTATCCGTATTCACTTTGGCACTGATCCTTGCGCTATTACAGCATTATTATGTTTGATCCTCTATATTTGCGATTAGCGTTTATTCATCAAATATTTTGCTGATTCGATGTGGTTTGGCTTTCTATAGAATAGCTGTGCTGCATGGGAAGCTGCAGCACAATACAACGCAATTCTCTCATGCTAGCAGTCTAAATCATAGAATCAGAATTTATAAGTTTATTTATCAAGATTTAGCCAATTCCATCTCAACAAAGTGAAGATGATCAACGCCCCAAAACATTTCATCGCCAATAAACCATGTCGGTGCGCCAAAAACACCACGCCCAATGGCTTCTTCTGTCATATTTTTTAGTTGGGCTTTAACCTGTTCATCTGAAAGCCAAGTTTGAATCTGCTCTGTACTAAAACCCAATGATTGAAGTAAGCTAATAAGTTCATTGATATCATTTAAATTACGCGGATGCCCAAACATTGCATCAAATAAAGCGTTTAACACTGTTAAGAATTTTTCAGCTTGATAAAGCTGAACCGCTGTAATCACCCGCATCAGATTTAAAGTATTAATAGGAAAATAGGGATTCATTTGTATTGGAATATTCCAGAGTTTTGACCAGCGCCCCATATCAATCATCGAATAGCTGGCTTTTGCTGGCACAGCCATTGGACTACTGTTTCCCGTGGCTTTAAAAATACCACCAAGCAATACGGGCTTCCAAATCACTTGTGCTTGATTTTGTTTTGCAATTTTTTGAATCTGATAAAAGCCTAAATAACTATATGGACTACCCAAATCAAAATAAAAGTCTACCTGTTTCATTCAGTGTTATTCCTTAACTGTACTGATCATATTTTTATCGTACTACTGTAAAAATGATTCTAGAAAAAACTTAAATCATCACTTATTACTCTCGCTATATCGAGATAAGTCATCTAGCTATATTAACCTACTCATACAAAAAAACTTACTAATATAAAGTGACTTACCATTTTTCCATCCAAGGGCGTAAATCTAGCTCATGCGTCCATGCATCACGTGGTTGCTGGGCAAGATGCCAATAATTTTCAGCAATATGTTCAGGATTTAAAATACCATCTTGGTCTTTTTTCTCATAAAGATGAGGAAAACTATTTTTAATAAAATCTGTATCAATTGCACCATCAACTACCACATGAGCCACATGAATATTCTGTGGACCAAGTTCACGCGCCATACTCTGCGCCAAAGCTCTAAGTGCATGCTTTGCCCCTGCAAATGCTGAAAAATAAGCAGCACCACGTAGACCAGCAGTCGCGCCAGTAAAGATCAATGTCCCGCGTTGTCGGCTTACCATTCGTTTCGCCACTTCACGACCAGTTAAAAAAGCAGAAAAACACGCCATTTCCCATATTTTAAAATATTTACGCGCTGTTTCTTCAAGAATGCTACAGGGAACATTCGCACCGATATTAAAAACCAGTACCTCTATTTCGCCAATGTTGCTTTCAATTTCTTCGATCAATTGTATAACTTGCTGTTCTTTTCGAGCATCAGATGCAAAACCATATGCTGTTCCACCTGCCTGTTCAATCTCATCAATCAGTGGTTGTAACTTGTCAGCATTGCGACGGGTCATACAACTAATATATCCCCCTTTGGCAAAACGTTTCGCAATTGCGCCACCTGTTGCATCACCTGCTCCAATAATCAATGCAACTTTCTGATTTGATGTTGTTATTTCATCTTGCATATCATGCTTCCCTTTTTGCATAACGATCGTTATTATAACGATTACTATGTTATAGTTTTACTAGAGCGTCAAGGAAAAATTTGATCGAGGAAAATATGCGATACAAATCTGGCTATAAACAAGAAAAAAGAAAAGAGCTATTAAAAATCAGTGGACAGCTTGCCAAAAAAGATGGTTTTGCTGCAACCGGTGTAGATGGCTTTATGAAAGCTGCTGGTGTGACCAGTGGTGCATTCTATTCACATTTTTCTTCCAAGCAGGATTTGTTTAAAGCATTGGTTGAAAACGAACTCAAAAATAGCATTCAGATGTGGCAAAACAACCCTCATGATCAGGCTGAGTTATGGATTGAATTTGAACTTAATCGTTACTTAACCCTCTCGCATGTTGAACATCCAGATTATGGTTGTGTATTGCCAACACTCGCTACAGAAGTCGCACGTTCTGATGAGGAGGTTAAACAACGCTATCAGCAAGAATTACAACGCGGTCATGCCCTATTTACTCAACGCCTCGGAAGTGAAGAAAAAGCTTGGGGCGTCTTATGTCAACTGGTGGGTGCTATACTGATAGCAAGAAGTGTTTCTGATGATTCGGTTAAATTGACCATTTTGGAATCAAGCAAACACTGTATTTATTCTATGTTGCAAATCACAGCATAAATTTAGTTTTCAACCCAATACAATCTAGTATAAATTAGCAATATTCTCGTTAAATCATTATAAAACCATGACTTCCTCCACACACGCTTTGCCGAAGACAATCTATGCCATTCAACATTTAGCATTTGAAGATTTAGGTATTCTTGAAGACACTTTTTATGATTTGGGCTATCGCATACGTTATTTTGAAGCGGGTATGGATGATTTAAAGCAAGCATTTGAATTTGAAGGTCTAGTTATCATTCTAGGTGGCCCAATTGGTGTTTATGAAACTGAAGATTATCCCTTTTTAAATGATGAAATTGCTTATCTTAAACAACGTTTAGCCAAGAATTTACCAACGATTGGCATTTGCTTAGGTGCACAATTGATTGCACATGCTTTAGGCGCAAAGGTTTATGCAGGCCATCAAAAAGAAATTGGCTGGAGTCAATTGAAGCTAAATCTGGCTCAAAATAATCCGTTATTGCCACTCGTTAATACCGAAGTTTTACATTGGCATGGTGATACCTTTGACTTGCCTGTACAGGCTGAATTACTTGCCAGTTCAGCAATTTATACAAATCAGGCGTTTAGAGTCGGGCAAAATATCTTGGCGTTACAATTCCATGTCGAAGTTGCGGCAGATGATATGGAAAAATGGCTGATTGGTCATACTTGTGAATTACGCAAAGCTGGCTTAAATATTCCTCATTTACGAGCTGAAAATGAAAAATATGCACCAAATCTTGAATTAAAATCACCACTGGTTTTAGAGCATTTTATCAAACACTTAAATGTATAATCTGTTTATCTATATCAGCATGAAATAGACTTTTCTGTTTCGTGCTTTTTATATCTTATTTACTCTTCCCCCATAAATACAGCGTTGCTCGAAATATAATATCAATACTGCATTGCCTATATTTAACTGACTATACCATTTACATTAAAAAGATTTTCTTTATTTACATGTAACATTACTTAATCACACTTAATATTTTATACTAAGCCGTACTCATCATTATTTTTGAGCTACAGGATTATACAGAGTAGATACATTAAAACTTGCTGATTTATTTATACTGCATACTTTAAAACCAAGACTTTGTTTGCAATGAATAAAATATATATTGGCGCATCTGTGCTCATGACAACACTTCTTTCTGCATGTTCTACCCCTGAAGTAAATACTCAAAATGCTAAACCGCTTGGCATGGCCAATCCTGCAAGTGTGTATTGTCAAAAAATGGGAGGCGAGTCTCAGATTAAAAAAGATGCATTAGGAAATGAAGCTGGATATTGTAAGCTTCCAAATGGAACAGTGGTTGATGAATGGAAGTTGTTTAGAAGTGCACAAGGCGATGAGCAAGCTGCTGCTAAATAATTTTGAATAATCGCTGCGGAATATAAACAATAGACAAGCCTTCTGGAATGACTGATTCTCTATTGGCAGAAATTTCAGACTCATTACTGTATATTCACTACGGTAATGAGTTGCTCTACCCTTTTCATAGTTAAAATAAATTAGATCTAAACTTGCACTAAATATAAACAGTATTGTATTTATTTTGGGAATATTGAATAGATGAAAACCTATCAATCTAAACAGGAACTGATTGTTGCAATCAATAATTCATTAAATCAATATTTAACAGAATTTGTAGAAATATCCGAAGACTTAAAAGATCATAAAGTTGCAGCTGTAGATAAAACCCCTGCCCAAAATTTAGCCTATCAATTGGGATGGGTAAATCTATTATTAGAATGGGAAAGCAAAGAACTTGCAGGTTTCCCCATTTCAATGCCGAAAGAAGGCTATAAATGGAATAACTTAGCAAGTCTATATCAAAATTTTTATCAAACCCATGCCCAGCATTCATTAAAAGAAAATACTCAGTTATTGTCTAAACGGGTCAAAGAAGTCACAGACTGGATTGAAAATCTAACAGATGAAGAACTATTTGAAATAAATCAACGTAAATGGGCAACCACACCTGCCAACTGGCCACTGTATAAATGGATTCATATCAACACTGTCGCCCCTTTTACCAATTTTAGAGTTCAAATCAGAAAATGGAAGAAACTCAACATAAATACTGAACAAACTAAATAGCCTTAACAGGTTATCTTTTTCAGATCTAAGTATTGAGTAATGGTGTTATTTAATTCGTCCAAATAATACTGTTTGGGTTTTTCTTGTCCCAAGGATTAGTCTAATTTCATTAAAGTAGGCAGGTATTCTGTTTTATAGACACGCTCATATTCACCACAGAATAATGCTCTATTTACCTCAAGTACTGGTATTTTCATCATCCAGTTGCTCATGCATGACTTCAATGGATTTTTCTTTTTTCATCAATACCAAACTATGCGGATTTGGAGTAATGCAACCTATAAGCATAAGCAACAATATCATTGTTATTTTTTTCATAAACTTGCTTCATCGTTCTTAGGTTAAGCTGACCATAAACTATTTATATCTTATATCACCCTCTCAATTTATCGATAACAATTAAAATTTGAGTTTTTCTAAAGTACGTATTAAAATTTTGATTAAGTAACAAAATCAAGATTTGATATAAACAGATCAAATCTAATTAACTAAAAGTGCTGAGTGTTAAAATTCAATCACTCGCAGTTTTATAGATTGTCAGCCCTGAAGGTGTAAAGAATTTAATCCATGCCCCCTAGAAATAAGCCAAACACAAAACAATTGTTATCCTCTGCTTGGTCAACAGATCAAGATTGCTTTCTCATTGAAAACAACCATTTAACTGTTGATCAATTGGTTGAAATACTGCCTTACCAGCATGATGAAATTATCGCAAGAAAAAGACAACTTGGACTGCTTAGAAGAGATTTTTACATGAAAAAACTACATGACTTGTAAGCAAAATTACAATACCCCCGCATCAGGCGCGACATAATGAATATATATATTAAATACTTAAATATAGGGCTATGTCATGAACAACAAGTTTAAAATATTAACGCTCGTCGGTGGAATAGCATTACTTAGTGTTGCGGCATTTGCTTATGCAGGAAATGAAAAGATTCAAACCGTTAAAAATGTAGATTTAAAGAGATATCTGGGTACTTGGCATGAAATTGCGCGCAAACCAATGTATTTTCAAAAGAAATGTGATTACAACGTTACTGCTGATTATTCCTTAAATGAAAATGGCTCAATCAAAGTGGATAATCGTTGTTATGATAAAAATGGCAAGCTTCAACAATCGATTGGCGAAGCATCTGTACAAAACGCGCCTACGAACTCCAAATTAAAAGTGAGTTTTTTACCAAAAGTACTTCGTTGGCTGCCTGTAGGACGTGGTGATTATTGGATTTTAAAGCTGGATGAAAATTATCAAGTTGCATTGATCGGTACTCCTAATAAAAAATATTTATGGTTACTCAGTCGATCTCAACAGCTTGATCCAGCCACGACTGAAGAATATTTAAATTATGCTAAAAGCTTAGGCTATGATTTAAGTGATTTAATTGAAACCAAACAAAAATAAAAACTTAAAAGCCCTCTTTTTGAGGGCTTGTTGGATTTAGCTCATTTTATACGATTACGCTACAAATCCTTCTTATCAATATTGTCTACGAAATGAGACACAACTGATGAGCAAGCCCACAATCATCAATGCTCCAGCACACAAAAAGGTAAATTGCATCCCATCAATGATTGCTAAAGCCGTTGCCTGATTGAACTGAATTGTGCCGACACCGAATGAAAAAATAGCTCCCATCACAGAAGCCCCGATAATTAAGCCCATATTACGAGATAAGCTAAGAAGTCCTGATACCATCCCTTGTCGAGCTTTGGGAACATCCGCCAAAGTCATAGTATTGTTGGCCGCCTGAAACAGTTGATAACCTAAAGTCAAAATAATGATAGGGAAAATATAGCCACTTAGACCCATCAATTTCGGTACGATAGCGAGCATAAAGCTACCGATAATCAGAAAAATCAACCCTATAGCGACGATATAGCGACTGCCCCAACGATCGACAAGTCGACCCGATGGAATCCCACTTAAGATAGCAACCACTGGTCCAATTCCCATAATCAAACCCACTTGTATTTGATTCAAGCTTAGACCTAGGCTCAGATAAAAAGGTCCAATGACGAGCGTGGTCATCATAACGGCGGCAACCAACAAATTAACCATTAGGTTTGGCGTTATGTTCTGGTCTGGTTGCCATGAACTTAACGTAGGAATTTGTTTTCTAATGCAATCATTAGGTAACAATACCCAAGCCAGAATAATTGCGATACTCGCAAGTATAAACTGTAATCCAAAAATGCTTTGCCAACCGCTCAAGGCAATCAGAACCCCACCCAACACAGGTCCAAGTGCTGTACCTAAAGCAGATATCGTTCCAAGCATTCCCATTGCTCTTCCCAACTGTGATTTATTGACGGTCTGACGTGTAAGTGCCATTGCAAGTGTCATTAAGAATGCTGCACCTATTCCTTGAAATGATCGTGCAGCAACCAATATCCATAAGCTAGGTGCAACACTACATAGCAATGAAGCCAAACTGAATATAACCAGTCCAACGATCAGCATAGACTTACATCCATATCGATCACCTAAGCGTCCAGCAATCACAACCGTGATCGTCAACGAGATAAGATATCCAATTACAACTGCCTGTACTTGAATAAATGGCAGTAGAAATACCTCAGCAAGTGTGGGTAATGCGATATTGACAATGCTTGTTCCCAACGATGCCAATAAGATGGATAACCCCAAAGTGATAGTGATTCCAGTTTGGGTCTTGTTTGTCAATGTTAATGATTCTGTCTGCTCTGTCATGTTGCGCTCTTGTCAGCAGTGGTGTTTAATCACATACTACTAATTCAAGTTAACTTGAGGTCAAGTATGAAATTTCTTGATATTGGTGAAGTTTCAGCAAAAAGTGGAATTAAACCTTCGGCACTACGCTATTACGAAGAAATCGGTTTGATTTTCTCAATTTCTCGTCATGGATTACGTAGACAATTCTCTTCGGAAGTTCTGTTACGACTCACTTTGATTTCAATGGGGAAGTCGGCGGGCTTTTCGCTTAAAGAGATCGCAGCAATGTTCGATAGTCATGGCGCACTTGATCTTTCCCCAAGTGTTATTCACCAAAAAGCTGATGAGATCGATCTTCAAATTCATAAATTGATCGCACTCCGTGACATACTTCGTCACGTAGGTGACTGCCCTGCACCATCGCATTTGCAATGTCCTAGTTTTAAGCGACTAGTTGAAAAGGCAGCTCAGAAATAAAAGAAATTTTTAAAAGATTTTTGATGAGTATTTGCTGAATAGCTAAATTAGATTGTAGAACAATAATTAAAATTAGCACGCAATGACATTGAACAGTCAAATGGCTTTCTCTAAGATGATAAAACAAGCTTAAATTTTGATGACTTTTATACGTTTGTAGCCTGATCTACGAATATAAATTGTATCTGTTGAAATCGGTATTTTTGATTTATGGATCAAAGCAAATCTAGTGATTCTGGTGTTTTCCTCTGGTTAACATATCACACGCTTAATAAAATGAATTTGGACGCAAATCGGATATTTTCACAAATAAGATTATCTGAACAACCACCTGACAGAACCATTCGGCGAGATAATTCGACCCAACAACGCTTTTGGGAAATAGCTGAAGAAATCAGTGCTGATCAGGATATCGGACTTCATGTAGGTGAACATTTCCCCATTTTTAGAGGCGAAATATTAGAATACATTTTTATGAGTAGTCCTACATTTGGGGACGGCTTACAAAGAGCTTTGCGTTATCAGAAAATTTTTACTGATGCTTTTGTGGCTCATTTACACATTGAAAATCAAAATGCAATGATCACGAATCTTCAGCACCCGGTTCGTCATTATCTAGAATGCGCCATAAGCGTTATGCTTAATTTTTTAAACTATATCAGTAACAATCATTTTCATCCCAAAGAAATATGGTTGCCTTACCAAGAAGGCGCGAGTTTAGATGAATATCAACGTATCTGGAAATGCCCGGCTCGTTTAGGTATGCAGTACGGCTGTATAATTTTTGATGCGGAAATATTGAGTTTAGCTTCAGCATCGGCTGAACCAATGCTATTAAAAATACATGAGCATGTAGCTAAACAGCAGGTGAAAGTTGTCGATAAATATTATTTGATTAATGATATAGAAAACTTACTCAGCTCTGGTTTATTAGAATCAGGGCAATTAGACTTAAAACTAATTGCCCAACATTTAGGGCTACAGCCCCGAAAACTTCGTGCAGATCTTAAAGAAGTTAATACGACTTTTGAAAAAGTTTTGGCAACTTATCGTGAAAAAATGGCCAAAAAGCTGTTGATGAATCCCAATATAAGCATAGATCAAGTTGTATATTTACTTGGTTTTTCTGAGCCTTCCGCCTTTTCACGTGCCTTTAAACGTTGGACAAATGAAACACCATCCCATTACCGCCAGCGCAAGCAAAAATAAGTTTTAGCTATAACTTGATTCTAATGACATTTAACGAGTTAGCTTTTCGGTCAAAAGAAATGAGCTGTTTTTTTCTACACTGATGGTTATTTCTTAATTGAAAAGGATCAGAGATGTTAGGTTTTCCAATTGGCCTTTTAGTTGCGAATGGATTTGAATGGTATGCACATAAGGTATGGTTGCATGAGTTTCCAAGTAAACACCGTAATAGCCCTTTCTTCACACATATAGCACATCATAAACGTGCCAGAACAGATGTATTTCATGATGAAGGATATCGTGAATCTATGTTTAAAAATGCAGAAATTTATAATGAAAAAACCGCATTGTTAGGTTTAGCCGCGGTTTCAACTGTATTTTTACCCATTGCACCATTTTTTACTGCCGGCTTATATTATGGGATTTGGAATTATTGGCGAGTACATGCAAAATCTCACCTAGACCCAGAATATGCGCGTAAACGGATCCCTTGGCACTATGATCATCATATGGCTAGTAATCAAAATGCCAATTGGTGTGTTACACGTCCGTGGTTTGATTATATTATGGGAACACGTGTTTTTACTGAGCTTTCGATTAAAGAAAGCAATCCCTTAGGAATAAAACTACCTAAAAATTTTGAAATAATCCTAAACAAGACATCACAGAAAATATTTGCAAAATCATATCTTAAAATTACCTCTAAGAGTGCATTGGATATAAAAAGTGCTCGTCAAGGCATCTCATTAGAACTGTAAATTTTAACAAATAAAGTATTAAGGATCATTTAGATGAAACGATTATTGCCCAAACACATTGCTGCGCCAAAGTTTTTACATCATTTTATCGATCGTTCAGAGACAATCAACGGAAGACCTTTTGATGTGAATACGCCAACGCATACACCAAAAGGAAAGTATTCTTGCGTTCATTATGGGGTTATGATTCCGAATCTTGAAGCACCATTTAATTTTTTGAATCTATTAATTGTGGTTGGCCAACCTCGTGTAAAAATTTTTCGGAATCAACATTTGATCCAAACTACTGCGCTTGATACTGCAAATGTGTTAATCGGTACCGCAGTAGGTACAAAAGAACATTTTAATGGCTATAGTGTAGAAAATGACTGTGTATTGGAAAGCAATGGTTCATCTTTAAGCTTTGGTCGTGACGTGTTACTCGAAGGCGCATATCCAAATTTTCATGCGCATCGTGAAGGTCATGATTTCAATTTTGATTTAAAGATTCGTGCGACTGATAAAATTGCCCATTTTGCGCAAATGTCATTGGGTTTATATGATCACTGGGCATTATTATGTACATATGAAGGATTTCTTGAATATCAAGGTAAAAAAACCAAGGTTCAGGGTCTTTGTACTTATGAGTATGCTCGTGCAGTAGATGTAAACTTATATATCAATTATTTTACTTATCATATTTTAAATATCGATGAGAAAACTCAAGTCCTACTTGTAGAAGTTCTTGGTCCATTAAATCTGGTATTGCAACGTCGAGTATATATTCGTTCTACAGATGATCATGGCAGTATTCATTCAAATGGATTTAATTTTAATGTCCATGCATTTGAAGCTCAGCGCGTTATAACCCCGAATGGTTTATCAATGCGTTTACCTCGTACCTTCTCCTGGAGCGTGAATGATGATAATGGAAATCCGTTAATACATATTGATGGTCTAACAAATGCTGATTTTCAATATGGCATGGCGGGAGGCTATGCAGGGAGCTATCAGTACAAAGGTACATTCAAGGGTCGTGCGGTTGAAGGTACTGGTTATATTGAATATCTAGATATCCGTACTGATTAGATCGATTGAACTTTTAACTAGGTGATAAAAAGCCTAGTTAAAACAGATATATAAATCATCCACTTCACCATTGCTCGATATTCACCAATGTAGTTTGGAAATATATCAAGGCAACGATAATACGGTATTCAGGTTTTTCTACATTTACTTTGGAGGGAAGTAAAAGTAAATTAAAGAGAACTATTCCTTAATTACTAAGACAAAATGAATATCTTTAACCAATTTAAACTTTGTATTGAGCAGCGTAAAAGCTTAATTCCAGCATACTTGCTACTGATATTTTCAACAAGCGCTATGAGTGTTTACGCAGAAACGGATGAGCAATTAAGCAAATCTGGGCAATGGCGTGACCCTGCAACAGGTCTAATCTGGATGCGTTGTTCAATTGGGCAATCATGGACAGGCTCAACTTGTAAGGGTGATCCTTTGGAATTTAAAAACTGGGAAGACGCACAAGATTATCTTGATCAAATGAATAAAAATGGTGGATTTGAAGGTAAAAATAACTGGCGTGTTCCCAAAATAAAAGAATTAATAACAATTCGTAAATGTAGTACTGGCTGGAGGAAAATAGGACAAATACAATTACCAGAACAAGAGCGGAGACAATATGGACAAGATCATGAACTTGAAATGAAAAAACTACCTTATGGGCAAAAAGCTCCGACTAACTGTGCTGATGATTCAACTAGCCCTACATTAGATACTCATATTTTCCCTAATACCCCATCTAATGGTAAATATTGGTCAAGTTCATTATCCCCATGGAAACCTATAGGCTACAAATATAAGGCATGGAAAGTCAACTTTAAGACTGGTTTTTTTGCACCGACCATTAACTACACAGACGACGGTAGTTTTTCTAGAGCAGTTCGAAATAGTCGCTAGTCTCCCAGCAGTATTGTCTAGCATTTTATATAAGCAGTATCATGATAATGTTAGAAAAAATTTAAAAATATGAAAGAATTGCAACGACTGAAAAATAGCTGATTTTGCCTATAGAGCAAATCATAGTGAGTAATGATTATTTAAATATCTTAAATTGGATAAGGAATAGACGATAAAAAAGGCCTATAAAGCAAGTTAAACTAACTTTATAGGCCTTTGATCTATTTCAATATTACTTCGCTACAGAAGCTTCTGTTGTAATATTTACAGTGATTTTATCACCTACATTCGGGACATATGCTCCAACACCAAATGCTGAACGATTAAATGATGTCGTTGCATTGAAACCAATTGACTGTGCTTTAGTCATTGGATGCTCACCTTGTTTGTTTAAAACAGCATCTAAAACAACAGGTTTAGTCACATCTTTCACAGTTAAGTTACCTGTGATTTTGTATTTGTTTTTACCTAAAGCTTGAACTTTCGTACTTTTAAAAGTGATGTTTGGATACTTTGCAGCATCAAAGAAATCTGCATTTTTTAAATGTTCATCTAATGCTGCAACATTGGTATTTAAACTAGACAATGGAATAGTTACATTGACAGATGAGTCTGCTGGTTTTGCATTATCAACAGAGATCGTACCTTGGATGTCACTGAAGTTTGCTGAAGGTGTTGAAAAACCGAAATGATTCCAAGTAAATACTGTTGCGGTATGTGTTGGATCAATTTTGTAATCTACAGGCTTTGCCATGCTGAAAGTTGCAACTGATGCTACAGCTAAACCCAATGTTAATGCTTTAAAGTTCATCTTTATATTCTCGCTATCGAATGGATATTAGTTTATACACTTCCCGTATAAATTCATTGTTATTGATAATACGATATGTTGCATATATGCAACGATTCTATAATGACCATTTTTAAAACTTGATCAAAACCTTAAAAATCAATACAAGGCATTGTTTCATAATTATTTAATTTTTTACAATCTAATTAAGCAAAGCATAGACCATAGGCTAAATTCAAAGCTAAAATTTATAAAGCAATAAATTACACTAGACCATTTTAGGGAAATTTTATATTTATGGTACTGGTCTTTTTTATCTGATGAACATTTTATGGCAAATATTGCTCAAGCACAAAGTACACAAACACCTTATCGTGTAACACTCACCAACCCCCAAGGACATACATGGTATGCCGATGAACCTAGCAATAAAGGTGGTCAAGATACTGCACCGAATCCAATTCAAATTTTATTATCTGCATTAGGTGCTTGTACTGTGGTCA
Source organism: Acinetobacter sp. Root1280 (assembly GCF_001425285.1). Lineage (NCBI taxonomy): Bacteria > Pseudomonadati > Pseudomonadota > Gammaproteobacteria > Moraxellales > Moraxellaceae > Acinetobacter > Acinetobacter sp. Root1280. The sequence goes on along the minus strand of NZ_LMED01000005.1, from coordinate 72,823 downwards.
CCCTAGAAATGTATGCAAATCATAAAGGGCTTAAAATTGAACATGTACAATTAGATTTAGTTTTAAATCCTGAGGGTGATCCTGAAGCAGGTCAAAATAATATTTCAAGAAAAATTGTTCTTAAAGGTGATTTCACCGAGGAGCAACATAAGCGACTGCTAAAAGTTGCAGAAAGCTGCCCTGTTCATAAATTATTGACTTCAAATATTCAAATTCAGACAGAGTTGGGTATTGAATAAGAATTCCCCCGTTTTATAACAAGAGGATCAGGTATGCTTCTTAATAAATACCCCGCTCAATGCCCTCTATCCATTTTCTGACCCAGTTAGCATTTCCTTGATCATAGATTGTATTATTATAATTTTTTTCAGCTTTTAATTTAGATGAAGATTAATTCTTAAAATTACAAGCTATAAAAATCAAAGCCCCTTTCGGGGCTTTTAAACTTATAACTTTTCAACCAAGACGCGATCGACCTGTTTTAAACCAGATTGTTTTTCATGGTTTTTACGGCGGATCTTAATCAACTTATCTTCTTGAAAATCCTGTAACAGCAACTCAACTGCAACCATAGATTCAAGCGGCAAATCCTGCCCAATCCACTTTTGCTCACCTGCGTCCATCAAGGTAATTTCATCACTAATTTGTTCATAAAGGCTCATATTTTCCTCACTTCTGGGATATGTATCACCATGTTTCATGAATACCCAATGAATGGCACAACTATATACCTATTGCTAAAAACTGCTACTAAAATTTAATTAATTTACAAACAAATCTCACAAAATAAAAACGCCCCTAGCGGAGCGTTTCCATATTTAAAACGATGCAAGAATTAAGCAGTTAATTCTTTTACAGCGCCAACAACAGCTTCAGTAGTAATACCAAAGAATTGGAATAAATCTTTGGCTGGTGCAGACTCACCATAAGTCGACATACCAATAACTTTGCCGTCTAAACCTACAAATTTCCACCAGTAATCTACATGTCCAGCTTCAACTGCAACACGTGCACGGATATTTGATGGTAATACCGCTTCACGATATGCAGCATCTTGCTTCACAAATTCTTCCGCACATGGCATAGACACTACACGTACACCATCAAGTTGTGCATATGCTTCCATCGCCAATGAAACTTCTGAACCAGTCGCGATGATGATCGCTTTTAATTCGCCTTTTTCTTCAGCCAATACATAACCACCTTTCACAACATTCTCAATCTGAGCTTGAGTACGTGTTTGGAATGGTAAGTTTTGACGAGAGAAAATTAACGCTGTAGGACCTTCTTTACGTGTTAAAGCAGATTTCCAAGAAATAGACGCTTCAACTGTGTCACATGGACGCCATGTATTTAAATTTGGCGTACCGCGTAAAGAAGCAATTTGCTCAACAGGTTGATGCGTTGGACCATCTTCACCTAGACCAATTGAGTCATGAGTATAAACATGGATCACACGTTGTTTCATCAATGCAGACATACGAACTGCATTACGAGCATATTCCATAAACATAAGGAAGGTTGCTACATAAGGAATGAAACCACCATGCAATGCTACACCATTAGCAATTGCAGTCATACCAAACTCACGTACACCATAATGTACGTAGTTACCCGCAGGATCAGACTCAACCCCTTTCGCGCCTTTCCAAAGTGTAAGGTTAGAACCCGCCAAGTCAGCAGAACCACCTAAAATTTCAGGTAGTAAAGGTGCAAATGCTTGAATCGCATTTTGGCTTGCTTTACGTGTTGCAATGGTTTCACCTTTGGCATTCACTTCAGCAATATAAGCATCTGCTTGTGCCAAAAATTCTGCAGGCAAGTCACCATTCACACGGCGTTTTAACTCAGCCGCTTCTGTTGGGTATTTTGCAGCATAGGTTGCAAAAATGTCATTCCAAGCAGCTTCAGAAGCTGAACCTTTTGCTTTTGCATCCCAAGCTGTATAAACATCAGCAGGAATAACAAACGGCTCTTCTTTCCAACCCAATGCTTCACGAGTTAATGTAATTTCATCATTACCTAGTGGCGCACCGTGGCAATCTTCTTTACCTTGTTTGTTTGGCGAACCTAAACCAATAATCGTTTTACAGATAATCAAAGTAGGTTTCGAGCTTTCTGCACGCGCAGCAACTGTTGCAGCACGAATTGCATCTGCATCATGACCGTCTGCACGAAGTACTTGCCAACCATAAGCTTTAAAGCGTTCTTCTGTATCGTCAGAGAACCAGCCTTCTACTTCACCATCAATAGAAATACCGTTGTCATCATAATAAACAACGAGTTTTCCAAGACCTAATGTTCCAGCAAGTGAACATGCTTCATGGGAAATACCTTCCATTAAGCAACCATCACCCAAGAAACAGTAAGTGAAATGATCTACAACTTGAATATCTTCTTTATTAAATTGTGCCGCTAAAGTTTTCTCAGCAAGTGCAAAACCTACAGCATTGGCAACACCTTGACCAAGTGGACCTGTTGTCGTTTCAATCCCTGGTGCATAACCTAATTCTGGGTGACCAGGAGTTTTAGAATGTAATTGGCGGAATTGTTTAATATCTTCAATAGAAAGATCATAACCAGTTAAATGAAGCAAAGCATATTGCAACATTGAACCATGGCCATTTGACAATACAAAACGGTCACGGTTTGCCCATTGTGGGTTGCTTGGATTATGGTTTAAAAATTCACGCCATACGACATCAGCGATATCTGCCATCCCCATTGGAGCACCTGGATGTCCAGAATTAGCTTTTTGCACAGCATCCATAGCCAATACACGAATTGCGTTAGCTATACGACGTTCATTCAGCGGGGTTGTCATAAATCAGAGTCCAATAAATTAAAATATAGGAAGATGAATAGAAAATTCAAAAACTGGGATGTATTGTCTTAAAAAAAGCGATCAGGGTAAAGACTTAAGTCTATATTTATCCGCTTAGGTTGCAAATTAATTAAAAAATATACTGAATAGTCTTAAATCAACGTTAAAAACGGTCTTTTTTCTTATTCACATCGAACATCTCAACATCAGCAAAACAAATTTGATTATGTTTAAGCGATGCATTTACATTCGGATATTCTTTCACCATCCTATTAAGTCTAAATATTGAAAATTTCATGCTGATCAATATTCAATAGAACAAGATCTTGCTAAAGCGTTTCACGCGATAAAAAGTCATGATAACTTGAATGCAAATCGCCCTGCTTTTGCAAATTTTCCAAGAAACAGGACTCAATCGTAATCTTTTATCAATTTTTCTAATGAGCATATCAATTAAAAACACATGAAAATGAATTTAATTCATGCATTTTAGTCAGGTAATGCTAGTCCTCAGGCTGAAGTCGATGTAACATATTGCGTCTTTATAAATTACTGTGATAGGACTTTCATGCGCGAGTATGCTGTTTTTACTTCGGAATCTGTGAGCGAAGGCCATCCAGATAAAATGGCTGACCAAATCAGTGACGCTATCTTGGATGCAATCTTAAAAGAAGACCCATACGCTAGGGTTGCATGCGAAACATTAGTAAAAACTGGTGCAGTCGTTCTTGCAGGTGAAATTACAACGACTGCAAATGTCGATTTTGAAACTATTGTCCGCAATACCGTAAATGGAATTGGCTATCACCATACCGATTTAGGTTTTGATGGTTCAACTTGTGCTGTGATTAACATGGTGGGTAAACAATCACCTGAAATTGCACAAGGTGTAGACCGTCAAAAACCAGAAGACCAAGGTGCAGGTGACCAAGGTTTAATGTTTGGTTATGCAAGCCGTGAAACTGATGTGTTGATGCCAGCACCGATTTCATATGCGCATCGCTTAATGGAAAAACAAGCTGAATTACGTCGTAACGGCGCACTACCGTGGTTACGCCCAGATGCAAAAAGCCAAGTAACATTTGCCTATGAAAATGGTAAACCTGTTCGCCTAGATGCAGTTGTTCTTTCAACTCAGCACGATCCTGAAATTTCACAAGCCAATCTGAAAGAAGCTGTGATTGAAGAAATCGTAAAAAAAATCATCCCTGCTGAAATGTTCCATGCGGGTACTAAATTTCACATCAACCCAACTGGGTTATTTGTGATTGGTGGTCCAGTGGGTGACTGTGGTTTAACCGGTCGTAAAATCATTGTAGATACTTACGGTGGTATGGCGCGTCATGGTGGCGGTGCTTTCTCGGGTAAAGACCCATCAAAAGTTGACCGTTCTGCTGCTTATGCAGGCCGTTATGTTGCAAAAAATATTGTTGCGGCAGGTTTGGCGGATAAATGTGAAATTCAAGTGTCTTATGCAATTGGTGTTGCTGAGCCGACTTCGATTTCGATCAACACATTTAATACAGGCAAAGTATCTGATGAATTGATTATCCAATTGGTTCGTGAGCATTTTGACTTACGTCCATACGGTATCACTCGTATGCTTGACCTAATTCAACCAATGTATAAGCAAACTGCTGCTTATGGTCATTTTGGTCGTGAAGGTTCAGATACTGCATTTACTTGGGAAAAAACAGATAAAGTTGAAGCGCTTAAAGCTTCTGCAAATTTGTAATTCTAGCCTAAGATCTAAATTTGAAAAAAAGCTCGCATATGCGAGCTTTTTTATTGAATTAATGTTATCGGGATGAATACCTCAAAATTTTTCCTCCTCTACTCCACTGAATATCTATATCTTAAATATCTTATCGATATTTATAGCTTTAAAACACATCTAATGGTTTGTTTATTTTAATCATTAGCATGATCTAATTTTATTGTTCTTCAAAGCCCATCAAACCTTTACACAATTCAACCAATCATTTACAGCACTTATTGACCACCTGATTTAGCATCTGGCTGTAACACACTCAATAAAGAAACTTGCGCTGGCGTTTCTGTATTGTGATTTTGCAAATAAATATGTCCCACTTTAAACGTTACTGCTGCAATCAAACAAGCAGCCAGACAAAACGTCCATAATCCATATGGGCTTTTAATATGTTGAGAGCCACATTTTGGACAAACTTTTTGTGTTGAACTGACCGCTTCATCACAACAAGCACAATGATATTGTAGAATCATATTCAGATCTCCTTTTATGGCGCTATTATTGTTTTTAATTATTACACTACAATTATATCCATATATGTAATGCAAAAAATCTGTTTCTTTTTTTAGTGTACATGATTCGTATCTTTTGACAAGACAAATTTGTTTCAATATATTCTCATATAAATTCAATAACTTAACTTTATATACTAAAAATAATTGATTATAAATCAACACCTATCAAATTGTGGATCATTCATTCAATATTCTGTATTACATTGATTCAAGCTATAATCTGTAAAGTGAAAGATATTGTTTTGGAGATTATTTTGGTACAGCTGATTAAAAAAGGCGGTTTAAGAGAACGTGCAAATCGCAGTCGTAAATACACGCAATCTGAAAATAATATTAAAACCTTAGATCCACATCGCTATACCACTCAAGATCAAAACCACAGTCGCAATGATCAACAGTCACAAGAACAGCCTTTAATTCCTCAACAACATCCTGACCACTAAAACATCTTCAAGACATCGACCCAAAGGAAAATGGCAAATAATAAGAAAAAGCTTCCTGAAACAATATCGATATAACTTCCTGATTTTTGATAAATGCGCTTAATTTTAGGAATTGACATGATCATCATCAACAAGCTGAAAACTAAAAATGTTTGAATGGGAATAATCACTGCCAATTGCGGCTTTAAATTTGCACCTGCTGTTGAACTCAATGCCAATGAAAAAACACTACTAAAATAAATCACAATCTTAGGGTTGGCTAAATTGGTATAAAGCCCCAATAGAAAATAGTTTTTAGGGGGCTGCTCGATCACACCATCTAAATTGGTATTTTGTTTAAGTGTTGCAATGCCGCCTCTCAACATTGCATAGCCCATTTTGGCAAGGAACAAGCCTCCGATCAGCATCAAGACTTGTTGAATCCATGGCCATTGTTCCAGTAAAACCGTAAAACCAAGCAAAGTTAAAGCAACCCATACCACCACACCGGCAGAGATGCCTAGAATGATTTTTAAAGTATTGGCACGTGTTGTCGATGCTGAGCTTTTAGCGACAAGTAATACATCTGGACCAGGACTCAACTGTGCAACAAAGTGTAGTGCACAAATGGTCAATAACATCGACATAATAAAATCTTAGAAATTGTGACTCAGTGATTATATCGTTTGATCAAAAATATGTTTAACTATTTTCGAGTTTCATAACGAAGGCTGAGATAATTTTAGCCACAACCCTGAGCAAGAACAAACCACTGCTTTGTTTGCAGCGCAAGGCGCAGCGGGGACTAGCGTGTTTTTTGCCGCTACTTTGTTACGAACTACTTATTTAGAATGACTAAATTTCGTATTTCGTGCCTAGTATCGCCTAAAAAACACTCGTAGTCGCAAACGTAGACGAATTGTCAACAGACCCTATGATTTCAGGTATAAAAAAGCCGAATCATTGATTCGGCGTTCTATTCAACATCGTAGACTGTATTTTACTTTTGATTTACATCTTTCAATTCAATTTGTTTATGCTGCGGTTCAACTTCATGCGCTTCACCATCAATAATGGTTGAATCACGATGTTGCCCACCAGATTGCTGGTTTTGCATATCCTGCATTTGACGCATCAAATCTGCAAATGGGTTTTGACCTTGAGCACCACCCATGTCCCCCATTCCACCCATCATATTGTTCATCATGGCTTGTTGCTTTTTCGCCATATATTTCATACCTGCATTTTTAATTGCATTCTGTACAGGTGGAAGAATAACCAGTAGCGCCAAGACATCGGTGATTAAACCTGGAATCATCAACAAAATACCCGCAAATGCTGTCGCCATTTTTTTGGCAATTGCAGGATCATTCCCCATCATTCCTGTCATTTGCATTTGTTGTAATTGCGGCATAATTGTTGCGGTACTTGAACGCAACAAGTTTAAACCAATTACAAAAGCAATGATAAACCAGAAAAATACGTACCAACCGCTAATGAACTGGGCTACACCAATCCATACAGCAATTTCAACAATCGTACCAATTAAAATAATAGGAAAAAGTTTCATCGAAACAAGGCATCTCAAAGATAAATTAAAAGTGAGCTTGAAAATTCACATATAAAAACAATGAATTTCGTTGCTTCTATCATTTATATGGGCAGTTAAAAATTTTTAAAGGGTAATTTTGTGTTCTGACAGCGATTTTATTTATTTGTGCGATTTATTGACTGAGGTTTTATAAATAATGAGCACCCTAGCGCTGTGCTTAAGGGAAATAATACTGTTGTGTACTTTGATTATACAACTAAGTTAAAATTTTACTTACAATTCATTTTTAGAATCATATAATTGAAGCAAGACTTACGATAAGCAGTATTATGCCTTTAATTATTGGAATTGACCCCGGTTCACGCTTAACAGGTTATGGCATCATTGAAAAAGATGGTCAAAAACTTACTTTTGTTGATGCTGGTACAATTCGCACTGAAACAACAGAAATGCCTGAGCGACTCAAACGAATTTTTGCTGGAATTGAACGTATTGTTCAGTTTCATGGCCCTACAGAAGCTGCTGTAGAGCAAGTATTTATGGCACAAAACCCTGATTCTGCTTTAAAACTTGGACAAGCGCGTGGCGCGGCAATTGCAGCGTTGGTCAATTTAGACTTACAAGTTGCAGAATATACGGCTCGTCAAATTAAACAATCTGTTGTGGGCTATGGTGCTGCAGACAAAGAACAAGTTCAGATGATGGTGATGAAGTTACTTAACTTATCAATCCAACCCCAACAAGATGCTGCCGATGCACTCGCTGCAGCAATTTGCCATGCCCATGCTTCTGGCAGTATGAGCAAATTAGCTGTACTGAATGCTTTAGGCGGTATGGCTCGTGGGCGGAGTCGCAATAGTAGTCGTCGACGTTAATTTATATACACCACCAAAACGCCTCGCTCTACCCATGTCAAAGTCCAAGCTATTGCAATCATAAAAAAGCTATCGCAATCACCAAGGTGATCTGAAAGGGTTTTTATTTATTGAGATGGTAGAGCCCATCTCAAGTTAAATAAGGCAAAGTATCTTTTCGAATCTCACGAATACTGGGCTGCTTCGTATAGGTTGCAATTAACATTTTTCCAGAAGTTCTTAGATTTTTCTTCTGTTCTGAATCAACACGAATCAACACCAACTCTTCAGGGATACGTGGATTACTCCCTTCTCGACAAATTATGAAATTTTGATTCCGTTCAAGAATGGTATAGTTTGGAAATTCCTTTTGTAACTTTGCTTTGAATGACAAAGACTTATCTTCTTTTTTCCCACTATCTAGTTGGGTATAAATAATCAATACCAAACACGCAGCAAATACAATTCCAACAACTAAATATTTATCAATCATGTAATTTCACTCGAATATACTTCTGCTGTTTTTCATTATACTGATAAACATGGGTTTCATTTATAGGCACAATTTTAGCAATATCAACAACATAGATTTGTTGCGTACCAGAATAGTGAATTTCAATATCATACAAACCATCATGCTCAGTGCTTAAAAAACGATAATCAGCTTGTGTATTGTAGATTTTATCACTTCCTGTCACTTCATTGTCATTCCCAATTTCTGCAACTTCCAATTTGACCATTACAGGGTTTTCATCAAATGGGACGATATAAAGCGTGCTAGTTGAATAGCCTTGTCGACTATACGCTTGTTCTTCGACATAGCCTTTTATTCGCGGACCAATTTTTCGAATATTTTTAACTATATTTTCAGTCGGATAAGGCAAATAATTAAAATCTGCATTCATCCAACTATTTTCATCCTGACTCTGGCTCACTAACTCAAATTGACCTAAAGCATTTTTCTTAAATAGGTAGATTTTAGTAAATGTTGCGCATACACCACAAAAGTTTAGTAATTCATTATTTTTATCTATCGAAACTTCTGTTGTACTTATAAGATAGCGCAACTCATTTTGAGCATTTTGATAAGCACTCGCAGGACTAAATACAATCACAGCATCATCACGATCAAAGACATGGGTATATTCGGCATTTTTAATCCCGACATACTGTATATTGCTCTGATCTAATTGAGGGATTTTGACATATTGGATCTGTTTTTGATAAAAAGATTTCATCACAGTTTTAAAGTCCAAATCTTTTAAAGCAATCTTATTCTTATTCGTCACAGCGTCTACTGGTTGTGCGACAAGCTCAGTATGAATACCGCACATCAAAATACAGCTTAATAAAATTTTGTTGATCATCATAGGTAATATTGATTTATATCAGTATGTGGTTGCTATTCTAAATGATCTCTTTAACGGATCATCTTAAAATCAGTATAGTCTAAATCATGATTCAGGTTTTGTTGTTCAATACTAGTCACATCAGCACGTAAAGGCCCAACATAGCAATGACGAATCAAACTTAAAATCGCTTGTTCATCTCCGACCACAACAGCTTCAACCTCGCCTGTAGTTAGATTTTTCACATAGCCTTTTAAATTCAATTGTAAGGCTTCTTTTTCAAACCAACGACGATAGCCTACAGCTTGAACTTTACCACGAATTAACAATTTTACCGCTTTCATCACATACTCACTCCTGACAATGAATGATTGACCACATAATACACAGCATCACGCATTTGCTGGGCCTGTAAACCACGCATACCGTTTTTTGCGAGCCTATCACCTGCCAAAGCATGTAAGGTGACAATTTCATGTAAGTGAATATTTTCATCAAATTGTGCTTTTAAACTGGCAATCATTCCTGCAAGAACATCTCCCATCCCACCAGTGCCCATGCCTGCATTCCCCGCAGTACAGATCCATAGATGCTTTTCTAAAATCAAACTTCCAGAACCTTTAAGTACCCATTGTCCTGAATATTTTTGCTGAAGTTTTTGAATCGCAGCAATACGATCATTTTCAATCTCTGCCACTGAGCAATTTAATAATTTAGCAGCCTCACCTGGATGAGGCGTCAGGTAAGTTCGTTGATTGAGTTGAACAGCTTGTTCAGCTAAAAACCACAAAGCATCAGCATCTAAAACCACTTGCAGCTGTGGGGTTAAATGAATGGGTGAAAACCATTTTGAAAATTGTTGTTTTGCCCAAGCATCACGCCCTAAACCCATTCCAAAACTGACAGCATCCACATGGCTTAATAAATTTTGAATATCCACATCAGTTAAAGCGTTGATATCTCTCAGCATGATGTTAGGAGAGCGTGCCAGAATTGCAGTGTGATGTTTGGCATGACACACTACCGTAACTTTTCCAGCACCCGCACTAAATGCAGATTCAGCAGCTAACATGACTGCACCGCCCATCTCTGCATGCCCACCGACCACCAAAACATGCCCATAACTGCCTTTATGACCGAACGCTTGGCGTTGTGGTAATTGAATCTGGGTGGGTGACAACTGTGCGACCGATTTTAATTGTGGGTCTATAGGAACAATTGAAATGAGCTCAATTTGACCCGCATATTCTCGACCTTGTCCTGTAAACAAGCCCGCTTTCAGGCCTAAAACAGTCAATGTTTGATCTACTTTTACCGCCACAGGTAAAGGTTGTCCTGTATTAGCATTTAAACCGCTCGGAATATCAATGGCTACTTTTAAACCTGATTGAGCATTATAGTGTTGAATAATTGCTTGCAATGCATCATCCAAATCACGGTTTAAACCAATACCAAACAATGCATCAATATGACAATCAAAGCGCTTTTCGATATTAAAATGTGGGTGGATTTTGATTTTATCTTTCTGTACTAACTCAATTGCCGCCTTTAACTGCTGAGAATGCCCTGCTTCAGTTGCAAATATTTCGACTTGATAACCGTATTGATGCAAATAATGGGCAACACAATATCCATCACCTGCGTTATTTCCTGCACCGCACCACAGCGCAACAGTGGTAATTTGGGGAGAAGCTTGTTGAAACAAAATATTTAAGCGTTGCGCAATCGACCAAGCCACCTGTTGCATTAAACCAAAAACGCTATTTTGCTGAGCAAACCAACGCGCTTCCCATGCTTGTATTTCACGGCTGTGATAAACTTGCTGATGCATCATTCTGTCCTTTTCTTCTCACTATTTTATAGCGCATTGATTCATTATGTCGGCAACTTTAACTTCGCAATCCATTCCCTTGCAACAGCTTGATCTTCAAGAACTAAAATCTTGGATCAAACAACAGGCTATGCAACTAGGCTTTGCTGATTGTGTCATTGCTCGTCCTGATGCTCAAGCTGAATTACCACGATTTAAAGAATATTTAAAACGCGGATACCATGGCGATATGAAGTTTTTAGAAGAAAATTTAGAAAAAAGAGCGGACCCTACATTACTGGTTCCAGGCACAAAAAGTATTATCTGTGTACGAATGAATTATTTGGTGGAAACACCAAAACCGCGTTATGTACCAGATGAGCCCAATGCAGCAATTATTGCCCGTTATGCACGTGGACGTGACTATCATAAAATCATGCGTGGTCGGCTAAAAACCTTGGCAACCCTCATTAAAGAAAAAGTTGGTCCGTTTGAATCCCGTCCCTTTGCGGACTCAGCGCCGGTGTTTGAAAAATCACTGGCAGAAAGTGCGGGGATGGGATGGACCGGTAAACATACTTTATTGATTCATAAAAAATCGGGTTCTTTTTTTGTTTTAGGTGAATTATTTACTTCACTTGATTTGCCCTTTGATGAACCAGCAACGCATCATTGTGGTTCATGCTCAGCCTGTATCGATATTTGCCCAACTCAAGCGATTGTTGAGCCGTATATGCTGGATGCGCGCAGATGTATCGCCTATTTAACCATCGAATATAAGGGAATCATTCCTGAAGAGTTAAGACGTGGTATTGGTAACCGTGTTTTTGGCTGTGATGACTGTCAACTGATTTGTCCTTGGAACAGTTTTGCCAAAAAAGCTTCGATTGAAGACTTTAACCCACGTCATAGCTTAGACCATATTAACTTATTGGATTTATGGCAATGGGATGAACAAACCTTCCTCAATTGTACTGAAGGTAGCCCCATCCGACGTACAGGCTTTCAAAGCTTTATGCGCAATATTGCAATTGGCTTAGGTAATGCACCGTATTCAGCTCAAATTATTGCAGCATTGACCCAAAATAGAGCCTTACATGATGAAGTTGTGCAAGTCCATATTGATTGGGCTATTACCGAGCAAAATGCTAAACAACACCAAATTTCAGCCCATTGATGCCCTTAAATTGTGCCGAGTGATAATTTTCAGATCGTTGCAAAGTTCGTAATTTTTGAATATTTTAATCACCAATACACTGAAGTTAATAAAAATTAAAGTTAAAATTTTGTGAGTAAATCACAAGGAATGTGGTTAACTTTGCAACTATATTTATAATTTTAGTTTTCTATACTCTTGATCTTTTTAATCGTAAGATACCATCGTATTTGGACTTTTTTGCCCTATGGAATTGGCATGAATTATGTATTATATACAGGGATAGATAATGATTATCATGGATTTAATTAATGACAGTACGTAATGACTGGGCTCGTGAAGAAATTCAAGCTTTATATGAACAGCCTTTTTTAGACTTAGTTTTCAAAGCACAGCAAACTCATCGTGAACACTTTGATGCCAATACCATCCAAGTCAGTACTTTACTTTCAATTAAAACTGGTAAGTGCCCTGAAGATTGCAAATATTGTTCGCAATCTGCACGCTATGATTCAAAATTAGAAGCTGAAAAACGTATTGCGGTCGATAAAGTGATCAGCGAAGCAAAAGAAGCCATTGAATCAGGTTCTTCACGTTTTTGTATGGGTGCAGCATGGCGAAACCCACATGAGCGTGATATGCCTTATGTCCTCGAAATGGTGCGTGAAGTTAAAGCATTAGGTTTAGAAACCTGTATGACACTGGGTATGCTCAATCAATCACAAGCTGAACGTTTACATGCAGCAGGCCTAGATTATTACAATCATAACTTAGATACATCGCGTGAATACTATTCACATATCATCAGCACCCGTACTTTTGATGATCGCTTAGACACCTTGGATCATGTCCGTAATGCGGGGATGAAAGTCTGTAGTGGCGGTATTGTTGGATTGGGTGAAAATCGTAATGATCGTATTGGTTTATTACATGAATTAGCAACCCTGCCTGTTCATCCTGAATCTGTACCTATCAATATGCTTGTTCCAATTGAAGGCACGCCACTTGCTGATGTTGAAAAACTTGATGTCACAGAATGGATTCGCACGATTGCGGTTGCACGTATTATTATGCCACACAGCTATATCCGTCTTTCTGCTGGCCGTGAATCTCTCACAGACTCAGATCAAGCTTTAGCCTTTATGGCAGGTGCAAACTCGCTATTTAGTGGTGAAAAATTATTAACCACACCAAATGCTGGTGAAGGCAAAGACAAACAATTGTTTAATAAGCTAGGTCTAAAAGCAGAAAAAGCCAAACCAACAGTGGCTGAGCTTTCTGTAGATGCGATGGCGAGTTAATTCAAAGTTATTTCTAACACCGCTTGAGATCAAGTGGTGTTAGGATTTCCCAGCTAATTCTTTTTATTATCATTGCTATGATGGCTTTATCTACAACATACTTAGTCTTATTAAATAATCATTACACTGTTCTTTTTCTGCATTTGGTCTACGATATCATCTGTGGCAAAGCCAAGTCGCCAATACAGCAATTGCAGTACATCTAATTCATCTTGGGTAATAATTCGATCATTCCACAAACAAATTTCAGCCACACCCAAAATACTCAGGCGATCACGTAATAATAACCCTGCGATATCATTTAAGATTTCACCCAAATCAATAGGTTCATCTGAGATTTCTTCAAACAGTTCTAACTCATCCTTAGACAAAACCCGTTCTAAAATCTCATAGCGCACATCAAGCTGATTGGCACTGTTAATTTGCTGTACATGCAGCAAGGCATCAATCAAGCGCACAATTTGTGGCTTCACCGTTTCCAAGGATGACGGTGTATGCATCGGCAACAAATGCAATTCAGCTTTTACACGCTCAATCAGCAATGCATCCAACAAACCAATCTCACCATCTTCTTGAATAATTTTCGCAAGCTTGGTGACAAATTGACGTGCACTGGTCGCAGGCATATTACCAAGGTTTTCACAGGCATCATGGAAAATTTGAATATGTACCCGACCATCTAAATTTAAAAGTGAGTCAATAATGGCACGACTTACCTCCGCATCAGACGGAATAAACTCGCGATACTGTCGAATCATTAAGATGGCGACCATTACCTCACGAGAACCCGTTGCCGTTTGCATAGCACGCTGAATCAAGTCTGAACGCTCAATTTGACGGCGTACTTCTGGATTTAAAGGTTTAATTGCATCGTTTAAGGCAAAACTAATTGGGGATAAGCGTAATAAAGGTAAAGGCTGTGGAGATACCCATGGGTTATAAACATCCCCTGTTGATTCTTCCAAAGGGCGTAACAAACTAAATAAAGGCTGACTACGTAATTTTTTTAAATTTTCCAGCTGTAGATCCTGTAACAGTGTCGGATTTAACTCATAAATACGGTCTTCAATACTTGGATGGATATTTAACCAACTTTGCGGACTTAAGGAATTGGCAAAACACATATGCGCAATGGCTTCAGAAAACTCACTATGAATTTGAGAACCTGCATGATGGACATAGATACGCAATAAGGTTTGTACATTGGCATTATTGAGCAATAATTTTTTAGTTTTATAATCGTTATAAAAAGTACGCCCACCCAAAGTGAAATATTTAATCAAACGATTAATTAAAATCCCCATACTGCCGAGTAGCCAAATCACCCCACCCACTGCGACAAAACTGGTTTCAAATTTATGCTGATTTCCCTTGGCGTTATAACGATTAAAGCCCTGCTTTGCGATTTTGCTTCCCAACTGACTAAAGGTAATTAAACCACTATATAAAATTTTAAGTCGGGTATTTTCTCGTGCTTCACCGGATAGAATTTGATTAAACTCATGCCCTAATAAACCATAAAGTTCTAATTCATCCAGATTCTGTAATGCGCCCCAGGTCAAGATAATCACCGTATCTCTTGGATGAAACCCAGCAGTTAAAGCATTAACCCCAACTTCATCTGGCAATACATATAATGTAGGAGCATCAATCTCAAAAGTCTCTGCAAATTTATCTGCGAGTTTTAAGGCCACACTTTCTTCCGGAGTGCTTTCAATTTGACTTAAACGACGGGCTTTTAATTGCTTTGCAAGTGAGTGACCACCTGTACGGAACACATAAAATTCATATGCAATTGACCAACCAATGATGACGATGATCAAACCGACACAGTAAGGGCTGAGGATATTCCACCAGATCTCTTGATCTGGATCCACATAGTGAACCAGCAATCCTAAAACAGTATTTAGAATAAAAATGGTCAAAATGACCGCAAGTAAGCAAATACTTGCAGACCACAACATATTCTTGTTTTTTATCAAATAATGACTGACATCTTTCAATGTAAAATTCCTCATTACATTGCAAAATACTATAAATGAAAAAAGCGGGAACTTCCCGCTTTTTCTCAATGTAAATCAAAGTTGCTTACATTTCTTCTTTGATACCGCTTAAATCCACAGATGCTGCATCGATATTGACATCAATATAACCATCTTTTTCTTTTTTCGCAGTATCACTACGACTTTGCTCAAGATCAGTTAAATATTGCTCATCAATATCGCCTGTAACATAAACACCGTCGAATACTGAACAATCAAAATCTTGAATGACAGGTACTTTACTGGTTCTTACTGCCGCTTTTAAATCATCCAAGTCTTGGAAGATTAAACGATCAGCACCAATAATGTCCTGAATTTCCTCAACACTACGATGTGAAGCAATCAACTCTGCTTTTGCTGGCATATCAATACCGTACACATTTGGATATTTCACCATTGGTGCAGCAGAAGCAAAATAGACTTTTTTCGCACCCGCATCACGTGCCATTTGAATGATTTCATTACAAGTGGTACCACGTACAATCGAATCATCAACCAACAAAACGTTCTTGCCTTTAAACTCAAGCTCTACAGGGTTGAGTTTTTGACGAACAGATTTGGTACGTTGTTGCTGACCCGGCATAATAAAGGTACGACCGATATAACGGTTTTTCATGAAACCTTCACGGAATTTCACGCCCAACATATTCGCCAATTCTAAAGCAGAAGTACGGCTCGTATCTGGAATTGGAATCACCACGTCGATGTCGTGCATATCCCCCCATTCACGAAGAATTTTCTTCGCAAGGGTTTCACCCATTTTCAAGCGTGCTTTATATACCGAAATACCATCGATGGTTGCATCAGGACGCGCAAAATAGACATATTCAAAAATACATGGGCGGTAACGCGAATTTGCCGCACACTGTTGTGAAAAGAACTCACCTTTTGAATTGATAAAGATCGCTTCACCAGGCTCAATATCACGTTCTACTTTAAAACCTAACGCGGTAATCGCAACAGATTCAGAAGCGATAATATATTCTGTTTCACCATTTTCAGTTAAACGTGAACCATAGATCAGTGGACGAATACCATTGGGATCACGGAAACCTACGATACCATGCCCTGTGATCATTGCAACGACACCATAAGCACCTTTACAACGCTCATGCACACGTTTAACTGTATGAAAAATATCTTCAGGCATTGGCGTTAATGATGCACATTTTTGCAATTCATGAGCAAAAACGTTTAGCAATACTTCTGAGTCTGAGTCCGTATTCATATGACGTAAGTCAGTTTTGAATAAGTCATCGTGAATATCAGCCGCATTGGTTAAGTTACCATTATGCGCCAATGTAATCCCATAAGGTGAGTTTACATAGAAAGGCTGCGCTTCTGCACTACTTGAAGAACCAGCAGTTGGATAACGCACGTGACCAATACCATAGTTACCGAGTAATGCGCGCATGTGGCGAGTATGAAATACATCACGTACCATACCATTATCTTTTCTTAGAAAAAGACGTCCATTATGACAAGTCACAATCCCAGCCGCATCTTGCCCACGATGTTGTAACATCGTCAACGCATCAAATAACATTTGGTTTACAGGTGCTTTACCTGCTATACCAACGACTCCACACATAACTACCTCGCAGACCAGCTAGGACTAATAAAACGGATTCTTTGTCGAATGTGCTGATTTTTCATCGCTTTGAGTATCCGATGATCGATCAGCCTTAGTTACAGAAGTATCATCGGAACGATCTTCTGAATGTATATGATGTAATGCTTCATTTGCAGCATCTTTAGAGATTTCAGATGCCAAAGGTGCAAATGGTAACAGCGTCTGAATGAATTTGGATTGTTTCCACGTTGGAGAACTTTCAACCCACGGTCCCAAACCTTGCATAGTAATGAGGACGATGAACAAACCTTTCAAGGTCCCTAAAGCACTTCCAGCTAAACGATTTAACGGCCCGAGTTTTAAAGTTTTTAAAATCTGATTGAGTAAGGCGGTGACAATCCATGTTAAAACAATAATGACCAAGACAATAAAAGCAAATGCAGCAATTTTCTGCACCACAGGATCCTGACTGAGTGCAGACATTGAAGGTGCGATGATATTGGCATATTTAGCACCGACAATCAGTGCAAAAATCCATCCTATCAAGTTCGCAAAGGCTTTCACGAATCCTTGTCGCAAACCGTTTAGCCCTCCAATGAGCAATAGAATCAGAATAATAATGTCTAAGGTATTCATATTTTAAATCATAGCGTCAACACAGTCTTTAATGAGTGTAGGACCTGTATAGATCATACCACTATAAATTTGGACTAAGCTTGCACCAGCTTGTTGTTTTGCAACAGCTTGTTCACCAGATAAAATGCCACCAACACCTATTAAAGGAATTTTACCTTGTAAAATTTTTGAAAAAGCCGCCAAACATGCCGTGCTCTTTTCAAATACGGGCGCACCTGACAAACCACCCGCTTCATCACCAAATGGTAAACCTTCAACACCCTCACGGGATAATGTTGTATTGGTCACAATCAATCCATCAATTTTAAACTGCAACAATTGTGATGCAATAAATTCGATATCTGAAGCTTCTAGATCTGGTGCAACTTTCAACACTAAAGGAACATAGTGCTGCAATTCTTCTGCCAACTCTAACTGACGTTTTTTGAGTGTTTCCAAAAGTTCAGTGAGCGCATGGCCACTTTGTAAAGAACGTAAATTCTTGGTGTTTGGTGATGAGATATTAACAGTAATATAAGATGCGTAGTTATAAACTTTTTCAAGACAAACTAAATAATCGGAAACTGCATCTTCAACTGGTGTTGTGGCATTTTTACCAATATTGATACCAAGAATGCCTTTAAATTTTGCGGCTTTAACATTCTCAACCAATTGATCCACACCATCATTATTAAACCCCATACGGTTAATAATTGCTTTGGCTTGAGGAATACGAAAAAGACGTGGCTTGGGATTGCCCTCTTGTGGCTTAGGCGTAATGGTTCCAATTTCAATAAAACCAAATCCTAAACCCGCTAAGGCATCGATATAAGCGCCATTTTTATCCAGTCCCGCTGCTAAACCAACTGGATTTGGAAACTCAATTCCCATGCAAGTGACTGGTTTGGCAGCAACAGTTTGACGAATCGCCCCCATTTTATGGGCAGATTTAAGCATGGATAATGTGAGTTCATGTGCACGCTCTGGTGCTAAAGAAAACAACAAAGGGCGAGCAAGTGAATACATCATAGCTACAAAAGTCTACTGCTTTTTAAGTTGCCATATTATAGGCACAGTATGTTGAAAAGGCTATGCTTGAACTGTGTTTATTTTCACTACTACTGTACCGTCGCTGTTAATTTAATCTGCCCACCTTCTTTGGCTAACTCCATCTTTTCCAAACTCACACCCATTTGGGCAATTTGGGTTAAAAAGTTAGCTAAAACGGCATAGTTTTGATGTTGTGCAATAATCTGAAATTGCTCACCCACTTGCTGCGAGGCAACCGAAAGCCCTTGTTGTTGTGCCACACGCTGAATTTTATCTGCAGTGGTTAAGGCCAAATCATCTGCGGGCTTCATGGTCACTACATTACTCTGCATCCACACCACAAGATCTTTCATCTGATTTAAATGTGCTTGCTGTTTTTCGGCAGCTTTATGGGTGTACCACAACGCCGCACCCACAATTGCCACAATGACAAAAATCGTGGTGAAAACAACCATGACACGTTCACGTGGAGATATTTTTTCTAAATTCTCTGCGATTTTCTCAGACCATACATCCAGTCGATTTTGCACATTTTCCATTGTTTTCATTATTGTATCTTCACCAAACCAACGACAGATGCACCTTGCGTCTGAACATTGCCTAATTCTGCTTTAAAGCCTTGTTGATTCAGTTGCGTCACCAAGGTTTGTAAGCCTTCAGCATTTTTCGCCACCAGATCCATATTTAACACTGCTGTATCATAATTTACACGACTGGCAATAATCTGATGCTGCATTAAAATTGGCCCAACACGACTGAGTAATTGTAAAGCTTGGGTATTTGCACTCTGACTTAAAGCCAATTTATTTTTAAACTGACGTTCTACAGACTCTTCTGTAATCCGTTGCTCATTTGGAAACCATTTTTTGTACTGATCAACTGCAATCAAAGCAGTTTGATCCGCAACTTTCTTCAGCTTAATCCAACGCAAAGCATCGTAACTCAATTGCGCAATGATCAAAACAACCACCAAAACTGCACAGGCTTGCCAATAACGGGAAACACCTTGATTGGCTTGCTTGGCTTTTGGCAATACATTATAAGGATGTAGTTTCGGTTTTTTGATTTCACTAAATTGATAATCAAAAGGCTCACGCTGATCCGCTGCTGCAATGGCAAATAAACTGACCGCTTGCTCATCTGTCAATCCGCTATATAAATAGCTTTTCTCTCGATCAGCGAAATCCAAATATACATTCAGATCATCAATCGAATTACCCAGAAACTCACTTTCTCGAACCAATAATTGCCCGTTGACATTGGCCAAAATCGTCTGTCCGACTTCTGGTACAGGCAGCATCAAAAAGTCAGGTAATAAAGAGACAATTTTTAACGGAATCAATGACAAGGAATGCTGCATTGTGGTAACAGCATATTGATGAATCCCCAATATTGAAACCTGATCGGGTTGTTGAAAGTGTGAAAACACTTTCATCTGATCAATCGGCAAAATCACATATTCTTCTAATAAATATTTGACACCATCTACACCCAATTGTTTATATTGAGTTTTACTGAATTTCTGTTGAAGAATTTGCACTTCACGACTTGGGAAGAAGACCACAGCTTCTTCACCTTGGTAAAGTTTAATATCTTGTATTAATTGTTCTAGGCTCGAAGATTTAGTCCAATCACTTCCTCGAGACCACTGCCAAACCCCATTGGCTTCAGGCATCCATAAGTACAACATTTATCGTTTTCTGCCGTTAAGTTCTTTTAACAATGCTTTTATACAGTTGGAATAAAGGCTTTATCTTGTGTAGATAGACCATTTGCAATCACAGTTTGCTCATAAATACGAGCCTCTGCCAAGGCAAAAGGATTAAAATGCTCATGTGTCAGTTGTTCTGCAATATGTGCCACAACATTCATATGACATACCACCACAATACGTTCAAATGGCAATTGTGACAACCATTCGATTGCTAATTTTGCATCATCATCTGGCTTTATTTTGTCACAGACCAATACAGATACATTCGGGAAGTAAGTCTGTATGTGCGCCAATGTTTCTTGTGCTCTCAATAAAGTGCTGACAACAAATACATCCGGCTGCACGATTTCTTTTAAAAAATTAGCCGTTTGTTCTGCTTGTAAATGCCCACGTTGTGTTAAAGGCCTTTTACTGTCCACCCCATTGACGGGTGGAGCTGCTTCACCATGACGTACCAAAGTCAGTTGCATAAGATTTCCTTTTTAATACTGCACTGATTATAACGAGGCTTTGTTACAAATCCATCTCTAAAGTTTTGAATATTGTCCCAGCAAATGCTCAATCAGACTTCGTTATGTGGAAGCACAAACTCTACATCACTACGATGCCCATTCTTCATCAAAGAAACGGCAATATTCAGTGGTGGCGCCCCTTCAAAAATAACTTCATACAATGCAGTGGTAATTGGCATATAGACATCCAACTCCTTTGCACGTGCATTGACTTGTACAATAGTGTTGATCCCTTCAGCAGTTTGCCCCAATTCAGAGGTTGCTTGTTCCAGTGTCTTTCCAGAACCTAAGGCAAAACCAACTTGATAATTTCGGCTCAACGGGCTGTTACAGGTTGCGAAAAGATCACCCACACCAGACAAACCTAAGAATGTTAAAGGATTTGCCCCCAACTTAACTGCAAAGCGACTCATTTCAGCCAAAGCACGGGTTAAAATCATACTCTTGGTATTTTCACCAACTTTATAAGCAGCGGCCATTCCCATTGCAACAGCATAAATATTTTTAAGCGCTCCACCCAGCTCAACACCATGTACATCATCACTGCCAAATACTCGAAACAAGGCACTGTGCAGTGCTTGTTGTACGGCATAACGTACTAATTCACTATCACTGGCAATCACTGTACCTGCTGGTTGTCCTGCAACAATTTCTTTGGCTAAATTGGGCCCTGAAAGAACACCATAAGGAACTTCAGGAAGCTCTTCACGAATAATGTCACTCATAAAGCTAAAGGTTTTTGCTTCGATGCCTTTGGTTAATGAAACAACGGCTTGTGCACTAATAAAGGGTTTAATTTGACGTAAAACATCACGAAAAGAATGGCTTGGGATTGCCACCAAAATAATATCGCGATCACGCACTGCCTCTTCTAGATTTGACTCAGCACGTAAACCCGCCTCCAATTGAAAATCAGGTAAATAGCGTTTATTGACATGAGTCGCATTAATTTCAGCTGCGATACTTTCATCGCGAATCCAAATCATGGTGTCACAACCATTACGTACTGCTGTATTTGCCATTGCTGTACCGAAACTACCACCACCCAGCACAGTCACACGCAACGCTGTTTTCTGACCCAATACAATAGGTTCAACTAAATCTTTAAATTGTAAATCCGACATTTATTGTTATCCTAAAATGCTTGTCCTAATAACCCAATGATTTTTCAATCTGAAAATATCAATAACTTTTTGACTCAAGCTTGCCAAAAATGAACATATTGTGTTGTTTCAATCTCTGCACGCGGGGCAATCGCTTTTGCCGCCGTGCCGACATAAATAATGCCTGAAATTAAATCTCGTTCAGCTAAACCCAGTGCTGATTTTAATAATTTAGATTCAACAACCGCCCCACTCCGCCACATGGTTGCGAAACCTTGTGCCTGCATCGACAATAAAAAGTTTTCAATTGCAGCCCCTGAACTCAGCGTTTGTTCAAAAAAAGGCACTTTAGGATGATCCTGAAATTTAGTCACGGCAAGCACCAAAATAGGCGCTCTAAAAGGATGAAGTTTTACCCGTTCAACTTGGGCTGGATCTAATTCACCTAAGTCAGCAATAGATTGTGCCAGTAATGCACCAAATGCTTCACGTTGCTCAACATCCACGACAATAAATTGTGTGGGTTTTAAACGATGATGATCGGGTGCTGTTAAAGCGGCTTTAAATGCAATATTCAGTTGTGCGTGTGAAGGTGCAGGTTCAACCAAATGACCAATCGATTGACGTTGATGAATATTGTCATGTACTGCTTTGAAGTTTAAATCTGACATTGACCTATCTATTATCTGGTTAATTTCACTTGTTTCAAGATTAGCATAATCTAAAATCATTAAGCTATCTCCGACAAAATTTACTTGGCATCTGTCAATATTACATACAACTTATTGTTAGGTTATCAATGCGCATGATTGCTCACAAAAAATGCCTTCGATACCCTTTGGCTTCGAAAATAAAGCCAAATCATCAATAAACTTAAAAAAAAACTGCAAAATTTATACATGTTTCTCAATATTTAGCCCACATTCTATGCTCAAATTATAACTAATTTAAAAGCAGTATCTTTTTAATTTTTAGTACAGGAATTTGAGAATCAATATGAATAAATTAACAACGATCACTTTACTTGCTAGTTCAGCGTTACTCTTCACTGCGTGTGCATCAAATCCAACACAAACTTTAGCGATTCAAAAAGCAGATAACCAGTATGAAGTCACTGGCTTAGGTAAAGACCAAATTACCGCAAAAAATAATGCCATTACTGCAGCAAACAAAACTTGCGGAAAAAAAGGTGCACCAGTCTTAGTGGATGAAAAAACTGAATATCATGGCAGTTTAAAAGGTGTGGTCGATGAACAGACTGGAAAAATGATCACTGCAGCAGCCGGTGTATTAGGTTCAGTAATGGGCAAAAACTACGGTATTGAAAAAGATACGGACTATCAAACAACACTGACCTTTAGCTGTAAAGCAAGTTAATCCGTTTAGCCTTCTAAACTAAAAATAGTCATTAAAAAACCCACTTTAAATAAGTGGGTTTTTTAAACACAATTTGATAAAGAAACAAAAAACTTAGCAATAACCATCTAATCGCGTTAAAGGCAATTTTTGCCCAATCGCTTTCTCAATAGTCGGTAAATTAAATGCATCATCTTCAGACAAGAAACTAATACTTACACCCTGTGTACCTGCACGACCTGTACGACCAATACGATGTACATAATCATCTGACTGTTCAGGTAAAGTGAAATTCACCACATGAGATACGCCATCAACATGAATACCACGACCTGCAACATCTGTTGCAATCATAATATTATGTTGACCATTTTTAAATTGATCCAACATTTTCAAACGTTTATCTTGCGCTATTTCACCTGATAGCATCACCACTTTATAACCATCTGCTTTTAAATGATCATAAAGTTTACGCACTTGATCACGGCGATTGGCAAAGATCATCACTTTTTCAATGGGTTCATCTGCCAAAATTTCGCGCAATAAGCGATATTTATCTTTCTTTTCGACTACATATACACGCTGTTCAACATCAGCATTGGTTTTCTTTTCAGGCTCGATTTCTACTGTAACTGGCTCACATAACCATTGTTGGGCAAGATTGAGAACATCATAGCTAAATGTTGCCGAGAACATTAAGGTTTGACGTTGCTCTTTACGTGGCGAAAAACGCACAATCCGTTTAACTGATGGGATAAAGCCCATGTCTAATAAACGGTCAGCTTCATCAATCACTAAAAATTCAATTTGATCTAACCAAACTTCTTTTTGTTCTGTGAAATCAATTAAACGACCAGGGGTTGCCACTAAAATATCAACAAAACCTTGATCCAGTTGTTTTCTTTGCTTATCAAAATCTACGCCGCCAACCAAAGTCACGACATTTAAATTGGTATATTTGACCAAATCTTTTGCATCATTTTCAATTTGAATTGCAAGTTCACGTGTTGGCGCAAGAATCAATGCACGTGGTTCACCACGGAAACGTTGTTCTTTAATTGGGTTTGTGAGCAAATCATTAATAATACTGACTAAAAATGCCGCCGTTTTACCTGTGCCGGTTTGAGCACGACCAATTGCATCATGACCTGCTAAAGTATATTTCAATACTTTTTGCTGAATTGGGGTCATTTCTTTAAACCCTAAAGCATCAATCGCTTGTTTAAGTTGCGGATGTAAATTAAGGGTTTCGAAACCTGATGACATAAATACGAGCTCTAACTGTAGACACTTTTAATTGCGCCCATTATAAACAAAAAACGCCCCAATTTATAAGAAATTGGAGCGCCACTTAAATTTTAAAAATTTAAGATTAGTCTAAAGGCTGAACTTCTTCAGCTTGAAAACCTTTTTGACCTTGCACAACACTGAATTCAACGCGTTGACCGTCACGAAGTGAACGATGACCGTCACCTTGAATAGCACGGAAATGAACGAATACGTCATCACCGCCTGCGCGTTGGATAAAGCCGAAGCCTTTAGTGTCGTTGAACCATTTAACTACGCCTTGTTCACGAGCTGTCATAAGTTAATCCTCAGTTATTAAGAAAAAGGGACCACCCGGTGTTGCAAACAGCAGAGCAAACAAAGTTTTAAAATATTTTCTAATTTCAAAGCTTGTAATCATTCTGTAAAACTATTAACAAAATCCCGGTTACATCCATCTTGTAATAGGGTTTCAAAACAAGAATTGTTTCTGATAAATCCTAAATACGCAACGAGCTTAACATGGGTTTATGACAATTAATAGAATTTTTTTTGATAATTATTTTCGATATCAAGCGTGTTTTTTAAACAGCTTCACGATTATTTTTTATTTGTTGAAGAATCTTCCAATTTTTGTTGGGGTGTTTCAATAAACTTGGTAAAATATGCGTTCCACAACCCTGTTGTTACCTTGCCAAAAAATGAATGAACCTTTAGGTCAGACAGCAATTGAAATAAATTGTATGGGTAAACCCTGTCCAATGCCTCTATTAATGTTAAAGCGTGAATTAAAAAGAGCATTGCCTCATCAAATATTTCTTTTAATGTCCTCTGATCCGCACAGTGAAATTGATATTACGCGTTATTGCGAGATCAACAAGATTTCTTGCCAATTGACTAAACGATCAGAGCATGAATTTCATTACTTAATTGAATCTTAATTATTTTCAATTCAAATTATTTTTTGCAAATTTGCATATATTTTTACATTTCGATACCCAAATTTCCTTACTTATGTACAATATTCGAATTAAGATGAATGCATTAGCTATACAACGAAATTCCTATAAGGAGAACCCATGAGTGACAGCAGCAATCAGTTGATGCCCCTGTCCTTATCTGCACCAGGTGTTAACTTAGGTGCTTATATCAGCACCGTAAATCAGATTCCAATCTTGACAGCTGAACAAGAAAAAGAGTTAGCTGATCGCTATTTTTACGATCAAGATTTAGATGCTGCGAAAATGTTAGTGATGTCTCACTTACGTTTTGTGGTGCATATTGCGCGCAGTTATGCGGGCTATGGTTTGCCACAAGGTGATTTAATTCAAGAAGGTAATCTCGGTTTAATGAAAGCAGTTAAACGCTTTGACCCAAATATGGGCGTGCGTTTGGTGTCTTTTGCTGTGCACTGGATTAAGGCTGAAATTCATGAATATGTGATTCGCAATTGGCGTATTGTCAAAATTGCGACCACTAAAGCGCAACGTAAATTGTTTTTTAATTTACGTAGCCTAAAAAAATCAAGTAAAAAACTTACACTTGAAGAAGCACAATCAATTGCCAATGACTTAAATGTAACAGCAGAACAAGTCTTGGAAATGGAAGGTCGTTTAACTGCTTATGATGCTGCTTTTGAAGCTCAAGGTGATGACGATGACGAAGGTTCAACTCATGTTGCTCCAGCGCTTTATCTCGAAGATAACCGCTATGATCCTGCTCGTTTAGTCGAAGAAGAAGATTACGAAGAACAAAGTACTTCAGCTTTGCATAATGCTATGGAACAGTTAGATGATCGCTCACGCAACATCTTACAGCGCCGTTGGTTAGATGATGATAAATCGACCTTGCATGAACTGGCTGCAGAGTACAATGTCTCTGCTGAGCGTATTCGTCAGTTAGAAAAAAATGCCATGGACAAAATCAAAGTTGCCATGTCATCCAACTAAATCTTCAAAACTGTCTGCATACCAGACCAATATTTATATTTTCAATAAAAGGGCGACATGCCCTTTTATTTTGCCTGATATTTTTGTCAAATCTTTATTCTTAATAGATTTTGCCTTTAATCCCGCTTCAAAATTGTGTTAATGTTATGCGCAAATTTATGCAGATGACTGGCTTATGTGGATTGCAATTTCAGCACTGAATTTAGCGCTTGCAGTAATCTTAGGTGCATTTGGCGCACATGGTTTAAAAGCTCATGCAACTGAAGCACAGTTGGCATGGTGGCAAACAGCAACCGATTATTTTTTCTACCACGCACTGGGCCTGTTGGCACTGTCAATTCTCAGTAAAGTCATCCCACAACTTCCAATCAAAGCCAGCTTCTTACTCATCCAAATCGGTATTTTATTTTTCTGCGGTTCGCTTTATGTCATGGTGCTGGGTTTACCACGAGGTTTAGGTGCAATTACACCCATTGGTGGAGCACTGATGATTGTAGGTTGGTTAGTCCTCGCATGGAATGCATTGAAATACGCTAAATAAAATTATTTTGAATTTAGATATCACAATTTGCGCAATCGAATGGAATGTATATGCAAATTTTCTTAAATGGTGAGCCTCAAGAGACCGCTTGCCAAAATCTTTTACAACTGGTTCAGGAACTTTCACTCGAAGGTAAACGCTTTGCCGTAGAAATGAATGAAATGATCATTTCCAAAAGTAAACTTGAACTTACCCCTATTGCTGAAAAAGACCGTATTGAAATCATTCACGCTGTCGGTGGCGGCTAATTTGGAGCTCTCCCATGCTAGATTTTCCTACTGAAAACTCCCCTCTTATTATCGGTTCTCGTACTTTTCAATCACGTCTTCTCGTGGGTACGGGTAAATACAAAGACATGCAAGAAACTGATTTAGCAATTCAAGCCAGTGGTGCTGAAATTGTGACAGTGGCGATTCGCCGAGTAAACATTGGGCAAAATCCAGATCAACCCAACTTACTGTCAATCCTTCCACCTGAAAAATACACCATCTTACCGAACACAGCGGGTTGTTTTGACGCCAATAGCGCAGTACGCACCTGTATGCTTGCACGTGAACTTTTAGATGGGCATAACTTGGTCAAATTGGAAGTATTAGGTGATGAGAAAACCCTATATCCAAATGTAACCGCGACACTTGATGCAGCTCGCACATTGATTGAAGATGGTTTTGAAGTGATGGTATATACATCGGATGACCCTATTGTGGCTCAAGAACTTGAAAGTATGGGGTGTGTTGCGATCATGCCTTTAGGTAGCTTAATTGGTTCTGGCCTAGGCATTTTAAATCCGCATACTATTTCAATTATTAAAGAAAATGCCAAAGTGCCAGTTTTGGTTGATGCTGGTGTAGGTACTGCAAGCGATGCCGCAATTGCAATGGAATTAGGTTGCGATGGCGTATTGATGAATACTGCGATTGCCGCTGCACATCATCCAATTTTAATGGCATCAGCAATGAAAAAAGCGGTTGAAGCTGGACGTGAAGCCTATTTGGCGGGTCGTATGCCACGTAAACGAATGGCAAATGCGAGTTCACCAGAAACAGGTTATTTCTTTAAATAAGCCATTTCAAATGCACCTACTTTAAGCTAAGTTTTCAATGCGATAAATGAAGACGATAAACTTTGCCTCGTGAAAATGTAATTGTTTATACAATAAAAAACCCTTAGCATATTTATAAGCTAAGGGTTTAATTTTTAAATTTAATCTATTAATTTAATAACAATGTTATTTAAATATATTGATCTTACTGGAAAAGTTATCACCTTTTTAAAATTTCTTGATTTATCAATTTCTTCTAATCAAAATCTATATAAATGCCTTTGGATCGAAAACACAATAAGCAATTGCATTTTTGATTCGACCTTAATGAAGAAAGTAGAGTTTCTAAAACGTACTTTTAGGGACTGTACCTTTTTGAATTTACATTTTATAAAAGGAGGTTTTAATGAATCATTATTTGATTCTTGCTCTTTCTTAAACGTAAAATTTGACACATCTGATCTATCCGATGTGAGGTTCAAAAACTGTGTATTTGAACAAGTTGATCTGAATGGTTTATTGCTTAACGAGCACAAAATAACCCTGCTATTTTCCAAACAAGGAACAATTACATCTATTGCAACAGGTAATAACAGATAAAATTCTATTTTTTATTCATTTTTACTTACCGAGCTATTCAATGCTAACAACACCATCACGATACTTAGTAACTGCAATTAGAAGAATTACAATAGCAATAACAGGCTGTTTTAAACAACCTGTTTTTAACTCAAAATGATGTCGATTATTCCTGAACAACTATACAAATTTACTGAAATTGATAACGCTGATAAACATCCACATCTTGTATTTTACGTAGTGCAGGATTCTGACTGTGCAATATTTGTTTAGCTTCAATGATAATATCATCTAAATCAAAGCCATTAATTGCTCTTCCAAGTAAAAAAGATACAGTATAGTCTGTCCAGCTTTTTCCATGTTGCGTGGCTTGTTTTGCGGCTTGTTCCATAATACTCCAAGTCTCACTTTCAGATAAATAACCACACCAATAACACCATTTAGCTAAAGAAACTGCGCGTCCGACATCCCAGGCATAAGCTGATTTGGTTTGCTCCACAAGAGAAATATCAATCCCTAGGCCTTTTGCTATACTTTTTTGAATTTTCGCTAAGTCTGAAGAAGGAAGCTGCACAAAGGGTTCAAATTCACTACTCCGCTGTAATTCGAGTAAATCACCCAATACTTCTTTTGCTTCCTTAGCATTGGATATCTCCCATTGCTGTTTCAATCCATAAATGTATTGATTTAAATCATCTTCCGGATAAATACCTAAAATTTTTTCACCTCTGTGATAAAAAAGAATTGCACCAAAGGTTAGTAATCTCTCTTGTTGCCTAGTCAAAGGCGTCCCTGAATTATGATGATTAAAGCCATCCAATTGTTTCTGTTTTCTTTTTTTCATCATGGTGTGCAAGAAAAGCATATAAATGATAAATACACCAGCAACCACACCTATGATCAAATAAATCTTTATGTTCATCTGTTCTCCTTTTTTATCGTGACACTCTATTTTGAGCATTTAGTCCATAACTTTGCTTTAATTCATATCAGTTCGGTTTTCATGAACCAAGTATTCTTATATGTGATTTAATTATCAATATAATAGATTAATAATAATTAATTCACAATTTACAATAAGATTTAATTGTTGTCACCAATTATTAAATGATTCATTTTAAAAGTTTTAACTTGCTTAAAAGATTCTTCAAAATCTCGTTATAGGTTAAAGTGATAAAAACTTGATCAGGATATATGATGATTAAAACAATATTTTCCACCCTTTTATTGGCAACATGTTCATCCATGTGTTTAGCAAACCCAGCCACCTCATCCTTACAAAAATTTGTACCAAATAATTGGGAAATTCTTGCTCAAGCAGAAGGTGATTTGAATCAAGATGGTAAAAAAGATATTGCCCTCATCATCCAACCTAAAAATAAAAATCAACACAATCGAAAGCTTTTAGTGCTTTTTCAAAAAGGCCAACAATTACAACTCAAACTAAGTCGAAAAATTCCTAACTGGACCTATCGTTCAGAAGAACTCTGTATCGAAGATGCTCTAGATGACTCTACATTGACGATCGAAAATCAACGCTTAGATGTGTTATTCAATACCATGTCATCCTGTAGCAATACCTATGGCTTGATGTATACCTATGGGTTTAAACTAAAAAACAATCAATTCCACCTGATTGGATTTGATGCTTATGATTTAGATAAAATTAGTGGTAAACAAAAAGAAACCAGCCTTAACTTTCTAAGCAACAAAGCCAAAGTGACCACAACGCCAAATATCTTTGCAGAAGTTGAAACACCAGCCAAAATTGTTTGGAAAACACTGAGAACTACGACAAGCTCCACTTTGGAGAATATTCCTTGGAATAGTGAAGAATTTATTCATAACTTTAGCGTTCAATTTATTGGAGAAAAATAATGAAAAACAAAACTGAATTACTTTTATTTTGTGCATTAACAACATGCTCAACTTTGGGTTGGGCAGGCACCAATACCAAAGCTGACTATCAATCATTTATCCCTAAAAACTGGAAAGTGCTGAGTAAAGTACAAGGTGACTTAAATGGTGATCAACAAGCAGATCTTGTTTTGATTATTGAAAATACGGATCCAAAAAATATTGTGACAAATGAAAGCTTAGGTAATCCTCAGCTGAATTTAAACAATCGAAAGTTATTAATTTTATTTAAAGCCCCTCAGGGCTATCATCTTGTTGCAAGTAATTCCAAGCTTCCCACTGAAGGTGATCAAGAATCCCCTTGCCTTACCGATCCTCTAGGCGAAGGAGACCCACTCACCATCAAAAATGGATTAGTTAAAATTAATTTACATTATTGGCTCAGTTGCGGTTCATGGTCTGTCTATAACAACGCTTTTACTTTCCGTTATCAAAACCAGTCTTTTAAGCTGATTGGTTACGATACAGATTACTTCCATCGTGCATCTGGTGAAACCAGTGCGAAAAGTATCAATTTTCTAACAGGTAAAATTAAAAATACTACAGGTGGTAGTGCGTTTGAAAATCAGGATCAAGCTAAGCAAGTTTCTTGGTCCAAATTAAAGAACAGTTATTCACTTAAACTTGAGCAAATCAATTTTAAAGACTACGGCGAGTTTGAATAAAGCACGTTTCGTATCTACCAACGATTCATAAATATGCCATATTCTTCTGAGAATAAAGGTGTCGAAGAGGACTCGATATTTGCCATAAAAAATTAGCTAAGACAAGGTAATCAAAAATGATAGCTTGGAGAGATGCCTAAAAATAGGCATAAATTTAAAAACAAATTTACGATTCAGTGAATTGGAAGAAAACCATGAAAAATAACAATCTATTACTTCTATTTTTTACATTAACAGTCTGCTCAAGTTTAGTGTGGGCAGAAACCAATACTGAAGCTGATGTTCAAGCTTTCATTCCTAAAGATTGGAAAATACTTAGCAAAGTTCAAGGTGACTTAAATGGTGATCAACAAGCCGATATGGTGCTGATTATTGAAAATACGGATCCCATAAATATTGTTAAAAATAAATTCAATCATAAAAAGCCAGCAAATCTTCTACTTAACCAAAATGAGCGAAAATTATTAGTTCTATTTAAAGACGCTCAAACTTACCGCCTTATCGCAAGTAATTCTTCACTCCCTAGAGAAAGCAACAATGAACGCCCTTGCCTTATCGATCCATTGATTGTGGACAATTCACCAATCATCCAGAATGGACAACTTAAGATCACATTAAATTACTCGTTTCGTTGTGATTCATGGGAGGTCTTTAATAATATTTATACTTTCCGCTATCAAAACCCATCATTCGATCTGATCGGCTATGATTTACATTATTTCGATATACCATCAGGTGACAGTCGAACTGAAAGTACTAATTTTTTAACAGGGAAAATCAAAAATGTCACCAGTACGCAAGAACTTGATCGCAAAAATACACCAAAAATATCCTGGTCAAAATTAAAGAAAGTACCTTTGCCCAAACTTGAGCAAATCAACTTTGAGCGTTATGTTCAATAATGGATGTCTTTTATAAATTATTTTTTAAAAACAATAATTCAACATAAAAGAATCCCTCACCCTAGCCTTCTCCCAAAGCGAGAATGAACCTCTTAATGGTGAATTAACTTTAAAATCCTTGTTCTAAAATACGGATTTTAACATCAGCAACATGCTCTTTTACTTCAAGTTGATACGCTTGCATATGCTCAGTTTGTAAGTGTGCATTGAGATGCTCAATACTTTCCCATTTTTCAAGCATCACGATCAAATCAGAATCCTTGCTTTGATAACTTACATCAACACCAGCGTCGACCAATAGCTGATAACCATGACAGCCTTGCTCTTGTAATACTGTCGGGGTAATTTTCTTAAATGCTTGGATAATTTTATCTTTGTGTAATCCATTTGGATATGCACGGATTTCAGCCACAATAGTCAACATATTAGACTCCTTAAATTTTTTAAACGAGATATTCAAAATTCCAATTTGCTTAAGCAAAAAGCTGCTGTAAATGCTGGCGATATGCCTGTTCATATTGCGCAATTTGTGGTGCTTTAATCACATCATTGACAATAAACGTTTCTAAACTTTGCATTCCTAAGAATTGATTGGCTTTATGAAAAGGTAAATACACACCATCTACACCTACACCATGGAAAAATTGCTCAGGATCATCAAAAGCTTGCAAGGGTGCATTCCAAGTTAACGACAACATATACTTTTTCCCCTGAATCAAACCACCTGAGCCATATTTCTTGGCAGCATCAGAACGACTACGACCATCGTTGGCATATAAACTGCCATGACCAGTGGTAAAAACATCATCAATATATTTTTTCATGGTCCACGGTGCACCCATCCACCAACCTGGCATTTGATAGATCACAACATCCGCCCAGAGATATTTCTCTACTTCTTCTTGAGCATCGTAATTTGCATCGGTACGTGTCACTTTTACACTGTGTCCCAAATCGCTAAGCACGTCTTCACCCAAAGCAGTTAGGGTATCGTTTAATTCACCATTTGAATGTGCAAACTGTTTAGCACCATTTACGATTAAGATATTACTCATTGTTTACCTATGTTTTGCCAATACGCTTGATTTATGGCGCAACTATAGAGCTTATTTTTATCGCAAAAAACGCAAAAATAAGCAAAACATTATTGACTAAAAATCAATAATAAATATCTTTGCCTCTTTCTGTCCATTTCACTTTAATCAATTCAATAAAAAAGCACCCGTAGGTGCTTTGTATATCGATTCAAGCATATTTAAGGAATTAAACCTTCATCACGCATTGCAATCTGTACAGATTGACGTTCAGCGACTTTATTGCGTAATGCCACAATATTGGTAAATGGGGTTAAATCATGATGAATCGAATTCGACCAATTTGTCAGTACAAACAAATACGCATCAGCAGGACCAAAGCGGTCATTGACCAAATAATCGTATTCTGACTCGGCAAGATAGTCATCTATATATTTCAACATCTTATCTATGGTTGCATAGCCACGTACTTTTTCATCTTCAGTGATCGCTGGGTCAAAGAAGACGGCATATTCATCATGCAACTCTGAGTTTAAATAACCCAACCATTCTAAAACTTTAGCACGTCCCAAACCTGATGGTGGGATCAAATCCTGTTTAGGATCGTGTTGCGCAATAAAAGGCAGTACTGCAACATTTTCAGTTAAAAGCAAACCTGGATTGATTTCTAATGCGGGTACATAGCCTTTTGGATTGATTTCGTAATAATCTGCGCCCTTTTCTGTTTTATGCGTTTTTAAATCAACACGTTCTAAATCAAAATCAACATTAATTTCGTTGAGTAAAATATGGGCAGCTAAAGAACATGCACCTGGTGAATAATATAATTTCATATCTAATCCTTGTTATATGACTGTTTAAGTTGTAAATGGCTCAGATCACAATTTCAAGTCGTAAAACATAAAATTGCAAAAAGCATAAATTTATAAAATCAGCTATAACTTGAATATTCAACAAAATGAAGACTTTTTCAAGTCAAAGTTAACTGCTTTTTCACTAAAAGATGTTTTAACATACGCATCTTTAAAGAATGATGAAAGGTTTGTAGTGATTAGTCTAAAAAAAGCGGAATGGTTTTCCAATATTCGTACAGATGTACTTGCTGGAATGGTCGTAGGCTTGGCACTTATTCCTGAATCAATCGCTTTTTCTGCAATTGCAGGCGTAGATCCACAAGTCGGCCTGTATGCATCATTTTGTATTGCAGTGAGCATTGCTTTCTTCGGTGGACGTACCGCAATGATTTCCGCAGCCACAGGCGCAATGGCGTTGCTGATGGTTACTCTCGTCAAAGATCATGGTTTACAGTATTTATTTGCCACCACAATTTTGACTGGAATTCTTCAGATTGTTGCTGGCTATTTTAAAGTTGCAAAACTGATGCGCTTTGTTTCACAGTCTGTCGTCTATGGTTTTGTCAATGCATTGGCTATTCTCATCTTTGTGGCACAGATTCCTGAATTACAACGTATGGATCTGACGGCTTATCTATTTGTCGCCTTTGGCTTAGGGGTGGTTTATCTTTTCCCCTATATTCCCAAAATTGGTCAACTCATTCCCTCACCTTTGGTGTGCATTATTGTATTGAGTTTAGGTGCCTTATTTTTGGGTGCGGATATGCGTACTGTTAGTGATTTAGGAAAATTTCCAGACACTTTACCACTGTTTTTAATTCCAGACATTCCACTTAACTTGGATACCTTAAAAATTATTTTTCCTTATGCCATCACCTTGGCCACCGTAGGTTTACTCGAAACCATGATGACAACCACGATTGTTAATGAAGTGACGCAAACAGAAGGCGATCGTCACAAAGAATGTCGTGGACAAGGCATCGCCAATATGGTCAGTGGGTTTATGGGGGGTATGGCAGGTTGTGCCATGATTGGGCAATCGATTATCAATGTGTCTTCTGGTGCACGAACTCGCTTATCGACCTTAGTTGCTGGTGTTTTTTTACTGTGTTTAGTGGTCTTTTTAAAAGAATGGCTGTCTTATATTCCAATGGCTGCACTTGTGGCAATTATGATTATGGTGGCTTTTACTACATTCAACTGGGACTCAGTCAAAAACTTTTCAAAACATCCCAAACAAAGCAATAGCGTGATGCTTGCGGTGGTGGTCATTGTACTGATGACGCATAACTTAGCTTTAGGCGTGTTGATTGGTGTACTTTTATCTGCACTTTTCTTGGTCAATAAATTAGAAAATGCAGTACGTGTCCAATCTCATTTTTTGAACAGCACGACCCGAAAATATGAAATTTATGGGCAAATTTTCTTTAGCAGTTCAGAAAAATTCTTTCAGTTTTTTGATTTTAATGAATCTGTTGATCATGTCATTATCGATTTAAACCATGCCCATATTTGGGATATTACCTCTGTCAGTATGCTCAATCAGGTACAAAACAAGTTTCTGCAAAATAACATTCAGGTTGAAATTATAGGGATGAATGAAGCAAGTCGTAGCTTAGTTGATCAATATAGTGCGGTAAAATAAACAGCATTATTTTTCTTAAGGCAGTGATGATCAGCGTTTAATACAGGTAAAGAGCAATAGCTAAAATGGTAATCGCAATACATTGTATCACTGCCAAATTTCTAAGGAATTTAATCATCGTAAGCTACATCCATTATAAAAATAATCCATTATTCAGCGAATATAACCGATATTTTGCTGTTAAATTGTGATTTTTATCTACTAAAATTTGAATATTTACTTAACTTGTCTCAATAACCTTATCTTAAAAAGTTAACTTGGTCTCAATAAATTGACTTTAGGCATTATTTGATACTCAGTAAGTGCGTTAAAACTCGATTGTAATAAACTGAATATTCACTCCTAATCACTTTGGGTCTGTTGACAATTCGTCTATGTTTGCGACTACGAATGTTTTTTAGGCGATACTAGGCGCGAAATACGAAATTTAGTCATTCTAAATGATGAGAAACATCGTTTCACAAGGTAACAACGTAGCGGCAAAAAACACTCTAGTCCCCCGCTGCGCCTTGCGCTGCAAACAAAGCAGTGCTTTGTTCTTGCTCAGGGTTGTGGTTAAAATTATCTCAGCCTACGTTATGAAACTTGAAAATAGTCTCGCTATTCTCTTCGTTTCATGCCTTGCCTGCTCAATTTTAACCTACAACGCAAGCCATTTATGAAATATCAACAGACCCTTATTAAATACTAAAAATACCTATTATCAGGTATAGATTAAGCCATCAATATCTGAAAAACTAAGTCCAATAGACATGGGCGAGTTTTTTACATCATGAACAATGAGTTAAGTTTACCTGTTCCAGTCATCATCGTAGAAGATGAGCCGCTTATACAAAAAAGACTGACTGACATATTAATTAATCTAGGATACTCAATTGCAGATTTACGTTTTGCCCAAAGTTTAGCTCAAGCCAAAGAACAACTCAGTATACACTCAGCCTCTTTTGCATTGGTTGATTTAGGCTTGCCTGATGGAAATGGAATTGAGTTTATTGAAATTTTAAAAAACTATGATCCAACCATCATGATTTTAGTGATCTCAGCATGGAGCACTGAAGATGCGATCCTCAATGCATTAAGTGCAGGTGCAACAGGCTATGTGCTCAAAGAAAGAGATGACTTAGAAGTTTCTCTTTCGATCAAAAGTGTCTTACGCGGTGGAGCGCCGATTGATCCATTTATTGCCCAAAAAATTTTAAAACAACTACATTTTAATGAAAAAAATAATTCAAATAAAACTGCACCCTGTCAGAGAGTCACTGATCAGGACAGTGTATTATCCAAAAGAGAATTGGGAATTTTAGAACTGGTTTCTCAAGGCTTAAGCAATAAGGAAATTGCAGATCAACTCAATTTATCCCGTTATACCGTTGAATCTCATATTAAACATATTTATCGGAAACTTGCGGTATGCAACAGAGCCAAAGCCATCGATACAGCACGCAACTTAGGATTACTCGACTAATTCTAAAATTAATCGGGTTGTTCGGTCTTATGCTAAGTTTGACCCAGCATTTTGCTTTTGCTGGTGCTGCCTTAACAGCTCAGTCCAATACAACAGATGCAGCCTGTCATTTTCAAATCCAAAGCATACAAGTTGCTCAAGCGCTTGCAAATCTTGAACAGGTTCCCCAACAGGGATGGAAAACAGTCACCTTGCCAGATGACTGGGAAACGCGCTGGAAAAACTACACAGGCACTGCTTGGTATAAAATCAAATGGCAATATCAGTGTGACCAGGAAAATCAACCTGTCGCCTTACTGATTGAACGAATCAATATTGCAGGAGCTGTCTATAGCAATAATGAACTGTTATGGAAAGACAAATCCTTAGTAGAGCCATTGTCTAGAAGCTGGAATATGCCAAGGTATTGGGTGCTTCCGGCTACATCTATTCAAAACCAGCAAAATGAAATTTTAGTCCGTGTTGTAGGGGTTGCATCACAACATTCAGGTCTAGGAAAAATTAAATTTGGTCAGGCCGAAGATATCGCCATTCAACAAGATCAGCTGGTTTTTGAACGGCGAACTTTATTTTTTATCAATATTATTATTACATTTGTGGTGGGAACTACAGGTTTTACCATTTGGCTATTTCGACGCCAAGAAAAAGCCTTTGGTTGGTTTGGTTTAACTTCATTTTTATGGGCATTGTTTGCCTATAATATTATTTCGACCATCCCTATTCCTTTTACCGACAGTATCTTAACAGCACGTCTAAATCTGGTATTTTTAGTTGGATATACCTATTGCCTCTGTTTATTTGCTTGGCGTTTTGCCAATCGCCATTATCCGTATTTAGAACGTTTACTTTTATTGACGTCTACAATCGCGATTGCTGCATTACTGTTGACACCGATCAATTATCTAGAACGTAGCTTATCCTCTGTCTTTTTCTATTCTGGCATGGTATTTATTTTTAATTGCTTGTTTTTTCAATGGATTGCTTTTAAACGTAGAAAGATAGACATTCTCCTGCTTGCGTTTATTTTCCTCATCTATTTACTTATTATTGTTCATGATTTTTATAGCATGATCCATCATCTGGATCAGACGCTCTATTGGACGCCATTGGCCGCACCAATTACCAGCTTAGCAATCTCGTTTATCTTAGCTTATCGTATTTCACAGAATGTCGGACGTATTGAAAAATTTAATCAGACACTTGAAGAAACTATTGAAAAAGTCACGTTTGACTTAGAGCAATCTTTAGATAAAAAGTACCAACTCGAAATTGATAATATGCGGTTGCAAGAGCGTCTAAACCTGTCTCATGAATTACATGATGGACTGGGTGGTTCAATTGTTCGCTCGATGATTATACTGGATCACAGTGAGCATATTGAAAAACAGCAAGTGATCTCTATGTTTAAACTGTTAAGAAATGACTTACGCCAAGTGATTGACTCAGGAAGCAGTGCTGGGGCAAAAATACCAGAAAGCCCAGTGATGTGGGTTGCGCCATTGCGTCATCGTTTTATACAAATTTTCGAAGAAATGGAAATTGAATCGACTTGGATTTTTGCAGAAAAATGGAAACATAAACCCCTTGCATTGATTTGTTTAACCTTTTCTCGTGTCGCAGAAGAAGCCTTAACCAATATTGTAAAACATAGTCATGCAACTGATGTCGAAGTTTCGTTGGTTGAAGATGAACGACAACAACTCGTTTTAACCATTCAAGACAATGGCATTGGCTTTGAAGTAGATCAGGTTCAAGCTGGATTGCATGTGGGTTTGCAGAGTATGCAAGTGCGAGTAAAAAGAATTGGAGGTAGTTTTGAAATCCATTCTCAGCAGGGTTTTACCGTGATCCGAGCCATAGTACCGTTGAAAGATAAAACTGAATAATTGAGATGAATGAAATAGTATTTCGACCAATATCATTCGCTTCATTTATGAAGAGATTCAGTCTTAAATCAGTTGGTGAAAATTACTATATTATACAAACGGTTATGTTATACAGATTTAATTTTATGAAAGCATAAAAAAGAGAAACTAGATCACTAGTTTCTCTTTAAAAGGATATCAGCGTATTACGATTTCTTTCTAGAACGCGCTAATACTGAGGTCGCTGTAAGCAACATCAGTCCAAACAAAGACCACAGTCCTGTACTGCCCCCACTGCTCTTATCCCCGCCTGTAGTAGCACTTGATTCATTTAAATCTAGATCAACAATAACCGGATCGTGATCAGAAGAACGGAAAGCATCTGGCGCATAGAAAGAAGCAATTTGTTCCTCAGTCTTATATTCTTCATTGTAGTCTAATGCTGTTGGTTCATCAGCATTGATATGCCATGCAAAAGTACGTTTAACCATTGGGTATAAGTTAGCATCTGCAATTGCATGATCTAAATTACCCGCACCACCATTCCCGGTTGCATCACTGGCCACACCAAACACATAGCTATATGCAGATTTACCTTGCCCTACTTTTTCATCATTTAGCAATATTTTGTAGTTGGCTTTTTCAAATGCCAAGATTGGATCTTCTTTGGCATAACTGTTCATATCCCCGACCAATAAATAATTTGGCTTTTCAGCTTTGGTTGGGTTGGTTGCAATCCACTGAATCAATTTTTGTACTGCATTGACACGAGTCGGATTCCAACAGCCTTGACCATCACCTTGGTTAGCTTCTGGTGAGGTTTTATCCTCAGGACAACTACCTTTAGACTTTAAGTGATTTGGTACAACAGTAAAGGTTTTTCCTCCAGTTACCGCTTGGAAGCTTTGTGCCATTGTGACCCGGTTTTTCTGTGTTAAATCATCATATACCACAGGATTACCAACAGCTTTTACACGTTTGCTATTATAAATAATCGCAACTGCAATCACATCAGTACCCAACTTATCCATATTCGGTGGGATGACATATTTCCAATCTGCACCCAAAGCTTTGGTTAAGTAATTCACAGCACTTTTTTCGCCATAACCATTGTTGGCAATTTCCATTAAGCCATAAACATC
Organism: Acinetobacter sp. Root1280; assembly: GCF_001425285.1. Classification (NCBI taxonomy): domain Bacteria; kingdom Pseudomonadati; phylum Pseudomonadota; class Gammaproteobacteria; order Moraxellales; family Moraxellaceae; genus Acinetobacter; species Acinetobacter sp. Root1280. Next base: position 32,438 of record NZ_LMED01000005.1, on the reverse strand, counting down.
TGCATCAATGGTTTTAATCGCACTGACTATTTTGGCATGTTGACGATTAAATTCTGTCTCGGTGTTTGCACCACGATCTGGTTTAACACCAATTAGCGGCGAATTGTCATAATTTAAGACGTTAAATGCGGCAACACGAACCTGTTTACTCTCTTTTGCCAAGACGGCTGAATTCCGCAGATTACTGTCTTTGACAACCTCAGGCAAAGCTTTGTTTTGGATCGGTTGAATACGCCAAGCATTAAAACGGTATTCCAAAATCCCTTCAACATTTTTAAGCTGATAGCCTGTACGTAAAGTGTTTGCCGCATTAAATGTTTGTGGCAACCATGGTGTTCTGTTTTGATTGTTATAACCATCATCCAAGATAATCTTAGACAATAAATTTTGTTTTGCTAAAGCAACCGCTTCATTGGATTTCGCAGGATATAAATTGGTTGGGATATATAAGCGTCCCAAACTTAAAGACAATTGACCATATCGACCATAATCATAATTCTCGCTAACCGTTAAGGTTTGAGGAATTTTCACCAACATACCTTGATAGCGCTTAGGTGCATTGCCTGTAGCATCGGTTAAACTTGAAAATGGTAGTTGAATCGGTGTAGAACTTACCAGACTTGCGGCTTGATTATTACAGGTCTGAATATTGCTGCTCAGTTGATCAATTTGCAATTGATTTTCATAATTGGTTAAACGCCCTTTCAGAATCACTTCTTCACCCACTTTACCGCCAGTAATTGTGCTTGCAGCAGGGAGATAGACAAAGATCGCATTGCTTAAATTTGCTTTCGCTTTACTGTCAGGGGTTTGAATATAGAAACCTGAAAATCCATTTTGATAGCGATAATCCGCTGTGATAACACCTCGAACCACATATTGCTGGTTTTGTGCCGCAGATTGTAAATCTGCAATTGCAGTATCAGCAGTACTACAACTGATTGCAGTGATTGGCGGTGTCGTTGTACCAGTACCTAAATAGCTACTGAATGCATTACGATCTGACCATTTGCTCCACTCACTGTCCAAATCAAAGGCACTATTGGGATCTACAGCGCTGACATCATTTTTATTTTTTATTCTGCTTAGGCTATTTTGATAGCTGGTGATTATTGTTCCCCAGCCACCATTTGCTGGTTTGTCCCCAATCCGTCCAAAACGGTCTACAGGTGTGCCTTTATACACAAGGACCAAGGCATCATCGCCATTAAATGACAAACCAGCAACCTGATTCACTTTAGTGCCAAGTTCTGCCTGTAATTCGGTACGACCTATAATAAATTTTGCCTTACTGGCTAAATTTCCCTCTAAGGTGTAAGTTGCTGTTTTACTCGTTGCCCCATTGGTATATTGTTCAATTTGATAATCTGCAAGATTTACAGTGCTGCCATCTGGATTATAAATTTCTAATCCTTTTCTATTTACTGTGCCATCGATGTACTGGCTAAACATCAATTGTGCATAGCTTGGAAATGAACAGCCCAATAATGCAAGGCTTAAACAAAGTGTATGTGGTTTTAAATTTTGCATAATTTTTAACGTTTGTTGAAATTTAAAGCAGATTAATTTTTATTAATGACAATATCGTGAATTTGAATCATTCTATTTGAGCCATTTATTATTTAGACAAAAATATCACAGGTAAAGTGGACTAAAATTGTTATAAAGACCTTAGAAATACGAGATCTTATGCTGATCATAAAAAAGCACCCTTTCGGGTGCAAAACATGGAACTTTAAAAGATATTAAGCCTGCAATTGCATTTGCTGTAATTTAGCCACTTCTTGTTGCTTCAATAAATTACGTTGAATTTTGCCACTCGATGTTTTGGGTAAGCTTTCAACAAACTCAATTTCACGTGGGTAAGAATGCTTAGATAATCGTGAACGTACATATTCTTGTAATTTAGCATTCAATTGGTGACAACCCGTGAACTGAGGCTTGAGCACAACAAAAGCTTTTACGATCTCTGTTCTTTCTGGATCAGGTTTACCAATAACGGCAGATTCTAAAACTTCAACACACTCCAAAAGTGTACTTTCTACATCAAATGGCCCAACACGATAACCTGAAGTTGTAATGACATCGTCTGCACGACCAATAAAATCAACCCCACCTAATTCATTCAAACGAACCGTATCCCCAGTTAAGTAATAATGACCAACAAAGGATTTACGATTATTTCCACCATAACCTTTAAACCATGTGAGTGGCGATTGAGAGAAGTCAATTGCTAGCGTTCCAATCTCACCTCGTTCAACTTCTTGGTTGTCTTGATTTAACACTGCAAAACGATGACCAGGATTAGCAAAACCTGCTGAGCCGACTTTTATTGCATGTGCTAAAGCATGATGGTTACCAATCACCATACCTAATTCTGTTTGCCCATATTGGTCATAAATATTGACATTCAAGTCATGATTAAACCAATGAATTACTTCAGGTGTTAAAGGTTCACCAGCACTGCTGACTGCACGTAAATGAGCTTTGATCGAAGTACTAAATTTTTCTTTAAAGCCAAAGAACATACGAAATGCTGTAGGTGAACCTGTAAGATTACTGATTTGGTATTTTTGAATAATTTCCAAAGCATGGTCGACACTAAATGCGCGTTCATCCATGATAATACTGTGTCCCAATCCCAATGGGCCAGCAATACCATAATATAGACCATATGCCCAACCTGGATCCGCAAGGTTCCAAAATGAATCTTCTTCACGTAAATCAACAGCGTGACGCATATATTCCTTAAAGGCCAAAATCGCTTTTAATGGCACTGGAACCGATTTTGCCAAACCTGTTGTTCCAGAGGTAAACATCATTAAAAAATCATCAGCAAAACTCAACATGACGGGTGCACATTCAGCTGATTGACCTGCTAGTTCTTGCCAAAAATCTGCAACTTTTGTTGCTGCAAAATCTTGTGGATGAACAGTCAGAATATTTGGAAGTTCAATCCCGTTTAGTTTGGGACGTTGTTCACTGTTGGTGATGATCAGTTGGGTATTGGCTGTTGCTACGCGATGCTCAATCGCTTTTGATTCAAAGGCGGTAAATAAGGGCTGATAAATTGCTCCGATACGCCAAGTTCCCAATATGGTGATCAATAGTTCTGGAGTCCGTGGTAATAAGCCAGCAATACAATCGCCTGTTTTTATGCCTAGCGATTGTAAATAATTGGCTAATTTTCCTGATGCTTGTGCCAGTTGTTCAAAGGTCCATTGTGAAGACTCACCGTTTTTGCCTTCCCAGATCAAAGCCACTTTATTTAAACCGACAAAACGCTCGCAGCACTCGATATAGGCATTGATTGACTGTGGGTTGCCAACCAGTTGCTCATTGATGAGTTTTTCATAATCGAATTCTTGATAGGCTTGTTCCAATGTTTTCATGGCAATATCCTTGTATTTTCAGCACAAATCATCTCGATGTGCGGTTCCATATTTTGCTTTCTAGCTTTTCTAAAAATGTTGAATCATTCAACATGTGTTCCTATGCTTATAGATAACCATGATTAGAAATCACACACAATTTCCAAATACCTCAATTGTATTGCGGTTTTTGAACATCTGCTTTTCCTGTCATGATGGAAGGCTTTAAAATAAAAAAGACCAGTGCGAAGCTGGTCTTGAGATAGAATTTTGATGCGCAAATCTACAATTGAACTTACTGAATCACCGCTCTTGCGATAACTAAACGTTGAATATCGGAAGCGCCTTCATAAATCTGACTGACGCGAACGTCTCGATAGATTCGCTCTACTGGAAAATCAGCAACATAGCCATAACCACCATGAATTTGTATCGCATCTGAACAGACTTTTTCAGCAATTTCAGATGCAAATAACTTCGCCATTGATGCTTCTTTTAGACAAGCTAAACCTGCATCCTTTAAACTTGCGGCATGGTAAATCAACTGCCGTGCTGCTTCGATTTGAGTGGCCATATCGGCTAAGCGAAATGCCACAGCCTGATGTTGTACCAACTCCACTCCAAAAGCTTTACGCTGATTGGCATATTCAACCGCAGCATCCAATGCTGCTCGTGCCATTCCCACACATTGAGCGGCAATACCAATACGACCTGACTCTAAATTCGACAAGGCGATTTTATATCCTTCACCCTCATTTCCTAATATGTTCTCAGCAGGAATCCGACAATTCTCAAAAACAATTGTTGCGGTATCTGAGCAATGTTGTCCCATTTTGTCTTCAATCCGAGAAACGATATAACCTTCTGTATTGGTTGGAACGATAAAACAAGAAATACCTTTCTTTGCTACGGATTTATCCGTAACTGCAAACACAATCGCCACTTGTGCGTGCTGTCCAGAAGTTATGAATTGTTTGGTTCCATTAATCACCCACGAATCGCCATCACGTTCTGCTTTACATAGCAAAGCACCTGCGTCTGAACCCGCCTGTGGTTCCGTTAAACAGAAACAGCCAAGCCATTGACCTGTTGCCAATGGCATTAAGTAGTCTTGTTTTTGTCGGTCTGTCCCATATTTTTGGATAATTCCACAAGGCAAAGAATTTTGTACGCTGACAATGGTTGAAATTGCACCATCTCCTGCAGCAATTTCTTCAATTGCCGTCACCAAGGAGATATAGTCCAAACCTGCGCCACCCCATTGATCAGACACAGTCATGCCTAATGCACCCAGTTCACCCAACTCTTTGAGTTCTTGCTGAGGAAATTTTGCAGTTTTATCACGTTCAGCAGCTGTGGGTTTAAGTTTATTCTGCGAATAATTTCGCATCATTTCCTGAACCATTTTTTGTTCATCATTGAGAATCATTTGAGCATCCCTCTCAGTACTTTTAAATTTTAAATCACTGCAATCATGATCAGCGACCAATCAAAATCTCGTTGTCTGTATAAATTTAGGCTAAAGTCTGCCTAACATGATGGTTTAGATCATGTCAGGCAGTATTCAATTTTTTAAAAGTTTGCTATTGCTTGTGTTAAAGCAAAGTTAGAAATAAGCAGATGGATTAGACCAGGTTACTTTGGCTGCATACGGATTGCGCCGTCTAATCGAATTGTTTCACCATTTAAATAGCTATTTTCACAAATATGACCAACAAGCTGTGCAAACTCTTCAGGCTTCGCAAGGCGTTTAGGAAAAGGCACCATTTCACCCAGCGCATCTTGAACATTTTGTGGTAATGATTTCAACATTGGGGTTTCCATAATCCCAGGTGCAATGGTCATCACACGGATGGCATGTTGCGCAAGTTCTCTCGCCAAAGGTAATGTCATTGCAACGACAGCACCTTTAGATGCAGCATAAGCAGATTGACCAATTTGACCATCAAACGCAGCTACTGAAGCAGTGTTAATAATCACACCACGATCTTCTTCACCTGCTGGTAACGCATAACGAGAAATGACATCTGCGGCAAAACGTAGCATGTTAAATGTTCCTGCGACATTAATATTCAATACTTTTTGAAATGCGTCTAAAGCATGGATGCCATTTTTACCTAGTACTTTGGCGGATGGGCCAATCCCTGCACAATTAATTAAGCCATTTAATTGAGCATAATCCTGCTCCACATTTTTAAAGAATTGTTCAACAGCAACTTCATCGGTCACATCAAGTTGAACAAATTTGGACTTTTCACCTAAGCGCTTCTGCATTTCTTCGCCAAGCTGGTGATTCATATCCACCATGATCACTTTCGCACCTTGACCAATCAAATGTGTGGCTGTCGCGGCACCTAATCCAGATGCACCACCAGTCACAACAAAAACTTTTCCTTCAATTTTCATTTTATTTTCCTAGTTCATTGTTTGAATAGAGCAGTTTAAATGATGAATTAAACCCACTTTCGACTTAAGATGCAGAGTAAACATAGTCAAGCTTGAGTACAATTTCCAAAAGTTGCATCCTGTATGATGTATTTGGACAATTTAAACATCTTTTTGGAAAACTTTAGTCACAAAACACGTATCACAAGATAATGGAATACACTGTGAACAATCAACAATTCAGTGAAAGCAAAGGCACAATTTCAATTGCGCTGGTACATGAAGCGCTGAGCCGTGCCCAAGATAAGGGCTATGATATACAGCAGATTTTGCATGATGCAGAAATACCACTGGAAATATTTCATGCAGCCAAATCACGTATTGCTGTTTCAGCTTATGCAAAACTGTGGACTAAAATCGCAGACCATATGAATGATGAGTTCTTTGGCATGGACTCGCATCAGATGCGACGCGGTTGTTATAAATTATTGTCTAAAATGGTCATGCAATCGGATACGCTACACACAGCAATTGAACAAATTTTGCAATATTTTAATTTTGTCTTGGATGACTTCTCCAGCAAGCTAATTATAGATGAAAATTATGCATACATTGTCATTACAGACAAATTACAAACCAAGCGTATGTTCTGCTATGCCACTTATATTATGTTGATTCACAGTTTGATCTGTTGGTTAGCAGATCAAAGAATTTTACTCAATCAATTACAATTAAAATGCACGCCCCCTGAAGATGACAGCGATTATCGCGTGCGATTCTGTGAAAATATTACTTACCAAACAGATGAAAATTATCTGCAATTCGATGCAAACTACTTAAACATTCAAATCAAACGCGATCAAAAGTCTTGGTATGGTTTTATTAAAAACACCCCTGAAAATCTACTATTAAGATTTAAGAATCCTTTGGCTTTAAGTTCAATCATTCGTAAGCAATTACTTTCTATTGCTCCTGCTGAATGGTTTGAACTCGGTGAACTATCAGCACAGCTCAATATTTCAGAAGCCACCTTACAACGCCGTTTAAAAAATGAAGGCAGCAGTTACCAACAACTCAAAAATGATATACGGCGAGATATGGCGATTGAACTGCTTGGCAAAACCTCACATACCTTACAAGACATCAGTGAGCTGTTGAACTTTCAGGATGCCAGTGCATTTCATCGCGCATTTAAAAAGTGGACTGGGGTAAGTCCAGGTGCTTATAGAGAACCCAAACAACCTTGATAACATCGTTAAACAAAATCTCAGTCTTTAGGGAAATTTATTTAAAATCAAAATTATAATAAAAAACATATCAATATAAATGCAAGCTCGATATTTACAGCTTATCTGAATAAGGTTGCAAATTAATCAATAATGGTATATTTATTACCCAATTTAAAGCAGGTTTTCTGCTTATTTCCTGTGGTACCCTCCTCCCCTTTAATCACTTTTAGGTCACTAACATGATTAAGATGATTGATGTACTAGAGCAAAATCTAGTTCAAAACTTTATCCATTCCCTTTCGGCTCAAACTGAACATTTAGATGAGCTTATCGAAGGTATTTTAAAAGCTTCAGATCATGACTTTGAACATGCCATGAATGATTTTTTCAAAACCAATGATGCTGCAGAAGTCGCACAAGCGCTTGATATTCACCAAGAGCGATTAGATGCAATTCAATCAGGCTTAGCAATGAAAAAAGAAAACATTGCTGATACTGCAAAAATTGTTGCGCTTTGTCTGGCACTTGAAACCAATGCATTAGACCAAGTTGAAATTGCAGACAGTCTGGAAGATTATCCAGTTTAATTTGCCCAATCCAAAAATGCCTCTGTATAGAGGCATTTTTTATGTCTAATGACTAAAATTTAATTAGAATATTTTTTTATAACTCATTTCAATAATCATCTATTCAACAAGCAAATATGCATACTTTAAAAACATAAATTTATTCATATAGTTAAACTAATATTTTTTACATTTCATATTTTAAGAAGTGAATATCTGTTTTTCTTTTTTGTACTTTCACCCTAAAAAATATACATATCTAGCTCTGTGTTTCTCTTTGAATTTTATGGGGTATGTATGAAAGTTTTTAGCAAAAAAAAGACGCGCTTAGTTTCCACCTTAGCCTTAAGCTTAACCGCAATGTCTTCTTTTGCAGCCATCCCAACAACATTGAAATTAGACTATGCCTATTACGCCCCAACAAGTTTAGTGGTTAAAGAACAAAAGCTGTTAGAAAAAGCATTACCCAAAACAGAGGTCAAATGGGTGTTTAGCCAAGGCAGTAACCGTTCACTTGAATATTTAAACAGTGGCAGTATCGATTTCGCCTCTACCGCAGGTTTAGCAGCAGTATTAAGTCGTGCCAATGGCAGTCCGATTAAAACGGTTTATATCCAAAGCCAGCCAGAATGGACTGCATTAGTCGTTGCAAAAAACTCAGCAATCAAATCCTTAAAAGATCTCAAAGGGAAAAAAATTGCTGCAACCAAAGGGACAGACCCATTCTTATTTACACTTCAAGCACTTGAAACCGTTGGCTTAAATAAACGCGATGTGCAATTGGTACATCTACAACATCCAGATGGAAAAACAGCTTTAGAACGTGGTCAGGTAGATGCTTGGGCTGGGCTTGACCCACTGATGGCATCTGCACAATTGCAATCAGGTGCAAAACTGCTCTATCGCAATATCGCTTTTAATAGTTACAGTGTGTTAAGTGTAAAAGATCAATTTAGCACCCAAAGCCCAGAAGCAGTTGAGGCTGTAATTAAAGCTTATGAACAAGCACGTAGATGGGCAAAAGCCAATCCAGATAAACTTGCAGAATTATTAGCACGTGAAGCAAAATTGCCACTTGAAGTGGCGAAGTTGCAATTGAGTCGAACCAATCTAGATCAAAACATTCCAACCGCGAAACAGCTTAATGCGCTAAAGAAAGCAGGCACTATTTTGACTGAAGAGGAACTGGTTCGAAAAGGCACCAATGTAAATCAAGTTGTGGATCAACTATTTGACAGCAAATATGCGCAAAAGGTCATTGGCAAGGTTGCTGAGAAGTAATGACAAAGTCTACACATGCTCAATCGACGCAAAGCGAATCAAATGTACGTATAACGCAGGAGGGTTTAAACAAACCTGCCTTTAAGGCCAATGTTTTAAAATGGATAAAAGGAATTACGATTCCGTTGTTGCTCATTTTATTATGTGAGTATTTAGTTCGTTTTGGATGGATTGAGTCTTATCTGCTCCCTGCCCCAAGTAGCTTAGTTGACTCATTCAAGGAGCTTGCCGCAGGTGATTTATTTACCCATATCTATACCAGTACTTGGCGTGTATTTTTAGGATTTTTTATTGGTAGCCTATTGGGACTCATTTTTGCAATTGCAGTGGGTTTAAACAAACACATTGAAGATTTTTTAGAACCCACATTTTCAGCGATCAAGTCTATTCCAAGCCTTGCTTGGATTCCGTTATTGCTTTTGTGGTTAGGCATTGATGAAGCCTCAAAAATTACCTTAATCGCGATTGGTGCATTCTTTCCCACCTATACCAATAGCGTATCTGCCATACATGGTGTTGATTCAAAGTTGTTAGAAGTGGCAAAAGTATACCGTCTGACCTATCTACAAAGTATCTTCCAAATTGTTCTGCCTGCTGCATCTCCTGGAATTCTCGTTGGACTAAGAAACAGTTTAAGCCTAGCGTGGATGTTTATGATTGCAGCAGAACTGATTGCAGCAACACAAGGTATCGGTTATCTACTCAGTGATGGTCGAGAAACCTCACGGCCCGATATTGTGATTATTGCGATTATCTTGCTGGCTGTCCTTGGTAAACTCACTGACAATCTGATGAAATTGATTGAAAACTGGTTTTTACGTTGGAGAACATAAACCGCTCAAAATACGGCTTTTGATCAGCCGTATTTTTTAAATTGCTTATTTGCAACTTGCATTTCTGCTTTTCTCTATGAAACACTGTCACAGTAATAGTAAGGTAGACAGTATGATCATTCGTGATAAAAGTAACAGCTTCGCACTTCTCTTTGCTTGGCACGGCACCATTCTTCCCAAAGTCTTACCCGCATTAACTTTTGTTGTGCTGATCTCGACAGTTCTGGTTTACCTATCATCACATCACTATTTTACAATTCCTGCTGTACCTGCAATTGGGTTTACCGTGTTCGGGATTATCCTTTCTATTTTCTTAAGCTTTAGAAATACTGCATGTTATGATCGTTGGTGGGAGGGTCGTAAACTCTGGGGTGCTTTGATTGCAACCTCACGCCATCTTTCTCGTGACACGCATGTTTTGCAAGAAAACCAGCGTAAAGTTTTAATGTATCGTGTGATGCTATTTACCCGTTTATTAAGAAATCGTTTACGTAATCAAAATCAGTCCATTGAATTTTATAAAAATAAAGTTGATTTAGATGAATTAAGCTTTAGCCAACTGGCAAACCACCTGAATGCTACACAATTTGTTTTAGAAGAAATCCAAAAATCTTTAGTGCAATCACTTAAATCAGGTGAAATTTCTGACATTATCTATCAAGGTTTAAATCATCATATTGTTGCAATGGGTAATATTCAGGCTGGCTGTGATCGCATTCTAACCACCCCATTGCCTTATTCTTATTCAGTCTTATTACATCGCACAGTATATTGCTTTTGTTTGATTTTGCCGTTTAGTTTAGAAGCAAGTTTAGGGATTTGGACACCCGTCATCGTCAGTTTAATTGCTTATTTATTTTTGGGACTAGATGCTTTGAGTGCTCAGCTTGAAGAACCATTTGGCCTACAAGAAAATGATTTACCTTTAGATTCAATTACTCGTTTAATTGAAAGAGAAATGCACAGCTCTCTGGGTGAAAAACTCTTAGAGCCGATTCAATTGGTGAAAAGTAATTTGACTTAGCTGGTTTTTCTAAAGGCTATATTTCAACCCAATCTTTAAAATTTTGAATAGGTCAAATTCTTTTAATACTATTTATTCGCCAATAAAAAAGACTTTGTTGGATAAGCGCAACCACCGCCATCGAACAAAGTCTTTTTAGATATAGCAATGCAAAACTAATTTGGCCACTGACCTAACGTGACACGATCATTACCGCCATAGTCTTTAACAGTTCTGACCTGTTTAAAACCAGCACCTTTAAAAATGTTTTGTACCGCTTCAGCTTGATCATAACCATGCTCAAGTACGATCCAACCTTGAGTCGCCAACCATTTTTTACCTTGCTGAACAATATGTTCAATATCCGCCAAACCATGCTGCTCAGCAACCAAAGCTCGTTCAGGCTCAGAAGCAAGATGCGGCATATGCTCATCATCAGCATCAATATAAGGTGGATTAGAAACTATCACATCAAAAAATTGACGATTCAAAGCTTTAAACCAACTTCCTAGAAAAAACTTGACCTGCCCCAAGTCATGCTTTTCAGCATTATGTAAAGCAACTTCTAAAGTCGGTTCATAAATATCTGTGGCAATAATAGACCAATTTGGACGCTCACTTGCCAGCGATAATGCGATCGCACCTGTACCCGTACCTAAATCAACCATACGAGTATCTTCAGGCAAATCAAGATTTAAAACCGTTTCAACCAATACCTCAGTATCTGGACGAGGGACTAAAGTGTCTCTGGTAACGGTTAAATCCAAAGTCCAAAATGGTTGTGAGCCAGTTACATAAGCCAAGGGTTCACCCGCAGCAATCCGCGCTAGACCCTCAACATATTGCTGTTCTTGCTCAGCAGTTAATTCTTGCGTAGATTTAAGTGACAAATCAAAAGCATCAATTTTTAAAATATGCTCAAGTAACCAAGCATTTTCTTGACGCTCATAACTTTCAGCTTCTCCACGTAAGGCCAAAGCCTGTGCAATATTCATTAACCACCATTTTGTTGTGCAAGCATCGCCAACTGATCTGCTTGATATTCGCGATGTAAGCTGTCAAGTAGCTCAGTCAAATCACCTTCCATTACTGCATCTAACTTATATAAAGTTAAATTAATACGGTGATCTGTCATACGACCTTGTGGATAGTTATATGTGCGGATACGTTCCGAACGATCCCCTGAACCTACCAAATCACGGCGCATTTCAGATGTTGCTGCATCGGCTGCAGCACGTTTCGCATTCTCTAAACGTGAAGCCAGTAACGCCATCGCTTTTGCTTTGTTTTTATGCTGTGAACGTTCATCCTGACATTCCACAACAGTACCTGTTGGAAGATGGGTAATACGTACAGCAGAATCAGTTTTGTTAATGTGCTGACCACCCGCACCAGAAGCACGATAAGTATCGATACGTAGATCCGCAGCATTAATCTCTACTGTGGTGTCTACATCAACTTCTGGAAGAATTGCCACAGTACATGCCGAAGTATGTACACGACCTTGTGACTCAGTGGCTGGAACACGTTGTACACGATGCGCCCCACTTTCAAACTTCAAGCGACCGTAAACACCTTCACCATTCACTAGACAGATAATCTCTTTATATCCGCCATGCTCGCCTTCATTTTCAGATAAGATTTCAATACGCCAGTTTTGAGTTTCAGCATATTTACTATACATACGGAATAAGTCACCTGAGAAAATCGCTGCTTCATCACCACCAGTACCAGCTCGGATTTCCAAATATGCCGAGTTGGCATCATTTGGGTCTTTAGGAATCATGAGAATATTTAACTCAGCTTCAAGTTGTTCAATTAAAGCTTTGTTCTCTTTGATTTCCTCAACAGCCATATCCTTAAAATCTGGATCAGTTAACATTGCTTCTGCTGTTTCAATATCTTCTTCAGCTTGCTTGTACTTTTTCCAAACATCGGTAATTTCTGATAAATCATTATGCTCACGGGACAAATTACGAAAACGCTTATTGTCTGAAATGACTTCGACATCTGCCAATAATGCTTCTAACTCTTCATGTCGATCACAAAGTTGGTCTAATCGTAAACGTAACGATTCTTTCATTTTAAATACATTCTCAAGCTAAGCCTTACCAAAAAACATCGAGCTTTATAACAGCCCATTTAAAATTGGTAAGAAAATTCTAAAATTGTGCCTAGTTTACCGATTCTGCCATTTAAATGACACATTTATATAAGCACCATCAAGATAAGCTGTAGAATTTATAACAAGATGATCCGCATGATTTTTGATTAGATGCTTTTATTCTCCATTATTCATGCTAATTGTTGACTAATATGGGTGTTTTAAAATCACTTTTAATAGAAAACATACATTCAGATACCAAACGCTATCAATTTTCAGATCCCTCTCCACATTTTTTGGAAAAATTTTTGTTACATTTGCCACATCGAATAGAGATAGAACTGTCCAGATAAGGACATGGAGCAACACATGAAATTTAATACGATCATATTTAGTACTGTATTGGCAGTAACTTCAATATTTACAGTAAGTGCTCATGCTGATAACTCAACACGTATCGCAGCAACCTCTGCTTTAGGTAGTGTCGTTGGTACTGCTGTAGGTAAACAAATTGGTGGTAACACTGGCGCAATGATTGGTTCAGCAGTGGGCGGTGCAGGTGGTGCTGCTGCATCAACCAATAGAAAAGACCGTACTGCGGCTGCAATTGGTGGTGGTTTAGGTGGTGTTGGTGGCTATACCGTAGGTAAAAATATGGGTGGTACCACAGGTGGTTATATTGGTGCTGCTGCTGGTGCAGCGGGTGGTTCAGTTCTTGGTAAAAAAGTTTCTCAAGACCGCCATGCAGATCAACGTAAGTACAATAAAAAGTACTACAAAAAACACCGTCGTCATCACTAATTGATCCTTGAACGATATCAAGCACCTTCGGGTGCTTTTTTGTATCGTTTCATCTTAGATAAACTGTCTATCCTGTAGAACTACAAGTAATGATTTATAGGTTAATATTGATTGTACTAAATAAGGTTTTACTTAAAATTAAGTTTAACATTCACGTAATATGAATAAATTAAAGAGCAAGAAATACAATCCACACACAAAACACAGAAATTGCTTACATTCAAATCCATAATTATTGCTAAATGTTTCGTTATTCTAGCCTCAAGTTAAAGAATTCGAAGAAGCTTCAATCAGGAGTTTAAAATGAAATTACAAGCAATCCTTGGTGCAACTGTAATTGCAGCAACAATGATGACGACTGCACATGCAGGCAACTCAACCAATACAGCATTAACATCTGCACTTGGTGGTGTGGTGGGTGCTGCGATTGGCCAACAAATGGGTGGTTCAACAGGCGCTATGATTGGTTCTGCAATCGGTGGTGGTGTTGGCGCAGGCGCTTCATCAAATAAACGTGACCGTAATGGTGCGATCATCGGTGGTGCTTTAGGTAGTGCTGGTGGTTATACCGTAGGTCGTAATGTGACGGGTACTTCAACTGGTGGCTATATTGGCGCAGGTCTTGGTGCTGCAGGTGGTTCTGCATTAGGTCAAAAAGTCAGTGACGACCGTCGTTATGATGACCGCTATGACAGCCGTTATGGACGTTACAATGATCGTTATGATCGTAGCGGTTATCGTAATGTTGATTATCGCTATAATGACCGTGGCTATCGTAAAGACAATGGCAATCATTATGGTCACTACAAAAACAAAAACCGTTGGAATAACTGGAAAAATTAATTTCATTGCAAAATTAATATCCAATCATTTAAATCAAGCACCTCCGGGTGCTTAATTTTTTTGGATAATAAAATCAACATCAAAACCACCAAATATCGACAATTTTCGATATACATTTGCACACTTATATCGTATTATTTCGATATATATTATTTTCGAGTTTAAAAATGTCGTCTTTAACAGATACCGCATTAAAGAATACGAAGTTCTCTATCCTAGAACTCGCACCTGTTCGAGAAGATCAAACAGTTGAGTTTTCACTTAAGCATGCATTGCAACTTGCTCAGCATGCAGAACAGTTGGGCTTTGATCGCCTTTGGTTAGCTGAACATCATAATATGGACGGTATCGCCAGCTCCGCAACTGCTGTATTGCTTGGTTACATCTTAGCCAATACAAAAAATATTAAAGTGGGCTCGGGAGGGATTATGTTACCCAACCATGCACCTTTAGTGGTTGCTGAACAGTTTGGTACCTTGGCAACACTCTTTCCAAATCGTATTGAACTCGGCTTAGGTCGTGCGCCCGGAACAGATCCAACCACCATGCGTGCATTAAGACGTGGTCGTCAAGAAACTGAAGAGCAATTTCCACAAGATGTTTTAGAAATTTTAAGCTATTTCGCGGACGCAGTGCCTCAGCAAAGAATTAAAGCAACACCAGGGCAAGGTACGCATGTGCCTGTATGGCTTTTAGGGTCGAGTCTTTTTAGCGCACAACTGGCGGCTAAATTAGGACTTCCTTATTCATTTGCCTCACATTTTGCACCGAGAATGTTAGGACAAGCCATTCAGCTCTATCGTGACAATTTTGAACCATCCGCCTATTTAGATAAACCGTTTGTATCTATGGGTGTGCCTACTGTGGTTGCCCAAACCGATGAGGAAGCGGAGTATCTAGCCACAAGTGTGTATCAACGTATTCTTGCATTACTGACAGGACAAAGTTTAAAACTGAAACCGCCTGTAGCAACAATGGAAGGCCGATGGTCTGCATCAGAGAAAATGTCCGTACAAAACTTCTTAGGTATGGCGCAAATTGGCTCACCAGAGACAGTAAAGAACGGTTTAAAGCAACTTTTAGAAAAATATCAGGTAGATGAATTTATTTTCACTTGCGATATTTATGATACACAGAAGCGCCTAGACAACTTTAGTTTGTTGATGGATTTAAAAAAATAATACAAATCAATCATGTTTTCCTCTTTACCAAAATGAAATGACAAATTTCATTTTGGTTTTTTTTTGATTTAACTGTTCTATAGCTTAAATATCCAATTGATTTAAAATACTATTTATTATTCTTCGTAATTAAACTCTATTTGAATTAGCTCTCATAAATTGAAAAGATTTGCCATCTCATTTCAAATCAGCATAATAGAACATATAAAAATCAGTAAAATAGTAATAAGGAACAACAATGAATCAATATATCAATAAACCCACCCCTGCTTTTATTGCAGTCAGT
Source organism: Acinetobacter sp. Root1280 (assembly GCF_001425285.1). Lineage (NCBI taxonomy): Bacteria > Pseudomonadati > Pseudomonadota > Gammaproteobacteria > Moraxellales > Moraxellaceae > Acinetobacter > Acinetobacter sp. Root1280. Next base: position 16,555 of record NZ_LMED01000005.1, on the reverse strand, counting down.
TGGGTGGCTTTACTTGCTGGTGCGGCAGCCTACTGTGTGGGTTTATTCAATGCACAAATTCTATTAAATGAAAAAGGCTATTATTTAATCCTGATCCTTTATGGTTTATTTTCTGCTGTTTCACTGCAAAAAGTTGTTCGGGATAAACTTGAAGGTCAGCAAGTCACAGCAATTTATTATGGACTGTGCTGGGCTTCAGTGGTGATCTGTATTGTTCTGCTCGCATTGGGTTTATGGAATGCGACGATGGCATTCAGTGAGAAAGGCTTTTATATCATGGCTTTTTTACTTAGTCTCTTCGGTGCTGTTGCTGTACAAAAGAATATTCGAGACTTGGAATATCTCAGAACACATTCACAGCCTGAACTACCTCAGCCCCACCCTGTTCAGCAAGTTGAAGTTAAAGAATTAGAAACACCAGAAGATAAATTTTAATTGTTAAACAATCTATTGCTCCAAATGATAAGACTTGTCCTTTTATGACAAGTCTTTCTTTTTATCTCAATCACTTAGCTAAATTTTCACATTCAAAATCAAACCATTACTGCGTTGATATTTTTCATCATTCCACAATGAATATCTTTGCCAATTGATTCACAGAAATATTAAATAAAATGCAATGAAATCCTTATTTTTGATAGATTTGCTATGGCTTCAATTGACTTAGAAAAAATGTTAGATAAAGTCAAAAACACACAATGGACTTTATCTGATATTGATTGGGATGCACCAGGCCATGAGCTGGTTACAGCCGAACAATGGCCAAAACTTAAAGACTTTATGGCAGATCTGATGTGGATTGAGCATGTAGGTGCCCGTGCATTTTCGGCAATGTCAAAAAAAGCCCCAACGGCAACTTTACGCGAGATGTACGCCATCTTCCATGCCGAAGAACAACGCCATGCCAATGCAGAAATGGCGCTCATGAAACGTTGGGGAATGTTAGATGGTGATATCCCTAAACCAAATAAAAATTTACGCTTGATTATTGAATGGCTAGATACCTATGCCGATGAAATGCCTTTTTATATTTTAGGCGCAGTGATTCCCATGCTTGAAGTGGCTTTGGATGGCGCTTTATGTACCTTTTTATTGGATACTGTAGATGATCCTGTTTGCCACCAAGCCTTTGAACTGATTAATGGTGATGAAGCACGGCATTTAGGTGTGGGTTTCAGTGTGATGGAAGCACAAGGGATCAATAAAAGCGTCATTGAGCTTGCCCAAATGGCTGCACGAGTAATCGACCCACGTTTGATGCTGGGTATTTTAGCCTACTTACCCTTGATCAATAAAATGCGTGACAACGTCATTAAGCTCGGGCTTCCTGAAGAAAAATTATATGCAGCAATGAATAAATTTTCGAAAATTGGCGGAAGAACAGCGGAAGGACGCCGTAACCCATGGTTCCAAATCATTCAATTTCATGGCAAAAATGTAGTAGATCGCAATAAAAAATGGTTCCATATCCCGATTGATGCCATGGTTAGCGTGACTGACAAGATTCCTGAAAAGTCTTTACCTAAAGTCCCAAGTTGGATATATCAATTAACGTCAGAACCCACTGCGACAAATTAGTATAAAAAGGAAATAATATGCTCGATAGGAAAAAGAGTCAAAATGAAGGTTTTTTTCAAAATCAGCCTGAATTTTTAAAACATTATAAAGGTAAAATTATTGCATCTACTGAAATTAAACTCACCGATTTTACTGGTTTAAACGTGGCAATTATTGGTGCAAACCAACTTACAGTCACCCATCTTGGCCACGTTTTAAACAGTGCTGAATTTGTAAAAGTGTTTCAAATCACACCCGCTTTTATTTTACCGCAAACTGAAAAAGGGGTTCAAAATTTAATCTCGCACCCTTTGATTATCAAAAACCGTCGTTTGTTTAATCATCGTGTTAAATCGATGTTAGCGATTCGTTATCTAGAATCGCAAGTTCAGGAACAATGGTTAAAACGTCAGTTAATGCCAAACTCTGCGTTAAAGAGTAAAGTGTTTTTAAAATCCGACACCTACTATACAGCGCTACAACGTAAAAACTGTAAATTGATCACTTGGCCAGTCGTTAAAATTACTGAAAATGCTGTACAAAGTATGGAAGGAATTGAACATTTAGTGGATGTGATTATTACCACTTACGAATAATAGCTTGAGAAGATTCGAGTTTAAGAGGCTTCTAGGCCTCTTAAACTTGTTAAATTCACTATTCTTTGAATTATTTGACCACACCGCTGTAACGATAACCCTGTGGAGTCTTTTGATAACGTAAATAGTTATTGGTCAGTTTGCCTGAAGCATTCACCACTAATATATCGATATTTTTTAAGTCTTTTGAGATACGGATAAAATCTTCTGCAGAACGTTCCCATTCCTGACAATCATTTTCAACACCAATTGAATCAAGTTTTTGAGTCTTAGTTTCAAAAATGGGTTGCGCGACAAATTTGTCGTTATTCAACACAAAGGAGTGAATGCGATAGCCCCTCGAACAAGTACTATTAATAAATAGACTGGTGACTAAATAAACGTCCTGATTTTTAATTTTGACTTGCGCAATTTTATCGATAAATCCCACTTGAGCTAACTCTTGGGACGCCAATCCATTGCTTGGCTTCACTTGAATTAAACTATATGGTTCTCTCATCGTTCCCCCAGCAGAAACGTCCATCGTATAAAATTTGATTTTTCGATCAGGACTGTAATGGATATCCAGCATATTTTTTTCAGTGAGTTTTGCAAACGAATATGCAAAACTCGATGAATCATTTTTTATTTTATTTTCAATTTCACTGGAAATTTTTTCATTGTACTGATCACATTCACCACGCCCTGAACAGGATTTTTGATAGTATTTTTCAACCAAACCATTTTCAAAGTTGCTCAATGATTCAGCATTGGTTTGTTGTGCAAATATACCTTGTACACTTACAAGCATGAAAAATGAACTTACTTTTAATATCTTATTCATATAACAAATCACACTATAAAAAATAATAAACATAAAAGAAAAAGAGCCAAATCTTGATTCAGCTCAATACTAGTCTTACACCACATCACACATCAAAAATTATAAGGATGGATTATCCAATACGACGTTTAAGCCCTGTCATTTGTAAAACACGTGTTGAAATTTCTTCAATCGACATCTCTGAAACATTTAAATATTTAATCCCTTCAGAAATATAGATCCCTTCAACAGCACGTAGCTCCATCTGACACTGCGAAAAGCTCGCATAACGACTATTGGCTTTACGTTCAGAACGAATGGCAACGAGACGTTCAGCATCAATCATCAAACCAAATAGTTTATTTTTATGTTCTTTCAGTACCGCAGGTAAACGATTATCGTCTAAATCTTCTTCGGTTAATGGGTAGTTTGCAACTCGAATACCAAACTGCAAAGATAAATAAATTGAAGTTGGGGTTTTACCAGAACGCGATACGCCGATCAGGATTAAATCTGCTTTGTCATAATGACGGGTACGTGCCCCATCATCGTTATCCAAAGCAAAATGAACAGCATCAATACGTGCTTTATACGACTCAGAATCCGTCACAGCATGGGTTTGTCCGACTAAAGTTGTAGGCGGTGTACCTAAAACGTCCGACAACTTACTAATAAGCCCTTCAAAAACATCAAGATTTACAGCATTTGCAGTATTGATAATGTCACGAACATAAGGGTCAACCAAAGTATCGAATACCAAAGGTTGTTGACCATCTTTATCCGCCCTTTTATTGATTTCTTCGACCACATTCATTGCAGCTTCTTCAGAGGTAATATAGGGAATAATATGGATATCAAACTTTACATGAGGAAATTGCGCTAATAATGAATGCCCAAGGGTTTCAGCCGTAATCGCTGTACCATCAGAAATAAAAAATACGCTCCGCTTTATTTGGTTACTTTCTGACATTAAAAATCTCCTCAAACATTTGTCTTAGCGATGTATAATCTTTATAGTAAGCCCATCTTACATGACTATCACTTAGTTGAATCAAAATGCTAAGTTTTTTGTTATAATTTCATGCCAAGATAGTGATTAATACTGCATAAGTGGAGTAACAACTTTGGAAGCACGCGTAATCGGTCTGGAAAAACTAGGTAAACACGACGTTGAGATCGTGGGTGGTAAAAACTCTTCACTTGGGGAAATGATCAGTCATTTAGCAAATGCTGGCGTATCGGTTCCAGGTGGATTTGCAACGACTGCTGATGCATATCGCGAATTCCTAGAGCAAAGTGGCCTAAATGCTAAAATCAATGCAGAACTTGCAGCATTAAATGTTGATGATGTAATCGCACTTGCAGAAACTGGTGCAAAAATCCGTCAATGGATTGTAGAAACTCCACTTACTACAGGTCTAGAGACTGAAGTTCGCGAAGCATTTGCTGCCCTTTCAAACGGTAATCCTGACATTGCTGTTGCAGTACGTTCTTCTGCAACTGCTGAAGACTTACCAGATGCTTCATTTGCGGGTCAACAAGAAACTTTCTTAAACATTCGTGGGATCGACAACGTTCTTATCGCAATTAAAGAAGTTTTTGCTTCACTTTATAATGACCGTGCCATTGCTTACCGTGTACACCAAAATTTTGCACATGATATTGTTGCGCTTTCTGCTGGTATTCAGCGTATGGTTCGCTCTGAAACGGGTGCTGCTGGTGTAATGTTTACACTTGATACAGAATCTGGTTTCCGTGAAGCAGTATTTATTACTGCTTCTTACGGTTTGGGGGAAATGGTTGTACAAGGTGCAGTAAACCCAGACGAATTCTATGTTTCTAAGCCACTTCTAAGAAATGGCAAACATGCCGTCATTCGCCGTAATCTTGGTTCTAAACACCAAAAAATGATTTATGGTGAAGAAGGTGCTGCGGGTAAATCTGTTGTCGTTGTTGATGTCGAAAAAGCAGATCGTCAACAATTTGCTTTAAATGATTTAGAGCTTCAAGAACTTGCTAAACAAGCCTTGATTATTGAAGAACATTATCAAGCGCCGATGGATATCGAATGGGCAAAAGACGGTGATGATGATCAAATCTATATCGTTCAAGCACGCCCTGAAACGGTAAAAAGCCGTGAGAATGTCGGCACAATGGAACGTTACCTGCTTAAACAGAAAGGTACAGTTCTTTGTGAAGGTCGTTCAATTGGTCAACGTATTGGTTCTGGTAAAGTTCGTATCGTTACCTCGATTAAAGAAATGGATAAAGTACAAGAAGGTGATGTTCTTGTATCTGACATGACTGACCCAGATTGGGAACCAGTGATGAAACGTGCTGCTGCAATTGTAACTAACCGTGGTGGTCGTACTTGTCATGCGGCAATTATTGCCCGTGAACTTGGTGTTCCTGCCATCGTAGGTTGTGGTAATGCAACAGAAGTGCTTGTTGATGGTCAAGAAGTCACTGTTTCTTGTGCTGAAGGTGATACAGGCTTTATTTATGAAGGTGCGTTAGATTTCGAAATTCAACGTAACTCGATCGAATCTATGCCAAAACTTCCGTTCAAAATTATGATGAACGTAGGTAACCCTGACCGTGCATTTGACTTTGCTCAAATTCCAAACGAAGGGATCGGTCTTGCACGTTTAGAATTCATCATCAACCGTATGATTGGTGTGCATCCAAAAGCTTTGTTAAACATCGACAGCCTACCACGCGAAACACGTGCGGCAGTTCTGGCACGTACTGCTGGTTATGCATCACCGATTGAATTCTATGTTGAAAAATTGGTTGAAGGTATTTCTACCCTTGCAGCTGCATTTGCTGACAAACCAGTGATTGTTCGTATGTCTGACTTTAAGTCAAATGAATATGCGAACTTGATTGGTGGTAAGCTTTACGAGCCTGAAGAAGAAAACCCAATGCTTGGTTTCCGTGGTGCGAGCCGTTATGTATCTGATAACTTCCGTGACTGCTTCGAACTCGAATGCCGTGCATTGAAAAAAGCACGTGATGAAATGGGTTTAACCAATATTCAAATCATGATTCCTTTTGTACGTACAGTATCTGAAGCGAAACGTGTTATTGAGTTATTGGCTCAGAACGGTCTTAGACGTGGTGAAAACGGTCTTAAAGTGATCATGATGTGTGAGTTACCAACAAACGCATTACTTGCTGAACAATTCCTTGAACACTTCGATGGTTTCTCTATCGGTTCAAATGACTTAACTCAGCTAACACTTGGTTTAGACCGTGACTCTGGTATCGTTTCTCACTTGTTTGACGAACGTGATCCAGCAGTAAAAGCATTACTTTCTATGGCAATTCATGCTTGCCGTAAAGCGGGTAAATATGTAGGTATCTGTGGTCAAGGTCCTTCTGATCACCCTGATCTTGCAAAATGGTTAATGGAACAAGGTATTGAATCTGTTTCATTAAACCCAGACTCAGTTTTAGATACTTGGTTCTTCCTTGCAGAAGAAAAGATTAAACAATCTTAATCAAAGCTGTTTAAAAAGACCCTCTAGCAGGGTCTTTTTTATGTATATTTTTTAAAACTTTGATTTTAATATTCTATGAAATATCAGATTTAAGGTTGGTAGTTTTTAACGTAGATACAAACATTTTATATAGTTTCTATATTAAGTTTTCACATCTGTGTTTGAATGTTAAACCAAGTTTCACAGTCACCGGTCTGCTGCTAAATAGGTTAATTTTTCTTGATATTTTAAGATTTCGTGTAAATTTAATGTTAATACATTCAAAAATCTAGTATACATAGTGGTTTAAAAAAGTAGGTGAACAAAGTTGCGGTTATGTTCATTTTCATCTACCAATTTTGTACTTTTAGATTTATTTTGAGAATTGAGTTTTATGCAAATTTACTTGGCGAGAAATAACCAACAAGCTGGTCCGTATTCAATTGAACAACTGAATCAAATGCTTGCAAGCCAGCAAGTGCTTTTAACAGATTTAGCTTGGCATCAAGGATTAACGGAATGGAAAGCGCTTGGTGAACTTACACAAGGTAAACTTGTTTATGAGCCTATTGGTTATGTCACACCAATGTCATCAAACAACGAACAAATTGATCGTCAAGAAAATCCTGCTATCACCAATATAAAAATTGAAAAAAGTACAAAAAAAATCATTAAAGCGGCACCTGTAGGTAAACGAATTTCAGCTAAACTTATCGACTTCGCCCTTTTGTTTTTACCCCAATTCATCGCTATTGCTTATTTTATGCCTGAAGATGCAATCAAAGTTGCTTCAGATGGTTTCTCAGTAGATAACCAAGTTAAAATTGCGGAAATGATCAGTCAAAGTATGCCGGCCTACCTGAATATTGCTCTGATGATCTTTGTACTTATTCTCTTGATCACTCAATGCTTTATGATTACCAAATTTGGACAATCTATTGGTAAAAAAATATTCAAACTGCAAATTGTTGATGTCAATACCAATCAATTGCCAGGGTCGCTAAGAGGATTTTTTGTTCGTTCATTTTTATTTCTTATCCTGTCTCAAGTTATGAGCGTATTACCTCTGATTGCCATCATTTTCATTGTTGATTTGTTCATGTTTTTCTCTAAAGAGAATTATGCATTACATGATCGTATTTCTAAAACCAAAGTTATTGATCTTTCAGAATAATTCAAATGGCGGTTATACCGCCATTTTTTATCGCTCGCCAAGCACAAAATAATAATTTATGTTTTTGTTTTCCTTATAATTCCGACTAAAAATATCAGGTATTTTTACATCAATATATTCAACCTCTATGTATAGCTAAGTTTGACGATATGAGGCATAATGCCCTACAACGTAGCGGTGTCAGATCATTGAGAATGTTTTCTATTTAGAAATAATAGTCATTTTCAATCATGCGGCACTTTAATCGCTATCCCATATTTATATAGGGAATGGGACTCTTCACCGAGGTTGTAAAATGAGACAAACGACTTTAGCTGTATTGTCTTTATCTGCGATCGCCGCACTCTTAACTGGGTGTGGTGGTGATATAGTACTTCTAAACTCTAAAGGTCCAGTCGCTGAAGGTCAAAGTAGCCTGATGATGACTGCGATCTACTTAATGCTATTGGTCGTAATTCCTTCGATCTTGATGGCATTGTGGTTTGGTTGGAAATATCGCGCGTCAAATAAAGATGCAGACTATAAACCTACATGGGCACACTCTACTGCGATTGAAATTGTAGTATGGGGTATCCCGTGTATTATTATTGCTATTCTTGCGTATTTAACATGGTGGGGTTCACACAAATATGACCCTTACAGACCATTAACGAATACTCAAGGTCAGATGGAAGAACATTTAAAAATTCAAGCAGTCGCTGAACAATTTAAATGGGTATTTATCTATCCTGAACAACAAATAGCTACAATTAACGAAGTTCGTTTCCCAGTCAATAAACCAATTGAATTTCAAATCACTTCTAACTTTACAATGAACTCGTTCTTCATTCCTAAGTTAGCAGGTCAGGTTTATGCAATGGCAGGTATGCAAACTAAGTTACATATGCTTGCAGAACATCCAAGTCCAGTAGATGGCTACCGTGGATTCTCAGCAAACTATAGCGGCTATGGCTTTACGCAAATGCGTTTCAGAGCTCATGCTGTTTCAGATGCTGACTTCAACACTTGGGTAGACGCTATTAAAGCAGGTAAAGGTACTTCAATTAATCCTGAAGCGATCCAAAAAACCACGCTTGATGCGACTGAATTTGCTACGCTCAAAGATGGTGATCGTTCTAAACACCAAATTGAAGCAATGCTGAACAATGCGCATACTCCAGAAGAACTTAAAGCTGCACACGAAGCTGAACGTAAAGGTCCATTCCCTACTAAGCCTCATCCTGTGACTTATTATTCTTCAGTTACGCCTGACTTGTTCAAAAGCATTATCAACACTTACATGAGCAACTACCATGGTGCAGACCATGCAGGCGCTGAACATGCAGGTGCTGAACATGCAACTGCTTCTGTAGGGGAATAAGACATGTCTTTGTTATTAGGTAAACTCAATTGGGATGCAATCCCTAAAGAGCCGATTGTACTTGTAACAATGGTCATTATGGCTCTTGGTGCAATTGCAGTTTTCGGCGGTATCACCTATTTCAAAAAATGGGGTTACCTCTGGAATGTATGGTTTAAATCTGTAGACCATAAAAAAATTGGTATTATGTATATCCTTGTGTCTGTTGTGATGCTACTTCGTGGCTTCGCAGATGCAATCATGATGCGTCTTCAACTGTTCCTTGCAAAAGGTGGCGGTGAAGGTTACTTACATCCAGACCATTACGATCAGATCTTCACCGCACATGGTGTAATCATGATCTTCTTCGTAGCAATGGGTCTTGTTGTTGGTATGATGAACATCACTGTACCTCTTCAAATTGGTGCGCGTGACGTTGCATTCCCATTATTAAACTCTGTGAGCTTCTGGTTATTTGCTGGTGCTGCTGGTTTGATGATGGTTTCATTAGTATTAGGTGAGTTTGCTGCAACAGGTTGGATGGCTTATCCACCTCTTTCTGGCATTCAATATTCTCCTGGTGTTGGTGTTGACTACTATATCTGGGCACTCCAGGTTTCTGGTCTAGGTACGCTTTTAACGGGTGTTAACTTCTTTGTTACCATCATCAAAATGCGTGCGCCTGGTATGAAACTTATGGACATGCCGATCTTTACTTGGACTGCACTTTGTACAGCAGTATTGATCATTGCATCTTTCCCAGTATTGACTGCAACAATTGCAATGTTAACGCTAGACCGTTACTTCGGTTTCCACTTCTTCACCAATGAGCTTGGCGGTAGCCCAATGCTTTATGTGAACTTGATTTGGACATGGGGTCACCCAGAAGTATATATCTTAGTATTACCTGCTTTTGGTCTTTACTCTGAAATCGTTTCAACGTTCTCTCGTAAAACGTTGTTCGGTTACAAGTCTATGGTGTATGCAACGATTGCGATTACAGTACTTGCTTTCGTGGTATGGTTACACCACTTCTTTACCATGGGTGCTGGTGCCAACGTTAACGCGTTCTTCGGTATCATGACCATGATTATTGCGATTCCTACTGGTGTGAAAATCTTCTCATGGTTATTCACTATGTATAAGGGTCGTATTACCTTTACATCACCAATGTACTGGACACTTGGCTTCCTTGTGACTTTCGGTATCGGTGGTTTAACGGGTGTATTGATGGCTGTTCCACCAGCTGACTTCTTGGTACACAACTCTTTATTCTTGATCGCTCACTTCCATAACGTAATTATTGGTGGTGTTGTATTCGGTATGTTCGCAGGTATCACTTTCTACTGGCCAAAAATGTTTGGTTGGAAGTTAAATGAAACTTGGGGTAAAGCATCGTTCTGGTTCTGGTTCTTTGGTTTCTATTTTGCATTCATGCCACTTTATATCCTTGGTTTCATGGGTATGACACGTCGTTTGAATACATATGACAACCCTGAATGGGACCCATACTTAGCAATTGCTTTGTTTGGTGCTGTGCTTGTAGCAATCGGTATTGCTTGTTTCTTAATGCAAGTTATTGTTGGTTTCTTACAACGTCACGACAACATGGACAACACAGGCGATCCATGGGATGGTCGTGTACTTGAATGGTCTACTTCATCCCCTGCTCCGTTCTATAACTTTGCTGAAATTCCAAAAATCAATGGTATTGATACTTTCTGGAATGACAAAGAGAATGGTGTAGCGTATGCACGTCCTGAGAAATATGAAGATATTCATATGCCAACTGACCGGGCTGCTGGTTTTGTTATTGCCTTGTTCATTACAGCAATGGGCTTCGCTTTAATCTGGCATATCTGGTGGTTAGTCGTTGCAACTTTCCTTGGTGCTGTTATCAGCTTCATCGTAAGTTCATTCACTAAAAAAGTGGACTACTACGTACCAGCTGCTGAAGTAGAACGTATCGAAAACGAGCGTTATGCTTTACTTGAAAAACACTTGAAGAAGGACTAAGGATATGGCTGAAGTACTTCATCACGACAACCACGGACACGATGAACATCATCATCACGATGATACAGACATCACCGTCTTTGGTTTCTGGACATACTTGATGAGTGACTTGATTTTATTCGGTACACTCTTCATCGCGTTCGCTGTATTAAGCAGTCATATTCCGCCTGGTACTCCAAGTCCAAAAGAGTTATTTGGTGAGTCTTTAGGTTTCGTACTTGTTGAAACCTTTGCTCTCTTGATTTCTTCTGTGACTTTCGGTTTTGCGGTACTTGCTTCTTACAAGAAAAATGTCAACCAAGTGCTTATGTGGTTAATTATCACTTGGCTCTTTGGTGCAACATTCATCGGTATGGAACTTTATGAATTTAATCATTTAGTTCACGCTGGTCATGGTCCTAGCCACAGTGCGTTTTTGTCTGCGTTCTTTACCCTTGTAGGTACGCACGGTATCCACGTAACATCTGGTTTGGTATGGATGATCGTGTTAATGGTTCAAATCAAGAAAAATGGTTTGACTGTTCCAAATACACGTCGTCTTGCTTGCCTAAGTTTGTTCTGGCACTTCCTTGACATCGTTTGGATCTGTGTATTCAGCGTAGTTTATTTACTGGGAGCTTTATAATGAGTCATGATCATAATGCTGCTGGTGCTTCGCACGGAAACATCAAACAATACTCTATCGGCTTCATTCTTTCTGTCGTATTGACCATCATCCCTTTCGGGATGGTGATGAAAGGAATGACTGGTGGTGCAGTTGTTGCAACGATTGCGATCACTGCGATTGCTCAGGTTCTTGTACAATTAGTTTTCTTCTTGCACATGAATTCATCTTCTGAACAACGCTGGAATGTGATTGCATTCATCTATACGATTCTGACGATTGCAGTTCTATTAATTGGTTCTGTATGGATCATGAACTACTTACATTCAAACATGATGCTCTAGGGTGTCATGTTGAAAAAATATCTATTCCTGACTAAGCCAGGAATTCTCTTTGGTAACTTCGTTACCACTTTGGGCGGCTTTTTCTTAGCCGCTCAAGGTTCTGTAGATTTCCTTTTACTTCTCATCACATTACTCGGTACTACGCTTGTCGTTGCCTCTGGCTGTGTGGTGAATAATGTCATTGACCAAGACATTGACCAAAAAATGCAACGCACAATGAATCGTGCGCTCGTCAAAAAAACTATCAGCCCAACAGTTGCTTTAATTTTTTCTGCTGTGCTCGGTTTAATTGGCTTTGCTTTGTTGTGGTTTTTTGTCAACGCCTACGCATTTGGCTTTGCTGTACTTGGCTTTGTTGTGTATGTGATTTTTTATAGTCTTTGGAGTAAACGTACTACCATTCACCAAACTGTGATTGGAAGTATTTCTGGCGCAAGCCCTCCTGTAATTGGATATACTGCTGTTTCCAACGGATTTGATGTTGCCGCTTTGCTGATTTTTTTAGCTTATGCACTCTGGCAAATGCCACATTCTTGGGGAATTGCAATCTATCGATTTGATGATTATAAAAATGCAAATATTCCAATTTTACCTGTAGCCCGTTCAATTTTTCGCACGAAAGTTGAAAGTTTAATTTACGTTATTCTGTTTGCTGCAGTTTTAAATGGATTGTATTGTTTTGGCTATACCAACATTTTCTTCCTTATTACCTTTAATGCTTTATGTGTCTATTGGGTATATTTATCGATTATTGGATTTAAAGCTGAAAATGATCAGGTCTGGGCAAAAAAATATTTTTTGTATTCCGTCATTCTAATTACAGCGCTCAGTGTGAGCTTTAGTTTTAGTTATGTCTCCCCTGCACCTCATTTGCCACTGTTTTAAAAAAAGATAGAGTTCTCTCTATCTTTTTTTTATCTGCATAAATAAAATTAAAATATTAAAATTTTTATTATAACGATAGGCACTTTATGCTTTTTAAAAATAAAACACTGCAATATGTCCTTCTTATCGGTTTACCTTTGGTAGTTCATCCTAGTTCTAGCTTTGCTGGCGCTGCAGAAGAAATCGCATCACCAACTTTTGACCTAAACAACAATCAATATCGTATATTAAACTTCCCCGTACTCTATCCAGCCAATGACAATAGAACCAACATGATGCTACTGCTAAGTGACAAAGGTTTAGCAAGTATCAAAGCATTTGAAGTTGATAAAATGAGTTTATGGGATACGTCTAGTGGCTTAGTCCCTTTTTACCCTACCGAATTAACTCAAGCATCTGAAAATAAAATTCCAAACAAACGTGCTTTTTATGATGCAAATGATCACGTCTATGATGAGCGCTGTATAACGCTCAAATCTGGTGCTGAAGTTTTTCTTCAACAGGTTTCAAATCACAAGAAAATATCTCAAGACGAAAAAAGCAGCTTGTTAGAACAACGAAATCAGATCAAAAATTGTCAACAAAGCATTCCACTGATTCAAGTCAATGCACAATGGACACAGTCCGCTCAACAGTATGCTTCTTATTTAAATGGGATCATTTTATTTTACAAAGCTAACTATTCCTCAGCAACTAAAATATTTACAGCCATAAGCCAAATTGATGACCCTTGGTTAAAAGAAACAGCTCAATACATGCTCATCCGTACGACATTAAATGAGCTGTATAGCCAGTCATTAGGAACTTATGGTGATTTAGATACTCAGAAAGTTGATCAAGTACTTCTTAAAACTTTTTTTAATCGCATTACTGATTATTTTAAGCTTTATCCTAAAGGTCAATACGTAGCCAGTGCCAGAGGCTTTTTACGCCGAGGCTACTGGATTGCCAATCAACAAGATGCGCTAGTCAAAGAGATGATTTGGCAGATGGATCACCCCACATCAGATTATTACAATCTCGATATGTCCACATTGCCGGCCGAAATAGATCGCAAGGTATTTGGTTTAGAAAACTTCAACGCAAAAACACTCAACGATCCTTTCTTTTTAGCCATCTATGATCTGATGTATATGCGTCAAAGTGATTCTACACAGTACCGGCCAATTAGCTGGTCCGAGTTAAATGCACAAAAACCTGTATTTAAGGAGCAACCTGAGTTGTTCCGTTATTTACAAGCCGTTCATTTATATTTTATTCAGAAAAAACCGCAAGATGCGTTAAATTATTTACCAAAACAAAAACCCAATTCCATTCAAAATTATTTAGAACTCAGCCAATATACGCTTAAAGGGGTCATTCTTGAAAAAAGTAGTGATAAAAATCTGGTTGAACAATATTGGGATCATTTACTCGCAATTTCTGCTAATCCTTATCAAAAAACTTTGGCAGAAGTCGCCCTAGCGATTCACTATAAAAACACCAATAACCAAAATGCTTTTTTAGGAAAACATTCAAAAATCAAACAAGCAAGCTTACAGAAAGCATTCATTACTCAAATTGCCGATGTCAAAGCTTTGGAAAGTATCATTACTGCCAAAGACAGTTCAGCTGATAAAAAAAATCTGGCTTTGTATACATTATTAGATAAAAGCTTTATGAATCAAAACTATGCGGTATTCAATAAAGCCTATACCACTTGGTTACCTCAAGATGCCTCAGAATACAAAGCATACAACAGTAAAATTAAAGCTTATAAGTCAGAACCCCACTTCGAAGTTTTTGTTTGGAATGGTCATGAAATTACACCAACACTCAAATGCCCTAAATTAAGTACCTTAACAGCTGGCTTAGAAAAAAATCCGAAAAATTTAACTTATCGTTTATGCCTAGGCGAATATATGCGTAATCAAGGCACTGCTTTAGAAAATTTTTATGGTGACTATTACTATGGTCCAAGTTTTAGCCAGCCGAAAAATGCCTTTACAGGTGAAACTTTTAGTCGTGGTGAGGTCTATAAGGAAATTATTAAATCGAATTCTAAAAGTGAATTACAAGCTTATGCTCTTTATCGCGCTGTTATGTGTTATTCGCCGAGTAGTATAAATGTCTGTGGTGGAAAAGAGGCCACAAAATCCACACGCAAACAATGGTACGCACAAATTAAACGTGACTATCCAAATACCACATGGGCAAAATCTTTAAAATATTATTGGTAGCTGATTCATGCTTAAACAGATTTTCTCGGTTCTACTGACAATCCAATGTTGTTTAGGATTAATGGCGTGTCAACCGAGTCAATCCGCAACAGCCTCAGATCAGGTCAATGCAAATGACTATGATGCCTTTTGGATTTGGGGAAATATCAAGTCTGCGCCTTATTTAAGTAAAGCTAAGGAAATCTATATTTTACAAGGTGAAGTTAGGCTGGAGAAAAATTCCAACCAATCTATCTTGATCCAACAAGGCATTTCTGTGGTTAAAATTTCACATCAGAAGGTATGGTTGGTTTTTCGAAATCATCATTTAAATTGGCAAGGTACTGAAATAGAAAAAATTTTACAACGCGTCCGACAGTGGGAAAGCGCAGGCAATCACATTCAAGGTATTCAAATTGACTTTGATGCGCCAACTAAAAATTTAAAAGCGTATGGCTTATTTCTACAACAGCTTAGAAAGCAGTTACCACAGCACTATCAACTCAGCATCACCAGTTTGATGGATTGGGCCAATCTGCGTGATCCAGTTACACTTAGGCTATTTAGAGAAAATATTGATGAAATGGTGATTCAAACCTATCAAGGCTCTACGACTATTCCAAATTATCAGACTTATTTAACCAAGGCTTCAACATTGAAACTGCCTTATAAAATTGGCTTGGTACAACATGGTAAATGGGATCAGCAACTTAAATTTGATACTGATCCAAACTTTAAGGGCTTTGTGGTGTTTTTATTACGACAAAATAAATCATGAATTAATCCAATCAATAAATTCACGTTTTTATTTTAGTCAATTTTACTTCTAATTGATTAACCCAATTAACTTCCAAAAAAAACTGAATCATGCTCAAACCGAGCAAATAATGCATCCATTTTTCCTGTATATTTCATATCCAGTTGATGCCATAATTTTTTCGGAAGTGGAATAAATTCTAATGTGTCTGAACCATCAGAAGCTTTGCAGAAACGGATTTCATACTCAGGTTGTAAAATTTCATTGAGTGACCGTAGTGTGGTATCACGATCAGCACCTTCTCCTTGATAAGGAATCAACAATGATTTTTCACCATAATGAATTGTGATGCTAAAACCTTGTTGATTTTCAGCATCTTCAAGTTCAGCAGACAATTGTCCAGTTTCTAAAATATTTTCACAATAGCCAATAATTGCATCATCCTCTTCTCTCCAATCCACCACCATGACAATGTCATAACGACCATCAAAAACATCAAAGTAGAAGTCTTGTGTAGGGTTTTCAATATAAGATTCAATTGTTTCAAGTTTTTCAGCGCTGTAGTTTGTCATTTTAGCGATCCATATTTTTATTCATTTTCAATCTAAATAGGTACAAGATGAAATTCAATCTCGGGGCTGTAAAATTTTAGTGGTTATTCCAATAAATATTTGAATAGACTTCTTTCATAACTCACTTTTTACTCAGTTCTAAATTATAAATACCTGCAATCAAATTGAACCTTAAGCCAAGTCTTTTCCCTCTATTTCGATAACGCTCTGCAAGGATTTTGAAAGTCTT
>NZ_LMED01000004.1:0-124147 GCF_001425285.1 Acinetobacter sp. Root1280 | reverse complement strand
CAGCCTAGAACAGATCAAAGCAAGCGCCAATGTAGCGACAGTCGCCAATATCTTTGCATTATCCGGCAGTGTTTTAGACCTTATTTTATTTGCCACTGAACCCAAACAAGCTGAGGCAGGCGTACAACAATCGGCATTGTTAAGCATGAACTTAATCGGTTTATTTTTACAACCGAATACAGAAGCACATGTGCGTATGGCTTTACGTCCAATGCTAGGTTTAATGGCCGAATGTTTATACCCAGCCAATGGCAAAATCAAAGAAGCTGATTTACGTCGTATGCAGCTACACTTAAATGCACAGATGGCAGGCGATTTAGAAAAATTCCTACAAGAAACACAAGGTAAATTATCAGGTTTATTGTCGAGTGCTACGACATTAGGGACTTCAATTCTCCAAGCTTTTAGTAGCAGTGCTGTAGCTGGATTACCCAGCGTTGCTTCAGCGGGAGCCACAGCTGAAAAACGTGATCCCAGCAAGCAGTTTAGCAACTGGGCACAGCCATTGATTGACTTGTTGGGTACACCTGCACAAGCTGATATGACCGCAAAGATGACCCCGAATATCGCAACACGATTAACAGAAGAAGTGCTTAAGGCGACACCACAACTTGCTACAGTGATTCAACAACAAAGCAATACAGGAACTCAATATAGCCTTGCTTGGTTGATTCAAGAAACCCTAAAAGCCATCCAAACTCAAGGTAAAAAAGCCACAGCCAGTGTGCCGTTAAACCAAACAGGCGAACATGAGCAGCATATCAATGGTGATATTTTAGAGTTTGTCACCTTACAACCTGATGCTTTAAATGATCCGATTTGTGCGACCTTAGTTCAAGATCAAAGTTCTAAAACGGATAAAAGTATCAGTTATGCGATTGGTGCTGAACGGGTTAATCATTCAGATTTTTACTTGCCTAAAATTGGTTTTGCCTTTAGTCGTCAATATAGCTCTCAAATGAATGAGTTTGACCACAGTATGATCGGCGCACGCTGGATGATGCCATTTTCCAATGTGATCATACAAAATCAAAATGGGTATTTATTTATCGATAGCAATGGACGCAAACACCAATTGCCTGCTTCGATCGTGTATGAAACATATCAGGTACCCTTTGAAGGCTTTAGTGTCGCACCACATGACGATGGGGATTTATTGCTGAATTTTGGTTCAGACTGGAATTTCCATTTTCATAGTTTTAATGCTGGAAAACATTATCACCTCGTTCAACAATTTAATGATCAGACTGATGAAAAGGTGGTTCTGACCTATTTACTGTTTGAACAATTTGCCTATTTACAGGCGATTGATTTCCAATTGAAGCGCGCTAAACATTTAGTCAAGTTTGCTTTTAATGAACAAGCCAAAGTCATTGCCGCATTTGTCGATGAACAAGCGGAAGCATTAGCACGTTATGAATACGATCAACAAGGCAATCTGATCAAAGCCATTGATCAAAATGGTCATACACGCAGTTATGAATATAACCATGCCCATCAATTGACCCGTTATACAGATCGTACTGGACGTGGGCAAAATATTCGATATGAATCTACCGCACCCAAAGCCAAGGCGATTGAGGAATGGGCAGATGATGGCAGTTTTAAAACCCGTTTAGAATGGCATCCACGTTTGCGTCAGGTGGCAGTCTATGATGCTTATGAAGTTCCAACCTATTATTATTTTGATTTAGACGGTTTTACCTATCGTACTCGTTTAGCCGATGGTCGTGAAAAGTGGATATCTCGAGATAGTCAAAAACGGATTACGCGTCAAATTGATTTTGCAGGCTTAGAAACAGAGCAAGTCTATAACGATCAAGATCAATTGGTGAAAATTGTACAGTCAAATGGTGGCATCATCCTTTTTGCCTATGATGAAAATGGTAATCTGACTGAAACCAAAGACCCAGAAGGCAATATCTGGAAAAAACAATATGATGTTGATGGCAATGTCAGCAAAGACATTAATCCTTTAGGACATATCACCCAATATAAATATAATAATGACAACCAATTGGTTGAAGTGATTGATGCCAAAGGCGGCTCAAAGAAAATTCAATATAATGATCTTGGACAGATGGTGTCGTATACCGACTGTTCAGGGAAAAGTAGTGCTTGGGAATATGATGAAGAGGGTACACTGACCGCACAAGCTGCTGCAGATGCGCAACAGGTTCAGTATCTCTACAGTACTCAAGGTAAAGACCGAGGGCAGTTACAAGCAATCATTTATCCTGATGGATTAAAAGAACAATTTGAACATGATGAAGAAGGGCGTTTACTTAAGCATACTGATAGTAAAGGCTTAATCACCCAATATAAATACAATCAAGTCGGACTATTAGAACAACGGGTCGATGCCAATAGACACCAAATCGGCTACCAGTGGGATAAGCAAGGTCGAATTCAAAAACTAAGCAATCAAAACCATGCCGAATATCTATTTGACTATAATCGTTTTGGGCAATTGGTGCGTGAACAAGCCTTTGATGGTGAAGAAAAGCATTTTACATATCATGACAATGGATTTTTATTTCAAATCCGCCAACCAAATATTCTGACTCAATTCGGTTATCATACGGATGGTTCGATCGCGTCAAAGACCTATACCCATTTGCAGACTCGACATCGTCAAGTTGAAGAATTTGAATACAACTTAAATAATCAACTCAGCAAAGCGACCAATACAGAAAGCCAAATTGATTTTTATCGCAATCAACTTGGACAATTGGTACGTGAGCATCAACACTATAAAGTACCGAATCTAAACCCACTGACAGCAGTATTACGTTATGAGTACGATGAATTGGGGAATTTGACTCAAACCATTCGTCCTGATGGACAAATACAAGCCAATTTAAGCTATGGATCAGGGCATATTTATGGTATTGCCTTTAACCAACAAGATATGGCGGCATTTCAACGCGATGATTTACATCGTGAAACCATACGATTGCTGGCCAATGGTTTAGTGCAAACCAAGAATTATAATGATGTGGGCTTACTCAGCTCACAAGTCATTCGCCCTGAACAAGAAACAACGGACAGGGTACAATTTCAAGTAGAACGCCATTATCACTATGATAAAAACTATTTGCTGACTCAAGTCGATGACAGTCGCCTAGGAAAGTTAAATTACCAATATGATCCAATCGGACGTTTAATCAAAAGCCAAAACCCATATAAANACTATTTGCTGACTCAAGTCGATGACAGTCGCCTAGGAAAGTTAAATTACCAATATGATCCAATCGGACGTTTAATCAAAAGCCAAAACCCATATAAAACTGAAAGCTTTAGTTTTGATCCTGCGGGGAACTTAATTGATCCAATTGCTACACAAGCTGCGCAAGTGAAAAATAACTTGATTAGCCAGTATCAAGGCAAACATTATAAATATGATGCACAGGGCAATGTGATTGAAACCACCCAAGCAGGTCAGACCTTAAAACTCACTTGGGATAACTTAAACCGTCTGATTCAAAGTGACAACAATGGTCAAATCACAGACTATGGTTATGATGTTTTTGGCAGACGATTATTTAAGAATAACCAAACAGACCACAGCCTAACCTTATTTGGTTGGGATGGTGATGTGATGGTGTGGGAATCAGTGAAATCATCGAAAGCTCAAACTGATTATACTAAGCACTATGTCTATGAACCGAATAGCTTTGTACCGCTATTACAGACTGGATATGTTGGCTTTATTCAGTTGATAGAAACACCTGACTATCGCCAATTCCAAGCACTATGTCTATGAACCGAATAGCTTTGTACCGCTATTACAGACTGGATATGTTGGCTTTATTCAGTTGATAGAAACACCTGACTATCGCCAATTCCAAAACGTACCTTATTCGATTTATAAAGATCCTGTATGGAAAACTGAAACCAGAAAAAACAAAGCTGAATTAGAACGTGTTGCCTTTTATCACTGTGATCAAGTCGGTACACCACAAACTTTAAGTAATGAGCTAGGCGAGTGTGTTTGGGAAATCAAACAGGATACATGGGGCACTGCTTTAGAAATAAATACAAGTGATAATCTGCTTGAGCAAACCAACTTAAGATTTCAAGGGCAATANTATCGCCAATTCCAAAATGTACCTTATTCGATTTATAAAGATCCTGTATGGAAAACTGAAACAAGAAAAAACAAAGCTGAATTAGAACGTGTTGCCTTTTACCACTGTGACCAAGTGGGTACACCACAAACTTTAAGTAATGAGTTAGGCGAGTGTGTTTGGGAAATCAAACAGGATACATGGGGCACTGCTTTAGAAATAAATACAAGTGATAATCTGCTTGAGCAAACCAACTTAAGATTTCAAGGGCAATACTACGATAAGGAAACAGGGTTACACTATAATCGTTATCGTTATTACGAACCGTATAGTGCAAGGTATGTGAGTAAAGATCCAATTGGGTTATTTGGTGGTTTACATAGCACTAAGTATGTTAGTGATCCAAATCAGTGGGTGGATCCGATGGGGTTACAACAAAGAGATAGCTCATTTCTAAATTTAGGTTCTTATGAAAACGTAAAACAAGCACAAGAGACTTATGAAAAATATAAAGATAGCAAAAATGTCAAAGATGTAGTGGAAACGTACGCTACAGGGAAGTCTGTTGGTGCTTCTTTAACACTTGGGGTGGGTATTGGTGGAGCAGCACATTATCATGGAGATGGTCAAAGTTCTTTAACTTTAGAACAGAAAATTGGAATAGGTTATGACTATGGAGTATTTGAGCGGGAAGAAATATACGGTCAAAAAGAATTAAATAAAGAATATATTCAAGGATGTGCTGCTACAGGAGAGACTAAATATTGTGCGGGTTCACATACGGATAGATTTTCTCCTTATGTTTTAAAAGACTCTTATGCAAAAGGTAAAGCAAGAGGAGTAACTATTGAAAGAGGTAAGCAAATGTCAGGAAATCCAAATGGCCCTTCAATTATTCACCAACCCGTAGGACATACATGGGATTTAGGAGCTCATGGTTTTCCATCAAGGTAGTGTTTAGAAATCTGTGTCAGAGTATTAACTGTTATTACAGAAAGTATGAACATGGTAACTTTCTTTGACTTTGAGACGGCTTTAAAACAACTCCAGTCAGGACAGGTATTGGCTGGAGAAAATGTCATATTTACGCTACTGATTAAACAGCTTACAACAGAAGTTGTCCTTGAAAACTAGATTGTAAGAAACCATCAGATGGGATAATCGTTGCAATGATTAAACCCAAAAGACCATGCAGAAGGGTTTTAGCAATAGTTAGTTAAAAAGAATCAAGCTCAAATTTAACCTGACAGTCACCATTAAAAATGGGTAACTGTCAGATCAGGTCTGAGCTAGTACACATAAGCATAGAAATTATAATCTAAACTTTTTAGCTGGCACAAAATTTTGAACGTCCTCAATTTAATTGGGTCAATTCTTCTGCAGCTAACGAATTGCCAGCTTCAGCTGATTTTTCAAACCAGGTTCTTGAAATTGATAGATTTTTATCAACACCCAAGCCATCTTTATATATTTTACCCAAATGGTATTGTGCGCCACTATCACCTTGATTTGCAGCTTTCAAAAACCATTTCTGAGCTTCAATATAATTTTGCTTAATTGGATCACCAGTTAAGTACATTAGTGCTAAATTATATTGAGCAGTTATTTCATCTTGTTGAGCTGCTTTTATATACCATTCGAAAGCTTGTAGTTTATTTTGCTGTATTCCTCTACCATTTAAAAGCATGGTTCCCATATTTGCTTGAGCATTTGGATCTCCTGCATTTGCGGCAATTGAATAGTATTCTATAGCTTTATTAAAGTCTTTTTGAACACCTAATCCTTGACTAAAAATATTTCCTAACTCATTAAGCGAAGGTATATCACCTTGATTTGCTGCTTTCTCATACCAAAATTTTGCTTTTTCGTAATCATGTTTAATATTAGGATTACTACTATATAAAAAGCCCAGATTATATTGAGCATTAACATTTCCTTGCTTTGCAGAAGATGAATACCATTTTATAGCTTCATTTATGTTCGGTTGAATATCTCCATATCCATCAGTATAAATTACACCCATATTGTATTGTGATTCAGAATCACCTTTTTCAGCTTTTGATCTAATATCATTAACATCAAGATCATCTGAATTAGATTGTTGTTGGGTAATATTATTTTCATTATTATTCGAATCTACAGATTTTGCACAACCTGAATTTAGGGCGCTAAGCAAACAAATTGTTAGAAGAATTCTTCTTGATAACATACTCTTATCTCAAATAAAAATTATATGAGTAATTTACTACAAAGAGTTTTTTTTGTCCTAAAACTGAACAGAAAAGTAACATAAACAGAAAGTAATAATTGATCTTTCACTATTAACAGTATGAGAGTAAAGACCTTATAGATTTGTATGCAGGACTAAATCGCTACAGTTATGTAATTAATCCGACTTTGTGGGTAGATGCTTTGGGATTGCAAGTAATCTATGGTGGGGAATTTATCTGTTTAAGTCGTCAAGCTTCAGCAAATTTAGAATATGAAGGTTATCGAAATTATGACTGTTGGATGAAGACAGGTGGTATTTGTCGGTTGCAAGGTCCTCGGTTGTTCGATTATGTTTATTGTTCGGGAGGGGTAGACCCCTTTGCTTACGCGGAGATTACTAACCTGCATGATGGTAAGGTATTTCAAGTAGGTGCATCATCAAGGCCAGATGTAAAAGGTGCTAAAGCGATAGGTAAGAATGCTGTGATGGTGCTTGATGGAAGTAAAAAAACTAGGTGCTTCTGATCTTACAAAATTAAAAGGTAAGTTTTCGGCTAGTGTTGCATGGCAGGTTATATTTTTAATAAACCAGTAAAGGATAGTGATGCAAACAAATAATACAGATGCATTTTTAACTGGTTTAGCAGGAAGTGCAAGTGGTGGTATATGGGGAGTACGTGCAGGTTTAGTATTACCTATTGATACATGTTCTACATCGGTTAGTGAAAAAGTTAAAGCTTATTTTACCTCTAAAACGATGAAAGGTTTTGAAATTGGGGGTGGTACTCCAGGTGCTGATTTTAATGTTGGATATGGTGTTGAAGGTCAAGGCCGCTCTCTTACAGAAAAAAATTAGGGATTAAATATGAAATTTTGCAGTTTAAGTTTTTTAATATGTTCTATGATCACTTTAATAGGATGCAGTAGTGATAAAATTTATAATGAACCTTCAGATAAATATCCTTTTGATGAAAAAATGAAAACTGTTTTAGGTGAAAATTTGGAAGTTATTGATTCATTACGAAGAGCAGAAGTACAAGTTTCATATTTTGATCTAAAGGGTTCTAATAATAGTCAGAAAATATTAGAAATAAAAAATTTATTAGAAAAAGATGGATGGATGCTTAAAGGAAAAGGAGTAGGCGTTAATACATATTGTTTAGGTTTGAATAATCGTATCAATGTGGTAATTGTTGGGAATGGGGAACTTTATGATTTTAAAGGTGGAAAATTATCAAAAAATAATGTCGATGGTGTTTTGTATTCTTACAATAAATGGGGTGATGATCTTTGTAAATAATTACTGATTATGATGTGTTTTGTCGCCGATTATTTAAGAATAATGCGAATAAAAATAGTCTGACATTGTTTGGTTGGGATGGTGATTTGATGATATGGGAGTCATATCAAGGAAACCAAAATCAATCAAAACAGTAAAACTATACCAAACACTATGTCTATGAACCGAATAGCTTTGTACCGCTATTACAGACTGGATATGTTGGCTTTATTCAGTTGATAGAAACACCTGACTATCGCCAATTCCAAAATGTACCTTATTCGATTTATAAAGATCCTGTATGGAAAACTGAAACAAGAAAAAACAAAGCTGAATTAGAACGTGTTGCCTTTTAGTGTTTGGGAAATCAAACAGGATACATGGGGCACTGCTTTAGAAATAAATACAAGTGATAATCTGCTTGAGCAAACCAACTTAAGATTTCAAGGGCAATATTACGATAAGGAAACAGGTTTACACTATAATCGTTATTACGAACCGTATAGTGCAAGGTATGTGAGTAAAGATCCGATAGGATTAGATGGTGGGTTAAATAATTCTGTTTATGTGAGTGATCCGAATCAGTGGGTGGATCCGATGGGGTTAGCGGAGAAACAACAAAAGAAAGACCCATTTAGAGAGAGAAAAAGTACTACTCCTTATACTAAATATATAAATAATAGGATATTAGAGGATAAACTAGCAAGACAAGCAACAGAGAAGGACAAAAGACAAGTTGAGAAAATATTTAATGATCAAATGAATGAATATTATACAATATGTGAGGAGCAATTAGTTGAATATATTAGCTGTAGTGGCGGTGTTGGGCCATTTGCTGGAGGTTTTGCAGTAAATTTATATAATGGTAAAGTCTTTGCTACAGGATCGGCTAGCCCTGTTTCTGTTCCAAATGCTATAATAAATACGATAA
This sequence comes from Acinetobacter sp. Root1280, assembly GCF_001425285.1. Lineage (NCBI taxonomy): Bacteria > Pseudomonadati > Pseudomonadota > Gammaproteobacteria > Moraxellales > Moraxellaceae > Acinetobacter > Acinetobacter sp. Root1280. Next base: position 115,656 of record NZ_LMED01000004.1, on the reverse strand, counting down.
ATAAAGGTCCTATGTCTCTTAAAGATTTTAGTAAATTAGCAAAAAATAATGTATTTGCAAAAGGTGGAGAGTGCGTAGGCGGTTATGTTGTAAATAAAAAGATTCGTGATCCTAAACTTGCTATTGATTCATTTTTAACTGGAAAGGCAACAACATATGGTGCTGGAGCCAGAGGAGTTAGGGGGGGGGAGTTATTCCTGATGGAGAGAAATTATTTGATTCTAATGGAATTAAAGGTATTCAAGTAGGTTTTGGAACACAAGGAGCGGATATGTCTATAGGCTATGGCTATGATACAGGTTACAAGTTAGAGCTATTAAATAAAAAATAGAGGTATAATGATGAAAGTAGTTGCAATAATAATGTTGTGCATTTTATTTGTTTCAGGTTGCATAATTAAAAAAAGTAATGTTCCAACTGATAAAGTTTATAAAGAGGATTTTAATAAGGTTATAAATACTTATTTTATTCAATATGAGCCAAAATCATTTAACCTTATTGATAAAGATGTCACGCAATATATGGCTATTGATATAAGTAAGAAAAAGATGGATTTTTATGAATTCCAACAAGTTCAAAAAAAATTAAATAGAAATGGATGGAAATTGGTTGATCAAAATGATGGATTGTTTAAATATTGTTTAAATGAATATCAGATTTTATCAATTCTATTTCCAAGTAAAAATAATCATTATGATTCAAGAGGTAATATATTTAAATATGATGATAAAAATAATTGGGCTTTAGAGTTGTATTTTAATGCCTATGGTGTTGATTATTGTATGGGATATTATAATAAGCCACAAAATATTAGCAATATGTAATGCTACGTTGTTACATAAATTATTAAGGATGATGTGCTATCAAGAGATTTGTTTATTTAATGACTTTAATTTTGTTTTTTCTAGCTTGTAATGGCAAGGTAGGTATGCAACGAGGTTTTGCCAACTACTATAATGTTTTTATTCCTAAGTCTGATTTATCCTTGTCTGATTTTGAAATGATAAAAAGTAAAATAGAGAAAAAATGGAAGTTGGTTTATACATCTGAGGATCAGTATGTTTTTTGTTATAATAAGTATAATCAAATGACAATTATTTATCCAAGAAAAATGGAATACTATGATAAATTTGGGCAGAAGTTATACATAAAGTCTAGTTCTCTTGATAAGTGGGGGATAAGTATAAAGTATATAAAAGAAGGAAATTCATATTGTAAGGATGTAAAATTTTAGGTTAATCTAGGAGATAAAACATATTGCATAAATTTATTTTTTTAATAATTTTTAATCTATTTTTACAAGCATGTAATGATATAGATAGTTCTAAAAACAATGAAATTGAAGTTGAGAAAGAAATTTCTTATTTATTTGATGGCTATAATTATGATTTAAAGGTAGGTATGCAACGAGGTTTTGCCAACTACTATAATGTTTTTAATGCTACGTTGTTACATAAATTATTAAGGATGATGTGCTATCAAGAGATTTGTTTATTTAATGACTTTAATTTTGTTTTTTCTAGCTTGTAATGGCATACATAAAGATAGTTCTAAAAACAATGAAATTGAAGTTGAGAAAGAAATTTCTTATTTATTTGATGGCTATAATTATGATTTAAAGGTAGGTATGCAACGAGGTTTTGCCAACTACTATAATGTTTTTATTCCTAAGTCTGATTTATCCTTGTCTGATTTTGAAATGATAAAAAGTAAAATGGAGAAGAAATGGAAGTTGGTTTATACATCTGAGGATCAGTATGTGTTTTGTTATGATCGGTATAATCAAATGACAATTATTTATCCAGAAAAAATGGACTATTATGATAAGTTTGGGCAAAAATTATATATTAAATCTAGCTTGTTGGATCAATGGAATATAGGTGTTATTTATAAGAAAGAAGGAACGTCATATTGTAAGGATGTAAAATTTTGAATGGTTTTTTTATTGAGAAAACTAAAATCAACTTTGTATAAAATTTATGGATTTAAAATGTATAAAATATTCTTTTCTATACTAGGATTATCCTTTTTCTTAGTGTCTTGTGTAAATAATAATTCACACAAAAATAAGGTCGATATTCAAGANTAAAATGTATAAAATATTCTTTTCTATACTAGGATTATCCTTTTTCTTAGTGTCTTGTGTAAATAATAATTCACACAAAAATAAGGTCGATATTCAAGAGTTTTCAAAATTGGTTTTTAAAGGGTATAAATATGAGTATGAGCCTGGGATAGTGAAGCCTAATGCTGAAATGTCTAATATTTTGATATCCAAAGATAATATGAGTAAAGTTGAATTTTTTGGTGTTGAAGAAAAGATAATAAAAGAAGGATGGGTAAGAAAGGATGTTTATAATGGATTATATATATATTGTCATGGTATTTATAATAAATTAGGAATTTTATATCCAGAAAAGAATGAATATTTTGATAGAAGTGGAAGTAGAGTTGTCTTTGGTGATTTTAATGATTGGTTGATTTATTATGTATATAATGATGATGGTGTAAATGGTTGTAAGTAATTTTTACGGAGTTTTTATTTAAAATTATTAGAAGTATTTAAAAAATATTTTTCTGGTGTTTAAAGGAAATTTAATTCAAATATGAGGTGTAATATTTTGAAAATAGGTGAAAATATAAAAACACTGTTCTGTATTATTTCAACGGTTAACTTGATCGCGTGTACAGCAGGTCTGAGACCAGATAATTCAGACAAGTATGCTTTTGATGATAAAATGATCAAAATATTGGGTCCTGATGTTAAAATAAAAAATGCAATAAATAAATCGCAAACACAGATTTCTAATGTAGAAGTTTCTAAGGATTCAAAAAAACTTGATGAAATAATAAAGATATTAAAACAAGATGGATGGGTGCTCAAAGGACAGGGTAAAGGGGTTGATACATATTGTTTAGGTAGGAATAATCGTATTAATATTGTAACTTCAAATTCAGGTCCTGTAATTGATTATCAAGGCTCAGTGTTGACTCCAGGAGATTTTTCTGTAAATGGCGTTGCGTTTATGTATCTAATTTCTGGTGTTGATTCCTGCAATTAATCTATTGATTTTAATTTTTTAAGTGTGGATCACTTTTTAAATCAGCTGTTTAGGGGGGAGCTGTAGTTAATAGTTTATATAATTGATAACTTTCAAATGAAATTAACGACTGATCTGGTATAACTCTTTGGAATTTTAGAGCGGGTCTAGCCCAACCCATAAATATAGATTGGTTAAATTTAACAACGCTAAAAGTAATTGAAACAGGGTTGAATACTTAGAAAGTAGATTAAGATGGAGAGTAAATATATTATTCAGACAAATTCGTGGTAAATTTTTAAAAAGGATAACAATAGGCTTAATTGGTTATCTTTTAGGAAATAAAAATAAGTATATAAATTTTATTTATTTGAACGAAGAGATAAAATGAATCATCGTATTTTTTATATATTTTTAAGTGTTTTTCTATTTTTAGTTATCTATATTTTAGGCTACATAGGTTTTGTTTTGTCTGAAATTAAAGCAATTGGCGGTAGTGCCCAATGGGGAAGCGTTAAAGTGCTATTACTTCAAAAGGCTCCAGATAGAATCTGGATTAGTATGTTCTATAAAGAAATACATATGATTAAAGAAAAAAAAGAAAGTGATAGAGTAGATTTCTATTATTCAATAATTATATTGGGAGGAGATGCTTTTATATATGATGCTGAGGCAGAAGCAATATTGTATGAGTATATTAATGAGAATGATAAGAAAATCTTATTGGAAAAATTAAAAAATTTCATAAAAACAGAGGGTTATAATGAGTTGAGCTATGAGAACAAAAAATTAATTAATAAAAGAATTACCAATTTCGAAAAATAACAAGGCAAGTAAATGAATAAATTTTTGATTTTATATTTGATAGGATGCTTGAGTGTATCATAGTTTAACACTATTTGGTTGGGAGGTTGATCTGATGGATTGGGAATCAGTTAAATCATCGAAAGCGTTAATAGATTTTACTAGACTAACAATTTATCAAGGATTTAAGTAGATATTAATGAATAATGATCAAGTCCCTACAATTTCTGAATGGGGGGGAGATAGATAAATTTGACTATGATCTTCAATATAGCTAATTAAATAAAGTTTACTACATTATTTAATACAGCCTCTAAGGCTTGCTCCATGGTCTTCTTATGTTGCCCCACCAGATGTCTGACTTTTCGTTTTAGAACGGACCATGCTTTTTCTATCGGACTTAGATAAGGACTATAAGCAGGTAAATACGCCAACCTAACTTGATATTTCCTTTCGACTGCATCTACATCTTCACCTTTATGAATTGCGGCATTATCCAATATCAGTAAATATCGGGCAGGTTGTAACCCTTTTAATAAATATTCCAGCCAAATGAAGTATAGGTTTATTAGTTATGAAGATTTTGGTTATTTTGAGTATTTTATTTATTTGTAGTGCATGTGCTAATAGCGCCTCATATGAAAAAAGTTATGAATTAGAATTAGCTAGGTCAGGGAATATTGATGCACAATACAATGTCGCAATGAATTTTTTAAATGGTGATAGTGGATTCCCCAAAGATGCAAATGTAGCTAAAGAATGGTTAGAAAAAGCAGCAAAAAAGGGAGATGCCCCTTCCCAAAATGGTTTAGGTATTATGTATTTGAGAGGAATTGGTGGAGAGAAAAACTTAAATAAATCTGAATATTATTATAGATTAGCCGCTAATCAAGATCATGAGAATGCACAGCTTCAATTAGCTTTAATATTATTAAATAAAGATAAAAATAAGAATTTAAAAGAAGCTATATTTTGGTTAAAAAAAGCTGAGAAACAGGGGAATACAGAAGCTCAAGATAAATTAAAGGAATTAGGTGTAGTTAAGTAAAAACTATATTTTAAAATTATATCGGAATGATAGGCAAACAAAGGTTTTTTTAATTAGGATTTTACGCATAATTGGTCCGATTGCCACTCAAGCTGCGCAAGTGAAAAATAACTTGATTAGCCAGTATCAAGGCAAACATTATAAATATGATACACAAGGCAACGTGATTGAAACCACTCAAGCAGGTCAGACCTTAAAACTCACTTGGGATAACTTAAATCGTCTAATTCAAAGTGACAGCAATGGTCAAATCACAGACTATGGTTATGATGTTTTTGGTCGCCGATTATTTAAGAATAATCATCAAGACCACAGCCTAACCTTATTTGGTTGGGATGGTGATCTAATGATATGGGAGTCATATCAAGCAAACCAAACTCAATCAAAACAGCAAGACTACACCAAACAATATGTCTATGAACCGAATAGCTTTGTACCGTTATTACAGACTGGTTATACAGGCTTTATTCAGCTGATTGAAACACCTGATTATCGCCAATTCCAAAATGTACCTTATTCGATTTATAAAGATCCTGTATGGAAAACTGAAACCAGAAAGAACAAAGCTGAATTAGAACGTGTTGCCTTTTACCACTGTGACCAAGTCGGTACACCACAAACTTTAAGTAATGAGCTAGGGGAGTGTGTTTGGGAAATCAAACAGGATACATGGAGCACTGCTTTAGAAATTAATACAAGTGATAATCTGCTTGAGCAAACCAACTTAAGATTTCAAGGGCAATATTACGATAAGGAAACAGGTTTACACTATAACCGTTATCGTTATTACGAGCCGTTTAGTGCAAGGTATGTGAGTAAAGATCCGATAGGATTATTTGGGGGATTAAATAATTCTGCTTATGTAAGTGATCCAAATCAGTGGGTGGATCCAATGGGGTTGGATGAAACTTTCATGGATCCAGTTTTTAAATTAATTCATGATACTACGAGGTACGAACCGTCAGATACTACTGTAAACATTGCAGCTGGGTTTGGTGATAGTGTAAGTATGGGAGGAACAAATTGGGTTCGTGAAAAAATGGGTACTAATAGCGGGGTTAATAAGTGTTCACTTGCTTATAATGGTGCTCAATTTGCTGGAGGAATGATGGTTCCAACGGGGCGGGTGGGTTACGTTTTACAAGCGAAAAGAATTCCTACAATTGCAAAAACGGCAGAAGAAGCAGTAAAAATGAGAAATGCATTAAAAATCAGTTATAGAAAAGGCTGGCCAGAGCCATTTAAAAGTAATTGGCATATTAGTGACTATGCTTCTCTAGCAGCAAAGAAAACACCTGAACAAATTTTAAAAAGATCTGGCGGAACAAATATTAACTATACTGTAGGAATTGTAGGTGGGGGTACAGGTGTAGCTGTTGCTAAAGGAGTCATGTGTGATTAATAACAACGTTTTATTGCTTATTAAAGAGTCAAGAAAGGCTTATGACAAATATTCTGAAATTATAGAATATGATTTGGGAACGAGGTCTGTTTTGTCAAGAACTAGAATTGCTTTAGGTGAGGTGGAAATACACGGACTTAGAGGTTTTTATTACGAATTTTATGATTGGAGTAAAAATAAAAAAAATGCAATATTATATTATAAGGATAACGTACTTTATCTGCTTTATGAAAATAATGAGTTTAAAGTGAGTGAAGTCGAAGTAAATAAAATTTTATTTTGGAAAAAAATAATTATTAATAAAAAATTTTTAATTAAAGTATTTTCACCTTTTTATACATTTTTTTTAATAACAGATCAATATCCAGATGCTGTAGAACCAATCTATGATAAATTTTTATATTTATCTGAAAAGAATGCAATATATGAAGAAATTAAATTTCTAAAAAATAAAGAGTAATTAGTAACATATTTATAGTTAGTCTGATTGTCATATACCCAGAAATGCAATTCGACCTATAAAGACCCAATATGGAAAACTGAAACCAGAAAGAACAAAGCTAAATTAGAACGTGTTGCCTTTTACCACTGTGACCAAGTCGGTACACCACAAACTTTAAGTAATGAGTTAGGGGATTAGTAGGAACTCCACTTTTAGGAGTTGGATATAATAGAGTTAAACCTGTTGTACCGAAAGATAGTATGGTATATGGGGCTACAGCACATGAAGTTGTTGTTGGTAGTAGTGGCATTAATGGAAATTTTGCAGGAACAGGGCTCGTATCAGGAGAAGAGTAATGGTAAAAATACTTCCTTTTTTTTTAATTATCTTATTAGTAGCTTGTGTGAAAGATAATAATATTGGTAGAGGACAAAGTAATGATCCTATAAATGAAGAGCTAAAACATGAAGCTAAAGAAATTTTTAAAAATAAGTTAGAAAATGAGGGAAGTTACAAATCATATTCTTCTAGTGATGTATTTTATGAAATCAGTTCTAATAATTTATCCATGCAACAATTCAATATTATCAAAAATAATTTGATTGAAGACAGGGGATGGTTTTTTTTAAAAAAGAAAGATCAAGCATATATTTTTTGTCAAGGAACAAGACAATTAGAAGTTATTCCTCCACAGGAATTAGTAGGCAATAAAATTTTAGGTGGTGGAGATATAGGTAAGCAAATAGAAAATAAATGGAACATTATATTAAGTCATACAATTAATGGAACATTAAATAGATGTTATTTGCAAAGCAAATAAATTTATTATTCTTATTGGAAATAATTCATTAAAAATAATTGGGTTGGTCGAAATTTAATCTTGTTTAATTTACGGTAATCTAATTATTTGGAGTCTTTAGATAGGGCATTTGATGTATAATAGATTGATATTTAATTTTTCATTTGTGTTTTTGCTTAGCGGATGCACAAACTCAAAGATAAATACTATTGAGGATAAAAATCCAAATATAATTTCAATCCCATGTGAAATTGCAAATGAGTATGGCACGATCAAATGTGGACTGATCCCAATAAGTCTAAAAAATGAAGTCAATCAAAAATTGATACCAAATTGTCAAATAGACTTTGAAAATTTTAATAATAGTAGTAAAAAGTGCTTAGAACAGAATGATAAAAGACCTGCTGATGCCTATATCCTAGGAAATTTAAAATATTATGGAGAGTTTTATAATAAAAATGAGGTAGAAGGATTAAAATATATCGAATATGCTGCAGAGCATCAGAATCCTCAAGCAAAATTTTGGTTAGCTAAAAAATTTGAAGCAGAAGGTAATATTAATTCTGCAACTATATTAATAAAAGAAGCAGCTAATCTAGGAAATCCTTTGGCAATACATAGTTTAGGTGCAAGATATAGTAGAGGAATTGGTGTAGATAAAAATTTAGATCAAGCATTATTATTGTTAAATCAATCTAAAGAATATATTCCTGCTTCTTTTTCAGAGATAGCTTTGATTGAACTGCAAAAAGGTAATATAGAGGGGTTTATTAAATATAATAACATTGCAATTGATAAAAAGTATTGGTTTTCTTATGCTGATTTAGCTGTTTTATACTTGGGAGAAATGCCAAATCTTGAAGGTTATCGTGATTTGGATAAAGTTATTGATTTATCGAATAAATTAATAGAACATAATGTTGCTGTAGGGTATGTATTGAAGGCTAGAGTATTACAATATAAATCAGATGGAGTTGCTAATCCTGAGATTTGTGATTTGTATAAATTATCTTTTGATAAAGGTTATTTGTCTGCTGGTTTAAGCGTTGGTTCTGAATATTTGTTAGGTAATAATTGTTCTAAAAATTATAAATTAGCATTAACTACTTTTAATTCACTATATAGCGAGTCAGATAAGGACATAAAAGTTGTAGCAGCCTCAAATTTAGGTTATATGTATCTAAATGGATTGGGAGTTAATCGTGATTTAAATAAATCAAAAGAATATCTAGAGTATGCTAAAAACTATGGATTTCAGCCTGCTATAGATATGTTGCAAAAAATAAAATAATTTTATTGTTTTTCTATTGTTTTTCTATTGTTTTTCTATTGTTTTTCTATTGTTTTTCTATTGTTTTTCTATTGTTTGAGGTTTTTAATTTTGAACAATAGAAATTATATTTATTTAATAGGAAATTTAAAATTAGAATTTGACTAATAAAATTTTGATTTCTGTAGATGAAGAATGTTTTATATAGAGGGTTTATGAAAGTTTTTTTGTTAATACCATTTTTTTTAATATTGGGAGGTTTAAATGGATGTATAAATTCTAATACTGAATCCAATCGTTTTGATGTTATAAAAGTTCCTTGTGAAATAACCAATGCAAATGGAGTAATAGGATGTGGTAAAGTACCTATTAGTATTAATGATGAGGTAAACAAAAAGCTTTATCTAAATTGCGATATAGATTTTAATAATTTTACTAAAAACGAAAAGAAATGTTTAGAAGAAAACTATAATAGACCAGCTGATGCATATATCTTAGGGAATTTTAAATATTATGGTAAATATTTTACTAAGAATGAAAGTGAAGGGGTTAAACTTATAAAATTTTCTGCAGATAATAATAATCCTGAGGCGAATGCTTGGTTAGGAGATTATTTTTCAAAAAAAGGTGATATTCAAGAGTCAATTAAATACATAAAAATAGCGGCAGATTTGGGTAGCCCTTTGGGAATGCATAATTTAGGTGCAAGGTATATTAGAGGGAGTGGTGTTGAAAAAAATACAGAAAAAGCATTATTTTTATTAAATCAATCAAAAGAATTTATTCCAGCCTCTTATTCAGAAATAGCATTACTAGATTTACAAAAAGGAGATGTTGATGGTTTTATTGAAAATAATAATATAGCAGTTGAAAAAAAATATTGGTTTGCACTTGTTGATTTAGCCTCTTTATATTTAGGTGAAATGCCAAACTTGGAAGATTATCGTGATCTAAAAAAAGCTGATTTATTGGCAAACAAACTAATTGAACATGATGTGATCATTGGTGATTTTGTCAAAGCAAAAGTTTTTCATTATCAAAATTTAAGAACACCTGAAATTTGTAAATTATATAAAAATTCTTTTGAAAATGGGTATATGCCTGCTGGTATAAATTTAGGTGCAGAATACTTAACAGGAGGAAATTGTGATAAAAACTATAGACAAGCTTTGGATATTTTTTTAACGTTATTTAACTCTACAGATAAAGATATTAAAGTTGTTTCTGCATCAAACATAGGATATATGTATTTAAATGGTTTAGGTGTACAAAAAAATAAAATTAAAGCTAAAGAGTTCTTGGAAATAGCTGCAAATGGAGGTTATGAGCCTGCTAAGGATATGTTAAAAGAACTATAGATCTTTTTAAATTGATTTTTAAGATCTCTTAAATAGGATAATTTAAGAGATCTTTTGAGATTGCTAGCTCATAAAAGTCATTGTAACGAAGCCTATCAAGAGAAATCGAGCCTAAAGTTAAATGAACCACAGTACAATAAATAAGAAAGTATTTTTATATGTTTACCATAATTATTGAAGTTGTGTTGGGGTAATTTATATCTAATCTCAAAGCAGAGGATCATCCTTGTTTATTTTGTTTGATAAAGGGATGCTTTTTAGGGTTGACAGGTTTTTTTAGTGGTTAGTTATAATTTTTTTAAAGATGATTATCTAATGCCTTTTAATGACCTAATATTTTTATTAACTCAAGCTTTAGGAGGGATCGTTTCATTAATTTTTCTTTTAATTGAGTATTGGTTTTTAGATAAAAAAGATGAAAATTTCTAAAATAATTGTGCTAATTAATAAGTCTATAGGTTATAATACAGGTCGTAATTATGAGGTTTTAAATAAAATTAGAGGTGTAATGATAAAGCTGGTTGTTATAATGATTTTTTGTAATATTTTTATTTCAGGTTGCACAATTAAAAATAATCGTGTTAATTTTGAAGAATTATCTAAAGAATTATTTTCATCATATGGCTATCGATATGAAATGCACAATTCAAAAGAAACATCTGACGGGAGTAATGTATATATTTCAAAAGATAAAATGAGTAAAGAAGACTTTGAAAATGTAGTCGAAAATAAATTAATTAATAAAGGTTGGAGAAAAATATCAGCATTATTTGATGATCAATATATGTATTGTTTCGATAGAAAAAATGCAATAAGTATAGTTTATCCAACTCGCGTAAATTATCGTAATGAAGAAGGTAATAGTATGAGTGTGGGAGATTGGAATTTGGATAAATGGGTTATATCCTATGTATATAATGTATATGGAACCACTAATTGTAAAAAAATATTTTAAATAGTGAATCAAGCACTCTCGAAGCAGAAAAGGGTTTAATCTTGATGCTAAAGTTGGTGTTAAGATGGGTGCAGGTTCAAGAAAATTTGATATTTCTGAAACTGAGAATGCAGTAATTCATTTCAATTTAAAAATATTTGTAAGGAAAATGCGAAATGAATTTTTTAAAATTTAGCTATATTACTATACTCATAGTTTTAACTTCTTCATGTGTAAATAGTGAAATTAATCAGGATGCGCGATTTTTCAAAACTATCACTCATAAATATTTTAAAAATTATGATCCAGATGAATATGTTTCTATTGATAAGCCAGAAAATAAATATTCAATTGTTAAAATACAGAAATCTAAATTATCACTAGTTGAATACAATCAAGTGCATTCAAAATTGAAAAGGATGGATGGAGGATGATTTCTAATAAAGATCATTTTTATGAGTATTGTTTAGAAGAAAAAATTTATCTTGGAGCTTTATTTCCAGAGAAAGATAAATACTATAGCTTTATTGGACATGAGGTTATGCCTTCTAGTAAAAATAGTTGGATAATCTTCCTTGATTATGGCGAGGGAAAAGTTAACGATTGTCGTAAAAAATAATCTCCTAATCGTATATTTTAATTAAGTATTCTATTGAAATATATGGTAATAATTGATAAATAGAAAAGTGAAGTTTGTTTACTAATTTTTAAATTTTAGGAAATTACAATGTTAGAATTTGTTATCACTTTGATATCAAGCTTTTTAAGGATTGAGGATAAGCCATATCTAACTTTTTTCATAAGGACTGTTACTATTAGTCTAATAACGGCATTATTTTTAATTATTTTTGAATCTAGTGGGAAAGAAATAGTGGTAAGTTTAAATTGGTTAGTTGGTTGTTCTTTATTTATTGGACTGTTAATAAGTTTTATTGCTAGGATTTGTGAGATAGGGCGAGAGAATGTTGAAAGATAAACATATAAAATTATAGATATGTGATAATATTTTTAACCTTTGGAAAATGTTTTGATATTGCTAGAAGTGATTTTATTTCATTAGAAGAAGATAAATTAACTAAAAAATGGTTGGGTTAATTGAAATGCTTAGAAGCTTAATTTTTGCTTGTATTACGATATTACTTAGTAGTTGTACTGTAAAGAATGATCGGAAAGATAGAGTAAATTTTGAGGAATTATCTAAAGAATTATTTAGTGCTTATGGTTATACATATAAATTAAATTTTAGATGAGAGTAATGTTTATATTGATAAAAACCACCTAAGTAAAAGGGATTTTACGGATGTGGTTGGAAAAAAACTACTAGAAAAAGGATGGAAAAAAATACCTGCATTATTTGATGATCAATACATATATTGTTATGATAGAAAAAATGCAATGAGTATTGTTTATCCAACTCAAATAAATTATAGAAATAAAAAAGGAAATAGTATGAGTGTAGGTGAGGGAAACTTAGATAAATGGGTCATATTCTATGGTTATGATATGTATGGTACGACAAACTGTAAGAATTATTTTAAAAATAACCTGAGTTAAAATATGTTTAAAAATTACCAATTTTTAACGAAAATTTCTCTAGTTGTGTAGAGTGAATTTTAATAAGGTGGGTGAATGTTTTGTTAGAACAAACAAAGAAAACAATAATGAGATTAGTCATTTTTTTATTTATATTAAGTTTAACTTCTTGTACCCAAAAGACAGAAAGGCTAGAATATGTAGATCCTGTTAATTTTACATCAAGGGTTTTTAAGAGTGTGAATTATGAATATGTAAATATTCTAAAAAAAGAAAAATCAGAAGTAAATTTAGTATATGTAAAAAAGTCAGATATGACTAAATATTATTTTAATAATACTGTTGTTGATAATATAAAAAATCAAGGTTGGAAAGAAGTTAGTCCCGATTTTCAAGATCAAAAATTATTTTGCTTCGGTTCTAACAATATGATGAGTGTGGTTTACCCCACTAAGGAGGTTTACAGAAATTTAAAAGGAGATGTATTGTCAATTAAAAAAGAAAACTTAGATAAATGGGTGATTTCCTATATCTATAAATATCATGGGTTTGATGAGTGTGAAACATAGCTTTGAGATTGTTAAAAAAATCAAACATTAAGGAAGTAAATAATAATTCACACAAAAATAAGGTCGATATTCAAGAGTTTTCAAAATTGGTTTTTAAAGGGTATAAATATGAGTATGAGCCTGGGATAGTGAAGCCTAGTGCGGAAATTTCTAATATTGTAATATCTAAATCTGTTATGAGTCAGTCTAATTTTTTTGGTATCGAAGAAAAAATATTAAAAGAAGGATGGGTCAAGAAGTATGAGTATCAGGGATTTAATGTATATTGTTATGATATTTATAATAAATTAGGAATTTTATATCCAAAAAGGAAAGCATATTTGGATAAGGATGGTAGTAGTATTAAAATTAGTAATTTTGATAATTGGTTGATTTATTATGCATATAGTGATTCTGGTGTAGATGGGTGTGAGTAATTTATGCAGAATTTTTATTTAAAATTATTTGGAGTGATTGAAAATTAAGATAGTAGTTTTCTTGTTTGAAGTGCTGATTAATTAATAGGGTTGAAAGTCGAAGGTTTTTATAGTGTTGAAATATATATGTATTTTATTTGTTTTAATGGTAGGGTGTAGCTCAAATACAAATATGTATGAAAATAAAGATAGTTTAAATTTCTCTTTGGAAAGTGAAAAATTATTTTATGATGTTAAATATGATTTTGTTGAAGTTATAGTCAAGGATAAGGTCGAAAATTATAATGTTTTTGTCAGTAAAAAAGACATGAGTATTGACTTTTATAATAGTGCTGTAACAAAAAGAATTAAAGATATGGGTTGGAAAAAAGTTAAATCAACCTATGAGAATCAGGATATATACTGTTATGATGAAAAAAATGAAATGGCAATCTTATATCCTACAAAACAAAATTATTCTTCGAAAGATGGCAAGAATGGGTTTAGTATAACAAAAAAATATCTAGACTATTGGGTTGTGTATTATAGGTTTAAAGATGATGGTACGAATAATTGTAAATATTTAACACCGATATTAGGACAACGATAATGCTAAAGAAAACGCTCTTTATATTGTTAAGTAGTACAATTTTTACAGTACATGCAACTCCTGATTTTTTAAGCTATAAAAATTGCAGTCCGCTAAATTTAAGTGATGCAAATTTTAGTCTTTCATCGAAAGATGTCTTTCCTGAATATTCATACATCACTAAAAATTATAACTTTTTGACGTTACCGATTTCAGATCAAGATCAACGTTACTGTTTAATTATCAATAATAAAAATAAAGTGATTGTGGATGCTATTCCAACAATGTTAAGCGGTATGTGTGCTGGAAGGTGGGATAAGCAAAAGGATCTACCTATTTGGGAGGCTGATGTAGGTGGGGGAAGAGGCGCAGTTGTTTATATGAATTATTCAACAAGCCAAAATTTAAAGAAATTGAAAAAGTCTGAGAAATTAGAAATAGATGAAATAATCAAAAGCATAAATTGCCAATTGCCTGTATATAGCAAAAATGATGTTCTAGAGCTTAATGATTCTGCATTTTATTTATATAAATTAGGCTATTACAATGAATCTTTAAACATTTTAAACCATGTTATAAAGCTAGATCCAAGTAGAGCAATTGCTTACTTAAATATTGCCGATATATATGTCGCACAAAAAAATGAACTGCTTGCTAGGAAAAACTACGCTATATATTATGCCGAGATGAAAAAATTAGGTCTTTTAAGCAAAGTGCCAAATAGAATTAAAAAATACTTATAATTAGGTTTTTTTAGAGAAGTTATGAAAAAAATTATTAAGTCTACTGTAACCTCATTTCTAGTTTTTTGGCTGGCTGCATGTTCAAATACAGACAAACCAGAAATTATTCCTGATCGATTTAAGAATTTTATGAATATATATTTTCATGGCTATATTTATGAATATAAGGATATTAATGCTCGTGGTAATCATAATTATGGTGAGCAATATGCACTGTTTGAAATTAAAAAAATTGACTTAGATCAGGGTGAAATGAAATTGATATTTAATCAATTGGCTCAAAATGGCTGGCGTGTAATTGAATCTAATGATAAAAATTTTATAAGTTTTTGTTATGGCAACAATTTTAGTTTGGATATTTTATTTCCATTAAAAAAATATGAGGTAACACCTTCTGGAGTCCCAATTAAATTTAATGAGATGGATAATTGGAACATTTTTCTTTATAAAAGCACAACAACAATTGCGGCGTGTAGTTAGATTTAAAGAATGAAATTAAACAGAACTTCTACCATTGATTGTTTGCTTTATCATTATTATAAGTAAAAATATATTTTAAGTTATTGATATTTATTTTGTTTTTTAATATGCAACCCAGCCATTCTCTATAATAAATTTAAAAATTGATTTTAATTTCTCAATAAGCAAGGTTTTTCAATAAAACCTAAAAATCACAGTTTTTTTACTCCCTTATCGTGATTGAATCAATCCGCATTAAACACAGTCTGTAAATTCCGACTTTATAGTTTGCCCATTGTTTGTTGTACATAAATTCTTCATTTTTATATGAGGTTAAACAAGGATGTACAACAATGAAGAAGTTATTTCTATTTATAGGTTCAATGGGGCTTTTGGTCAGCATGCCTAGTTTTGCAGCAGATTTAAGTATAGGTGACCCTAAAACAGAATCAGGTGAACTTAAACTTTCAGGCGCAATCCGTACCCGATATATGTACAAAGATTATATCGTTGAAGCAAATGAAGGTTCTAAAAACAAGGATTGGCAGCTTGCAGATATTAAAACGGTATTGAGTTACGAAAACCCAAATTGGATTGCCTCATTAGATCTACGCTGTTATCAATACAGCCGTTTATGTGATGGATTATTTCTAAAAGATGCTTGGGCTGGATATAAAATTTCAGACCAACAACGCTTTACCGTAGGTTTCCAGTCAGTTGATTTTGGATTTGGTCGACTGTGGGGCAACAGCTATTATGAAACCTTGCTAAATACGGTTGGCTTAGAAGATATTCAAAATCTAGGTGCGAAGTATCAGTTTAAAAATGATCAATACAATTTTATTTTAGGTTTTTACCCAACAGATGGCGGTAACTATACAGGGACATCCAAAGACGCAAGTCGCTATAGTGGTAACTTCGTTCAAGCCGATGATTTAAGCCAAGGCACAGATATCGATGAAAAAAATATGTGGGTGACGCGCTTATCTAAAAAATTTGAGTTGGACCCAGCGCAAAAGTTTTCAACTGAGATTGGTGGTTCATTCTGGTACTCAGATCTGGAAAATAATCGCACGCAGCAAGATGGTCATCGAAGTACATGGAGTGTATTTAGTACAACCAATTATCAAGCATGGCAATGGCTTTTCCTTGCAGGTGAACAGAACATTAAAAATGCCGATAATCTTCTGCCAAATAGCTCAACCATCGGGGCATTTGATTATCCCTACCAAGTGGCCAATAAAGGCAAATTTATGGCCAATGAAATTAATTACACCTTGGCTCAACCCTTTTATCAGTTGGAAAATATTAAACCCTATCTGTCCTATAGCCGTTTCTTTAAAGATCAGAAGGGCTATCAAGATTCAGATCGTTTAATTGCTGGGGTGTATTTTAATTACAAAGCAGTAGGGATTCAGGGCGAATATATTTGGAGTCGTAATGATCCAATGACAGGCGGTAGTGCCAATGGTCTTGCACAAGGCGACAGTAATCAATGGAATAAATTATTTTACTTATCACTTGGTTATTACTTCTAAAATTAACATTGAGGATCAACCAGTCTATTTAAAATAGGCTGGTTCTTTCGGTTCTGCCTACGCCAGCCACTCTTAGGAATAGATGGCACTTAGGAATAAATGGCTGTTAGGATTAGACGGCTCTTAGGACCAATGCCCCGATTAAAATAATACATGACGAGATAATACGTATCGTATTAACTTGCTCTTTGAGAATAAAAATCGAAATCAGCGTCGCAAATAAAATCGAGGTTTCACGCAGTGCGGCAACAATAGCAACTGGTGCAAGTGTCATCGCCCACAATGCGAGTCCATAAGAGAAAAATGAGCCAATCCCACCAATTAAACCGAAATGCCAATTATGACGAAAATAATTACCTATCTGGTGATATTGCATTTTCAAGGCAAACATAAAAAAGATCAGACCCGAGAGCACAAAGCTCCATAAGATATAAGAAATGGGTGATCCTGAGAGACGAATTCCATGACCATCCACCAAGGTATAGCCAGCAATTAAAACTGCATTGAGCAAGGCTAAACCAATTCCTTTTCGTCCTGTTTGAGAGGTTGCGAAGATCATGGATAAAATGCCGATGGAAATGGTAATGATCCCAAGCCAAGCATTGAGTTCTAATGTTTCATGCAGCAAGAATGTCCCTAAAACTGCCACAATAAGCGGTGCAGTACCACGCATCAGTGGATAACTTAGTCCCATGTCAGCGACACGATAGATTTTGGCAACCATACCAAAATAGAGAATCTGTATTCCCGTTGAGGCCAAAATATAAGGCCAACTAGCGCGATGTGGTATCGGGAAAAAGGGCAGTAGTAGCGCTGCTAAAACTGCTGCTGATGCAGTCACCAGTACAGTGGTTAAAAATTTATTTGAGCCTGCTTTGACAATAGCATTCCATGTGGCGTGAAATACCGCTGCGATTAAAATAAGGCCAAATATTGCCGTGCTCATATGCTGCCTGCATGTTCATGATTGAATTAATGTGCATGATGTTGTTAAAAAAAGAAAGCAGGCAGCTGATCTCGATTATAAAAATACCTTTTCAGCGTGCTGTGTTACCGATTCTACCGGTTGAATCAGTTGTCCACGTGATAGGTTCTGAACATGCTGCAATCGATTCTGTAATTCATTTTGGATAAACAGGATACAGGTCTGTAATTTAGACGAGCTTTTTAAACGTGACGGATAGACTGCCCATACATCGGCATCTTGCCAGTATTCAGGCAAAATATGCTGTAACTGACCGCTAATCAACTCATCTGCAACATCCCAAATTGAACGTAAGATAATGCCATGACCTTCGACTGCCAATTGGTGAATAATTTCACCATTATTGGAGATAAAACGTGGGGTGACATGTACCGACATATCTTCTGAAGCGTGGCGTAATTTCCATAATACCGAAGATTGGTCACGTTCACTGATGGTTAAACAATCATGACTACGCAAATCGTCTAAACTTTCAGGCATTCCATTTTTTAATAAATAGCTTGGTGCAGCACAAAAAATTCGGAAATTAGAAACCATTTTTTTGGCAATCATATTGGGTGCAATTTCATTGCCAATCCGAATATCCAGATCAATACTGTGTTGAATTAAATCTTTCGTATTATCAATTGTATCAAACTGAATTTCTAATTTTGGATACATAGTCAGCAGTTTAGAAAGGATCGGTGCAACGTGTTTCCGCCCAAAACCAAAGCTACTGACAATATCAAGATGCCCTGTGGGGGTACTTAAAGGGTTATTGACCAACTCACTGATTTCATCAAATTCATCCAAAATATGAGCAACTCGCTCCAAAATCAGTTTGCCATCTTCAGTCAAACTGACATGACGGGTACTGCGATGAAACAATTTACAGTTTAAATTGTTTTCTAAAATGTTGATGCGCTTACTAATAAATGCAGGCGAAACACCCAGTTCCTCAGCAGAATCAACAAAACTTTTACGTTTTGCGACTGTGCAAAAAACCTTTAAATCCGATAGGTTAGGTAGATTATTCACGATCCGTGTCCATTGGGGTGATAGTTTTATTATTGATCATTTTTGCTGAAAATAGCATGTTTACAGCTAAGGATATTAACCAAAGGTGTAAGGGAGCGTTATGGCAAAAAAGTATAAAGTTGCGACGATTGCAGGCGATGGAATCGGGTTAGAAGTTCTACCAGAAGGGATCAAGGTTGTAAAGGCAGCTGCAGACAAATATGGCATAGCGCTACAGTTCGATGCGTTTGAGTGGGCAAGTTGTGATTACTATCTTGAACACGGAAAAATGATGCCGGATAACTGGTTTGAAATTTTACAGCAATACGATGCGATTTTCTTTGGTGCAGTGGGTTGGCCTGAAAAAGTGCCAGATCATATTTCTCTTTGGGGGTCGTTGCTACAGTTCCGTCGTCGTTTTGACCAATATGTGAATTTACGTCCAGTACGTTTAATGCCAGGGGTGAAATGCCCACTTGCAGGGAAAAAACCGGGGGATATTGATTTCTACGTGGTACGTGAAAATAGCGAAGGTGAATATTCTGCGATTGGTGGTAAGGCTTTTGAAGGTACTGAGCGTGAGTTTGTTTTACAAGAAGCTGTGTTTACCCGTCATGGTGTAGACCGCATTTTGAAATATGCCTTTGAGTTTGCCAATCAACGCGATGCTAAAAAAGTTACCGCTGCAACCAAATCAAATGGTATTGCAGTCAGTATGCCGTACTGGGATGAACGTGTTGATGAGATGGCAAAACAATATCCGCAAATTAAGGCAGACAAACAGCATGTCGATATTTTGGCCGCGCGTTTTGTGTTACAGCCTGAACGTTTTGATGTCGTGGTTGCTTCAAACTTGTTTGGTGATATTTTGTCGGATTTGGGACCTGCATGTACAGGAACGATTGGTTTAGCTGCTTCTGCAAACTTAAATCCAGAACGTAATTTCCCATCGTTGTTTGAACCTGTACATGGTTCTGCACCCGATATTTATGGTCAAAAAATTGCCAATCCAATTGCTGCAATCTGGTCTGGCGCAATGATGTTGGATTTCTTGGCAGATGGCGACGAACAGGTGGTTCAAGCAGGTCAAGAGATTATGCAGGCGATTGAACATGTATTGCTACATGGCCCAAAAACACCAGATGTGGGTGGAACAGCCAAAACGGACGACGTTGGAGATGCGATAGCAGCATTTGTAACACATCAAAAAATGGACTTATTCGCGATGGAGTAATCGCCCTTAGGGAATAAACAATCAGGATCCAAGATGGATTGAATGGATATGGATAATCAAAATACAAAACTTTATACAGATAAGACACTTGCAATAACCAGTCTTGCCGTTGTGTTTATTTCGGTGGCTGGTTTAGCAATTTACTCGACTGAATCTATACAGCTTGCTGCTCAATGGATGAAGTGGACAACATCTGTTTTTACTACACCAGTGCTTTTATTTGCATTTTTATCAATTATTTTTACCTTTGCTTTGGCGTTTAGTAAATATGGAAAAATCAAATTAGGTGAAGGCAAACCGCAATACAGTACCATGTCATGGATTTTCATGTTCATTTTATCGGGTATTGGTTCTTCGACCTTATATTGGGGCTTCTTAGACTGGGCTTATTATTATCAAACACCGGGTTTAAATTTAACTCCTGAATCTGCGGAAGCACTGAAATATAGCGTTGCTTACTCATTCTTTCATTCGGGATTGAGTGCTTGGTCGATCTATGCGCTGGCTTCAATTTCACTGTGTTATAGCTATCACGTCAGAAAGAATAAAGGCTTAAGTTTGGCGTCAATGATTGAAGCGGTCACTGGTTTTAAGGCAACTGGACCTGTTGGGCGCCTTGTCGATCTGATGTTCTTGTTGTGTATGTTCGGTGCTTTAACAATTTCTTTGGTGCTGACTGCGGTGACTTTTACCAATATTTTGTCGCAGCTGACAGGTATCCCCAATACCTTTATGACCAAAGTGGTGATTATTTTTGCAGTATCGATTTTATTCGCCCTGAGTTCTTATGTGGGGATGGATAAGGGCATGCAACGTCTCAGCCATATGGTGTGTTTAGGTGTGGTGTTGTTTGCGATTTATGTGCTGTGCTTTGGGCCGACCCAATTCATTATGAATAACTCGCTGATGAGCTTTGGCTTAATGGCAACCAATTTTGTCGATATGAGTTTATTTACCGACCCAATGGGCGATGGAAAGTTCACCCGTGAATGGACCGTATTTTATTGGTTATGGTGGATTTCTTATGCACCGGGTGTGGCGTTATTTGTAACGCGTGTTTCAAAGGGACGTACTATCAAAGAAGTGATTCTTGCCATGGTCATCGGCGGTAGCGTTGGTTTATGGTTCATCTTTGGGGTGTTTGAAAACTACAGTGTCTATAACTTTATTCACGGTATGGTCAATGTGCCACAAGTTTTAAGCCAACAAGGTGGTGAAGTTGCGATTAGCCAACTGCTTGGTTTATTGCCTGCTGGCAAGCTGATGATGTGGATTTTCCTTGGAATTATGGTGATTTTTCTTGCAGCACATATGGATGCTGTGGGCTATGCAGTGTCGGCAACTTGTACCCGTGGTTTACGTGAGGGGCAAGACCCATCACCAAATGCACGTTTGTTCTGGTGTGTGATGTTAACCCTTGTTCCGATTGCGATGATTTTCTCTAAAGCGCCTTTGGACACCATGAAGACCGCGACCATTGTGACTGCCTTGCCATTCATTGTGATTATTTTGATACAGACCTATGGCTTAGTGAAATGGTTGATTGAGGATTATTCAAAGGTTCCATCCCATCTGATTGAGCAAATGAGTTTTAGTGAGTTGGAATCTTTAGATCAAACAGATGCAAATAAACATATGCACATTGATGTTGCAATTGAACCCACTGTGGATAAAACCAGTCAAAAGGAATTGTCATGACACAACAATCGAGCATGCACTATAGATTGAGTGAAGAAATGCAAAGTCTGGTGTATTGGAGCAGCATTTATTCACCTGCGGATGACGATATCGATTCTATTCGGGCTGCGTATGATGCGATGTGCTTACATTACACCTTACCGCGTGATGGTACGGTCAATATTGAAGATAAAACTGTGCCGCAGCTCAATCATCCAGTCAATGTTCGGTTGTATTCACCATTGGGCGAAGCACCAGCGACAGGTTGGCCATGTATTTTGTATCTTCATGGTGGCGGTTGGATGGTGGGAAATCTTGATTCACATGAATTTATCACCCGCTATTTATGTCGTGATTTAAATGTTGCTGTGCTGAGTGTGGATTATCGCTTAACACCAGAACACCATTTTCCAGCTGCATATGAAGACTGTGAAACGGTATATCACTGGCTCTATCAACATGGCCTGCAATGGAAGATTAATCCAAATCAAATTGTTTTGATGGGGGACAGTGCGGGTGGTAATTTAGCGGCTGCACTTGCAGTGCAATTACAACATACAGGTGCTCAAGCCTGTGGTCTTGCAATGATTTATCCATGTTTGAGTAGTGGTTTTGATACGGCATCATGTCAGCAGCAAGCAGATGCACCATTACTGTCGCTAGCGGATATGCATGATTACTTGCAAGCCTATGCGCCAAATACAAGCGACTGGCAGGACTTACGTTTATCACCACTGTTGGCACAGGATTTTTCCAATATGCCTCGTAGTTTTATTGCCGTCGCTGAGTATGACCCTCTCAGTGATGATGGGCGTATTTTTGCTGAAAAGTTAAAACAGGCCAATATTGCAACCGAATTTTATCTCGGTAAAGGATTACTACATGGCAGTTTGCGTTTAGTACGTGACTGTCCTGTGGTGCAAGATTTATATCAGCGCATGCTGAGTTCGTTAAAGCCAATGTTCAATTGATTTGAACATCAGCCAATTTTAAACAAACGGTCGTTAGGACAAAAAAGAGTTTAATGGAGTAAAAACATGAATGCAGTTGAAAAATTACCAGAAGATTTCTGTTCAAACCCAGACGTTGCTTGGACATTTCCCAAAGTGTTCTATACATCGTCTCAAGTTTTCGAGCGTGAAAAAGAAGAAATTTTTGCAAAAAGCTGGATTTGCGTTGCACACGGCAGTGAAGTGGCACAAGCCAATGACTATATTACCCGTAAGGTCATTGGTGAAAATATTATTGTGATTCGCGGTAAAGACAGCGTATTACGGGCTTTTTATAATGTCTGTCCGCATCGTGGGCATGAGTTGTTAAGTGGTAGTGGTAAAGCGAAGAATGTGATTACCTGTCCTTATCATGCATGGACATTTAAGCTAGACGGAAGTTTGGCGCTGGCACGTAACTGTGATCATGTTGAATCCTTTGATAAACAAAACTCAAGTATGGTGCCTGTAAAAGTTGAAGAGTATGCCGGTTTTATTTTTATCAATATGGATGAAAATGCCACTTGTGTTGAAGATCAATTGCCTGAGTTTGCACAAAAGCTCAATGAAACTTGTGCGGTCATCAAAGATTTAAAACTTGCAGCACGCTTTGTGACGGAAACACCAGCGAACTGGAAAGTGATTGTAGATAACTATATGGAATGTTATCACTGTGGGCCTGCGCATCCGGGCTTTGCTGATTCTGTTCAGGTGGATAAATATTGGCATACCACACATCAAAACTGGACCTTGCAATATGGTTATGCACGTTCTTCAGAAAAATCCTTCAAGCTGGATCCATCAGTACAAGATCCAACTTTTAGTGGTTTTTGGACATGGCCTTGCACCATGTTTAATGTGCCACCAGGCGGTAATTTTATGACCGTAATTTATGAGTTTCCTGTAGATGCTGAAACGACATTACAACATTATGATATTTACTTTACCAATGAAGAACTGACTCAAGACCAAAAAGATTTGATTGAATGGTATCGTAATGTCTTCCGCCCAGAAGATTTAAATCTGGTTGAAAGTGTGCAACGTGGCTTAAAGTCACGTGGTTATCGCGGTCAAGGGCGAATCATGACGGATAAGCAACGTTCGGGGATTAGTGAACACGGCATTGCTTATTTCCAAAACCTCGTTGCGCAATATCACAAATAATCATTTAAGGGAGCCTCTCAAAATATCACTGGGGCAAACAGCTCGATCATGTGTTTTTTAGAGAAGCTCTCAAGTTAAAGGTGCGGCAAATAAAGTCGTACCTTGCTTTCAAACCATAGGATCATGACATGTCAAGTTTGCAAGGTAGTCCGCTATTTCAACAACGTGGATGGGTAAATGGTCAGTGGATCAATGCACAATCCAATGCCACTGTACCCGTCACCAACCCAGCAACAGGTGAAGATATTGGGCTTATTCCCAATATGGGGGCGGCAGAAGCAAGCCTAGCTGTTGATGCTGCATATCAAGCTTTAGCAACGTGGAAAGCCTTAACTGCACAAAAACGCGCAGATTTATTATTGGCTTGGTATCAGTTGGTATTGGCACATGCTGACGAACTGGCTCGTATCATGACCATTGAACAAGGCAAGCCTTTGGCTGAAGCTTTAGGTGAAGTGAAATATGCTGCTTCATTTATTCAATGGTTCGCAGAAGAGGGTAAGCGAGTTTATGGTGATGTGATTCCTACCACCAATAATCAACAGCGTTTTATCATTACCAAGGAACCTGTAGGAGTGGTTGCAGCGATCACGCCTTGGAATTTCCCAATCGCTATGATTACTCGTAAGGCTGCGCCAGCTTTAGCTGCGGGTTGTACGATTGTGATTAAACCTGCCAATGAAACGCCTTATTGCGCCTTGGCCATTGCAAAACTTGCAGAAATGGCAGGGATTCCTGCTGGGGTGATCAATGTTGTAACAGGTCAGTCACAAGAAATCGGTGCGGTATTTACCAGTCATGAAAAAGTCAAAAAACTGACTTTTACCGGTTCAACGCCTGTTGGCCGTTTATTGATGCAGCAATGTTCAGACACGATTAAAAAACTTGCGCTCGAACTCGGTGGAAATGCGCCATTGATTATTTTTGATGATGCAGATTTAGATAAAGCAGTACAAGGTGCAATTTTTGCCAAATTCCGTAATGCAGGGCAAACCTGTGTTTGTGCCAACCGTATTTATGTACATGACAAGGTTTATCAGGCATTTACTGAGAAGTTTGTGCAAGAAGTTGAAAAGTTTAAGATTGGCAATGGTCTTGAAGAAAATGTACAGATAGGGCCTTTAATCAATGAAAAAGCCGTCCTTAAAGCACAACAGTTAATCGATAATGCACGTAAAAAAGGTGCACAAGTGGCTTGTGGTGGTAAACAGCATGCACTTGGACAGACCTTTTTTGAACCAACCGTGCTTACTGATGTGGATCAAAGCATGGAAATTGTCAAAGAAGAAATCTTTGGGCCAGTGGCACCACTGATTCGATTTAGTGATGAAGCAGATGTGGTTGCCCAAGCCAATGACACCATCTTTGGTTTGGCAGCTTATGTGTATAGTGAAAGCATTTCACGAATCTGGCGTGTCGCAGAACAACTTGAATATGGCATGGTGGGGATGAACTCAACTGCAATTTCAAATGAAGTGGTCCCGTTTGGCGGTGTGAAGCAATCAGGGGTAGGCCGTGAAGGTTCTAAGTATGGCTTAGAAGAATTCATGACCATTAAATATATGTGTTTAGGGCTATAGGATAAAGGCGTGTTGGACATTCATTGATGATCATCCAACACGCTGCCCTCCAATGAGAAAGCGCTTGAATAAGTACTTAAAAAAGCAACATGTGGTAAAGAGGATTTAGACATGGCAAGTCATTATGAAATGTTTGCATCAGTGGTCACTGGGGTAGAGCAACTTACACCATTGATCAAACGGTTTACATTTAAACGTCAGGATGGACAAAATTTTCCTCAGTTTAATGGGGGCAGTCATATCATTGTTAAAATGAATGATCAGCTTTCCAATGCCTATTCACTGATGAGCTGTGCTCAGGATCTTAGCACTTACCAAGTATGCGTACGCAAAGATGTAGAAGGTAAAGGTGGCTCGGTCTATATGCATGAGCAATGCAATGAAGGCTGTGAAATCCTGATTTCAGAACCTAAAAATTTATTTCCACTGGCTGAAAATGGCGCAAAACATATTTTAATTGCGGGTGGGATTGGGATTACGCCTTTTGTGCCGCAAATGGATGAGTTGGCTGCACGTGGGGCAGATTACGAATTGCATTATGCCTATCGTTCGCCAGAGCATGCTGCACTGTTGCAAGAGCTCAAACAAAAACATGCTGAACATATTTTTAGTTATATCGATTCAGATGGGAAATGCCTTGACCTCGATCAATTAATTTCCGCACAGCCAAAGGGCACACATGTTTATGTCTGTGGGCCAAAGCCAATGATTGATGCGGTGATTGATCGTTGTAATTTTCATCGTTATCGAGATGAATATATTCATTGGGAACAATTTGCTTCAACCGTACCTGAAGATGGTGAAGCATTTACTGTGGTTTTGGTGAAATCCAATCAGCAAGTCGAAGTTCAAGGCAACCAGACTATTTTACAGGCGATTGAAGCACTGAATATTGATGTTGAGTGTTTGTGTCGTGAAGGGGTGTGTGGTACCTGTGAAACTGCAATCCTAGACGGTGAAGCAGAGCACTTTGATCAGTATTTGAGTGATGATGAAAAGGCATCACAGCAATCGATGATGATCTGTGTATCTCGTGCCAAAGGCAAAAGATTGGTATTAGATTTATAAATGATTATTGGCGTAAACCGAAGTGATTTATGTTGATATATTGCAGCTTTACTTTAACCCGAATTGACGGTTTCTAAATTAACGCCGAATGAAGTTCATTCGGCGTTAATGACTGATTATGAGTATGATTTAACAACTACAATTGAGCATCTGCGTAAAAAACCAAATACTGCTAAGTGCAAAGCATAGCCACTAAAAAGCCCACACAAATTTTAATACACTCGTATGACCTTCAGGGCGATTCTCAACATGAGTTTCTTTTAAATACTTTGCTTCAATTGACCAGTTTTTATCTTGATATTGTATTGCAGGACCAATTGCCAAAACTTGTCCACGCATCGCAATATTTTCACCCTGTTGCTTATCTGACTTGGTTTGCTTCAAAGCGTAGCCTTCAACAGCCACTTTAACCTGATCAGTAAGTTTATACCCAAGACTATAATCACCAGCAAAATATTCCCCAGATTTGTATTGGGTATCATCATTTTCAGTGTTAAAGCTATAAGAAATTTTAGTTGAAATATCTAAACCATTTTTTGGCGCATAGCTGTAAGCAAAAATCGGTCGAACAGTATTATAGTTTTTGCCAATATTGGCGACCAAAGGTTGTTGTGCTGTGGCCTTATCATACTGACCTGTGGCGAGTACTGTTTCTACCGCAGCAATCCAGTGGTGATCTCCTTGATGCCAACCTAACATTGACCCCAACATTAAATCACCTAAGGCAGTGTTATGGTCTGACATCCCCGCTGCAGATAATCTGAGATCAACCATAGGCTGTATGGCATAGAAACCCAGTTGACCGCCGAGATAGTTTTGTTCTGTCATCCAGACCAAACGGGGGATAAAGGCATTTACATCTAAATGAAAATTCGCTGGGCCGTTGTCAAAACTTCCAGCATGGTAATTTTGATAATAGCTTAATAGATACACGCCAGCAGGTGGTAGTGCGCCCGCCATCATACCTTCGGCACCGAGGGCAAATGAGTCAGCCCCATTTTCTGTGGCACAGGCAATGCTACTGGTTAAACCGAGCATCAATGGAACTGAAAGTTTGAACATCAATTGTTTCATAGAAAATCCTTTTCAATGATATTTATATTGCAGCTAGCTGTAGTTAAACGGATTAAGCATCACTACATTGTTGACTAAGCGGCTACTCGACGACGATCAACCTCTGTAGAGGGGACTTGATCAGCGTCTTCGACCAATTGGAAATTAAATTTGATGTGTTTAAAGGCTTTATTTAAATTGTATTGTTTAATTTTTGCGAGATCCGTTACATCCAGCGCAGTAGCAATCAGTCCCTCACGAGTAGCAAAGGCAAAGTCATCCCAAAGGTATTTGTCTCCTTCAATATTAAATTGGGTGGTCAGTTTGCGATAACCCGGCGCAGAGACAAAGTAGTGAACATGCGAAGGGCGGTTACCATGTCGACCCAATAAATTGAGTAAAGCTTGTGTTGTACCTTCAGGTGGACAGCCATAACCGACAGGCATGGTGGTTTGAGCGATATATTGACCTTGTGTATCGGTGAAAATACTGCGGCGTAAATTAAATGCAGACTGAGATTTATCAAAGAATGAATAGTTGCCTAAACTGTTGGCGTGCCAGATTTCTACTTTTGCATTGGGAATAATCTGTCCAGCAGTGTCAGTGACAATGCCTTCAATGATTAAGGCATCGACGTGCGCAGATTCAGAGCCATCATCCATACGAGCAAAGCCAACGGACTCAGGCGCACCTGCAACATAAAGCGGTCCTTCAATTGTTCGTGGTGTTCCACCTGTAATACCGGCTTTAGTATCTGCTTCATCTGCACGTAAATCTAAGTAATGTTCTAGCCCTAGACCTGCTGCCAAAAGTCCCAGTTCATTGGCTTGACCTGCATCTGTCAAATATTCTAAGCCTTTCCAAAGCTCGGTTTGAGACATATCTAAGTCTTCAATGGCTTGGAATAAATCACCAAGTAAACGAACAACGATTTGCTGAACACGCAGATTGACTTCACCTGTTGCTGTCGCGACATTCATTTGCTGAACGAGGCTATCGATTTGTTGTCTATTCATCATCATCTTCCTTTGATTGGCATGAGTATCTTGAGAGTGATCTGGAATCAGTGCAGATCACTCAAGCTGGTGTTGGTATATTGGATAATTTAAGGGTTCAACCACTCAGCTTTAGATGTGTCTAAAAAGTGCCGAACGTGATTGCCCATTTGCACCATCTGCCGCACTTAAAAAGCGTTCGGTATGGATGTCTTTTTCAAATAAACGGCTTTGCATCAAGGTGGAGATGGCGGCATCAATCATCGGTGGCGGGCCACATAAATATGCTTTGTGCCCACTGCATTTATTTTCAAAATAATTGGCAACCGCTTCATGTACATAACCTGTAAACCCTGTCCATTGGTCTTCTGGCTTAGGCGCATTTAAAGCAGGGATGTATCTGAAATTTGGATATTCTTTGACAAGCTGTTCGAATTTTTCACGGTTATATAATTCAGCAACATCCCGTGCACCTTGGAACAAATAAATGATACGGGTGTCACCTTGTTCTAAAAGATCCAGAATCATCGATTGAGGGCTTGAAAGCCCTGAACCACCTGCAATGAAAATGACATTTTGCTGATCAGACTTACGCACAAAAAATTGTCCATAAGGTCCTGAAAGCGCCATTTCTTCACCAACACTCAGTTCATCATGCACATAGCGTGTTGCAGCACCCCCTTGCACTTTACGAATATGTAATTCGATCAGATTTGCTTCGCTCGGTGTATTGGCGATTGAAAATGCCCGGGTTCCTTCAATATTGGGGAGTTGGATATTGATGTATTGGCCTGCTTGAAATTGCATTGGTCGATCAAGTTGAAGTCGGATACCTTTAATGGTCGGTGATAAATCCATTATTTCAATGACCTTGGCTTGGTAGTCTTGAACTAAATAGCCTAAGAAATCCTCGTCTTCATCCACATCCGCTTCGATGACCATGTCAGATTCTGGCTTGCAACAACAAGCCAACACTTTATTTTCTTCACGTTCAATGTCCATAAGCGCAAAAGGCGAGGCTTCACCTACATCATAAAAGCCGTCTGTGACTTGAACTTTACATGTACCGCAAGTGCCATGTCCGCATGCAAAGGGCAACCAAACACCTTGACGCAATGCTGCATCTAAAATGGTTTGATCCTCTTCAACTTGAATGATGGTTCCTGCTGGTTCAATCGTGACTTGATAGCTCATCTGTGTTCTCCTTAAACATGTGTGCCTTGGTAACCTGCTAAATCAGGCGTTACAAAGCGCAGGAGAGATTTATGATCAAAACCCAAATCTTCTAGGGACTTAGAAAAATCAGCCTGTAAAAGATTGCGGTTTAAACGGAATTCAACTTTAGACCAATCAATATGTTTAAAATCGGGATGTTGCTCAAAACCCGCCTGAATTTGCCCATCAATCAAGTCTTGTAAGCTTTGTTTTGGTGAAACCACAAAAGCATGTGCCGAACAAAATAAGGTGTGATGATCCCAACCAATAAACAACAACATGTTTTCGCCGTAATTTTGTTGTAGATCTAGTGGTTCAAATTGATATTTTTCAACAATCGCTTGTACAGTCATGGTGTATTTCCTTAAACTTTTGAATAAATCCTTGAGCGGATGCTGTCGAGTTAGACAACATCCATTGTTTATTTTTTAATTTTTGGATGAGGGTTTAAGCTGCGTTGCCTTTCCACTTTTTCCAGCGCTGTTGGTCAGGTGAACCTTCAATATCGAGATTGTCTGCACCGACATTAAAGTTGTAGTAATCCCTTAAAATACTTTCTAAATCTGGACCACCACAGTTACCCTGCAAAATTTGATGTACAGGCAACCACGCTTGGATGTATTTCTCAGGTTCGCGTTCAAAAATGTCATGACAACCATCAGAGCAAGTGTGGTAACGTTCATCTTTGTAAATTGAATCGCGGTAGCTAAATAGCGTTGGGTCACCATCCATTTCAGTAAAGGTCATTGGAATTTGGCACACTTGGCACAATTGAGGTAAACCCGCGCTATAGAAGCGTTTACCTTCAGCTTCCATTTTTCGAGCAAGTTCCCAACGTGGGCGGTAGTATTTATCAAACGTGTCAGGATATTTTTCTGAGAGCCAATCCATTTCCTCATCTGTTGGGATCCACGTATGGAAGCCTGCTGCATGACCGAAGTTATAGAAAATCCACCATGCTTGATGCGAAACATGTTCTTTCTCTTTGCTAATCACTTCACTATATTTCGGCATACGAATCCCGTAGCGACTTAAGTCTTTAAATAAAGCGCCACCTGCTTCTTCAAAATAAGTTTCCCAAGCTTCTTTCCATGACATGACTTTATTGGGCAACATGTAATCCATCATCATACCGACGATGGACAGCAGGCGAGTTCCTCGCCAGAACCATTTATCAATCCATTCTTGTACGATTGGCACATTATCTTCGTGCTGTTCCAGTAAGAATTTTACGATTTCCAGTCCTAGCGTCATGTGGCGTGCTTCGTCTGATTGTGCACTAAAGCCAAATGTTACGGTCGCCATATCACCGTTGTAAGCTGCTCCCGACATGAAAGGAACGAACAATAAGTTAGTAAGGACATATTCAAAGGCAAAGCTGATTGCCAATAAAAACTCAAAAGGTCCCGCTGAACGTGCATCTTCAAAGAATGATTTAGGTACAGACAAGTACCAGACACGGTCATGCATATGTGCCCAGTCTTGGAAGCCATCAAAGAACTTGTTGTAATGGCTCATCGCATGAATCTGGGTTTGTACATGACGTAATTCATCAATGGATTGCATTTGCGAGGCGATACGTGCACCAATGCCACTGAACTGACGCCCAACATGGGCATACCCTTGGTACGCTTGATACTCAAGCGGGGTTACCGCGGTTAAAAACAATTTAATCGCGTTGACATAACGTTCATTTGAAACATTCATTTGCCCATTGTTTTGTGCAAAAGCATCAAAAATGGCATATAGCTTCTTTTCTTTTTCTGCTTGGTATTTCCAATAGTTATCCATGGTTAAACGGAAAGGATCTTCCCATTTCGACCAGTCGGTAATTTTGATGCCTTCAAACTCTTCATACGGAAAGGCATCTTTACGATCTGCATAGGAAAAGTCCCAATCTAGATCACGGGTGAGTATCCGATAACGTTCTTTGGCATTGAGCTTTTTATTGTTTACTTTGGCTTGGCTATTCATTTTGATCATCCTTTAACTTACATGCAGCTGCCTGCTATTTATGCTTTAAATCTAGGGGAAGTACGGCTTAGTTCCACTTCAAGGTAAAACTGTCATCATCTTCATCAACATTGCCACCCAAGGTAATCATGTTGAGTTGTAGTTCTTGGATATCCCAGTTTTGCCCAAGTTTTTCTGATACTGTTTCTGCACGTACCACCAGTTCGCCAGTGCTTTCGACCCGAATCATCGCGGGAAGATATTGAATTGTTGCTTCAGGATTGTCCTGTTCAATCGCTTCAATGATGTAGCGTGAGGTGTCATTGTCTTGCAATGCTAAATAAACTTTAGAGGTCATGATGGCAAATCCTTATGCTGCTAAATCGAGTAAAATGTTGCCGACTTTTTTGCTACGTTCAGAGATCTTATTTAGACCTGAATCAATCCCAGAATCCGTAAGTGCGGTTTGTGCCCAAGCACTAAATGCTTGTTTAACTTGGGGTAGTAATTCCGTGATCCATGATTGAATCAGGGTTTTATTGTCTTCAGATTCTGAAATTGCAGTTTTTAAAACACTGTCTGACCATTTCGCTAAATCAGTTAAACAGTCCTTCATAAATTCAGTAAGAATGGCAATATCACGCCCGCCATTTTCAACCAGCCATTCATCCAGCTGTCCAAAAACCAGCTCTTGTAACATGCTGTCAATCAACAGATTTTGCAGAATGTAAAGTTTGAACCAGTCTTGTTCGGTTAGGCTTTGTTCACAAAGTTTACGTAAGGGTTGCCAAGTTTCATCATTTAGCCAAGTGTGTTTGGCTTGCTGTAATGATTCACCTGTATTGCCATCGAGGATTAAGCCAATACGTGAAATGTATTGCGCCATACCGAGACGATCCATTGCTGCAAAAATACATGCTTGGGTGATGACGGTGCCATAACCATAGGCGCTGCCTGACATCATATGTAAGTTGGCCGTTTGTTCGACATAGCGAAAAGGTAATAAACACTGGATGATTTTTTGTTTCACTTCATCACTGAGATTATTGACCAACTGACGTTTTTCAAAAAAAGCATAATGACTTTCAGCGGTATCTTGCAGACGTGCACGATGTTGCACATAAGCACCGTAATAAAATTGACGAGGGTCTTTAAATGCATACCAATCTTGCATTTGCAAAGCCGTATGGGTTTTATCATTTAAGGTTTTGTCTGGTTTCCACAAAGGGCGATAGTGAAAGTTTGTCGAAGCTTGAATATCAAAGCTGACTTCTTGGTAGCGTGTTGCGGGCTTGGCTCCAAAACGGCGTTCGATATACGCATAAGTCTGACGAATCGGTTGCAAATTGGATGTTTTAATTTCTAAAGTCATTAGCTTCTCCTTGTAGAATTAAGCCTGATCTTCTTGATCAGAATGTTGGCGAGCATGATTTAAAACAGTCGGTTCAATGCCATAACGCCATTTATCTTCCTGCGCATCGTTCCAAGCTTGTTGTTCTGCGGTCATTTCAATGACATGATTAATTTCACAAAAATGCTGGAAAGCCTGTTGGGGGAGAATCAGTTCAACAAAAAGCGTAGGATCTTGAATGGCAAAATCGAACTCGACAAATTTGGCATTCCGCTCACCAGTAATACGGATATATTTGACCAATGCGGTAGGCTGTTTAGCGTCAATCATGTGCTTATCCTTTTATCAACATCAAAACAATTTCGATGTAGAGCTTCATGCTCATGTACTAGGTTTGCTCTAGATATTCCAAAAGTCGTGCCAACTTTAAAATTTAATTAAAATTCAAATGTTTATTATTTATTGCTCATGAGGATATGAAGCACGACAACATTATTTTCATCAAATAATGAACGTAAAGAGATGCTGATTTCATCAAAAGATGAAACAGTGATTTTGATGGGAGAGGTCGAGTTAATGTTTATAAAAACCAATAACGACTTGATATTGGTTAAAATAAAAACAATATACCTTAAAGGTATGAAAATATAAGAAAAGGTAGTGAAGCTTTTGGTTCAGAATTAGGTAATATCAAGATTGCATTCACAAAGACATATAGCCAAGGATGGATATATCATGCCCCCAGCCAAAGATGTGAAGGTATATAAAAAAATACTGGAACAGAACAAAGATATTCAAGATTTACTCGATAAAATCGTTTTTGATGCTCAACACGGACAAATCTGGTTTGATGAAAATCGAATGCTGTTGATGCATACCAGTATTCTGGGCTTTTTAAGAAAAGATCTCTATCAAATGCTGGGGCTTGAACGCACCAAACGCTTTTTTATTCGTTGTGGTTACCAAGCTGGCATGCGCGATGCAGAAGTGACCTCAAAACTACGACCAAATTTAAATGAAGCAGAAGCTTTTATGGCTGGACCGCAAATGCATGGCATCCGTGGCATGGTACAGGTTGAAGTCAATGAGCTGCATTTAAGTCATGATTTAAAACAGTTTTATGCTGATTTTAACTGGCTTAATTCATTTGAGGCAGAGGTGCATTTAAGTGAATTTGGTGCTTCGGACCAACCCGCTTGTTGGATGTTATTGGGCTATGCCTGTGGCTATAGCAGCTTTGTCATGGGGCAGACCATTATCTATCAAGAGACACATTGCGTTGCTCAGGGTGATGAGCATTGTCGAATCATTGGAAAGCCGTTGAGTGAATGGGAAAATGCCGATGAGTTGATTCGCTTTATGTCACCCGATGCCGTCTCGGATGAAATCATTGCCTTACAGGCGGAACTCAATCAATTAAAGAAAAATATCTATACCGATGCTGAAAGTGATTACACCATGTTTAATGCGGTTGGCGAGTCGGTCGCCTACCGCAAAGTCTGTGATCTACTTAAAAAAGCAGCAGGGAGTAAAGTCGCAGTTTTATTACAAGGTGAAACAGGCGTTGGCAAAGAAGCATTTGCACGTGGTATTCATAATGGCAGTCAGCGCCAAGCGCAACCATTTGTGGCAGTGAATTGTGCCTGTATTCCTCCTGATCTGATTGAGTCAGAACTGTTTGGAGTGGAAAAAGGCGCATTTACTGGTGCGGTTCAATCTCGTATGGGAAAATTTGAACGTGCTCATGGCGGAACAATTTTTCTAGATGAAGTGGTCGAGCTTTCACCGCGTGCACAAGCTGCGTTATTACGTATGCTGCAAGAAGGTGAATTTGAACGGGTAGGAGATAGTCGCACCCGCCAAGTCGATGTCAGACTTGTTGCTGCGACCAATGAGGATTTAGAGCAGGCCGTTAAAGATGGAAAATTCCGTGCAGATTTATATTATCGCTTAAATATTTTTCCTGTGATTATTCCGCCTTTACGTGAGCGAAGAGAAGATATTCCCTTGCTGATTAATCACTTTTTGGCACGCTTTGAAAATATGTATAACAAGACCCTAAAAGGGCTCAGTGATAAAGCGAAAAACTTTATGATGAAATATGATTGGCCTGGCAATATTCGTGAGTTGGAAAACTTGTTGGAAAGAGCCACCTTACTGACCGATCATCAACAGGAAATTAAATTGGACAGTTTGTTTCCTCAACATAAGGATTTAGAAGCAGTGGGTGAAACTGCACAATCGCTGATCAATGTAGAGGATTTATTTAGTGAGAATTTCTCTTTAGATCAACTTGAACAAAATATTATTCGTAGTGCTATGGATAAAAGCCAACAGAATGTCTCAGAAGCTGCACGTATGCTTGGAATTAGTCGGGCAACATTGGATTACCGGTTAAAG
Organism: Acinetobacter sp. Root1280; assembly: GCF_001425285.1. NCBI lineage: Bacteria > Pseudomonadati > Pseudomonadota > Gammaproteobacteria > Moraxellales > Moraxellaceae > Acinetobacter > Acinetobacter sp. Root1280. Next base: position 80,072 of record NZ_LMED01000004.1, on the reverse strand, counting down.
AAAATTACGCTAGGTTAAAATCAAATTTGCCTCAATAACCATAGACCAATAGCCATAGAAATGTGCTTGGATAGCGCTTTGATCAGCTACAGGCCGCTATGTTATTTGTCTATAGTTGTTGATAGTTGTCAATTTAAAACAGATGAGTTGAATGTTTGTTTCAATGAAGTCGATTTTATACTTGGATGTTGATCTCATATTTTATTTAAATTATCGGGCTTAAATAAAATACTAAAACAACTTCCCCCTAAAGCTTGTGACTTGGAATATTCAATCCGACCTTCATGCGCGATCATAATTGCATTGACAACAGATAGACCTAAACCACTGCCACCATTCTTCTTGCCTCTGGATTCTTCAAGTCGATAAAACGCATCAAATATAAAGGGGATATGCTGATCTGCAATACCGGGTCCTTGATCTTCAATGGTTAAAACCAAACCTTCTGATTTTTTTTGGGTGCTAATCCGTAAAATCCCTGCCTGTGCATAACGAATTTCATTTTCAAATAACGCAATTAAAATCTGTTCAAGCCGTTGTCGGTCAAAAAAGCAGGTTTGATCTGATAGATCGGTTTCGATGACTAATTTTGCTTGATCAAAACGGTCTTGAAGTAAGTTTACAGATTGTGTAATGACGTCAGATAGACAAACTGACTCTAGGTTAAGTCGAAGTTGTTGATTATCCGCCAGACTTAGGGTTCTTAGATCTTCGATTAAAAATGACAGTTGCTCAACTTGATTGAGCAAATTTTTTAATAAGGTCTTATCGGGGGTAAATATATCGTCAAGCACGCCTTGTAAGCGACCTTGTAAGATGGTCACAGGTGTTCTTAATTCATGTGCAATTGCGGCATTCCAAATAGATGCATTGTTGACTGAGATTTCCAGTTTTTCTGCCATACGATTAAAATCATTGATCATCTTTGTGATTTCAGCGACAGAAGAGGGATTGTCCAATTGCGCTCTTACGGAAAGATTGCCCAAACTAATTTCTCTTGCTGCAATGGCTAAAGAATTTAGCGGGGCGATAAAGCGTTGCGCTAATTTTAATCCTAAATAAACAGAAGTTAATGAACCGCATAAAGTCACCAGTAAAATCCAGATCAGATCAATCAAATTAAATGACCAATCCTCAGAATTTAACTGTTCTAGCGAGACCAATTTAAACTCGATGGCAACAAAATAAGTCAAATAGCCAAAAATCAAGGAAAAACAAGTGGTCAATAAGCTCACTTTGGCCATGGTGATAATCAGCTGGCGGCTAATTCCAATGTTATTTTTCATCATTTTGCCTTAAACGATAGCCAACACCACGGACATTGATCAGTAAGTCAGTTTGATGATGATCTTCCAGTTTTTTACGTAATTTACTGATGTGACTGTCTACAGTACGCTCTAAGGCATCACCATCAGGCAAGCAATGGTTCATTAATTCTGATCGGGTAAAAACCTTGTAGGGTGCTTGCGACATCAACGCAAGAATCTTAAATTCCGTTAAGGTAAGGTTTAACAGTGCTTTCGAATGTTCTTTGATAATGTATACACAAAGTGTTTCTGTATTAATTTCAATTGATTTAAAGCTAATGATTTGGGTTTTCGCCTGAGATGACATTGCACTTCTTCTCAATACTGCCTCAACTCTGGCAATAATTTCATTTGGATTAAATGGTTTTACCACAAAGTCATCAGCCCCGATTCTAAGTGCTGTGACTTTATCCACTTCTTGATCTAATGCGGTCAGCATAATCACAGGGGTTTGTTTGGATTGACGAATATGATTTAAAACTTCCCAACCATTTAAGATCGGCAATTTCACGTCAAGAATCACCAGATCAATCTGTTGCTGCGCATGTATTTCGATGGCTTGCTGTCCATTAAGTGCTCTAAGCACATTGAAGCCATTTTTTTTCAGATAATGCTCCACAATATCGCCGATATCATAATCATCTTCAACGACTAAAATTTGTTTACTGGCTGGATCAGACGCAAAAGAAATATTGCCCATTGCTGGATACTTTAAAATGGATACAGGCCCATCATAATTTATTTTTAGTGGCTATATCCACACAATCTCCACACTTTGGTGACGCTAAGTACACAAATATTGCCAATAATCGTCATATCTAGAACTCTGGGTGCAGATGATGCCTAAGCCTTATTTTTTTATTATTTTATTGGTTGTTTTAAGTGGGAGTGCGTTAACTGGATGTAATCGCTCAGGAAATGCTGAAGCAGAACAAGCACAGCAGGCTGCACCAGCCAAAGTCAGTATTTATACCGTTCAACAGCAATATATTCATTTGATTGAAAACTTACCTGCACGTGTACAAGCCTATCGAATTTCAGAAATTCGCCCACAAGTTGGCGGAATTATTGAAAAGGTGCTGTTTACCCAAGGCAGTGAAGTTAAGGCTGGACAACCCTTATTTAAGATCAATTCGGAAATTCTTCAAGCAGATGTCAATAGTAATCAGGCTTTATTGGCAAAAGCACAGGCAGAAGTGGTGCGTCTAAAAACGCAACAGGAGCGATATCGACAACTGCTTCCTTCCAATGCCATTAGTAAACAGGAATTTAATAATACGGAAGCCGCTTATCAACAGGCTTTGGCTGAAGTTGCTCAAACTAAGGCAGCATTGGCACGACAAAATTTAAACTTACGCTATGCGACTGTACGCGCTCCGATTTCAGGTCAAATTGGTAAGTTGCTGGTAACCGAAGGTGCATTGGTCAGCACCAGCGATACCAATCCAATGGCTTTGGTACATCAGTTAGATAAAGTCTATGTTGATGTTAAACAATCAATTTCTGAATATGAGCAATTGCAAGATCGTTTGAATGATGGTTCGTTGTTACAACGTGGTGGTGCTGATGTCAGCATATCCAATAGTCAGGGTAAATTGTATCCAGTGACTGGAAAGATTTTATTCTCAGATACCAGCGTAGATCCTAATACGGGTGATGTCACCATCCGTGTGGAAGTAAATAACCCTCAACGGAAATTATTGCCAGGGATGTATGTCAGAGTTGGTTTAAACAGAGCATCACAACCCAATGCCTTACTTGTACCTGAGCAAGCTGTGCAAAGAGATATTTCAGGTCAAGCACAACTGATGATTGTAAAAGCAAATCAGACTGCTGAAACACGTCCAGTGAGTTTAGGGCAGTTATATAAAGGTTTCTATGTGGTGAATAGTGGAATTAAAGCTGGTGAAAAAGTCATCGTTGAGGGGCATGATCGAATTCAACAGCCAGAACAGCCTTTAAAAATAACCCAGTGGAAGTCGCAATACATAACCGATGTTGGGGGCACGCAAGCACAAAATAAGGGCAGTGATCAAAGCACGGCAGGTCAGTCTTCTTCGAATATAGGAGAAAAATTATGATATCGCAGTTCTTTATTAAACGGCCAATTTTTGCTTGGGTAATTGCACTCTTTATTATTCTGTTTGGTGTCTTAAGTATTCCAAAGTTGCCGATTTCTCGTTTTCCTTCAGTTGCACCACCTTCGATTAGTATCTATGCAACCTATCCGGGAGCAACACCAGAAACCTTGAATGATAGTGTTGTTACCTTGATTGAGAGAGAGTTATCGGGAGTAAAGAATTTACTTTATTACAGCGCCACCTCAGATGCCAGTGGTCAAGCGAGTATCACCGCCACATTTAAACCGGGGACTGATCCAGAGTTGGCTCAGGTAGATGTGCAAAATAAACTAAAGTCTATCGAACCGAGATTGCCACAATCTGTTAGACAGCAAGGACTGATTGTTGAAGCGGCATCTTCTGGATTTCTGATGATGGTCGGAATCAACTCACCAAATGATCAATTTAAAGAAATTGATTTAAGTGATTATTTGGTTCGAAATGTGGTTGAAGAATTAAAACGGGTTGATGGGGTTGGACGTATCCAATCTTTTGGATCTGAAAAAGCCATGCGTATTTGGATAGATCCAAACAAACTGGTGTCTTATCAGCTGTCGATTAAAGATGTCACAAATGCCATTCAAGCACAAAATACGCCGATATCTCCGGGAAGTGTCGGGAGTTTGCCTGCGGTCCAAGGACAGATGATTACACTGCCATTAACGGCTGAAGGACAATTAAGTACAGTCGAAGAATTTCAAAATATTACTTTGCGCGCCAATCAGAGTGGCGCACAAGTCACACTGAAAGATGTTGCACGGGTGGAGCTTGGTGCGCAAACCTATAGTTTTTCTATTTTAGAAAATGGAAAGCCAGCAACCGCTTTGGCGATTCAAATGAGCCCAGGGGGGAATGCAGTCAAGACATCTGAAGCGGTCAAAGCAAAAGTTGAGGAGTTGAGCAAGGTTTTACCAGAGGGGATGCAATATTCGATTCCTTATGATACTGCGCCGTTTGTTAAAATTTCGATTGAAAAAGTAATCATGACTTTGCTGGAAGCAATGGTGTTGGTTTTCCTTGTCATGTATTTATTTTTACATAACATTCGCTACACTTTGATCCCTTCAATTGTTGCACCGATTGCACTTCTAGGCACATTTGCAGTGATGTTGATCAGTGGTTTTTCGGTCAACGTTTTAACCATGTTTGGTATGGTTTTAGCCATCGGTATTATTGTCGATGATGCGATTGTGGTGATTGAAAATGTGGAACGTATCATGGCAACGGAAGGCTTATCACCTGTTGATGCGACTTCTAAAGCAATGCAAGAAATTACCAGTCCAATCATCGGGATAACCTTGGTACTGGTGGCGGTATTTTTACCAATGGCCTTTGCCAGTGGTTCGGTCGGGATTATCTATAGACAATTTACCGTGACCATGGCGGTATCCATTGCATTCTCAGCATTTTTAGCACTGACCTTAACCCCTGCACTTTGTGCAACCTTGTTAAAACCGATTGAAGCCGATCATCAGAAAAAGGGCTTCTTTGCGTGGTTTGATCGCTTTTTTGACCGCGTCAATAAAAAGTATGAAGCAATTTTAGTGAAATTGTTAAAACACATTTTTACTGTGATGATTGTATTTGTTGTTCTGACAGGTTTCTTAGTATTTGCGTTTAAATCGATCCCAACTGCTTTTTTACCAGAAGAAGACCAAGGCTCATTTATCACCTCATTTCAATTGCCTGCAGATGCCAGTCAAGAGCGTACATTGACCATTGTAAAATCGTTTGAGGAACATTTAAAAAGCAGAGAAAGTATTAAAGAAAATGTCTCTGTACTCGGGTTTGGCTTTAGTGGTTCTGGCAATAACACTGCAATTGCCTTTACAAATTTAAAAGATTTCAAAGAAAGAAATACCTCCGCTGCAGATGAGGTTAACGCTGTAAATGCGGCCATGGCAGAAAGTGCAGAAGGTACGATTATGTCTGTTTTACCGCCTGCAATTGAAGAAATGGGAACAACTTCGGGCTTTACTTTACGTTTACAAGATCGCGGTAATCTTGGAATGCAAGCTTTGAATGAGGCACAAGCGCAGTTGATCGGTCTTGCAGCAACCAGTAAAAAACTGGCTTATGTTTATCCAGAGGGTTTACCGCCAGGTAGTAATGTCGATTTAAAAATTGATCGGAATAAGGCAGAAGCTTTAGGTGTAAATTTTGCTGATGTGACAGACACCATTTCATCTTCAATGGGCTCAATGTATGTCAATGATTTTCCAAATCAGGGACGAATGCAGCAAGTGATTGTTCAAGTCGATGCCGATTCACGGATGAAAGTCACTGATATTCTAAATTTGAATGTGGTTAACAAGACTGGAGCACTGGTTAAACTCTCTGAGATTGTTACACCTGTGTGGACACAGTCTCCGCAGCAATATAATCGCTATAATGGACGACCATCATTGAGTATTGCAGGGGCAGGCGCAGAAGGGGTTTCTTCAGGGGTAGTGATGAAGGAAATGGAGCGACTGATTGAGCAATTACCAAAAGGAATTGGTTATGAGTGGACAGGGCAATCCTTGGAGGAAAAACAGTCAGAAGCGCAAACCAATTTCTTATTGGCATTGTCAATGTTGGTAGTTTTCCTCGTCCTTGCTGCACTCTATGAAAGCTGGTCGATTCCATTGTCGGTGATGTTGGTTGTACCTTTAGGTATGATTGGTGCAGTGGTTGCGGTATGGATCAGAGGAATTCCCAATGATATTTTCTTTAAAGTGGGTTTAATTACCATCATTGGATTATCTGCAAAAAATGCCATTTTGATTGTTGAATTTGCCAAAATGCTAAAAGAAGAGGGAATGACTCTGATTGAAGCCACTGTTGCAGCTGCCAAACTTCGTTTAAGACCGATCTTGATGACATCGTTGGCTTTTACCGCTGGTGTAATTCCATTGGTGATTGCTACAGGTGCAAGCTCTGAAACTCAGCATGCGATTGGTACAGGGGTTTTTGGTGGTATGGTCAGTGCGACGATACTTGCAATCTTTTTTGTCCCAGTATTTTTTGTGTTTATTCTCAGTGCTGTTGAGAAATTACGTGGCAAAGCTTTACCTGTACGTAAACTGCCTTAAGCGCTCTGTGTTAAGCTTTTAATTTTAAGTCTTGTGTTTTGTAGAGGATAAAGCATTTGTCCTCTACAATATTTCTAAGTCCTCCATCGCATTTATTATATGCATTTATTTGAATGCCTAATTATTCTTCCCATTATTTTTATCTCGTATTGTTTTCTTTAGATATACAGGTCAGTTGTTTTAACTGCATTATTTATATAAGTTTATTGTTATATAGACAAACCACCTAATAATTCATACAAATGATTTCCATTAAGTCATTGTTTATCAATGAAGCTTAAGTTTTTATATGAACTTTTAGAAACTGTTGGTTATCAATTCGTTTTTGTGCTTTTGAATCATAGATGGTGATCCTACCGTGGGGCGACAGGGATGTCGCTGTTGGGCGGGGGTACAGGACGTACCCCTCGCCCAACGGAAGATTTTTGTCATCTTTTCATCTCTGAAAAGTGAGGCATCGCCTACGCAAAGATATTTAAACTTTGAATGTAAGAAGTGGCAGTGTAAACTTTTTTATAACCAAATAACTTTTTACATATATTTGATTTAATAGAAAATATTAATTAATGGAAATGATATTCATGTGTCTGAGTTTTTTGACAGGTTGACTTACATTTGAATAGATATGGTTAGTTCCCCGCATTTTTATCGTCAAATTACCCCCTCTAAACTATTCATATTTACATTTAATTACATTTCTCATTAGGCATTTTTGCCTTCTCATTCGTCTATATAGATAAAGGCAATGTTTTTTAAATTCACGGCAATTGATCTGATAGACGAAGCAGGAAGGATTCATGAACAGTACAACGCAATACAATAGATTGAGCAGACAAGAAAAGCACAGGGTTTTATCCAGCACTCAGCAAATGCGCTACATTTATTTGCGCTGTATCTAAGCCTATGTCTGCTGTAATTCTCGCTTCAAATGATAAGCAAAAATACTCTACGTTTTGTGGGGTAGTGATCAGTCATATATTGTTGTTATGGTCTTTGTCTTATTTAAAAACAGATGTTCGTATTGAATCACATTCACCTGAAAATGCGATTCAAATTCGTTTTATCAGCTTGAACAAAACCGATGTTGTACAACAAAGCAGTACAAAGCTGCAGATGGCATCAGAGCAAGCTGCAACGCAATCAAAAGCACAACCTCAATCTACAGTAGCAACAGCGGTACAACATCAACAACAGGTCAAAGTGATACATAGTACTGAGTCAAAAAAGTTGAAGATGGATCAAACAACACAACAGACAACAAAAGCACAAGAAAAAAAACCAACCGATCAACAGACGGAAAGTAAATCTGAATCAAATCGTCAGTCAACACAAACATTCACTGAAACAAAATCATCTACGAATACTGAACAGACTGCTTCAGGTCAGTCAAATGAGATAGCCAAACGTGCAGGTGGTGAAGCAGGCAAAGACAATAAAAAAGATCAAAACGCTGCCTCTACTTCTCAACCACAGCAACCGCTTCCCGTGAGTCGGGTCGATGTACTCAGCTTTGGCAAGCTTAATTACGATGATCGCGAATTGCAAAACCAGCAGCGCTTGTTGGTTCTCACCATCAAAATCAATCCTCAAGGGCAGCCGATAGATGTCAGAGTAAAGCAAAGCTCAGGTATTAGTAGTTTGGATGAAAGAGCTATACAAGCTGCACAAAAAGCAAAATTTAAACCACATATTGTCAATGGTGAAGCATTGGCAATCGTGGTGGATTTTCCCATTCAGCTTAAGCTTGGTCGTAATCGCTGATTGGATCATTAAACAATGAAAGGGTTTATTTAGGAGTTTTTATGAACGCATCAACAGAAAAAGTGATCAGCAGTAGTTTAATGCAACGCTTGAAACAAGAAACACTGGCAGAGCATGAACGTATGGAAATCTTGATGCAGCAATCAGGCGCGTTTGAGAGTAAAGAGAATTATGCGCAATTCACCCTGTCGCAATATTATTTTCAGAAAGATGTTGAACATCTTTATCAAGATTCACAGGTTGAACAATTGATTCCCGATTTAGATGTGCGTGGGCGTTCCGATGCAGCTTTACAGGATTTAGCTGATTTAGGCTTAACACCTCAGCAGCAGGGTATTGCAACCGATGAAATTAGTTTTCCACAATCTTTGGGCTGGATTTATGTTTCAGAAGGTTCAACCTTAGGCGCAGCATTTTTACTCAAAGAGGCTCAGGCTAGATTTGGCTTTAATGCTGATTTTGCTGCACGTAACTTAGCAGCATATCCAGAGGGTCGTGGATTAGTGTGGAAGCGTTTCAAGCAAACCCTAGATGATGCAAATTTTAGTTTAGAGGAACAGCAATTGATTATTGAGGGGGCTATGCAAGGCTTTCATCGTTTTGGTGAACTTTTAGCACAATTAAAAACACTGAAATAAATAATTGATGATGGATAAAGGAAATCAAGCAATGAAGCAAACGGGGTCAGAGACCAATCTAAATACCAGTATTTCTATGTCGGAGCCGAGATTGGCGAAGTCATGGTTGGTTCGCTGGATCTGTATTGCACTGGCGGGGTTATGTCTGGTCTTAGGGACGATCGGTTTGGTGGTTCCTGGTTTGCCTACGTTTGATTTTTATTTTTTGGCAACGTTGTTTGCTGCAAAGGGTTCGCAGCGAATGCATCAGTGGATTGTTAATAATAAAGTCATTGCTCCAATTTTACAGCAATGGCAACTCAAACGAACTTTACCTGTAAAAGTAAAACTATTTTCTTTGGCCAGTATGAGTGTAGCTGCTGGCATTTTAATTTGGACTGTGCCTCATCCATGGGCAGTAGGGACCATTGTTTTGATGATGGTTTGTGTGCAATTGTGGATGTGGTTAAAAGCATAAATGAGGATAATCTCAGGATGGAAATCTTTGAATATTATAAAAATACTGAAGAACTTAAACGCTTGCTGTTGCAAGCAAACTTAAAAGTAACCACAACACGATTAACTGTACTGAATATTTTAAGAAATGCACAACGAGAGCTGACAGCAGCCGAAATTTTGTATAGTCCAGATTTAAAAGTGAAAAAATTATCTTTTGCTGGTGTCTATCAAACCCTGAAACAGCTTGTTAAAGCAGGATTGTTGGTTAAATTTAAGCTTGGCAGTGAACAAGCATTATATTCATTCAAGGGAAGTCAAACCAATATGAGAATATATTGTAAAAAGTGTAGTCAGTTGCAACAAATTAATGATGAGGCTTTAGAGCAGCAAATTCGAGGACTTATTTTAGAACATGGTGCAAGTTCATATCATCTTGTTGTAGAAAAATCCTCTTGTCCTTATTGTAGTCATTAAAACAACATGCCAAAGGGTAGATTATTTTATGATAAAAATATCCATAAATAATAAATCGGAATTTACACTGAATGATAACCCAGATATTGATGTTCAATGTGTATTAACTATTGATAATTTAGCTTTATTTTTTAAGTATATTAAACGATCAAATAGAACATAAGGATGTGCATGAACTAAAAAATAATCATATATACGGGGAATTTCTCTCAGAGTGTCTTGACATTTAAATGATAATTATTATCATTTAACAGACCATCAAAGAGTTGATCCTATTGTGAACAAAAATCCTGCATTTGTAGATCAATTGTACCGTAATCACCAATCTTGGTTGCATCAATGGCTTAGAAAAAAAGTAGGCAATAGTGAGCAAGCTGCAGATTTGGTACAAGATACGTTTATTAAAATTCTGCAAACGCGTGATGAACTTTTTGGAGTAAAAGAACCTCGTGCATATCTGGTGACCATTGCTAGAAATTTAATGATTGATCAGGTGCGCCGTAAGCGCATAGAGCAAGCCTATCTGAATGAATTAAGTCAGATGGAATATATGCTGGATACAATTCCTTCGCCAGAAGATCAACTTCAGGTTGTTCAAGCGATTGACCAGATTTGTCAGGCTTTGATACGCGTCTCTGAAAAAGCACAGCAAGCTTTTGTGCTCCATTATTTTGAAGGTTTAACCCATAAAGAAATTGCAGAAATCATTGGTGTTTCAACCAAGATGATTCAAAAATATCTAGCAACTTGCCTTGTGCAATGCTACGCACTGAAACAAGAGAAGGATTTGTTTGAGTAAATGATTGAAGAAGAGAAGAGTAAGCAACAATTAATCGAAGAAGCAGCGGAATGGATTGTGCTGCTGAGTACCGATGATGACTTACTCAAAAGAACAGCGCAAACAGATTTTGATGCTTGGAAAAGCAAGAGTCCACAACGCCAAAAAATTGCTCAAGATATCGAGCAATATATTACTTCGATTCAAAAACTGGTACAGAATCCACAACAACAGAAAATGACCCAATCTGTATTAAAAACAGGTTTACATAGTGCCCGCAAGCAAAAAAATATGCGCTATGGTGGAATTTTAACGGTGATATTGTGTTGTATAGGTGGCATTTATAGTTATTTTATTTATCATCCAGTGTCATATCTAACCGCTGATATTAAAAATCATGCGGGAGAATGGGCAACCCAAACTTTAGCAGATGGTTCACAACTTAAACTCAGTGGTCAGAGTGCGGTTAATCTAGACTTCTCAGCAAATCAGCGTGTTGTGGAGTTGGTTCAAGGGGAAATATTTGTAGATGTGGCCAAAGACAAAGCCCGTCCTTTTATTGTCAAAACCCAACATGGTCAAATTGAAGCATTGGGAACTGCATTTAGTGTTCAATATCAGCCAGATGCGACTGGTCTTAAAATGCTACATTCCAAAGTGAAAGTTCAGTCCTCGAAACAAGACGAAGATCAAACCAAAGCATCTTCTGTGATTGTGACAGCAGGGCAAGAAGTCATACTTGATCGAAATGGTATACAACCTATACATACTTTTAATTTATACAATGAACAGCAGAAATGGAATCAACGGCATTTGATTGTTGAAAATATGTCTTTGTCAAAAGTGCTAAATGAGTTGAATCGAAACAGCAAAGAAAAAATTATATTTAACGCTGCCAAGTTAGAGCAAATTAAGGTCAATGCTGTATTGCCTTTAGATCATACCGAAAGTGCATTGCAATTATTAAGCAGTGTGTTCCCTCAGCTAAATGTCTATCAAATTACCCCATATTTCACAGTTGTGACTTTGCAATAAACATCATGATTTAAGCACTTGGTTTGAATCATGCTGTTTAGCTTTAAATTAGACCTAAAATTTTAGGATAAAATATGATCAAATCTTCTAATTATTCATACAAGTGATTTACATCAAGTCATTGATCATGAATGAAACTTATGTTTTGTATGAACTTTTAGAAACTGTTGGTTAACAATTCATTTTTTGTGCTTTTGAATCCTAGATGGTGATCTTACCGTGGGGCGACATGGATGTCGCCGTTTGGCGGGGGTATAGGACGTACCCCTCGCCAAACAAAAGATTTTTGTCATCTTTTCATCTCTGAAAAGTGAGGCATCGCCTACGCAAAGATATTTAAACTTTGAATGTAAGTTGTGGCATTGCAAACTTTTTATAATCAAACAATTTATTTTCCTATACAATTGATTTAATTAAAAATATTAATTAAGAGAAATTATATTCTTGTGTCTGAGTTTATGAAAGGCTGACTTTGCATATCGTTTTTAAAAATGATGGATAAATATAATCAATAATAATCTTGGAAAAATAAAAGATAGATAATTTAAATTTATTTTGAATAAACGGTTCCACTTTTTCAATTCTTGTACGTCATAGTAAGTAGAAGCAAATATTAGGAATACATTTAATTTAATATATTGAATGATTCTTATTTACATTTACTGGGGCGTAAAATGAGTGAAGCTGTTTGCGGTCAAAAGCATCCAAAATATTCTTTCAAAGTGACATCATTGGCATTGGCGATTCATCTCGTTTGTGTGGGTGTAGCAACAACAGTCGCGACACAAAGCAGTTATGCGCTCAGTACAGAAACGCAGTCATATCATATTCCAGCGGGTTCACTTGCCAGTGTTCTGAATACCTTTGCCGAGCAAGCGGGGACCTCGATTGCAATTGATGCAAATCAGCTTAAAGGTAAACGTAGCTTAGGTTTAAGCGGACAATATAATTTAGAAAACGGCTTTCAACATATTTTAGCAGCAACCGAGTTTACTGTGGTGAAAGTTGGAAATGGCTATATATTGAAGCATGTGGATAAAGCTGAAATTAGACCCATTCCAGTACAATCTCAGCCGATGATAGCTGATCAAGAAAATGTCGTACAACTTAGCCCAATGACTGTTTTTGGCACTGTCAGTCGCGATACAAAAGGGCAGAATGATGTTTATGATCAAGATATTTCTAGCGTCTATGCCAGCAAAGAGCAAATAGAACGATATAAAGGCGCTCAGCCAGCAGACTTATTCAAGGGAATGGTCGGAGTATACAGTGGTGATGCCCGAAACAGTGGTGCTTTAGATCCAAGTATACGCGGTGTTCAAGGACCAGGACGTGTTCCTGTCCTTATTGATGGGACAGAACAGGCACTCACTGTATGGCGTGGCTATAACGGTGCTAATAATCGGAGTTATATTGACCCTAATTTAATCGGTGGGCTACAAGTCATTAAGGGGCCTTCCATCACACGCAATGTAAATACAGGTGTGGGTGGTGCGGTCGTTATTCATACTCTAGCTGTAGATGATGTTTTAAAGGAAGGTAAAAATTTTGGTGGGGAGATAAAAGTAGAAACCAGCAGCAATGCAGTGAAACCTAGAGAACCACAACTATTAACTGGTCAAAGCATTTACGATAATCCAAATTATCCAGCTACAGGAACGGACTGGCAAGGCAATCCAGTGTTCGAGCCTTATTATGATCCATCCTTATTTAAAGTAGCACGACAAAATAAAGAAAATAATATTTATTCAGGCGATGATGTTGCAACACGTATTGCTTTGGCAGGACGTAGTGATAATTTTGAAGTTTTGGCTGCTTATGCTTATCGTAATAAAGGCAATCACTTTGCAGGGAAAAATGGCAGTGATTTTTATGATAAACCTGCCACAGGACGATTTAATTACGTTCCATACCTTGCCAAAGTTTACCCAGGAGGTACAGAAGTTCCCAATACATCCCTTGAAACAGAATCTTATTTGTTAAAAGCGGCGTGGAAACCTACAGATGAACAGCGTTTAGAGTTCGGTTATCGGGACAGTTCAATCATCAATGGAGAAATTTTACCTTCACGAATTGCTTGGGGTGAAGTCGTCAAAAATAAAGCAGGGGTACCACAATGGCCTTTAAGTCATATCGACTCTAAAGCCTATAATATGGAATACAAATATCAACCTCAAAATAATAATTTAGTCGATTTCTACGGCAATATTTGGCGGACTGATACCAAGAGTCATACCTATAGTTCAGGTGGATTTCCCAATGATACCAATGCAAACTTGGGTGTTTTTGTGAACAGTGCTACCGCAAATTCAGACAATACTCGCCAAGGAATGACCCTAAGTAATAAGTTTAAATTGCTGTCTAATCTGGGTTTAACTGTTGGGGGGAGTTTTCAAAAAGAAAAACTCAGTTCGGATGATATTTATAAAGACCCGAATATTAACGGAACAAATTCGGGTTATAGGATGTTACCGAGAGCAGGTCGTCGAGAAGAAAAAGAATTTAATTTTAACTTTGACTATCAACCTGTCTCATGGCTGAATTTAAACGCAGGTGCAAGATATCAAAACTATTGGGCCTTTGATGATTTTCTTAATGAACGAGTCAATGCGGGTGATCCCCAGTTTAGCCTGATTAAAAAAGCCACGGCATTAAGTATGACTTATTTTACTAAACGCCCAAATATGACACCAGAACTTGAACAGCAAACACGAGAAAGTATAGAGGCTCTTGCTTTAGCGGAAGGTTGGACTGATGAGCGCAAGCAGGCTCGAATTTTAAGTCGAATTTATCAGAAATCTAATAAAATTGATTACAAAATGGATAACCGTGGAAAATTAACCATTGCCAATAATCCCTTTTTAAATGGGACCTTAGTACAAGGTCGGGATTATGGATATTATTCTGGTAGTGGCATTCCTAGCGGTTATGAAGATATTGACTTAACAAAAACAGGTGTGCAAAAAAGCAAAGATCATGGTTGGACACCGACAGCTTCAGCAACGGTTAATTTTAGCCCCAATAGTCGAATGTATTTACGTTATAGCGAAGCTTATAGAATGCCAAGTATGTTTGAAAGCACGCTTGGGTTTTCTGGAACCTTAAGTGGTTATAAGTTGCAACCAGAGCATGCATCAAATTATGAACTTGCCTATGTTCATAATCTATCTGAGTTATTTAAAAATAGCAGTTATGCAGATATTAAGTTGGCTTATTACTATAACAAAACCAAGAATGCGATTGAACGTAGTCCAACTTTGGCATTTAGCAATGTCGATAGCCTTACCACAGAAGGATTAGAACTGCAAAGTCGCTTTGACAATGGGCGTTTCTTTACTGACTTAAGTGCCAATTATCGTTTTAAAAATAAAGTTTGTGATGAAAACTCAGCGATGCTTCTAGGGGCGAGCCACCAGTTTTTATTAAATCGTTGTGTTGATGATGGATTTGTAGGCGGATATTTAGTCAGTATGGCAACCCCAAAATATTCAGTTAATTTAACACTTGGTGGACGATTCTTTGATCAAAAACTTGAAGTCGGAACTCGTGCGAGTTATCACCATAAGTATGAAAATCCTGAAACGAAAAACTATAACGATATAGAGATGAGTTATTACGCCAATACCCCTTTGGCATGGAACTCAATGACCATTGTGGATGCTTATATCAATTATCGACTTAAACAAGACACCTTATTTGAACTGGTGGGGACTAATCTCACTGACGAATTCTATATTGATCCATTAACTCGTTCGGCAATTGCAGCACCAGGTCGAACATTTAAGCTAAGCATTACCCATAAGTTTTAAGGAACTTAGAGGTAATTAACCGAATTTATTGCACACCAAATGCAATAAATGTGTGGAAAATAAGACACGTACTCCTTGATTTTACACTTGAATTTAAATATTAAAATCAGTGCAGCACATGTTTTATTTTAATGATAATCATTAAGACTTTTGTTTTTATTCTTAATGATAAAACTTTAAACTCAAATCGAGGAACTTAAAATGAAACTTCAATCTATCTCATTGGCTATTTTACTATCTGTTGGTTTAGTCGGTGTTGCACAAGCAGCTGTTGTAGGTGAATCAAGTGATATTGGTAACATTGTAGTTGGTTCTACAGGTTCACTTGGACCGACTCATCCAAACTCAGGTGTTGGTTTTGGTGTTAACACTCTTTATAACGGTGCAATTGTTGCATTCTCAGGTTTTAATGGCTATGCAGATGGCAATGGTGTTGTACGTCTAAGCCCGTACTTACCTGGGCTTCCAGCGTCTCATGCTGGGATTGGTTATGCTAACTATAAACAAGTGCCTACACAAGACGTCTGGTTTGGTGAGTGGAATGCCGAAGCCAAAGATGCCAGCGGTAAGCGTTTAGGTACGGTTGATCCAGCAACACACACTGTTTATTACAATGGTAAAGATGCGGATACCAGCGTACCGCCTACAGGTACTGCAAATTATAGTGTTCAAGGTGTCAATAATTATAATGGCTCTAATTTATTGTCAGGTACTTTTACTGCTAACTTTGCAACCAAACAGTTAACGGGTTCATTGAGCGATAGTTCACGTACCTTTAATTTGGGTACTGCAACAATTAATAACGACGCAACGATTAGTGGTTCAAATGCATCTTGGACGACTAATCCGTCAGCTGGTGCAGGGACAGTTTCAGGTCAATTCTATAATAGCCAAAGCAGCTTAGCTGGAATTGCAACATTTAACAATAATGTGCATGACGTTGCTTTTGGTGGAAAAAAATAATGATTTAAATGAGAAAGGCTTACTTCGGTAAGTCTTTCTTTTTTTATTCTATCTGGTGAGTTTATAGATGAAAAAAATAGTATTGCTTGGTGCCGTATTGCAGTGTGGACAATGTGTTTATGCAGCGGATGATACCAGTATCAGGTTAAATCAGGAAATTAGCCAACAGCAATATCAAAATGATAAGAAACTACTCAAATCAGAAGACCCTAAAAACACACAAGCATTACCGAATCTGATCATACAAGGTCAAGAATATGTGGTTAAGGATGAACCCGCAGAAGTTGCATATGCACTTTACTTGGCAGTGATGCAAAAACAATGGCAAGTGGCTTTAAGCTATCTTGAAAAATATAAAAAATTTCCAAATTATGATCAGGCTTTGACTGAGTTCGCTGAGGGCGTCATGGCACGAACACAGGGGAATTTAAGTTTAGCTGAGAGTAAACTAAAACACAGTCTAGAGATTCAATCGAATAATTTAATGACTCAACTTGAACTGGCTCGTGTCTATACTGAACAACAAAAAAATCAGCAAGGTCAACAGTTATTTCAACACATTCAATCTCAACTGGCTCTATCTACAGATCCCGCTGCCCAAGGTATTGGTCAAACCGTAGAGATGTATCTCAAAGGGCTTAAACAACGAGATGAATGGCATGGTTCATTGGCTTTTGGTTCACGCTATGCCAGCAATATCAATAATGCTTCCGATAAATACGAGATTATTACTTACTACGGTATTGATCCAGTGACCAAGGAAGTAGTGCCTGTTGAACAATTAAAGCGTGGCACACCTGATGCGATCAGTGCACAAGGTTTGGACTATGAAGCGACCTTAACTAAACGATGGTCGCTTTCTGGACAACATGGTATTGCATTGCGTGGATTATTCTATGGTCAAGTTTACCCAGAGCAGACAGATTATAATGAATTAACTTTTAACTTAAATGCGGGTTATAGTTATTACAACGAACGTAATCAAGTCTTGATTGCCCCCGTATTTGAACATAAATACTATGCCCACGACCCGCTGTATAGTGCCTATGGGCTAAGGGGTGAGTGGATGCGTTTTATCTCTAACGACAAAGCTGTCAAGTTAGAAGCCGAAATGAAAGATATAAATTATTCCCAGTATAAAGGCCAAGATGGCGTAGAATATTCAGTCTATTCAACCTTTTGGAAAATTTTACCGAGAAACTGGACCCTATTTGGCGGACTGGATTTTGTCGACCATAATACCCAAGAGCAATATTTCACAGCTTATCAGCAACAGGGCATACGTTTAGGCCTTTCCAAAAACTTTGACTCAGGTTTTAACGCAAATTTATTTAGTTCTTTCCGTTGGCGTCAATTTGATAAATTTACTCCGGTGTTGGAGGCTAGACGACATGATTTTGAACAAAATTATACTTTGATTTTAAGTGCACCTCGTTGGGCTTTTTATGGTTTAACACCTAATCTCACTTATCAATATAATCAAAATAACAGCAATGTAGAGTGGCTATATTCTTATGATAAACATAATGTTAGTTTAAAGCTGGAGCATCGGTTTTAAAGTGTTGTAGAGGTTTTATCTCTATTTGAGGAATTGAAACCGTATAAAAGTGGTCTTCTTACTGAATTCTAATTTAGAAATTTATATAGCCAAATTGAATTTCAATAAATCTAAGTTTTAAATGGGTCTAAGATATAGAGGAAATCCATTGATTTCCTCTATTCATTCATCATTTATTGAGCAAGAAAGCTGACAGCTTCCTCAATCAAGTCTGAAATTTCTTTTGGATGTGATGCCAAAGAAGCATGACTTGCATCTAGCGAAATCACTTTTTTTGCATTTAAGCGTGCAGACATGACTTTTTGATTTTCAGGGTGGATCATTCGGTCTTGAGTCGAGATTTGATACCAAGATGGTTTCGTTTTCCATGCTGGCGTGGAAATCGTATCGGCAAAAGTGCTTGCTACTGGCGCTTTCTGGGTGACACCCATTGCAAACCCTTCATCTTTAGTTAAATCCTGACAGAAACTTTCATGGAATTTATCTGCTTTAAGCCAGAGATAACCATCACTGTCTGGTTCTAAGTTTGGTGCAGCCTCAGGTAAATGTTGTTGAGTAATGCCACCAGGACTTTCGTTTGAGTCAGGCGCAAAAGCAGCAATATAAACCAGACCTACCACATTCGCTTGATTGCCAACTTCCGTAATTACAGCGCCACCATATGAGTGACCAACCAGAAGCACATCTCCTTTAACTTGCGCAATCATTTTTCTTGTTCGTTCAACATCTTCAGCCAGTGAGCTCAGCGGGAGTTCTACTGCACGTAATGATTCATATCCTCGGTGAGACAGCTCAGTTACCACTTTACTCCAATGAGCAGCGCCTCCCCAAAATCCGTGTACGAATATAATTGTCGGTTTATTACTCATGTGTGTCTCCTAGCTAAATGCTATTGTATTTGTTGAGCTAAATGGTTGAAGAATTTTTGTATAAAGATTGGATAGATACTGAATGTAATTTTTATACTCAAAAAAGCTTCTATAAACGATTATTCATGTTTAAATTCACTTTAACAATAACAGAAACACCAATGTTTTTGCAGAAACACTTTTTAGGAATTGTGACAAAGAATGAGAGATGAATATGCTGAAAAAAGTGCTTTAACGGATCTATTTTTTGATATTTATCAGTTTGCAAAAATATCAGCTGAGATCTATGACTTCGCGCGATTTACAGATCAACAACAGTTAAGCTTTAAACAGGATTATGCATATATCCATATCGTTCAGCAGGCGACATGCAGACTTAAAGTAGCAAACTCTAATCTAGATCTGGTTTTAAAAGCAGGGGACATTATTGTTCTACCTTCAACTGCAGAACACACGATTGAATTGTTGGATGCTGAAAACCAAGCAGCCGCTGTGATTAGCTGTATTTTTAAACTCAGCGGAATTTATGGTGCAGCCATAATCGAGGGGTTGCCTCGTTATATTCATGTCCCATCGCATAATGATAATGGTAAAATTGCAGAATGGGTGCCAATGACTGTTGCTGCGATAAAGCTTGAGCTTGAGCATCCTAGCCTTGGTAGTCAAGTGATGCTTTCACGAATCATCGATCTTCTATTGGTGTGGTCAATACGGTTTTGGTTGGCAAAGGCAACCATCGAACATAAAAGCTGGATTGTCGCTTTACGTGATCCTGCGATTAGTAAAGCATTATCTTTAATGCATGATCGTCCTGCTTATGCATGGAATGTGGAAAATTTGGCTCAATCCACCCATCAATCTCGTTCAAGTTTTGCTAAAAAATTTGTTGAACAAGTCGGTGTTTCTCCAATTCAATATTTAAAAAATTGGCGGATGAGACTGGCAAGTCAGTTTCTAAAAGAGACAGACAAAAATATCTTTCAAATTGCTGAATTAGTAGGATATAGCTCACAAGCAGCATTCACTCGTGCTTTCACACAAACATATGGATGCGCACCGAAAGTATTTAGAGCGTCATTGATACAAAGTGATCAATAAATACAAATGATCAAAGTTAGTTTTTATGCTTTAAAACGCGCTTTAACACTGAATCGTATTTAGCCAAACTGATCTGGAACAGCAATAAAACTTGAAGATTTAGGCTAGATTTCAGATTTTTATTAAAGACTTGCTTAGATTGGTTAATGTCATAAATGTAATTCCCATGACCGTGAATTGTATAGTTTCGACCTCTAGAATGAAATGATATCTCAATGGGAAGAATGACATGAAAACTTTAATCAGATTAACTGTTATTGGTCTTTGTAGTGTTTCAAGTTTAAGTTTTGCATCACATCAAAATACGCAAGAAATACGCATTGATCACTTTGGTACAGGTAGCGATGGAGATAATACGTCAGGTCTTTTATTGAAAGAGCCAATAAAACTTGTGCCTTATTCAAAGCTTGATCAAAATAAGGAGCCGAGAATTGAACATTATGGCACAGGCAATGATGGAGACAATACCACAGGGTTATTATTAGTCGATCATGAAAAATACTATGCGGCAAACACATCTACTGTACAAGTTGATACTGTACGTATAGATCATTACGGTACTGGAAATGATGGAGACAATACCACGGGCTTGTTACTCAAAGATTAATTTATAAAAAATATAGAAGCTTGTTGATAAGTAAGATCAACAAAGATAAAAAAATGGGTGTAATCAATACACCCATTTTTCATTTAAACCAATCTCGTCTTATTGCGCTGCTTTTTCAGCTGCGATTGAAGCAATTGCTGCATCAACACCGTCAATAGAATCTGCAGCTTTTTTAATACGAGCAAGCGCATCAACAAGTACTTCATCAGCAGTCGCATAAGAAATACGCATATAGCCGCCTAAACCAAAAGCATCACCAGGAACAACAGCAACACCAGTTTCTTCCAACAACCATTCTGAGAATTCTGTGCAAGATTTTAAGCCTTTTGCACGAATCAAAGGACGAATGTTGGCATAAGCATAGAATGCACCATCAGCTGGTAGGCAGCTAATCCCTTGAATTTCATTCAAGCCATTCACAACTAAATCATGACGACGTTTGAACGCTTCAATCATCGGTTGAAGTACATCTTGAGGACCATTCAATGCAGCTTCAGCAGCAACTTGTGAAATCGAAGTTGGGTTTGAAGTTGATTGTGATTGGATTTTTTTCATTGCGCCAATCAATTTTGCAGGTCCTGCTGCATAGCCGATACGCCATCCAGTCATTGCATATGCTTTAGATACACCGTTAAGCACGATAACACGCTCATAAAGATCAGGAGCTACAGTAGCAATATTGTAGAACTCATCATCCCAACGGATCGGCTCATACATATCATCAGAAGCAACATAAACTTGAGGATATTTACGGAGCACTTCTGCTAAAGCTTCAAGCTCAGCTTTGCTGTAGATCATGCCTGTTGGGTTAGAAGGACTATTTAAAACCACCAAACGTGTTTTGTCTGTAATCGCAGCTTCTAGTTGAGCAGGTGTAATCTTGAAACGTTGTTCTTCACCACATTTCACGATGACAGGAACACCTTCAGCAATGATCACCATATCTGGATAGCTTACCCAATATGGCGCTGGAATAATGACTTCATCACCTTTGTTTAACAAAGCAAGTGCTAAGTTAAAGAAAGACTGTTTACCACCGCAAGACACCAAAATCTGATTTGCAGCATAGTCAAGATTATTATCACGTTTTAGCTTCGCAATAATTGCTTTTTTAAGGCCTGGTGTACCATCAACAGCGGTATATTTGGTAAAACCGTTGTTAATCGCTGTAATAGCAGCATCTTTGATGTGTTGTGGGGTGTCAAAATCTGGTTCGCCAGCGCCCAATCCGATTACATTTTTACCCGCAGCTTTTAATTCAGCAGCTTTGTTGGTAACAGCAAGCGTTGGAGACGGTTTGATGGCATTTACACGATCAGAGAGACGTACGTCCACGGCATTATTCCTTCTTATAGGGATTAAAAAAATAAAAAGCACATTATCATAGCCTAATTTTTCATGTTTGGTCGTCTAATATCTATGCAAATTCAATAAATATTCATGAAAAGCAGAAATTAATGTATCAAGAGAATACAAATAAAAGCGAAAGTTTAAGAGCACTCGCATCAAAGCTGAAATTTACGTACAATATAGCCAGTTAAAATTGAGTGAATCACATGAGCACCCAAAATACTCCCAAAAAGAAGCCATTGGTGAATTTACCATTTCCAATGCCATCATCCTTAGAAAATGATGATGATGTTGCCCACAACAACGTCCGTCCTAAACCTGAGCAATATGCAGATCGTACTTGGATGCCACCTCGTGGTACACGCCGTTCGATGGGAAAACGCTAAGTGTTTGAGATATAAAAATAGGTGCTTGATGCACCTATTTTTATAAAAAGAATTAAAAAGAATCTTTTACTTAACGCTATAGCATTTATCCTTGTGGAATATTAAGCACTACCATTTAACATTTCCGTGACATATTCATAATAATTTTTTTTCTTTTGATACATCAATAAATCTGCACGTTTCAACATATTGTCTATACTTTCATTTGCAGATGTTGTTGCATAACCAATGGCAATACTAATAGGCTGTGACGAATAATATTGATTGTCGATATTGAGTAATTCTTCAATGGTCATAATCATCGATTCGACGGTCTGTTCATTTGCCGCAGGCATAAGAATCACAAACTCATCTCCACCAATACGGGAAGCGGTATAACTTGTATTGGCAATGGTACGAGTCAGAATATTGCCCATTCGTCGCAATAATTCATCACCAACATCATGACCCAACTGATCATTGATAGCTTTTAAACCGTTCATATCAATAAAAATGGCTGAAGTCGGACGCAGTACACCACGCTCTAAACGATTAATTTCTTCTGTATAGAACGAACGATTGAATAATTTAGTCAGAACATCATGTTTCCCCAGATATTCCAAATACGTTTCTGCTTTTTTCCGTGCAGTAATATCAGTCAATGCAACTTGCACTAGACTCCAGTCATGTTCATAACCTGGGAAAACAGTGAATTGGAGCAGTACATTTCGTACTGAACCATCCAATGCATAATTTACAGCTTCACGTTGATGATGAATTTTACCATTCCAGAGTTCAATCAGTTGCTCACGGAAAGTCTGATACATCTCTTTTGCAAATACTTTGTTTAAGTTTTTAAACAGGGTTTCTTTGTCTTTGGCTTTAAATAAATCAAGGGTTGCTTGATTGACATCCAATAAGATGATGTCTTCGATACACTGGTTTACAAAGTCGGTATGTACATCTAAGAAGGTGCGAAAATCTTCGATACCAATTTCACGGAGTTGGTCTATGCGGAGTCTTACACGACTAAAATCTTCAACCCACAACGAGGTAGGCGAGTAAATAAAGCGAGATTCTGCCAGTTGGCGATTTTTTTCTTCTAAACGGCGCGCATTTTGATAGTCCGTAATATCTTCAGTGGTGATTAAAACCCGGTCTAAACTGGCTTCTGAACCCGGCATGATGATACCGCGTAATTTGATGTCTAATTTTTTGCCTGAAATCGTGTAATTGACTGTGGTATTTGAAAACTCAGGTTCTCCATTCCAAAGTGCAACCAGCTCTTTGATATGTGAGTGCAGCATTTCTTTCTGAAAAATAATATTTAAGTTCTGATACAGGTGTTGCTGATTTCTGGCTTCAAATAAATCTAAGGTTTTTTTATTGACATGTAGAATCTTAATTTTGTGTGCACAAGCCGTAATCTGATCTGGATTTTCTTCTAAAAAGCTTTGAAGATTTGTGATTCCTTGGCCTTTCCACTGATTAAATTGTTCTCTTACTTCGCTATAGTCCTCTATCCACATCGGGGTAGGTGATATATCAAAAATAGAAGAATCAGAAAATTCCATTATAAGATTCTCGTGTGTTGAGCGGTGATCTAGAATGTTTGAAATATATCCTAAAAAAGAGCGATATAAAATAATAAAATCCAAGTTATTTATTACTTATTGTATTTTATGATCGCTGGTTATCCTTTTATTGGGTTTGCATTGATGTTGGTTAATTTCAATTAATTTCTTTAATTCTTAAAAGACATTAATCCGTATTTAATAAATAATATGCTTGCTTATCTTGATACATAATTTGATCTGCTTTTTTTAATAAATCATCAATATTTTTATAATGGCTTGTTGTCGCATAACCAATCGCAACATGAATTGGATGTTGAGGATTGTTCAGTCGATCTATCTCTAATTCTTGTTGAATGATCTTAAGTAATGTTTCTATATGCAGATGATTTGATTCAGGCATAAGAATCACAAATTCATCACCACCAATACGCGAAACAGAATAAGGTGTTTTGATGGTGGATTTTTTTAACAGATGCGCAAAACGTTGAATCAGTAAGTCGCCGACATGATGTCCCTGTAAATCATTCACTCTTTTTAAACCATTGATGTCTAAATACATACATGAAAGTGAATTAAATTTTTGAGATTGTAAGCGTTGAATTTCACCGATAAAAAATGTTCGATTATATAACTGCGTTAATTGATCATGTTTACTGGCATGTTGCAGATGATCTTCTAATTTTTTTCGTTCCGTTAAATCGGTAAAGGCAATTTGCACGGTATCCCAGTTATGTTTTGAATCTGGAAAAATAACAAACTGTTCGAGTACATGCAGCAAATCTCCATTGATTGACTGGTATTCACATTCTCGTTTAAGTTGATGATGATCATTCCATAAATGTAATAATTGTTTATGAAAATTTTGTTGATAATTCTCTCTAAAAATATGATTTAAATGCTGATAAAAATGTTGTTCATTGTCGGCATTAAATAAGTCTAGTAAAGCTTGATTTACACCAACTGATCGGATGTTTTCAAAACAAAGAAATAGAAAATCTGGATTTTGCTGAATATATTGATCTAAGTCAGTGACATTATTCGCTACTAATTGATTAAATAATGATTTTATTTTGCTGTAGTCTTTGACCCAGAGGGCAGTGGGTGAATGCAAAAATAGGGATTCTGCAATCCGACGTGCATTTTGACACTGAGAGATATCTTCCGTGGTTAATAAAACTCGATCCCAGCTTTGTTTTGCATCTGTTAAAATATTGGCTCTAAGTTGGATATCAATTTTTTTGCCTTTGCAGCTAAGGTTGACCACTTGAATCGAGCAATCTGTTTCTTTATTCCAAAGCGCTGAAAAAAATTGGATATGTAATAGTTCAGTATTTTCTGTATGCATTTCCGGAAATTTTTCTAAAATCTCCGCTAAATCATCAGCTTCATATAAAATCAGGGTGCTTTTATTGATATGAATGGTGCGGATCGCCGCCAAACAAGGTTTTAAACGGCTAGTATCTTCCAATAGATGTTGCTTAATATCGGAAATACCTTGCGCGGTCCATTCATCAAATATTTTTTTTATACCACTAAAATCTTGTAGCCACATGGCAATTGGAGACAAATCAAATATTGTTAAATCCATTTGCTCCATATATTTTCCAAAAAATTATTTATTAATTTAATCTTAACTATATAACATAAGTAAAAACTTAACATAAATAGTTGTTCAATTAAAAATAATCAAAGCATTTTACTTTTTAGCCCGATGTTCTGCTTTTGGTGCAGCAATAGTACGCTGACCAGTCCATACTGCAATAAAGTCTGTTTCATTTAAATTATAGAGTTCTAAAAGTGCTAAAATAGCCCCTCCAAAAATCATTGAACCTTCTGAATTAGATTGAAATTCAAATATTTTTCCATTTAAATTGTGCAGGATATCTTGTATTTCAAAAATACGATCTCGACCATTACTGTCGTTAGGATACATTGGCGTATTGAGAATAATCGTAGCAAGGCTTTTTTCAGCTTCAGTTAAATCTAAGCTTTGAATCTTTTGCTCTATATCTGAACTAAATATGACGTCATCAGTTAAAAAACTATGCAGTAATTTTTGCGTGAGCTTAGGCAAGGTTTTTTCTACAAATGGACGGAATGAAGCAGGGAAGATCACATTGCGTGAAATACCTTTAAACATCGGCGCGATTTCTTCGACTTTATAGCCTGCAACACCACAACCCACCGACGTAATAAAATATTTCATCTTCGGGTGATTTTTTGTATAAATTTTAAAATCATCAATATAGTGTTGAATTTGCGAAAGTGGCATTTGTTGTAAATGTTCATTCATGGTCGGTATAGCAAAACTTTGTCCTGCCCAGCCACGTCCAACACCTTTGGTTGCGCCAAAATGTAAATGTGCTGTTTTTGCCGCACCGCCTTGATGAGTACCCGCCATATTACTACCAAAAACAAACACAGTATCTTCTGGCAAAGTTTTGATTATGCTTTCATCATGATAGTGATATGTCATGTTTTTCAATCTTTTAATTGGCTTGTTTCCATGTTGCTATTGAAATAAAAAAGGGTCAAGGTATTTGTTGAATATTGTGTAAAAAGCCCCATCTAGAATAGGTGTCAATGTATGGGTTTAATTGGTTTCTGTTAAACTACTGTTGCTTCTTCCCGATTGGTTAAAGAGTGAATTATTGTGAGTGAACATCAACCTTTTGAACTTGTTACAAATTATCAACCTGCTGGGGATCAACCACAGGCAATAGCAAAATTAGTCGAAGGCATAAATAAAGGTTTTCACGACCAACTTCTACTCGGTGTAACGGGTTCAGGGAAAACCTATACCATGGCAAATGTGATTGCACAAACGCAACGTCCAACTATTGTCATGGCACATAACAAGACTCTCGCTGCACAATTATATGGTGAATTTAAAGCATTTTTCCCAAACAATGCAGTTGAATACTTCGTTAGTTATTATGACTATTATCAACCTGAAGCTTATGTACCCTCTTCGGATACTTTTATTGAAAAAGATTCAGCAATCAATGATCATATTGACCAAATGCGTCTCTCTGCTACACGTGCTTTATTAGAACGCCGTGATGCCATTATTGTCGCTTCAGTATCCGCAATCTATGGTTTAGGTGATCCCAATGCTTATATGAGTATGTTATTGCATATTGTACAAGGGGACAGAATTAGTCGTGATGACATTATTCGCAGACTTGTTGAAATGCAATATACCCGTAATGAGCTGGAATTTTTACGCGGTACCTATCGTATTCGTGGCGAAATTATCGATATTTTCCCTGCTGAATCGGACCAACATGCAGTTCGGGTTGAGTTGTTTGATGATGAAGTCGATTCAATTCGATGGTTTGATCCAATTACTGGGAAAATGGTCCGTAAAGCACCGCGTATAACAATCTACCCAAAAAGCCATTATGTAACGCCAAAAGACAATTTGCAGCGTGCAATTGGAACGATTCGTGATGAATTGGCTGATCGTTTAGTGTTCTTTAAAGAACATGAAAAACTCCTTGAAGCACAGCGGATCGAACAACGGACCCGTTATGATTTAGAAATGATGCAACAATTGGGTTATACCAATGGTATTGAAAACTACTCAAGGCATTTATCTGGTCGCCCAGCGGGTGAAGCACCTCCGACATTATTTGACTATATCCCTGATGATGCGTTACTGATTATTGATGAATCGCATGTGACAGTTCCACAAATTGGGGCAATGTATAAAGGTGACCGTTCACGTAAAGAAAACTTGGTCAATTATGGTTTCCGTTTACCTAGTGCATTGGATAACCGTCCGATGAAATTTGAGGAATGGGAGCGTATTGTTCCAACCACCATTTATGTCAGTGCAACACCTGCGAAATACGAACTGGAAAAATCTGAACAAGTTGCAGAGCAGGTGGTACGTCCAACAGGATTGGTCGATCCAGAAATTGAAATACGTCCTGTATTGACTCAAGTGGATGATGTACTTTCAGAAATTAATATCCGTAAAGAACTCGATGAACGTGTGTTAGTCACCACCTTAACCAAGCGGATGGCAGAGGACTTAACTTCATATTTAAAAGAATATGGAGTGAAGGTGGCTTATTTACATTCAGATATTGATACCGTTGAGCGTGTCAAAATTATTCACGAACTGCGGACAGGAGTACATGATGTTCTGGTCGGGATTAACTTGTTGCGTGAAGGTCTGGATATGCCAGAAGTATCGTTGGTTGCCATTCTTGATGCAGATAAAGAAGGTTTTCTTCGTTCTGAACGGTCGTTAATCCAAACCATCGGTCGTGCCGCTCGTCATTTAAAAGGTAAGGCGATTCTATATGCTGACCGTATAACTGATTCGATGCAGAAAGCCATAGATGAAACTGATCGTCGTCGGGCCAAACAAATTCAATTTAATGAAGAGCATGGCATTATTCCACGCAGTGCTGTACGTCAAGCAATTAAAGAAATTGATACTGGTGAAGTGATCAGCGATGATCAAATTGAAGCAGGTATTAGTGACCAGCATCAGGCTTTAACTGCGGATGAGCGTCATATTTTATCTGATCCAAAACTCTTTACGAAACACATTAGCAAGCTTGAAAAAGAAATGCTAAAAGCGTCTAAAGAACTGCAATTTGAACAAGCTGCGCGATTACGTGACGAAATTGTGCGTTTAAAAACCAGAATGTTAAAGTAATTGTCTCATTGTGAAATGATTTCACTTTTGTGCTTGCTGTAGCTTTAGCTCGAACAAGGATACATAAAGCTACAGTCTAAGTTTAAATTTCTGATTATTTTATAATAAATAGTAAAAAGTAATGCTGAGGGTATAAGGTGCAATTATTTAAAATATTACCCAATTCTTATGACTTTAAAAAATTAATAATCGTATTTGGGATGGTTTTTTCGAGCTTTTTTTATCCAAAAGTCTATGCGGAAAACTCGACTTTAGCTGCGATTCCAAAATTGGAATTGGGTCAATATTTAGGGCTATGGTATGAAATTGCCCGCAAGCCAATGTATTTTCAAAAAGATTGTAAGTCGGATGTGACTGCACGATATACCGTGAATGAATATGGCAATGTTGCAGTTGATAATCGATGTGTAGATCAAAATGGACAAGAATTACGTTCATTGGGTGAAGCATTTATCAGTAATGAGCCGTTTAATTCAAAATTTAAAGTAAGTTTTATTCCAGAAGCGATTCGTTGGATGCCGGTGGGACGTGGTGATTATTGGGTGTTAAAAATTGATTCAAACTATCAAATGGCTTTGGTGGGAGAACCGAAGCGAAAATATTTGTGGTTGCTGTCTAGAGACCCTCATCCAGATGAAGCAAAAGTAACTGAATTTCTTCGTTATGCCCAGACTGTTGGTTTTAACTTAAAAGATCTGATTCGAACCAAGCAGAACGCGCAAGAATAATCAGAAATTTAAGCCGATATATTTTGAATATTTCGATATTTGCAAATCTTGAGTTTGGAAAAATAATTGAATATTCAAATTAATTTTGGGTGAAGATGTTTATAATGCCTAAGAATTTATTTGAAAATCACCGTGAGGCGACAGATGTTTAAGGGCGTCGTATTGTCTGTATTGGCATCTGTAACATTTGGGGTCTTATACTTTTATAC
This sequence comes from Acinetobacter sp. Root1280, assembly GCF_001425285.1. Taxonomy (NCBI): domain Bacteria; kingdom Pseudomonadati; phylum Pseudomonadota; class Gammaproteobacteria; order Moraxellales; family Moraxellaceae; genus Acinetobacter; species Acinetobacter sp. Root1280. The sequence continues at coordinate 50,639 of NZ_LMED01000004.1, read as the reverse complement.
CAAATTGCTGGGCGATCTAGATAGTCAACAAACCTTTGGTTGGCGGATTATCGCCACTTTACCGTTCCTGACCTTATTTATGTTATTGAGCGGTGATTTTGTCCATGTTAAAACCATTTATCATCGAATGGTCAAACAACCTGCTTTATTACTTTTATTGATCATTACTTCTATTTTGACCTGTTTCCAACTTTGGCTTTTCCTTTGGGGGCCGATGAATGGACGGGGCTTACAAGTATCGCTTGGATATTTTCTTTTACCCTTGGTTCTAGTCCTTGCAGGTAGCATTTTTTATAAAGAGAAATTATCTAAATTCCAGATGGTTGCCGTTGCTTTTGCGGTGCTTGGAGTAGGGCACGAATTATGGCGTTTGGGCACTATTGCATGGGAAACCCTCAGTGTTGCATTGGGCTATTCGCTTTATTTTCTGGTTCGAAAAACTATTAAAACCGATAATTTAGGTGGCTTTTGGTGGGATATTTTAATTTGTATTCCCATCGCAATTTATTTCACTCAAACAGGATTAGATGCTTATAGCCAATTTGCTGATGCACCGGTTTTAATATTTGTGGTTGCAGGACTTGGGATACTGAGTGCGATTGGTTTAGGTAGCTATATTTTGGCGAGTCGCCATCTACCGATGGTCTTGTTTGGATTGTTAAGTTATTTAGAACCTGTCTTGTTGGCCTTAGCATCCTTGGCGCTGGGTGAGTCTATTTCAGCAGATGAATGGTTTACCTATATTCCAATTTGGTGTGCTGTGGGGGTTTTGGTATTGGAAGGGATTTGGCATCTCTATCAACAAAACAATAAACGGAAAAACTTAGCCTTGAATATCGAAAAATTAGACGAAAGAATTGGTTAATCAATAAAAAATAAATTGATAATTGTTGGACTATAATTTTTAAAAGTGTTAAATTCATCTCATTAATCTATGTTTTAATTTGGTTTTTGAGTAAAAAAACGCTGAATATATTATGAACACAACAATAATTCCCTATCAAACACGGGCAACCTTATTGCAATTAGAGCCTAGTACCGATTTAAACTGGGAACAGGTTTTGTGTGATGTTTTTGACGAAGCCAATATCGAAATACGCGAAGAGATTGAGCGTCAAATTTTAAGACCGAAAGAAATTCAATGGAACAAAGGCAATAACAGCTTTGAATTTAAAATCACAAATTCATTAGAAAATTTAAAATATACCTTTGAAAATGAGCGAATGCGTTCCATTGCAACCAAACTGAGCAACTCAATCAATTGGTTAAAAAATATTACAGATAGTATTCAGATTGCAGACTATTTAGAAAATGCGTTGTATCAAATTGATTTGATTTCGGTGGATGATCATCTAAATTTGCAGCGAGAAAAATTACTGATTCGTCGTGTTTTTTTACAAGATGTGGCGAAATTGATCCGTACATTAAATATTGAAGCGCCAGCAGGTATCCGCAACTTAACTTCTGATCAAATTAAATGTTTTATTATTGAAGTGTTTATTAAACAACAATTATTGGGTTATTGGTTTAAGCCCTTATTGACCAAATCATCTGAATTAATGAAACGTCCTTTTTTTAAGTATTTTATTTTAAGAGAACAACGGATTCGTAAGTTTGAGATTGTTAAAACCTCTGAATTTATCTATTTAATTGCACCAATTGAAAATTTTGAACAGAATCCTTATTCAATTCGACGCTTTTTGTTTGAAGAAAATATTGAATATAAAAATCAGGTCTATGTAACGGGTTTGGTTCTCGATACGGATCAAATGAGTGAAAGTGAATATCGAGATAGCACGGATCTTTTGATTCAGAAAATGGTCACAATTCAGCATCAAGTCCATAGAGATGTGATTGAAATTGTGCAAGAATTTGAAGAATTCACAGAAAACAAGCTCTTGCCATTTTTGATGGAACCCCTTGGAATGGTGGGGAAAAATAGTGATACGGTTGCACAAAACCATATCAAAACCATTGAACAGTTGCTCACGGCCAATATATTGATGCCTTTAAGAAATGCGGTTAAAAGCGATTTATCACATATTGAAGAATTTGAATATTTGTTTATGAGTGTACATCGAATATTTTCTGAAATTTTATCGCATTATCGTGACTTTAAAGAACAACCCGCATTATTTTTTAATTCTCATGTACAACTGTTTGAATATCGTCTGCTGGCTTATTTAAAGCTATTGGAAAAGCGTAAAGATGAAATTTTTATTCCAATGAGTCCGCGAGAGTGGCAAGTCATGCATGAACGTTCTCAACAGCCAATTAGAAAACTTCAAGAAATTATCGCTGAGCAAGTGAAAGATTATAGGGCTTTAGACAGCTATGTTAAACAATTAAAGAATGAACAAAATGAAGTAGAAGGCTCGCTGTTAAAAAAAATGATCAAAGGTGGGAAAGTTGAAAAAGATATTGTTCAAGCAAACCATGCTGCAATGTTGATAAAAAAACAAACCTATTTAGAGGTATTAACTGTCCCTAAAGGTTTAGCAAAGTATAGTGTATTTATTGAGTTTGAAAGCCTGACTTCAATGAGTGAATTGGAGCGCCATTACGCATTTCCTTCAGGGGACAATGGTATTATTCGCTTTCCTTATTTAATGAAGCTGCCCGAAAATTTAGCTGATTTTGATTTGGAAGAATTTAATGCGTTGATTAATGATGATTAAAGCGCGTGTTAGGGGCTGAGTAGAAAGCTCAGACTAAGCGCGATAATAGGATGTTTAACGAAGCTACATCAGCTTTATTTTTTCTTTTGTCTGGTTTTTTCTTTATTGTTATCTGGTTTATTTTCCTCTTACTCTGCTAAAGTCAATATCAATACTAAAAATCTACATAGATGTAAAAAATCGAAATGGCTAAAATATTGTTTAGAGATCAAGGCATAATTTAAAATAAAATACCCAGTATGACAAAATATTATAAAAATGTATCACGATTTGATTTCAACTAAATGAGAATTACATTACAATTATGGGGTTTAAAAATCCATGTCTAGATATACATAAATAGAGGACGTATCTGTGAGCAAAGACACTATCATCGCCCTACATGCAGAGCACCAAGGTCGCTGGAAAAACCGTGAAGAAATCGCGGAACGTATGATTGCATTAATCGGTCAATTATACCGTGAAAAAAACATTGTGACTTCTGTGTACGGTCGTTCTTTAGTGAACCGTTCAGTAATTCAAATTCTTAAAGCACACCGTCGTACACGTATGATGGATGTTGAGCTTTCTGTTGTACATACTTTCCCTATTTTAGAAGCTTTAGCGAAATTAGATAATATCGGTTCTGCTGAAGTTGATTTAGGTAAACTTGCAGTTGAATATAAAGAAAAGGGTGGCGATATTGATGCATTTGTTGCTCAAGCTGTTCAATCTTTAGAAGGTCGTCCTGCGCAAGTTGAGCCTAAAGATGTTGTTCTTTATGGTTTTGGTCGTATTGGCCGTATTTTAGCGCGTTTAATCATTAGCCAATCAGGTCTTGGTCGTGGTTTAAGCCTTAAAGCGATTGTAGTACGTAAATCATCTGATGGTGATTTAGAAAAACGTGCTTCATTGTTACGTCGTGACTCAATTCATGGTCCATTTGCAGGAACAATTTCTGTTGATGAACAAAATGAAGCAATCATTGCAAATGGTAACTTTATCAAAGTGATCTATGCGTCTAGTCCTGCTGAAGTTGATTACACAGCTTATGGTATCGACAATGCACTAGTGATTGATAACACGGGTAAATGGCGTGATATCGATGGTTTATCTCAACACCTTAAATGCCCTGGCGTAAGTCGTGTTGTGCTTACAGCGCCTGGTAAAGGTGATATGAAGAATGTCGTGTTTGGTGTTAACCAAGCAGACATCATTGATTCAGACAAAATCATTTCTGCTGCAAGCTGTACAACTAACGCGATCACACCAGTTTTAAAAGTGTTAGAAGACAAATACAAAGTGATTAATGGTCATGTGGAAACTGTTCACTCATTTACAAATGACCAGAACTTGATTGATAACTACCACAAAGCGGATCGCCGTGGTCGTGCTGCAACTCTGAATATGGTTATTACAGAAACAGGTGCTGCAAAAGCTGTTGCGAAAGCATTACCTCAGTTACAAGGTAAATTAACAGGTAATTCAGTACGTGTTCCAACACCAAACGTTTCACTTGCTATTCTTAACTTAACACTTGAGAAAGAAGTAGATCGTGAAGAAGTGAACGAATATATTCGTCAAATCTCGATCAACTCTAACCTTCAAGGTCAAATTGGCTATACTAACTCTACTGAAGTTGTATCGTCTGACTTTATTGGTTCGCGTACTGCGGGTGTATTTGATGCACAAGCAACAATTACTTCTGGTAACCGTTTAACAGCTTACGTTTGGTACGATAACGAAGTTGGTTATAGCTGCCAAGTATTGCGTATTGCTGAACAAGTATGTGGCGTAAGCTATCCAAAAGTACCGGCTGAAACAAATGCATAATTTGTAAGAGTCGTCGAAAAGGAGCTTCAAATGAAGCTCCTTTTTTTATCTTCAAAATTGATGATATATGGTTAAATTCAAATGAAAATTACCATTTGTCTCAACAATTTGACTAAAAACATTTGATTAAGAAATTAGAGAAAATAAAATGAAAACAAAAATCTTATGCATCATGATGTTATTTACTTGTTTTGCTACACATGCCAAATCCTTAGAATTACGTCCTTTATTAAAAGATCGTTTTGAACAAAACTGTGCAATTCGGCAGCAATATGATTTTCATAATGAAGATACAGAACTGATTGCATCACTTAAACACTATACGATTGATGTAAAATATGTGGATAAACAGGTATATGACTCAACCACTTATAAATTAAAAAATGTCACTTATGCTGGCATTCCTATTCGCAAAATAGAGTTTAGTTTTGGTCGTCCAGCGCAACAATACAATGAATATTTATATTTTGATTTGAGTGCTACAGCAGCAAAACAGCGATTTAAAACTCTAAAATTCAATCAAAATCATGAAAAAGGCGATGTGAGTGTTGAGTATAAAAATAATACAGCAATTGTGCAGTGCTATTGGTTAGCTGATTTTTCGAAATAATCCGTAGGTTAGATATCAATTGTTTATTAATTAAACAAAATCCTTCGACTTTTATACATAAAAACGCATATTAATTCACATAAGTATTTAAAATAAAAAATAATTAAGGATAAAAATTAAGGACAGGATTTTGCAGTTGAAGCAAGTTATGGCAGGAGTTGCCTTTATTCTTATTGCTACAGTGTGTGGTGTATTGATTGCAATCTGGGTATTTAAACATTTTAATATTTATATTCCACTTGAAAATCAAGCTGTACGTATCGATTTAAAAGAGCCTTTACAAGCCAAAGTACAAATTCATGACGCATTAGATGTGGATGTCAAAGGAAAAGTGAAAGCTGAAATTCCTATTCATGAAAAGCTAAACTTACCGATTACACAAACCTTAACCCCACATGTGTATTTTGATAATGAAGTCCCAATTCAAACCACAATTCCTGTGAATGAAGTGATCAAAATCAATCAGGATATGCCGATTGATACCAAGGTTAAAGTCACTGTTTTAGGCAAAGATATTACTTTACCGTTAAAAGGGAACATCCCGATTCATATGGATGTGCCGATTAATTTACAAGTGCCACTCAACCAAAATATTCATTTAAAGTTTGATGCGCCTGTAAAGGTTTTACTTAAAGAAAATTTACATGTGCCACTTGATGCGACATTAAAAACCAATATTCCAATTCAAGGCCACCTCAATGTTCCAATTAAATCAGCACTTCAAGCAACAGTAGATGTTCAAAATACATTGCCAGTAAAAATTGAAAAAGGGCAACTTAAAATTCCACTCAATAGTTTAAGGCTATCACGTCGCGATCATCCGCCAGTAGAACCACAACAACCACAGTCCGAAGTTTTAAAATAGGGTGGTATGGAAATGTGGATCTTTAAATCTATACGAAATTTGTTGTTCATTTTTATCAGCGTCGTATTGCTCATTGCACTGTGCGTTTGGTTATATTTGAATATTCATGCCTCAATGCAGGTTTCTGCACAAAGCGCACAAATTCAATTGTCGGAATCTTTACCGACAAAAATCCATGTGGGGAATTATTTACAAACACATGCACAAGGCGCTTTAGATACTGAGTTGACGATTGACCGTGAGTTGGCTTTACCTTTGAAAGGCAAATATTTGGCTAATTTAAGTTTTGTTGTGACAACGCCGATTGAGGTTGAGCTTGATTATGAGACTGATATTCAGATTGAAACGCTAATGCCATTAGAAACAACTACGGACTTGGTTTATCAAAATAAACTGTTGCCTCAATTTCCTTTAAAAGTGGATATTCCGATTAAACTTTCGGTGCCATTTAAGTTAAAACGACGATATCAAGTCCCGATCAAGATTATGTTTGATGGACCCGTTTATTTAGAATTTGATGAAGTGATTCATTTATATGTTAAGCATAAACTTAAGCCAATACTGAATATTAATGATCCAATGACGATGAAAAAAATTGCGGTGTTCCGTGCAACCATGTACAACACAGAAAGACAGTCCCTCGCAGATCTGGAGATGAATATCGATTTTCCTATCAAAAATATTCACCCTTAATTGCTCAGTATAGCATGGGCTTAAATTTTGTATTAAACCCATGCTTATCTTTAAAAATGCCTAAAATAAAGCTTTAACTTGATCCTGAATATGCGTTGTTTTACGACCAATCAAATGTTCCAAGTCTTTACTTTCACTATACATTGCACCATTTACAGTCTGTACATCTGCATCAACAATAACCGTTACAAGTGCTTGGGGTAATCCTGCTGTGAGAAGCGCCTGAGTATAATCTTCTGGGCTGATATCTTGATACTGTACAGTTTTACCTGATGCCAAAGCGATATAAGAGGCTAAATCTGCAAGGGTAAAATGATTTGAACCTGCAAGCTCATAGGTTTTATTTTCATGTCCTGAGGAAGCAAGGACTTTGGCTGCAGCTTCAGCATAATCTAAACGAGAAGCTGAACTGATTTTTCCATTTTGAGCGCTGCCATAAAGTGTTCCGGTTTCTGCCGTATGTTTAACGTTGCCAAGATAATTTTCGCTATACCAGTTGTTGCGTAAAAATGTATATTTCAAACCACTTTGCAGAATGAGTGCCTCTGTTTCACGATGTTCTTGCGCTAAACCGAGTGGGTTATCTGTCGCATTGAGTAAGCTGGTATAGGCAATGTATTCAACTTTGGCTGCGACTGCGGCATCTATAACTGCTTTATGTTGTGGGGTGCGACGACCAATTTCATTGGCTGAAATTAAAAGTAATTTATCTACATTGTGTAAAGCAGGTATTAATGTTTCAGGTTGATCATAGTTAAATAGGCGAAGTTCAATCCCTTGTTGTTTGAGCGACTGTGCTTTATCTATATTTCGAACCAGCGCCACAATATTTTCAGCAGCAGTATGTTGAAGTAAGGCTTGGATCACCAATTGTCCAAGTTGACCCGTTGCACCTGTAATTGCGATTTTCATAAATTCACCTTTAAATATGATTTAAATTGGATGTTTTTTAGACTTGATGTTATTATCATAATCATTAAACTTACTATATGTAAGTACGTACCTAAAAGTAAGCTAATTACTGTGTAGAGAGAATTTATGAGCATCTATGCTTCAAGTGATTTAATTGGTCAAGTTTTATCCAGTCAGTGCCCATCTAGAGAAATATTGGAGCATTTAACCAGCAAATGGTCTGTATTGGTTTTACGTTGTTTAAATGATGGTGTGCAACGTTTTAGTGAACTGCGCAATCGAATTGAGGGGATCAGCGAAAAAATGCTGGCACAGACATTAAAAGTGCTTGAGCAAGATGGCTTTATATTGAGAACGGTTTACCCTGAAGTACCACCGAAAGTAGAGTATCAATTGACGATTTTAGGTGCACAAGCGGCTGAAAAATTAAACTATTTGATTGGTTGGATCGAGCGCAGTTTGCCCGATATCTTAGAGAATAAACAAAGATTGCAAAAGTAAAACTCAGTGGATTCTATACTCACCAAGAACTTGATCGCTGAGTGAGTATATTGAGAGGAAAGTCCGTATTATTGAGGATGATTCCCTTTTGTCGCAGCTTTTAAAGAGACTAGTCCTGTCATGATTGCACCAATGGTGGCTAAGAACATATCCTTATGTGCATCCCATATATCACCTTGTTGCCCATTGTAGTTTTCAGCTTCTTCTGGAGATAGGCCAATGGCAATCCACCATTCAATCCATTCATAAAATAAACTGGTTGCCATAACAAATTGAATGACCAATAAAAATAAGGTTTTAGGCTTTAAGCTTGGTAACCAGACTTGGAAAATTCGGTAGAAAAATGGGTAAAGGAATAAACCATAGAACAAGTGTACAAAGCGGTCAAACATGTTACGTGTCCAACCCATTGCTTGATTGAGATCAAAATGTAAGTATTTGATTGACCAATCATTATAAGGCACATAAGAATAAAGATAATGTGCTGCAATGACATGAATCACCAAGAAGAGGATATACAATAAAAATGATGAAAATGTCAGCCCTATTTTCTTTAGACAGAAAAACAGGGTAATCAGCATGAGCAAGGTGCCAATCTGATGCAGCATGTAGGATGGATATTCTAAAGGATTGATACTGGCAAGAATGATTGCGATTGCAAGAATAGCAAGAACAAGCCAATGTTTTTTTGTTAAGGCATGATAAATCATTATGGTATTTTCTAAAAATTATTACTGCGCATTGTAATCAAAAAGCAAAAAAATGCGAAGCATTGGCTTCGCATTTTCAGGTCTTTTAGAAGATTAAAAAGCTTAGATTTTAGCAATCAAATCTTTAATTTGTTTGGCTTGATCCGCAGCATTACCCGTGTAAGTCGCAGGGCTCATTTCAGCCAAACGTGCACGATCAGCAGCAGGTACGGCTTCAAGTTCAGTGCCATTGACAAAATCAACCATCATGTCACGTGTCATCGCTTGACCGCGAGTCAATGCTTTTAATTTTTCATATGGTTTTTCAACTGCATAACGGCGCATTACAGTTTGGATTGGTTCAGCCAATACTTCTTGAGCATGATCAAGGTCTTCAAGAATACGTGCTGCATTAAGCTCAAGTTTACTAATACCTTTTGAACATGCTTCAAAAGCAATTAAACTTTGTGCCAAGCCAACACCCATGTTACGCAATACAGTCGAGTCGGTAAGATCACGCTGCCAACGAGAAATTGGTAATTTTTCGCCTAAGTGCGCTAATACTGCATTGGCAATGCCCAAGTTACCTTCAGAGTTTTCAAAATCAATTGGATTGACTTTGTGAGGCATTGTAGAAGAACCGACTTCACCTTCTTTTAAACGTTGTTTAAAGAAGCCTAAAGAGATATAGCCCCAAACGTCACGGTTAAAGTCGATCAGAATTGTGTTAAAACGACGTAAAGCATCGAACAATTCAGCAATGTAATCGTGTGGTTCGATTTGAGTTGTATAAGGGTTGAAGGTTAAACCGAGTGATTCAACAAATGCTTGCGAGTGAGCAGGCCAGTTGATTTCAGGATAAGCAGAGTAGTGTGCGTTGTAGTTACCCACTGCACCATTAATTTTGCCCAATAATTCAACTTGTTTAAACTGTTTGATTTGACGCGCTAAACGATATGCAACGTTGGCCATTTCTTTACCCAAAGTCGTTGGGCTCGCAGTTTGACCATGGGTACGTGATAGCATTGGTTGTTCTGCATGTGTTTCAGCTAAAGCCACAATAGAATCAACAATTTGTTGCATAGCAACAACTAACACTTCACGACCATTTTTCAACATCAAAGCGTGAGAAAGGTTGTTGATGTCTTCTGAAGTACAAGCAAAGTGAATAAATTCGCCTGCATTTTTAAGCTCATCAATATGTGCAATTTTTTCTTTTAAGAAATATTCAACCGCTTTTACATCATGGTTAGTGGTACGTTCAATTTCTTTAATACGGTTAGCATCATCTTCCGAAAATTGAGTAACAATGGCATCTAAAGCTGTATTGGTTGCAGCAGAAAAAGCTGGAACTTCTGTGATTTCAGGACGATTCGCAAGCGCTTGTAACCAACGCACTTCAACAGTCACACGAGCATGGATTAAACCAAACTCAGAGAGGTAAGGGCGTAATGCATCGCATTTGCTTGCATAGCGTCCGTCTAGTGGAGAAAGTGCGGTTAAAGCGTTCATAAAGATTCCTTAAATTTTGGAATTAGAGCGAATGGCGTAACTCGAACAGTATCAAATTAAACAACCTGATATTGTAATCGAGCAAGATCTTGAATATCTTGAAGAAGTTTACGTTTGCTAAAGATCATATTCCATGAACTACCACCTAATTGACGCCATAGGTGAGCCATTTGTAAGCCTGTGAATAAACTGGCACGGATACGATTGGTATGTGCAGAGTCTTTAAAGGCTTCTGCATTACCACGGACTAGAATTCGAGGGTTAATTTGACCAGCAGTGTCGACATAAGTTTGTGCTAAATTGGCAATGATACTTGGGTGTAAATAGTTATTATCAAAAAAAGACAGCTGTTTTAATATTTTTTGTTGAGATTGTTCAATAATTTCAACAAACTTTGGATTGCTATAAACTTTTTTTTCCAAGGCCAATAATGACATGGCATAAGTCATTGGCAGTTTTGCATTGGCAATTTTAGGAATTCTAGATTTCGGTGATGTCGAGAAAGGTTGCGTAATACTACTTTCTAAAGCTTTTAAACCTAAGGAGATGTCTGCCAATTGATTGAAGAAGTCTAAAGTTTGACCAGACGAATTGGCAGTGGCACGAATATTGAGACTGGCTTTGATGAGCTGTTCAAAATAGAAATTACCGCTTTCACCAATACTTTGACGTCCTGACATTGCAGTCATATGGGTTAGCTGCGTTGCTTGAAACACAGCTGCTAACGCCAAAGCTCGGTTTTGGCGTTGATTCAAAGTTTGAGGCTGTTGAAAGGGCAACTCAACCATGCCTAAATTCCTTTAAATAATTTTTAATCATTACTCAATAAAATCTGGTTTTGGTGCATTGGTATGATGAATCACACCTCCACCTAAACAGACTTCATCGACATAGAAAACAACACTTTGTCCCGGCGTTACGGCACGCTGTGCTTCATCAAATTCGACACGAACACCATTTGGCGTGTTTGCATCTTTATAAATTGTACATGCTTGATCAGGCTGACGGTAACGAGTTTTTGCCGTGCATCGGAAACCTGTGTCTGGAATCGCTTGTTCACCCGCAACCCAGTCAATTGTTTCAGACCATAAAATGGTACTTTGCATCAGTGGATGTTCATGACCTTGTCCAACCACAAGACGATTACCTTCGATGTCTTTATGTAGAACAAACCAAGCACCTTCTTCTGCGCCTTTGAGTCCACCTAAACCAATACCACCACGCTGACCGAGCGTATAGTACATTAAGCCGTGATGATCACCAACCTCTTTTCCTGTATCTAAGACAATTTTCCCAGGTTGAGCCGGTAAATATTGTTTTAAGAAGTCATTAAAACGGCGTTCACCAATAAAGCAAATCCCCGTTGAATCTTTTTTCTTAGCAGTAGCCAAACCAAGCTCTTCAGCAATTTTACGTACTTGTGGTTTTTCAATCTCACCAACAGGGAACAAGGTCTTATTGATTTCACGACCATGAACCGCGTGAAGAAAATAAGTTTGATCTTTGTTGTTGTCTACACCACGTAATAAAGGCGCATATTGATCGCCTTTTGAATTGGTGGTTGTTTCACCACGACGACAATAATGTCCAGTTGCAATAAAATCAGCGCCTAAATTGACAGCATGATCTAAGAATGCACGGAATTTAATTTCTTTATTACATAGAATATCTGGGTTTGGCGTACGCCCAGCGGCATATTCTGCTAAGAAATGTTCAAAAACGCGATCCCAATATTCCATTGCAAAATTTGCAGTATGGAGTTTGATCCCAATTTTGTCACACACAGCTTGTGCGTCAGCAAGGTCATCCATTGCAGTACAATATTCCGTGCCATCATCTTCTTCCCAGTTTTTCATGAAAAGCCCTTCAACTTGATATCCTTGTTGAAGTAAAAGTGCAGCAGAAACAGATGAATCTACACCACCCGACATACCGACGATGACACGTTGTTGCATAGGATTAGGCATCCAAATTTGAAATTAAAGGAGAGTTTTGGTGCTCATAGATGAGCGAAAGCGGGTATTTTTGCCCAGAAAGTGCGTCTTGTACAGCTTTAATGACCAAAGGGCTTCTTGCGCGAGCAGATTCAAGCAGTTCTTCAAGCGTCATCCATTGCGGACCAATGATATCTGTATCAAGTTGCGCGTCTGGAAAGTATTCAGTTACATGGGCTAAAAAGCAAAATCTAAAATAGGTACGGTCTGGAAACATGGGTGGGGTATAGGTATAGATTCCCAGTAATGAATTGATTTCTACTGCATATCCTGTCTCTTCCATGGTTTCTCGTAACGCAGCTTGAATAATGGTTTCATCAGATTCAACATGCCCAGCGGGTTGATTGAACACAGTATGGCTTACACCTTCAGTGTATTCTTCTACAAAAAGAAATTTTCCATCTTTTTCTACAACTGTCGCAACAGTAACGTGGGGTGTCCAAGCGGTCATGACCAGCACCAAGGGAGATAAAGTATTATTCTACAAAATTTAGCGCGTGGTGGCTATGTTCATAAGGGTTTTCTTTGATCACCCTAAAAGGATTTATATCTATAGGCTGTTTAAAAATACCTCATGGTCGAGTTTTGTTTATTTTTTTTAAATTTTTATTTGCTTATTTTATAAAGGAAAGATTTATCTCATGGTTTTTTGGGTGATACTTCATGTAAAAAGTTTAATAAAAATATTCTTATATCTTGATATCTAAATGCAATTAAATGTGACATCAATTTATGAAGTAATTTTTTTATTATTTTAATTCTTATCAGTAATGACCAATAGATAGAGGTAGCAACTCATAAGTAAATATTTCAAAGTTATTGGTTTTATGGTGAATGGCATTTAATTTATTTTTGTACAATAAATACTCGACTAAGGCATTTACTATGATTGAAGTATATGATAAAAAATACGTATATATAAAATTTTATTAAACTTAACAATTATTTATTTTTCCTATTAATAGTGTGTTTATTCAATTTGGTTTTATTGGATGCTTTGTTGAATAGGTATGGTTATCCAAAATTAATTAGTTCATGGATCTATCGTTTAAAGATGTGTAATCACAAATAGAATGGAAATAAACTTTTTTGATAAATATAGTTTAAGCATATTTTATTGGAAATATATGCTTATATTGAGTCAAAAATAAGTCTAACTTTAGTAATTTTATAAGTGAGTATAATCATGAAAAAGGCAATAAAAAAGGTATTGTTTGCAGTAGGGCTTTTGGTTGCGGCTGAGCTGGCGACGGCATGTACACGGGTTGTTTATTTAGGCAATAATGATGTGATGACAGCACGTTCTATGGATTGGAAAAGTGATGTTGGAACAAACTTGTGGATATTGCCCAATAATGTAAAACGCAGTGGTATGGCTGGGCCAAAATCGATTCAATGGACATCTAAATATGGCAGCGTTGTCGCAACAGGTTATGATATTTCAACAACAGATGGTGTGAATGAAAAGGGTTTGGCTGCAAATTTACTTTGGCTGGTTGAGTCTGAATATCCAAATGTTAAAAACAATAAAAAACCGCCATTAAGTATCTCACTTTGGGCGCAGTATGTTTTAGATAACTATGCAACAGTAGATGAAGCAATTCAGGCTTTAGCACAAGAGCCGTTTATGATAGTGACAGATCAAGTGCCTGGTGAAAAAAGACTAGCGACTCTGCATTTATCAATTTCAGATGCAACGGGTGACAGTGCCATTATTGAATACATTGGTGGTAAGCAGGTCATCCATCATAATCGACAATATCAAGTGATGACAAACTCTCCAACCTTTGATCAGCAATTGGCGTTAAATACATATTGGAAACAAATTGGCGGAACAACGATGTTACCTGGAACCAATCGAGCTGCAGATCGGTTTGCAAGAGCATCTTTTTATATAAATGCGATTCCTAAAGATGCGACTCCTGAATATTCTTTAGCAAGTGTATTTAGCGTGATACGTAACACATCTGTTCCGTTTGGACTCAATACAGAAGAAGAGCCAAATATCTCCTCTACACGTTGGCGTACAGTGGTAGATCATAAGCGAGGACTTTATTTTTTTGAATCTGCTGTATCACCAAATGTTTTTTGGGTAGACTTAAAAGAGATTGATTTTAAAGATGGTCAAACCAGAAAGCTTGAGTTGGGTGCTGATCAAGCAAAAGTTTATGCAGGTAAGGCTAATTCTTCTTTTAAGGTCGCTCCACCATTTCAATTTTTGGGCATACAATAGGATTTAAAAAAGTATGATAAAGAAATTATTATGTATACCTTTCAGTGTATTACTAATTACTGGGTGTGCTTCAAATCCTAATGACGCTACTTCAAATTTAGGTACGCAGGGATTATTAATTTGTCAGCCAAATGAGCTTTGTCCAATCGTCACCGTAGTGTGGAATGAGACACATAAAGATTTTTTAAAAGTGAAACTTAGCTTAAATAGTGCCTATACAAAATATAATATTGAAAAAGTTGTATTTAGTGATGGCGCAAAAAGTCACTCATTTAATGTGATTGGACCAACTGAAATTGATTTTGCTTTTAAGGCAAATCGCTCTCGCAACAGTGTGCTTATTCCAGTCAATCTTATGGGGGACTTTAAAAGTTCTCAAAATATCTTTATGGAAATACATACAGATCAAGGTGTGATTACTCGATATATCTTAAAAGATAATGTCAAAGCACCAGTATTTGAAGAATTAACCAAATACTACAATGTTTCAAAATAGAAATTTGATCTAAAAAATATAGGCTTCATTCCACTGTGCTTCAGTGGAACGAAGTCGACTTGAACCACTTAATTCAAATAATCAATATGCTTTAAAAGATGTTTATATGTTTGTTATATCCCTAATCATTCGCTTCTAAATATTGATTTGCTACTTTGACATAGTGTCTTGCGGAATAAGGTAAAAATTCCTTTTCTTTATCAGTTAAAGGTCGAACCTTTTGTACTGGGCTTCCCACATAGAGGTAACCACTTTCTAAGCGCTTACGCGGTGGAACCAGTGAGCCTGCACCAATCATGACATCATCTTCAATCACTACATCATCTAGAACAATGGTATTAATTCCCACTAAAACACGGTTGCCAATGGTACAACCATGTAAGGTGACATGATGTCCAATGGTCACATCTTCCCCAATCACTAAAGGTGAGCCATTGGGTTTAGCATCATTTTTATGACTGACATGTAACATGCAATGGTCTTGTACATTAGAATAACGACCAATTTTGATGTGATTGACATCAGCACGAATCACTGCAAAAGGCCAAATAGATACATTCTCCGCCAAAGTTACTTCACCGATCACAACGGAGAGATCGTCAATATAACAAGTTGAATCAATTTTAGGATGATGACCTAAATACGAACGAATATTTTTTTTCATGTTGGCTTCCATGTCAAAAGCAAATTTAACCAGTGTATTTTTACCGAGTATAAATTAAAAAGGCATCCAAATCTGTGATCAGGATGCCTGTGCTTTAGTCTAATAAATTCAATATTAGGTTTAAGCGAATAACTTAGAACAAGTTGCTAAAGAACATTTTGATATGGTCGATTAAGCGAGAGAAGAAGCCTGCTTCTTCTACAGCTTTTAAAGCCACTAATGGTTTTTCAGCAATCACTTTACCATCTAAGGTTGCTGTTAATTTACCAACGACTTGACCTTGTTTTAATGGTGCATTTAAGTTGGGTTGAACAGTGACTTGTGTTTTGATTGCATTGGCTTGACCTTTAGGCATGGTCACATTGAAGTTTTCAGCTAAACCAATTTGTACATCATTTTCTTTACCAAAATAAACTTTTGCTTTAGCAAGCACTTGATTTGCAGGTTGAACGCTGACCGTTTCAAAGTTTGAGTAACCCCAAGATAACAATGAGCGTGTTTGGCTCGCACGTTCATTCATAGACGGTGCACCAAAAATCACTGAAATCAAACGCATTGGACCGCGTTTTGAAGATGTGGTTAAGCAATAACCAGCTTCCTCTGTATGACCTGTTTTTAAGCCATCAACACTTGGGTCAGTATAAAGCAAGGCATTACGGTTACCTTGTTTAATCCCGTTGAAGGTAAATTCTTTTTCAGAATAAATAGGATAATATTTTGAACTGTCATGAATGATATGTTTAGCAAGTACCGCCATATCTTTTGCAGTGGAGTAATGACCTTCAGCAGGCATACCTGTTGCATTGATAAAGTGTGTATTGACCATGCCCACACGTTTGGCTTCTTGGTTCATTGCATAGGCAAATGAACCTTCATTACCTGAAATATGTTCAGCCATTGCTTTAGATGCATCATTACCCGACTGGATAATAATGCCTCGTAACATTTCTAAAACTGTTGCAGTACCATTTAACGGCACATACATACAAGATTCAGTACTGCTACCACGACACCATGCAGACTCATTCATGCGAACTTTTTCACTTTCGGTCAGTTCGCCTTTAAGAAGTTTTTGCTCAATGATGTAACTCGTCATCATTTTCGTCATCGAAGCAGGTGCTAATTTTTCATTTTCATTCTTCGATGCAAGAATTTGACCTGTCTCATAGTCCATTAAGACATACGATTTATTATTTAATTCTGGCGGAGTGGTTAAGACGGTTGCTGCATAAGAAAATGAAGGTAAAAGTAATAATGCAGCAATGGCGCTTTTTCGAGTCATTCTAGGTCGTTCCAATCGTTATATGAGCACAAACAGGCTAGCATTTTAGGGCAAAGCAAAGCCGACTTCTATAAGGAAAGTCGGCTTATTTCTTACTTATTGTAACTAATTCAATATTTGTTGAATAAATTGCAGAAATCGTTATGACTGATAGTTACTAATGTCATTACAAATTGCTGTGTTTTCAGTATCACCCGCTTTTTTAGCATCACTTTTTGCTTCTTTTAATGCTCTTTGGAAATCTTTTTGCTTGGCAAGTGATTTTAAGGTTGCTTTAGGATCTTTGTCATTTGGCATATAGTCTTTAAGCAAGTGATCAAAACCTTTATTAAACGCAGCATCTGTTTTAATTAGACTCGGGCAGATATCCGACAATACATAAATTGCAGCCAATTCTTCTTTAGATACTTGTTGCTGTGTGACTTCGATTTTGTCAGATGCGGCAAAAGCATGGGTCATAAACAAACCACTTGCTGAAACAAGGCTTAATGTAAGCATTTTTAAAGTCATACGCATAAATAACCTAATCAATTTTTAATTTGAGAACCTGCATAGATTAAACGTAAAAACTGTGAAAAATATAGAGAAAGTGTATCGATGTTGTAGATTTATTTGAAATTTTCGCAAACTGAACAATGCAAAAGATGTCAAAAAAGGGTTTTTTTAACATCGCATTGGGGGGAGGTTTTTTATCTTATGTTAGTGTGGAAGTTCAAGTACATCTGCACATACTGCTTTGTGTTCAGCTTGATCAACTTCTTTGGCACTGGTTTGTGCTTCTTTGAGTACGGTTTGGTATTCTGGATCTTGTTGAAGCTGAGTCAATGTTGTAGGTTTAGACAAATCCTTTAATAAGGTTTGGGTTAAACTTCCGATTTTAGTTTGAAATGCAGGGTTGTTTCCAATTAACGCTGGACAAACTTCGGCAAGCACCTGTGTTGCGGCAATATCTTCTTTCAGAATTCGATCAGATTCTTGTGAAGTTAATGTTTCTGAAAATGCAGATTGTGCGCAAAGTGTGATGAGTGCGATAGAAATAGTACGAGTAAGAGAACGTGTAATCATCTTTATAGTCACAAATTAGATTTAAAATTGAGTAAGTAACTATATATAATTGTTCAATAAATTTGAATTAAATTACTCGGCAGTCATTTAATATTTTTTAGTCAGAGAACTTTTTAGTGAATATTTTAGTTGCCAATGATGATGGTGTTTTTGCACCAGGTATTCAAGCTTTAGCAAAAGCATTACGACCATTAGGTCGAGTTGTTATTGTTGCGCCAGAAAGTGAGCGCAGTGGTTTTTCAAGTGCATTAACCCTAGATCGACCACTTCGACCGATTCAAGTTGCACCAGATATGTGGGCAGTAAACGGCACACCTGCTGATTGTGTTTATTTGTCCATGAATGGTTTATTTGATTTTGAGTTTGATTTAGTTGTCAGTGGAATCAATAGTGGTGCGAATTTAGGTGACGATGTCCTTTATTCTGGAACTGTGGGGGCGGCATTTGAAGGGCGTTTGATGAAACAGCCTGCAATCGCAGTTTCATTGGCAGGCAGTAATGTACGTTCCTATGACCACCCTGAAGATTATGCGCAAGCCGCAAACTGGGTTTACAACTTTATTGCCAAAGGATTACCTGAACTGCCTCCACGACATATCTTAAATATCAATATCCCAGATGTCGCAGAAATTTTAGGGGCTCAAATTACGTATCAGGGTCGTCGCATACAATCAAAACCAATGACCAGTCAGGTTGACCCGCGTGGTCGTCAAGTCTATTGGATTGGTTTGGCGGGTGAAGCGGTGACAGATCCCCAAAAAAACGCACAAAACCTGCAATCTGACTTTTTTGCCATTGCCAATGGTTGTGTCAGTATTACGCCAATTCAGATGGATGCAACCAATTACACAATTCTTGAAACACTACAATCACAACTCTCACATAGTCATTTTGATGTATGAGTGTTATAACTTTGTGAAAAAGCACTGTTAAACAGTGAAATACGTGTGTATTTTGCTAATCTTAAGCAAATATTTTTAAATTTTAAGATTGTAGAGAGGGAAATCAATGCTTTTGGCTCGATCAACACTTCCAATTCAAATGCCTAAGCGATGGATGAAAATCATTTTGTCCACAATAGCAATCACCTCTACCATAGTGGTGACTGGGTGTGCATCGAAGCCTCAAATTAATAACCCTACACGTTATGCTGTTGCACCTGACTATTACACAGTTCGTTCTGGTGATACCCTAAGTGCAATCTCTATGCGTTATGGTTTGAGTTATCTCAGTGTTGCTGAAATGAATGATATTGCTGCGCCTTATCGAATTTATGTAGGGCAGTCATTACGTTTGAAAAAAGGTGGGGGTAATGTCACCCGATCTACAACGAAACCGTTGACGAGCAATGAACCACAAATTCAACGCCAAACGATTAAGTTACCAACGCAGCAGCCGACGTCGCCAACTGGCACAACGACGGCTCAGCCAGTAACGCCACCGCCTGTACAAACGACGACGACAGTACAATCAAC
The DNA here is from genome assembly GCF_001425285.1 of Acinetobacter sp. Root1280. Classification (NCBI taxonomy): domain Bacteria; kingdom Pseudomonadati; phylum Pseudomonadota; class Gammaproteobacteria; order Moraxellales; family Moraxellaceae; genus Acinetobacter; species Acinetobacter sp. Root1280. Next base: position 31,158 of record NZ_LMED01000004.1, on the reverse strand, counting down.
TCAATTGAGATGGGTAAAACCATCAAATGGATCTGTTATTGCAAATTATAATATTGCGAATAATATTAAAGGAATACGTTTTGGAGGGAATCAAGGTGATCCAATTTTTGCCGCAGCAGATGGACAGGTGGTTTATGCTGCAGATGGATTAAAAGAATATGGTAATCTTGTCTTAGTAAAACATATTGATGGTTACATTACTGCATATGCTCATAACAGCAAAATGTTGGTGAAAAGTGGTCAAACTGTGACAGCAGGACAGAAGATTGCAGAGATGGGATCTTCAGGTGCTAGCAGTACCATGTTGGAGTTTCAGGTACGTTTAGATGGCAAACCGATAAACCCAGCAAATATTTTACCAATAAATTAAATATTTTAATGCAAAGTGTAATTTTCTTCGTATAATACAATGAGTTGTTTTGAACAAAAAAGTGTGAAACAGCTCATAATTTCAGAGGGAAATTTATGTTAGATCAACTTCGGGCAATGGGTGTATTTGCTTGTGTTGTTGAAAAAAGCTCTTTTAGTGGTGCCGCGCGTGACCTTGGCATTACGACTAGTGCGGTTAGTCAGCAAATTAGATCTCTAGAACATGAAATGGAAGTGACACTTCTACATCGTTCTACGCGAAAGCTGAGTTTAACTGAGGCTGGTCAAGCTTTTTTCCACAGTTGTCAAGAAATGCTCGCTGCCGCAGAGCGTGGAAAAATCCGCATTAATGAGTTGCGCGATGATTTAGTTGGGGATTTGCGTATTGCGACAACCCCAGAAATAGGAGCAACACATGTTGTTCCTGCTTTATCGCATTGGATGTCTGCACATAGAGGTTTGATGGTTCATTTTGAAGCAGATAACCAATATATTGACTTGATTCAAGAGCGTATAGATATTGCTATTCGCATGTCTTCAAAAATCGAAGATGCGAATAACTTGAGTTGTATGCCACTTGCACGAGTCGATCAGATCTTAGTTGCATCGCCAAGTTATTTAAATCAAACAGCACCTATTTCACGTCCTGAAGATTTACAGAATCATGATTTGATTCCGATAAATATCATGAAAAATTCTCAACATTTTTCATTTCAGCATGGTGCAACAGGTGAAGTTGTTAATTTAGAAATGAAGCATCGTCTTCAGACAAATAACGTATTTGTTGCAAAATCATTGTGCCAACATGGGCATGGTATTGCACGAATCCTTTATTTAGATGTGCAAAAAGAATTAATGAACGGAACATTGGTTGAAGTGCTTCCAGAGTGGAAATTACCAACTTTCACTTTAAGTGCTGTGACCTTAAAGCGTGAACAGCAGCCGATGAAAATTCATCGTTGTTTGGATGCTTTGAAACAATATTTTAGCCAGTTACCTGGTGGTAGAATTTTCCAAGAAGCTTCATAAAGTCAAAGTTCTAATTCTAATAAGTTCTAATAAAAAAGCCGCTTTAAAGCGGCTTTTCTATATCTGCAATTTTATACGCAATGATGATGAAACAAAAAGAGATTAACAGGTTAATCTCTTAAAGCGTTCATTCGTACTTAGGCAAGGAATTCTTTAATTGCAGGCACTAAGCGTTTTAATAAATCATCTGCTTGTTGATGATTCATATTCAAAGCCGGCAGTAAACGAACCACATTGCCTGAAGTAACGTTAATAATTAAATGGTGCTTATCACGTGCAATGTTTACTAATTCGGCACAGTCTTTAGGTAATTCGATACCAATCATCATGCCGAAACCACGCACAATCACATTTTGCTCTACAAGTTGAGCACGGAACTGATCGACGAGATATGCTCCAATTTCAGCAGCATTTGCAACGATGTTTTCTTTTTGGATCAAGTCAATCACTGTGTAGACAACGCGTGAGCCTAAATGCGTACCACTATAAGTAGAGCCGTGATTTCCTGCAGCAAGTACCCCAACACCACGACCTTGTGTCATCACAGCACCAATTGGGAAACCATTTCCTAGGCCTTTTGCTGTGGTTAAAACATCTGGAATAATATTGGTATGTTGGTAAGCAAAGTATTTACCGGTACGGCCATTACCTGTTTGCACTTCATCCAGCATCATTAACCAATTATGTTGGTTGCAAATACGACGAATATCTTCAAGGTAGCTAAAGCCTTGAGGTGCGGTATTGACACCACCTTCACCTTGGATCGGTTCAACCAAAATTGCCACAATATCAGGATGCTGAATAGCGGCTTCTTCAATGGCTTCTACATCGCCAAAAGGCACACGAATAAAGCCTTCAACCAGTGGCGCAAAGCCTTCTTGAACCTTTTTATTGCCCGTAGCTGAAAGCGTTGCAAGGGTACGACCATGGAATGATTGATCCGCAACAATGATTTTGGGATTAGAAACACCTTGTAAGTGACCAAATTTACGTGCAATTTTAATTGCACCTTCATTTGATTCTGCACCACTGTTTGAGAAAAAGATTTCTTCCATACCCGAAACTTCAGCCAGCTTTTGCGCTGCTGCAGTTTGCCAAGCGACTTCGTAAATATTGCTGGTATGGATTAATGTAGCCGCTTGTTCTGCAATAGCCTCTGCCAGTACAGGATGGGCATGTCCTAAGCCACACACGGCAATACCTGTCAATGCATCTAAATACTCTGTACCATTTTCAGTATAAAGATAAGAACCTCGTCCTCGGATAAAGCTGATCGGTTGACGGCTGAATACAGGCATCAAATGTGAAGGTTGATCAGTTTGTACCGGAGCGAGGGTAATGTTATTCATAACTAACTCTTATCTGTTAGGAGTGGAAAGGGTAAAGGATTATCTAACCAAAATATGCGCAAGATTTAAAGCTTTAATATAAATAAAATTGGAAATAATCGTCTAGACATATTCTTTATTGTGGATTTAGGTATAATGCAGGCAGATGAGTTGAGGATTTAATCAATGACTGAACAAGCGCGTGATACAGAAGCGTTAATTCGCGATCAAATAGCTAAACATGCAGTACTTCTTTATATGAAAGGTACTCCGCAATTCCCACAATGTGGTTTTTCTGCACGTGCAGTTGAAGCACTTAGCCAAATTGGTCGTCCATTTGCTTATGTAAATATCTTGGAAAACCCAGATATTCGTGCAACTTTGCCACAAATTGCAAATTGGCCTACATTCCCGCAATTGTGGATTAATGGCGAATTGATTGGCGGTAGCGACATTATGCTAGAAATGTTCCAAAATGGTGAATTAAAACCATTGATTGAGCAATATAGCCCAGCAGCAGATGCTTGATAAGTAGATGATGTAGAAAAAGCACCAGAAGGTGCTTTTTTATTGGCTAAGTTTTATGTTGTTCTCACGTGGCTGAACTAATCAGCAATCTAGAGAAATTAGGTCATGGTAGATTAGCTGTTTCAATCTTTGTTTGTTTTGAATATTTAAAAAATTATCAGTATAAATCAGACAAAGCTTTGAATATTCAAAGCTTTGTCTATCTAAGGTCTAACCAAGAAGCAATTTAAGCTGACTTGCGCTTATTTTGCTTTGCTGCAACTTCAGTTTGGTTCTCTTCTGTGAGGGTACTTGCTGATTCAGCTTCTGCCTTTTTCAGTTTTTTCCCTTTGTTCTTTTTTTTCTTTTTCTTTGGCTTGTGCTCTATTTCAACGCCATCTTCCAAAGCTTGCCAATATTCAAGCTGTGCCATCACTGCCGCATAGATTGAACCTTTGGTATAACGACCTTTTTTATCTAATGCCCCAACAGGACGTGCCATTAGGATTTCTAAAGCTTGGTCAATGGTGTCTATTGCATGTATATGGAATTGTCCCTCATTGACAGCCTCAATCACATCATGGCGAAGCATTAAATGCTGCATATTCTGACGTGGAATAATCACCCCTTGTTTGCCTGTTAATCCTTGGAGTTTGCATGCATCGAAGAATCCTTCAATTTTTGCATTGACCCCACCAATAGGCTGAACTTGACCCAATTGGTTCATCGAACCTGTGATCGCCCACGATTGATCAATAGGCAATTGACAAATTGCAGAAATTAACGCCGATAATTCTGCAACCGTGGCACTGTCACCATCTACTTGACCATAACTTTGTTCAAAGGCAAGGGCAGCAGAGAAATGCAAAATCTGTTCACGACCAAAATGAGCCTTTAAGAAGCTCGACATCAGCAAGACACCTTTGGCATGTAATGAACCACCAAGTTCTACACTGCGCTCGATATCTAGAATGTCACCGCCACCTTGGTATACCGAAGCGGTTAAGCGTGAAGGTAGACCAAACTCAACATCAGCATAGTGGATCACGGATAAAGCATTGATCTGACCCAAGCGATGGCCGCGTGTCTCAATCAGTTGGGTACCACGTGATAAGTCTTGCCAATAGAGCTCTCTTAAATAGCCTAAGCGATATTGACGATGTTTAAGGGCAGTGTTGATATGATGAGAGGTGACTAACTTTTCATCCGACTGTGCTGCATGATGATGTGACTCACGGATTAAATCACCCAGAGTTAAAGCATGTAAAGACAATGAACTCTGGTCTTCAGCTTGGCGACTTGAATCTGTTAGTAATGCAGCCAATGCCGAGCGATCAAAGGGCAGTAATTTGTCTTGTTGAACATAGTCTGCAATCAGTTGCATATAAGCTTGTTCATTATCATCATTACGTTGCAGGGTATCGGTAAAATCAGCACGAATTTTAAAAACACTGCCTAATTCTGGCTCTAGTTCTAAAATTTCATAGTAAATTTCAGGTTCTGCCAATAAAACCACTTTTAAGTTGAGTGGTACAGATGCAGGCTCAATTGAAATACTGCCCGTTAAAGTCAGCATGTGCTCAAGAGAAGATAGCTTTAGTTGTCCTGATTTTAATGCGCGTTTTAGACCTTGCCATGCATAAGGCTGTTCTAACAGCTGTTCCGCTTCTAAAATTAAAAAACCACCATTGGCTTGATGCAATGAGCCTGGGCGAATCAGAGTAAAGTCCGTGGTGATGGTGCCATTTTGCGTTAGTTGTTCAACATGTCCAAGTAAATTGTAATGTGTTGGGAAGTCTTCAAAAATAACCGGTGCACCAGAATTCGGTTTATTGCTGACCACTACATTGGCTTGGTAGCGTGAAGGAACCCGATTAAATAAAGCAGGAGAGAACTCTTCGCCTTCTTGATCTAAAATCGTTTCAACATTTTCAATGATATCTGCAGCAAAATGTTTTAAGTATTGATCGAGTCCATGTACGGTTTTAAATTTACTTAAAATCAAATCTATACGAGGAATCACCACTTGTTTGGCAATATCACGATTCAATTCAGAAACTTGATCACGTGCATCATCTTCCAAATCACCTAACTGAAGACCAAGGCGTTCAAGTTTTTTATCCATATAACGCATATTGGAATTAATTTCTGCGCGTTGTTTACTGTCGAGCGCATTAATATCTTCCTGTGACATTTCCAATACTTTGTCATCTTTGACATGGATCGGCACAAAAATATGTTCATCGTTACGATTAATCAGTTTTAGGTCGAGGTCTTCGCCTTCTTTGGTCAGTTCAACTAAAGCGAGTTGTTGCTCATTTCCGGTGATTTGACGAATACGTTCAATACGATTGTGATAGGTTTCGGCACTAAAGCGACGTTCAAGTTGCTTGAGAATGGTTTGCCATGCTTGGTGGATTAAAGCTTGAAACTTACTACCTTGACCCGCTTGAAAACGCAGTGCAATCGGTTGTCGCGCATTTTTAAAATTATAAACATAGACCCAATCATCAGGTGTTTGCATGGTTTTGGCATGCTGCTGTAACAAACGCTTGATCATGGTTCTTTTGCCAAGACCTGCCGTCCCCACAGCAAAAATGTTGTAACCTGAATAAGGTAAAGCAATCCCTGCTTCTACAGAGGCTCTGGCGCGATCTTGCCCTAAGAAATTATTTAAAGGCTTGATTCGCTTGGTTGACGTAGGAATCTTGCTCAGATTGGGGATATGCGTCAGTTGTTCTGATTTTAATGCGGTTTGTGTCAACGTGTTTTGAATTTCCGTTTGATCAAAAGCAGATGGAAAAATCGTTTCAGTTTTTTGTATTGGGGTTGCAGTCGTCGTAATTGAAACAGTAGTAGAGCTTAATTGATCGTGTCTTTGGGTCACAGGTGAAATCCAAAACTTATATGGGTTGAAAAGTTAAAGGTATACAGGATTGGGGGTAAAGATCAAGCGCCAAAAGCGGAAATATCTGTAAAAGCGCTCATCAGTTGCATAAAAGTGATTGAAACTCTAAGCATTAAGCGGTTGAATAGCACTATTTCATTTTTCAGAAAATAACAACGCAATGACAACGCAATTATCTCAGCAATCAGCTGGGCAGAATTCCACAGCAAAAAATGGATGGAAATCTGCTTTTGCCGCTTTTATCGATCGGCGTGCTGCAATTATGCTCTTTCTTGGGTTTTCAGCAGGTATTCCAATTCTGCTCATTTTCTCAAGTTTATCTTTATGGTTGGGTGAGGCTGGAATTGAAAAAAGTGCAGTGACTTTTTTTAGTTGGGCCGCGCTGGGCTATTCTTTTAAATTTGTATGGGCACCGCTGATTGATGAATTACCCGTCCCGATACTCACCAAAAAACTGGGTCGGCGCCGTGCATGGTTGTTGATTGCACAAGTACTGATTATCTGTGCGATCTGTATTATGGCATTTTCTGATCCAGCTTTGGGCCAAAGTTATATTTACCAAATGGCTGTGGGGGCAGTATTACTGGGGTTTTCCGCAGCAACACAAGATATTGTGATTGATGCCTATCGAATCGAGCTGGCTGAAACCGAGATGCAAACGGTGTTGGCATCGACCTATAACGCAGGCTATCGTTTAGGGATGATTCTCGCAGGTGCGGGCGCTTTATTTCTTGCTGCTTCTTTGGGGACTGCAAAAGGGAACTATATTTATGAAGCGTGGAAATATACTTATTTAACGATGGCGCTGGTGATGCTAGTGGGCATTATCACCACTTTAGTAATCCGAGAACCCTTGGTTAATCGAGTTGATAAACACTATAAAAATATTGATTACTATCGTTTAGTTTTGGTCTTTATCTTGGCTGTGGCGAGTTTTGTTTGTTTATATATTTACTCCGATGACATGGTTCAATATCTGCAAGCGACTTGGAAAGTCGAAGACAACTTGCTGAAGTTTTTAATGGAAGCTGTACGCTTTTTAGGTTCAGGTTTTGGTGCAATTCTTGTTGCAACATCGTTGATTCGTTTTGGTGTAGTCAATAAAAAAATGGCCTACGAGACTTGGGTTAACCCGATTGCTGATTTTTTTAAGCGTTATGGGGTAAAGCTAGCATTGGTTTTACTGTTATTGATCGGTTTTTATCGAATTTCAGACATTATTGCGGGTGTTATTTCGAATGTTTTCTATCAAGATTTAAACTTTACCAAAGAGCAAATTGCAGAAGCCGTTAAAATTTACGGGGTTATTTTTAGCCTATTGGGTGGTTTTTTAGGTGGCTTACTTGCGCAACGTATGAACATTATGAAATTGATGTTCGTGGGTGCTGTTTTAGCAAGCTCAACCAATTTAATATTTATTGGATTGGTGAAATCTGGTGCACCGATGCAAGCTGTATCTGTACAGATTGGCGATAAGAAATTTCAAGCTCAACCTGATGAAGTAGGCTATTGGAAAGTTTCTGTGCCTGGTCAGGACTTGTTAGGGGAAAATACCATTCATATCAAAACAGCATTGGTTGATCAGGCTGTCGCGAATGAATATACGGTGCCCTATTTAAAAGAAAATGCCAAGCCCCAAATTCAATTGTTGCCTATTACCAGTGACAATCAATTGTCTGAATCAGAAGCAAAGCAAAGTATTGTGGTTAAGGGGCGGATTGCAGGAATACCTGTATCTGAGCTTAATCCAGATCAGCCGATTACCCTTAAACTCGATGGCAAAACATATCCTGCAAAATTAGATAAAGATGGTTTGTTTAGTGGTGCGATTGACGGTAAAGCCTTATATGCTTCTGGCTCAAAAAATGTGATCGCCGTGGTCAATTATCAACACGCACAAGCAGCATTAAGTACTCAACAAAGCTATCAATTAACAACGATAAAAAGTGATATCGATGTAGATGTTCAAGCAATTCCAGTAATCAAAGCGGATTCATCTGCAGCCGTTGAGATTAAGGGTAAAGTGATTGAGAAATATAGTTCTGGTTGGCTGTATTTTGCCATTGTTGTCGATAATTTAGCTTCTGGTTTAGCTGGTGCAGCATTTATTGCGTTCTTGTCTAGTTTGACCAGTGTGTCATTTACAGCAGTTCAATATGCGATCTTTAGTTCATTGATGACGCTTACACCTAAGATTTTAGGCGGGTATTCTGGAACAATTGTCACCCACATTGGTTATCCTAAATTCTTTTTAATGACCACCTTAATTGGTATTCCGATTCTATTGCTTGTGCTATGGGTTGGAAAATTATTGCGAGAACATCAAGCGCAAAAGGTGAATCAATCTATCGAGTAAGCGACTGAATTACTCAAGATAGATTTATGATGATCGCAAGAGCCTATTTTATCTTATAGATAAAGTAGGCTTTTTTAACAGGATGAGAATTTGAATCATTGGATTGCTAACACATTCAAACAGCTTATTCGAAAGATAAAGCTGTAGTGTTCATCTAAAATAAGCGGTTATTGCTTAAAAATAATCCAGAAGACGACATCATTGATCAGCTGAAATATAGATAAATTGAAATATTGAACTGTATTGCCTATATTGGCAGATGATATCTGATCAAACAGGAAAATAAATCATGCGCATGTTGCATACCATGTTACGAGTAGGCAATTTAGAACAATCTTTAGCGTTCTATACTGAAGTTCTCGGTATGACATTACTTCGTAAACGTGATTATGAAGAAGGGCGGTTTACTTTAGCATTTGTGGGTTATGGTGATGAAGAGCATCATACTGTATTAGAGCTTACCCATAATTGGGATACTGCAAGTTATGAATTAGGTAATGCTTATGGACATATTGCCATTGGTGTCGATGATGCCTATAAAGCCTGTGAAGAGATCAAAGCACGTGGTGGTAATGTGGTACGTGAAGCTGGACCTATGAAAGGTGGTGTCACAGTCATTGCTTTTGTTGAAGATCCAGATGGCTATAAAATTGAATTGATCCAACAAGATCAAGATGCACGAAATAATTGATCATTTAAAAATGATGCGGGGCTATTGTTTATTTGGAAAAGACATATCAATAGACCTTAAATTAACTTGATATGTGTCGTAAATAAATAGTGAACATTTAGCCAAATGAGTAGCTTTATTTATTTCGCTCAGTAAGATTGAATTTTACCCGATAGTAAAATTTAACTACTGGGCTTTTTCATGTTTAAAATACAGGACGTTGCTTATGAAAATGTTGAAATTATTAGCATTGGATCGCTTTACGATACTTTTAATCGCGATGGTGGTTTTAGCTTCTATTTTACCGATTTCAGGTCAGGCAGCGCTTATCTTTGGAAAAATCACCACAATTGCGATTGCAATTTTATTTTTCCTACATGGCGCAAAATTATCACGTGAAGCCGTGATTGAGGGGATTTTGCATTGGAAATTGCATGGATTAGTTTTTGCTTTTACCTTTTTAGTTTTTCCTTTATTGGGACTAATGGCAAAACCTGTGCTTGAACCTTTGCTGGGTCAACAGTTGTATTGGGGTTTTCTGTTTATGTGCTTTTTGCCGTCGACAGTACAATCGTCAATTGCATTTACCTCTGTTGCAAAAGGGAACGTGGCAGCGGCTGTTTGCAGTGCCTCATTTTCAAACCTGATCGGTATGTTTATTACTCCGATTTTGGTGAGCATATTTATTTTCGGTCAATCTAAGCATAATTACGATCCGACTTCTTCTATTATCGAAATCACCTTGTTGTTATTGGTTCCATTTGTTTTAGGGCAACTATTACGCCCCTATGTATTTCCATTGATGCAGAAAATGCCAAAGATCGTCAAAGTTTTTGATCAAGGCTCGATTTTGATGGTGGTTTATGGTGCATTTAGTGGGGCAGTGGTGGCAGGTTTATGGCATCAGGTCAGCTTATCTACATTGATTTATCTCACCTTGGCATGTTCGATTCTACTCACGGTGATTATGCTGTTGGCGTTGTATGTTCCAAAATGGCTTGGATTTAGCAAAGCAGATCAGATTTCAATCTTCTTCTGTGGATCGAAGAAAACCCTTGCCAGTGGTGTGCCTATGGCGCAGATTTTATTTATTGGGCAACCTTTAGGTATGATTGTGTTACCGATTATGATTTTCCATCAAATCCAGTTAATGGTTTGTGGGGTGATTGCAAACTACTGGTCTAAGCAAAAGCATCCTGACGAATAAATTAGTATCGATTGGCTCGCAATTTATAAATATTTCGAGTATAATCTTGCCCACTTGTTGTGCTTAGCTCTGACGCTTATAGTCTCGGTGGGCCAAAAGAAATGGTCTGTTGTGGTGTTAACCTGCTGGTTTTTAATTTGAATCTGCTTTCCTCAAAGTTTTATTAGACTTTGAGAGTGGTTAATTGCGATGACAGCTAAACCTTTCTTAACTTAGGAGAATCGACCATGCGTGCCGATATTCACCCAAAATACGAAAAATTAGTTGCTACTTGTTCATGTGGTAACGTTATCGAAACTCGTTCAGCTTTAGGTAAAGAAACACTTTATCTAGACGTATGTTCAGCTTGCCACCCATTCTATACTGGTAAACAGAAGAATGTTGATACTGGCGGCCGTATCGATAAATTCAAACAACGTTTTGCTGGTATGTCACGTTCTGTTAAGCGTTAATACGACAAAACATAAAAAACGGGCTTTAGCCCGTTTTTTTGTTGCTGATTTTTATCTCGTGTTGATCTATTTCAGGATCAGACAAAGTGATAGATTTAAAAAAAGGTTGAGCATTTAAAACACTCAACCTTTTTTAGTATTAGACTCTATTGATCTTGAACATCAGTCAAGTGATCCAATTTCTTTTGGAAATATTCACCTTGCAAGAATCTGACATCTACATTCCAAGCATTTGCAAAAGAGTTCATATCATTTAGATTTTTCAGTAGCAATTCAATTGGCTTGATTGCATGATATTTTTCAAGGGTATGCTGGAATTGCGTCATAGTCGCATCACTATTAAGCTGCTTTGTAAACTTCTCATCCAGCGTTAATAAGCTTACATCCAATTGTTTTAAGATGGCTTCACTTGAAATGCTCGAACCAAAACGTCGAATTGAAATTTCGGCACCATGATCACGTAAAACGCCAATTTGCTTTTGAGTTTCTAAGATATTTTTTGCAATATCTTCTTCATCAAATTGTAAAATCAGTGGATGAGATTGGCGGCTTCCAACAATGGTCAATAGTTTAGAAATAAGCTCAGGGAACTGTTTATCATGGAACAGCACATGACGATTTAAATTGACGATTAATTTTGCCTCTGGATATTGAGTGATAAAGTTATGTAATTGCTTACATGCTTCGACTAAAATCCAGCGATCTAATTTAATTGAAAGCTCAATATCATCATCTAAATCAATTAAATTACTTACTTTTTTCCACTGATTTTCAAAAATAAAACCGCTACTGACTTCATAGGTATTTAAATTGCTATCTTGTTTGTCATAAAGCTGCTGGTATTTTAGCTGAATCTCACCTTTTTCAAGAGATTGAGCAATTTGACCAAGAATCGCGGAGGTTTTAAAGATATGTGGCGCTGGTGTTTCTTGAATTTGAACTTGTTTCTCTACAGCTGTATTTTCAACTTGAGGTTTTGAGGTAAATTCAATGGAGTTACTTTGTACTTGCAGCGGTTCTGCTTGATCTAATTTTGGTTCAAGCAATGACAATTCAATTTTAGTGTCCTGTAAAGTTGCCGTTAATTGTTGCTCGGATACAGAGTCTTTTTTTGCCAGACGATGATTATAAGCTTGTTCTAAAACGTCGTTAAAACTTGCTTCTGTAAAGCTGTTTTGCTGTATGTTTGAATAGCCAATCTTGATATTCAGTGGGTAAGTATGACCATCAATTTCCAATAATTGTGGTTTTTCTAAAGCATGCAGCCCATGAATACGAGATTCTAAAATGGTATCAGACTCAGCTTGTAAAATCACTGCATACAACAACATATCAATTTGATATACCGTGGTATTGGTTTGTTCTTGAATAAAGTTTTTAAAGCCATCTAAGTATTGAACGGCTGTTTTCCAAGGAGACGTTAAAATATTCTCAGGACAAGCGGCAAAGCTAAACAGTACCAATGCATTCGATTTGGCAGGTTGGTTAATTAAAGCGTACTGAATTTTTTGCAAACTACTTGCAACAGCACTGATGTTTTTCTTATTCGATTCGGAGGATTGTGCCTGCGATTTTTGACTTGCAGAATTAATCTCAATGGTGATTTGAATACAGTCTTCTTCATCTGAAGGCAGAAATTCAATTTTTAATGGATTTTCTGATTTAGCGTTGCTATTCAGTGTATCAATTTCAAAACGTGCTAAATCAAAATTACCTTGAGAAATTTTTTTAAAACGTTGTTTAAAATCATTGATATTTTTCGGTTTTAAAATATCTAATATCGGCAGTCCGATAATTTCTGCTTCATCTTTTAGACCAAACAGTTTTAAATATTCAGCATTGGCTTGGGTATGGATACCTTCCTGAATTAAGGCAATCGCTTTATGCTGTTCTTCAACCAAGGCTTGGGCTTGATTCTTTGCACTTTCAAGATCGTTTAAAAGGTGCTTTTTCGCTTGTAAGGTACGGCTATATGACAACGCACGGATTAAGCTAATATAAAAACGATCGGTATATTCTAAATTAACGACATCATAGATGCCTTTTTGAATATAGGATTGATATTGGTTGGTTTGATAATCTTCAGGTTCTAAGAATAAAACAGGCAGATCAATATCAGCAGAGGCTTGAATCAAGGTAATGGCTTGCTCAATTTTGATGTCATAAGCACGACCAAAAATAATCAAGTCCCATGAGGTATTGAGTTGTTTTTCAAAACTTTTTAAATCATCCAATAAAAGCGCTTGTACTTGATGATTCTTACTTTGAAAAAGATCAATAATTTGATTATAACGAATCTGGTTATCATCAATAATGAGTAATCTAGTTTCAGAGAGTTTTAATTTTTTCGATAATAATAAATTTCTCACTTTAAAGCTTCCCATACATCTTGATTATTCAAATTGGCAGATTGGTGTTGAATGAATTGATCAATGCGGTCATTTTCTTCATCATTGATCAATTCAAATTCGTACTGAATAAAGCTCTGGGTAATTAACAATGTTTTTGTTAAATACACCTTAATTTCTTCAGTGTCTAAACGTAGATAAATTGCTTGCTGTTCTTTGAAGAACGGTAAATTTGGCAAAATAATAGAAACATTGGATTCATTTAAATTTTGCACTTGAACCATAAGGCAAGGGTGGTAGTTAATCGTCGAACGATCAGCTGGAACTTTTACTGCACATGGGTAGATGTCTTGAGCTAAAACCTCTAAACCCACTTCATAGGTTTTTTTAACCGATTGTTTGATCCAACGAATGATCGCACCTTTCCATTTGTCATTGAGGCTTTCGTTGACCAAGATAAATTCACCCGTGCGTAAATTTCGTGGGGTTTCATCTGACCAGCGAATACGATAACCGTTTACACTAATATCCAGTACTTGGGTTTGATAGATCTGTTTTGCTTCACGGTCTAAAGTCTTGATTTGTCCTAAGTTCGATGCTGTGCTTGAACCTGTTGAAATCGATGAATGAATATTGGACTCAGACTGAAATGCATAATTATTATTTAAATTAAGTGTTTCATAAAAATTCTTAGCTTTGGATAAATAGAAGTGTGCGGTTTGTAAGCTAAAACAAATTTGAAGTTGTGCAGAGTATTCATAACGCTCATGTTGACGTTCAGTTGTTGTACCCAAGACATTTTGCACATGAAATTTTAACGCAGCAGATAAATAGATTTGTTCATTTTTAGACAGATATTCGTCTTTATGAATCGTTGAATTAATATGTTCGAGCAGATTCTGTGTAGAAATATATAGAGAAGTACGGAAATTCGCATGTTGTTTGCGATTATAAATTGGTGGAACGTCTTTAGAGCCATCAATCACATAACGCGATAAGCTGGTTTCTCTTGGTAAAATTTGGATCAGTTTGACCCAATCAAAAGTGCATTGATAAAGTGCTTGTGTTTCTGAAGGGCGAATCTGGTGCGTATTAAAAATATCCAAAAGCAGCACTTGCGCATAGGCTTGCTGGATATTTTGAATGGTAAAGTGTGTACCTTGTAATTGGTTGATATTGATATTAAATTCTTGGTTTTTAACCGCAAGCTCATAAAGATGATGTGTAGTGAGCCATTGATGGGTCAATGGACCACTGTAGAGCATTTGCTGTTGAACCAACAATAAACCAAGTTGTTCTAAAGCATAAAAGGTTGCAAGTGTACGGGCTGTTTGTAAATTTCGTTTTTGTTTGAAATTAAAAAATGAGAATTTATTTGAAACCAGTGTCTGATGACTTCTTCGCACAATATTGATATAGACGTTGGCAAAATAGGTACGAATTCTAGAGGATAAATCAATAATATGTTCAATACGCGCATTTTGAGAAAGACCTTGATTTAAGATGTTTTTTTCAAGGCTTGATAAAATGCTTTCGGTAATTGGGTGCAAAACTTGAATTAAATCAAAGCGTAGCATTTCGCTACAATCAAGTTCGCTGATTTCACAAATGGCTTTTAAGACCGACTCTGAGGTATCGCCAAGTTGCATAATAGACAGTGTGGCCACCCATGCATTGACAGATGCCACCGAATTTTCTGCAAAACTTAGACTTTCTCGTTGTAGAACCGTGATATTTTGAAAAATTTCTGAAATTTCTTTATTTATCATGAGCATTTCAACTCTTAAAAGGTTGTGACTCCAAACAGCGGTGTTTTATTATTTTCTCCCGCGACTTCTCGAACCAATTTAGGAACTAGATAACCCGGTAAACTGGCCAATACATCCTTATAAATCTGATCAATTTTTTCCGCCCCTAAATCGAAATGATGCGCACCTTTTACTTTATCTAAAACATGAAGATAATACGGTAAAATTTGTGCTTCAAAAAGTCGTTGACTTAAATTAACGAGAGTTTGTGCAGAATCATTCACACCTTTAAGTAAAACGGCTTGATTCAACACAAGAATATTTTGTTTTGCTAAATGAGATAACTTTGCACAGGTCAAATTATCTAATTCTGCAGGATGGTTCGAGTGTACCACTAGAATTACACGTAGCCTACTGTTTTTCAATAAAGAAACCAGCTCTTCATCGATTCTTTCTGGAATTACAATTGGAACGCGTGAATGAATTCTCAAGATCTTAATCTGACTGAGAGATTCTAGACGTTCTATCCAAGTGGCTAATTTTCGGTTAGATAAAGTTAATGGATCGCCACCACTTAAAATCACTTCATTGATTTCAGGATGAGCTTCTAAATAGCCTTTAATGTTCAACCAATCTTCATTTTTAGGTAAATTTTCTTGGTATGGAAAATGACGACGAAAGCAATAACGGCAATGCACGGCACATGCACCAGTGAGGGTCAGTAAAAAACGTGATTTATACTTATGTAAGACCCCAGCAATTTGATTGGCTTGTTCTTCATCAAGCGGATCTGTGACAAAGCCTTCGTGTTCTTCCATTTCCAGATGATGTGGTAAAACTTGCAGTAAAAGCGGATCTAGGGGATTGCCAACTTCCATCTTTCTGACAAATGCACGGGGCACACGTAGTTTAAATTGTCCAGACGCAAGGATTGCACCAGACAATAACTGTGCTTTAGAAAGTTCAAGTATTTCTAACAGTTCTAATGGGTCAGTAATTAAATCACTGAGTTGAGATTGCCAATTTTGCTCTTGATATAAGTAATTTAACATGCCACGTGCAATAAATAGTTGAAGATAGGGGAAAGCGGGTGGTATTGCTTGTTCAGATTGAATCTGTCAGGTTCAATCTGAAATGTTTCACTGGAAAAATGCTTTCAGTACAGCTGATTTGTATTGAACAGCTGTGAATCACCAATGAATCGAAGATTTTACCCTCAATCTGACCGAACATGGGTAATTTTTCATTGCTTCACGATGTATTGCTCATTTAGAATACGAAAAATGTAAAATACATTCTTTGCTGTTTGGAATGATCACTGTCACAAATCGGGTGATTTGCTGATAGCATCGCAGTAGAGATTTAAATTAGTAAGTTCGGAGTGTGCCTTTCATGGCCTATTATTCTACAAATGATTTCAAAGCTGGCCTAAAGGTTATGCTTGATGGTAACCCATGTTCAATCATGGAAAACGAATATGTAAAACCAGGTAAAGGTCAAGCGTTTAACCGTGTAAAACTACGTAACCTAAGATCTGGCAAAGTATTAGAAAAAACTTTTAAATCAGGTGAATCTTTAGAAGCAGCTGATATTGTAGAAGTAGAAATGGATTATCTCTACAACGATGGCGAATTGTGGAACTTCATGGATCCAGTATCTTTCGAACAAATTGCTGCTGATAAAGTTGCAATGGGCGATGCTGCAAAATGGTTAAAAGACGATTCAAACGAAAAATGCACAATTATGCTATTTAATGGTATTCCATTAAACGTTAGTGCACCAAACTTCGTTGTATTGAAAATCGTTGAAACTGATCCAGGTGTGCGTGGTGATACTTCAGGTGGTGGTGGTAAACCAGCTAAACTTGAAACAGGTGCAGTTGTACGTGTTCCATTATTTGTACAGCAAGAAGAAAGCGTTCGTGTAGACACCCGTACTGGTGATTACTTAGAGCGTGCTTAATCATTTTATTGAAAAATGATGACGCTGAGGGATGATGAAAATCATCCCTTTTTTATTGTGCATAGATTGAGTTGGTATCGGCTTTTTAAAAGTACAAGCCTTTATAAAAATAGAGGGTATCGGCTAAATTTTCGACTAAAGTCGTAGATCGACAGCCTATAATTAATAGTAGAGTCAGAGAGTCAGATGATTACATTGATGATAAAAATAACAAAGTCGCGATTTAAGTCACTGTGATGTCATGCTAATAGTACATATTCAGACCAGTTTTAATGCCAAAGTCTTAGATGAAAACAAAAAAATGAGGAGTAGAGTCACCAAGGAATGAGTCACGGAAATGCATTACGCTTTATAAAAACAATGGAACTGCTTTTTGTAATCAAGATGTGAGGTTTTAATGGAAAATATTCAAACAAAATCATCACCCTTATCAAAATTGATCTGGGTGATTGTCGCCATAATTGGTGCTGTATCTTTTGGAATACTTGCAGTCAGCAAGGGTGAGCATGTCAATGCGGTTTGGCTAGTGCTTGCAGCGATATGTGTCTATAGCATCGCTTATCGTTTTTATAGTTTATTTATTGCGACCAAAGTTTTTGAACTGAATCCTCGGCGATTAACACCAGCACATCGTTTAGCAGATGGCTTGGATTATGTCCCGACCAATAAATATGTACTTTTTGGTCACCATTTTGCTGCTATTGCAGGAGCGGGGCCATTGGTTGGGCCTATTCTTGCTGCCCAAATGGGTTATTTACCAGGAACAATTTGGCTTTTGGTCGGGGTTGTTCTTGCTGGTGCAGTTCAGGATTTCTTGGTTTTATTTATCTCTACACGACGAGATGGGCGCTCACTTGGTGAAATGGCAAAGCAAGAGCTGGGTTCATTTGCTGGTGTGGTGGTGATGCTTGGTGCATTAGGTGTGATGATTATCATCCTTGCCGTATTGGCACTGGTGGTAGTGAAAGCACTGGCACATAGTCCATGGGGTGTGTTTAGTATTGCAGCGACGATACCAATTGCCTTATTTATGGGCATCTATATGCGTTATATCCGTCCGGGCAAGATTGCAGAAGTTTCTATCATTGGTTTTGTGTTGATGATGGCTGCAATTGTTTATGGTGGAAATGTTGCTGCGGATCCTTATTGGGGACCATTTTTCACATTAACTGGAACACAACTTACCTGGGCACTCATCATTTATGGATTCGTGGCTTCGGTTCTACCTGTTTGGCTGTTGTTAGCACCACGAGATTATTTATCAACATTCTTAAAAATTGGTGTAATTGCAGGTTTAGCAGTCGGTATTATTGTTGCAATGCCAATGTTAAAAATGCCAGCTGTTACGCATTTTGTTGATGGTACTGGTCCTGTATTTGCTGGATCTATGTTCCCATTCTTATTTATTACCATTGCTTGTGGTGCGATTTCTGGTTTCCATGCCTTAGTCTCGTCTGGAACTACACCTAAACTGATTGATAACGAAGTCAATATTCGTGTCATTGGTTATGGTGGTATGTTGATGGAATCATTTGTTGCAATCATGGCAATGATTTGTGCAACAGTGCTTGAACCTGGTGTTTATTTTGCGATTAATGCGCCAGCGGCAGTATTGGGTACTACGGTAGAAAGCGCAGCAGAAGCAGTACGTACACTTGGTTTTGTGGTTACACCTGAAACTTTGAGCTTGCTGGCAAAAGAAGTGGGTGAAAGTACGATTCTTTCGCGTACTGGTGGTGCGCCAACATTTGCAATTGGTATGGCTCATATCATCACGGATATTTTTAATAATCGTTCAATGATGGCGTTCTGGTATCATTTTGCGATCTTATTTGAAGCGCTGTTTATCTTAACCGCTGTCGATGCCGGAACTCGTGCATGTCGTTTTATGGTACAGGATACGGTGGGTATCGTTGTTCCAGCACTTAAAAACTCGCACAACTTTGTGGGGAATATGATCGGTACAGCGGTTGCTGTCGCTGGATGGGGCTTCTTTGTTTATCAAGGTGTAGTCGACCCACTTGGTGGTATTAATAGCTTATGGCCTTTGTTTGGTATCGGTAACCAAATGCTTGCGGCAATGGCTTTGATCTTGGGCACAGTGATTTTATTTAAAATGAAGAAAGAGAAATATGTATGGGTCACCATTATCCCAACAATTTTCTTATTCATTACCTGTATGACTGCGGGTTGGCAAAAAATCTTCCATACTAATCCTAAGATTGGATTCTTGGCTCAGGCGGATAAATTCTCAACAGCAATTGCCAATGGTGAAATTTTAAAACCAGCCAAAACACTTGAAGAAATGCAAACCATTGTATTGTCCAATCAAATCAATGCTGCACTGTGTGCATTCTTTATGATTGTTGCGATTGTGATGCTGTTTGCTGCTATTGGCGCAATTCGTCGTGCATTGGCAAGTCCTACACCAACAGTAAATGAAGCTCCAGCGGTGTATGCAGATCCTGAAGAAGTGTCTGTTTCTAAATCACACTAAGTTGATATTACAGATAGAGTGAGAGGTGAGTGATGAAGCTTAAATTTGCTCAAGGTGGTAAAACGGTGATTTATAAAATCATCAAGATGACCATCATGTCGCAAAAGGAGCTAATTTTTAATCCTAAAAATTGGTCTAGAATTGCAACATTATGGACACGCTTACAGCAAAGTTTCCGTTTGATGGTGGGTGTTCCAGATTATCAAAATTATCTGGAACATATGAAAAAGCATCATCCCGATATGGATGCAATGGATGAAAAGACTTTTCATCGCTATTGTGTAGATGCCCGCTATCCAACAGCTGGTGGAACAATGAAGAAATGCCCATGTTGATGGAAGGTATAAGTTGATTTAAAGCTTAAATAGAACGGCACTTGGGTGCCGTTTTTTTTTGAATATGAGCGAAGTGATTTATCGGTTTAACGCAATAACAGTGTACTTCATGATTAGACTTGTCGGATAACTGACAGTTGGTAAAGACTAACTCCGTTAGAATCATCTAATAGATATAAATGCAAGGAGACTGCTATGAAAATCTGTATTTATGGTGCGGGTAGTATTGGATGCTATATTGGCGGTCGATTAGCAGCGGTAGGTGCTGAAGTGAGGTTTATTACACGTCCTCGTGTATATGAAGAATTGAGGAGGTCTGGTTTAAAACTGACAGATTACACTGGTAAAACGATAAAAATCGCGGCAAATGATTTACAGCTCAGTGTTGATCTTAAAATAGTCACAGATGCCGATATTATTTTTGTATGTGTAAAATCGGCTGCGACTGAGCAAGTTGCCAAGGAACTTTATAACAACTTGGGCGCACACAGACCCTATATTGTGAGTTTTCAAAACGGGTTGAGTAATGTTCCAATTTTAAAGCAGATTTTAAAACATCATTCGATTTTAGAAGGTATGGTGCCTTTTAATGTTGCAGTTCAAAAAGTTGGGCATTTTCATCAAGGGACATCTGGTGCGTTGCATGTGAAAGCGTATGCACAGCAACAGGATTTAGCCGAGCTTTTTAAACAAGCTGAATTAGAGATTGTTTTTGATCAGGATATGCTTGCAGTGCAATGGGCAAAAATTTTGCTGAATTTAAATAATTCAATCAATGCCTTATCAAAGTTACCGTTAAAACAACAATTGTCTAATTATCAATATCGACGATGCCTTGCTTTGGCGCAACAAGAAACTTTACATCTCTTAGATTTAGCACAAATTAAGCCAGCCAAACTCACAGCAATTTCGGCACATCTATTGCCTAAAATAATCAGTTTGCCAAATTTCATTTTTAAAATATTAAGCCGTAAAATGTTGGCAATCGATCCCTTGGCGCGTTCATCTATGCAAGATGATTTGATGGCAGGGCGAACAACAGAAGTGGACTGGATCAATGGGGAAGTTGTTCAGCTTGCCCAGCAGCTAGGTAAACAAGCGCCCATCAATAAAACCTTAATCGAATTGATTAAACAGGCTGAAATTTCAGGAAGTGAATTTTCAATTGGTGCGCACGATTTAAAAACAAAGTTAGAACATGCCGCAAAATTAAAAGTTTAAAATTTTGGTTGATGGGGGAAGCTATAAATTTTGAAGTGTATTCAGCAAATGAAAATAAGGATTTATCGCAGTCAAGATTGAGTATTCCTTAAAACCGTGTATGTTAAGGAAGTTACAATAATTTTATTGGGGAAATAAAAGGTGATTTGGGGAACAACACAAGTAAAAGCATCAGAACAACATAGCACTGTATCAAATTTAGACCTCACTCAGTTTTACCCAAAAATTGATGACTTTTTAAGTCAAATCAACCAAATTATTTTAGATAAAAGTCATCAGACTAAACTGGCACTCTGTAGTCTATTGGCTGGCGGACATTTACTTTTTGAAGACTTACCCGGACTTGGAAAAACCACCTTAGCCAGCAGCTTGTCACGTTTAGCAGGTCTCGATTTTCAACGGATTCAGTTTACCAATGATATGCTGGCAAGTGATGTGATTGGGATCAATATGTTTAATCAAAAAGAGCATCAATTTGAGTTTAAACATGGTCCAATCTTTACCCAAATTCTGCTTGCAGATGAAATTAACCGCTGTAGCCCTAAAACCCAAAGTGCTTTGCTTGAAGCAATGGAGGAGGGCAATGTCACTATAGATGGTACACGTTACCCTTTACCACAACCATTTTGGGTGATTGCAACACAGAACCCACTTTTTCAAAGTGGAACCTATAGTTTGCCAGAGTCACAACTTGATCGTTTTTTGATTCGACTGTCTTTAGGTTATCCATCACGTGCAGCAGAAAAATTATTATTACAACAAAACTCGCGCCATGATTTGATTGAAAAGTTGCAAGCGATTTTCCAACATCAGGAAATTTTGCAATTACAATGTGTGGTAAATCAAATTACATTGAGTGATGTTGTTTTTGAATATATGCTTGATCTAGCAGAAGAAACACGTAAAGGTCGTCATGGCTTATCTCCACGTGGGTTATTGGCATTAAAAAAATCAGCACAAGCCTATGCCTTGATTGAAAAAAGACAATTTGTAATTGCAGATGATGTACAAGCAGTGTTTGTTGCTGTGGTGTCGCATCGTATAGGATTAGGTGAATCTGAGACACGAGCACTTATGCAAAAAGTTCCTGTAAAGGGCTAATTGGAAACGCTTATGTTAGGTCAACGATTTATTAAATGGCTGCATCTTCGGTTTCGCTATACAGGAACTCGTACACTGAAACAAAACCAAGTGTTGGTGTTTATGTACCAGCAGGGTTTTTTATATCTGGTCCTTATTCTGATTACTTTTATCGCTGGGATTAATTATGCCAACAATTTAATTCTTGGTTTTTGTTTTTTAATCAGTGCAATTTTATGTATTAGTTTCTATCTCAGTTTTAAACAATTACATGCGATTACATTAGATGTGGTTGTTGATGAAGTGGGTAAGGTCAATGAAGTTTTTAAGGTGAGAGTTAACCTACAACAAGACCGTGCTACGCCTAAGTTTTTAAACTTTAAAATTGATGAACAATTACAATCTTTTCTATTTGAAGAAAAACAACAAAGTTTTGAATTGAATTTTATTCCACAACAACGAGGGGAATTTTCAGTTTCTCCAATTCAAATTTACTCCACCTATCCGCTTGGTTTAGTGCGGGCATGGACCTATATCTATTTAACTGACAGTTACTGGATTGCCCCTGAAGCGAAGTCTTTAACGCATCAATCACAGAATTATTCCAATACAGGTGAGCCTGATTTAGATGAATTTAAAGAGTTAAGGACTTTTAAATCAGGTGATTCATTGCAAAGCATTTCTTGGAAACAGGCCGCGCGTGGACAAGGATTATTTGTAAAGCAATTCGATGATTTGATTGATACCCATGCGATGCAAATTGAATATAGCAAAATGCCAAGCGCAGACCATGAAGAGAAGCTAAGTTTTATGATGGAGTTGGTCGATCGATGTCATCAAACGGAAACGCCGTACAGCATCATTTTACCGCATGCACAAACTGAAAACGGGATTGGAGAACAGCACTATATTCATATCAAAACCTTATTGGCGCAAGCGTGAGGATGAACAATGAATAAAATGGATAAATCGATACAAATTTCAATTTTAGTTGTGCTGAGTTTGATTTGGCTGGCACAACTGGCTTATATGCCTGTGGCATTGTCTATTTTATTCCTCATTAATATAGTGGCTTTGGCACTATATTATGACAAAAACAATAAACATCAAGTCTATAATCTGCCTCGATTCTTTGCACAAACCCCAAAATTAGTTTTTGCGCTTTTAGCTTTGCTCATCATTTATTTTGATTCCCGCACTTTTCTAGGCGTAGAAGCAGGTACAGCGGTTCTCTCCACATTTTTATTTGCGAAAGCACTAGAAACCAAATCAAAGCGTGACTTTATTATTCTGTTTAACTTTGCTTTGTTCGTCAGTGCCAGTTTATTTTTACACAGCCAAGCCTTTTGGATGGCACTGTTAGTTTTATGCTGTTTAATCAGTTGCTTGGTTGGACTGTATCGTGTACAAATCGCCAATTTTGAAATAGAGCAACCGATTTTTCAGTCTCTTAAAAGTGATTCATTGCATATCCTTAAATTTATTGCTTTGGCGTTGCCATTCTTTGTTTTACTGTTTATGTTTTTCCCGCGTTTGCCACCACTTTGGCAAATCCCCATTCCCAATAATAAAGCGGTAACGGGATTAAGTGATCGTATGTCACCGGGTGATATTGCTGAGCTTTCACAGTCAAGTGCATTGGCATTTCGAGTTATTGGCAATATGAAGCAATTGCCAAATCGTAATGAGCTGTATTGGCGAGCGATGGTGCTTGATCGTTATGATGGTACAACGTGGACAAGTGAGTTTGCCAATAAACAGGTAAAAGCTTATTCCAAGATCGCGGGGCAGATTGATGGATTTCATTATCAATATCTTGCCAGTGATCCAAGTCAGCAATGGATTACCGGTTTGGAAAAGTCGATTCCAATAGAACAACGTTTTGAGTTACACCAAGACTGGTCGATTACACCAAAACGGCTGGTACAACGTACCCAGCCAATTGAATTGCAGTGGGTGGGGAGTCAGGTTAGAGATATTCAGGATTCACATTTTGAACAGATGATGCTGAAAAATAATCTCAGTTATCCGAAAAAGAGTGATCTACAAGCCCAGAAGTTTGCTTTAAATCTGTATCAGCAGAGCCAGTCCAATCCTGAAGCTTATATTCAGAATGTATTGAACTGGTACAAGAAAGAAAATTTTGTTTATACACTTGCCCCAGGAAGGTTGGGGAATAACCGCGTTGATGAGTTCCTATTTCAATCACGGCAGGGGTTTTGTGAACATTATGCCTCAAGCTTTGTCTTGCTGATGCGTTATGTTGGAATCCCAGCGCGTGTAGTCACAGGCTACCAAGGCGGTGAGTTGTCTCCTGATGGTCAAAGTTGGGAAGTACGCCAGTTAGATGCACATGCTTGGGCTGAGGTTTATCAACACGGGCAATGGCAACGCATTGATCCAACAGCCATCATTGCACCGATGCGTATTGATCGTGGTATGCAAAATGTGATGAATGACGATCGTTCGATTTTTGGCGATGCGGGTTATTCAAATTTGCGTTTTCAGCATTCATCACTGCTTAGAACGCTGCGTGTTTGGAGTGACTATGCCAGTTTTCAATGGCAGAGTAAGGTTGTCGGTTACGATGCAGAGAAGCAAAGCAGCTGGATGAAGAAGCTTGGCTTAACATCGGCTTATAGTTATGGTTTGGTTTTGATTTTTGGAATTCTTGGATTACTGTTGATCTATTGGGGTGTGACGCAATTTTGGCGCATTCTTCAAATGTCAGGGCTTGAGCGAATCATTACTCAATTTAATCATCAATTATCTGAGGTTGATCAAAAAGCTGAATCAGAAACCTTTCAACAATGGATGCAGCGTTTAGCCTTGCGGACTGAACAAAAACATCTGTTCGAGCAAGTGAATCAGATTTTTCAAAAAATTGTCTATTTAGGTAATGAAAATCAACAGGATATTCAAAATATCAAGAAATTGCTTAAAGAGTGTGCGAATGCATTAAAAGTAAAGAAATAAGGCTTGTCATCTTATTAAAAAATGAATAATATTCTCAGCACTTCAGGTGTATAGCTCAGTTGGTTAGAGCGCTACGTTGACATCGTAGAGGTCTCCAGTTCGAGTCTGGATATACCTACCAAGATTTTTAAAGACTTATAAGCGATTCAAAAGCTTATAGGTCTTTTTTTTGTGCTTTTGTTGCATCTCTATTATTCGTGAATTCAGAAAAATTGCAGAAACTGGCGGTATATTCAACATGTTTGCAATAAGTTAGCAACAAAATAAAAATATAGAGACCATGTGGCAACTTTTGGCGTATTCAAGTCAAGTACAAACATCTTCGTGATGCTGGAACAGGGGATACCTTAGAAGAATGTATTATTGTTAGGACTCATAGCATACACGTGCGGCTTTAAATCAGGTTCTACTGTATTGAATTTAATACGGATTAAAATCTATTCTCGTTATTGATATATTACTCAATAATCTTTCCAGCTTAGCTTAAATTTAACTTACATATATAAAGATATATATACATTTAATCATTAAATTACATTTTTAAAAAAATCATAATAAAAAAAAGAAATAAAAATGAGTTATAGTCTAAATGATTTTAAATTGCAGGAATCACACTATTGAGTATTCATGAAATAGTACTTCAAGATGATAAATTTCATTTACATAAACTTGTCAAAGTTAAAGATAGTATTTATGATCCAGTCAAAAAAGATGAATCTACTTTGTGGTTTTGGATTTACTCAGACACATCTGAATTTTTTTACTTTGAATTATGGGATGAACTTGATCATGCAAGAATAAACGAAAATATTAATTATAAAAATTGTAACTTTAAAGTAGTTAGTATTAATAATAACAATAAAATGAATTACTCATAAAACTTAATTATATTAAAGATAAATAATTTTCATAATAATTTAAAACATGTACCTAAGGTAAAAACGATTTAACTTTATCTATTTAGGGATGGTAACAATACATTTCTATAGGTATAGGAAATTAAAAGTGAAAACTTAACAAGCGGCCAACAAGAGATTAATCCATTCATTAACTAGACTCAGTTTGTAATGGCGCTGGGAAGCTTGTTACTTTTTTAAATTAGTGAAAGCATCTATATCTGGTGAATCAGAGCAACTGGGTTCGAGTCAATCTGTCAAACTTTAAAATTCTTTAAAAGAGAGGGTCCATAACCCTCTCTTTTGATATTTAAAGAAAAGAGGAGATTCCTCGTTGATTTAAACCGACCTTTTTACGCACTCGAGTTTGCTTTTCTTTCAAAAGCTCATTTAATAAGCTATTTAAATGAGCATTATTGAGGGCTGCTGGCGTAAATGAGTCATAGCCAAGCTGATTAAAAAATAAATCAACTTTTGAACACTTTTGCACGTATTTCATTGACCAGTTTTTAAAACTAATTTTGTCAATATCCATGGTTTCAAATTCAATAATGCTATTGTGCCTAGCGTCATTTTTTATACTTTGAAATAGCGATTGAACTATAGACTTTTCACCTTCAAGACATTGAAAAAAATGATTATTGGCATAATATAGAACGCCAAAAATTTTATTTTTCCCATTAAAATCGCGCGCAGTATTTAAGATAGCATTTAAATCTTCAATAAGGTCATTGGCTAATTCATTTCGAGTACTCGCATAGCACAATCGAATTAGCATACATCTTTCCTCAAGTTGCGTAGATTCGTATAAAAAATCTTATTCATTGATATCAAAATTATATGGCTCAATAGCGTATTCACCCGCTAAAAGGTCGATAAAAGAAGGGATCGTCTCACTAGAAAGAAGAAATGGATTGAAATCATCACGATGATTTTCTAGGAAAAAGTCACCAAGTCTTTTATTGACAGGGGCAAATTTCATATTCCAATGCTTAAACAAACCTATGTCGCATGTTTCGTAATATAAAATCTCACAGTTTTGATGACGTTGATCTTTTAAAATTTGATTATAGAACAGATCATCAACTTTACTTTTATGTCCTTCAAGACATTGAACAAAATATCCATGTCCATAATAAAGAACGCCTGTGATTTCATTGCGAGAGTTGAAATCAACAGCTGTGTTAAGAATTTCTATCAAATCATTCTTAAGATTTGGATGAGTACTCGTAGCTTTACTTGCATATAAAACTCTTACAAATTCCATTAGAAGGCTTCCACGATAAATAATTACTTCGAACTAAGTGCTAACGCTTTAATTTTATTAATAAGCTTTATGTATTCACATAGAAAGATTAGTAATGATGACTACAATACATTGATAATTAATCAAAAGCTAACAAATCGTACCAACCGGTCTAAACATGAAATGTAAAGTTTTTTAACACTGTTTGAGTGTTTTGTTACTTTACAAAACAAATTGAGCCTATTGTTAAAATTAAATATTTGAAAATAATATATTTAATTTATATATTTTGAATTTTATGTGGTTAAAAAATATACAAATGTAAGAAATTTCTCACAATCATGTAAGCCATGGATTATATCGCTAAATTTCATATTATTTATACTGCCTAGATACACCACAAGTGCTCATCATTATTATAAATCTGAATCTTAATTTAAGGTGATTGTCGCTAACGCTTAAATTAAAATAATTCGTTATAAAATTGATGTGCTAAATAAAAAGTGTTGTGTATTGGGGGAGTCTTCCCCCTTAGTCGGACAACTAAGGGGGGAGCATTTTTATAAATATGAAATAAGAGGGGATGAAATGCAAATTTTAAAAAATATTGTTATTTTTATTGTCTCTGTTTTAAGTATTTCATTGCTCATTATTATTTTTGATCAATTGGGGATGAATAAGAAATTTAACTTGTTTTTATCAGCTTTACTGTATGGGGTATTGATCACAATTTATTTACAAAAGGTATTCCTAAGCCTATCTTTCTTTTTAGGGTTTTATAGCCTTTTATTCATGATAAGTTACTCTGTTGAAGTCATCATCATGCTTTTTATTTCTTGTTCTGTATTATTCATGATAAAAATGATTATGCCTAAATTAAAGGATACACGCGTCGATCGATATTTTATTCTTAATAAATTATATAAAAAGTAAATTTTAGCAATTACTATTTTTAAAATAGTAAGTTGATCTTAATTGTTATGCTTAAGTTTTAGTGTTATTTTAAGTGAAAATATATTCTAAACTAGAACATTTTAATCACATAAAATAACACTCGAATTAAATTATTAATTTATAGTGTTATTTTAAATCAAAATATATTTTAGGGAGTACTATATTATGTTTCGTTGGGCGATTATATTTGCTGTAATAGCACTTATAGCGAGTCTTTTAGGATTTGGTGGTGTAGCAGGTCTTTCAAAAGATTTTGCAGTTATTCTATTAGTCGTGGCTGTTATCCTTACTGTGATTGGTTTTATTTCTCGTGGAAAGGTATAGTCATTATAAACCATCTAACGGTAGAATTTAGTCATTCTATCGTTAGATATAATGAATTTGAAAATACTTAAATTACTTAATAAATTTGAACTGAGCATATTATGAAAAATATTAACTATGATTTTGTTTTAGAACAAATTTATAATTTTTTACTTTTAAGACCTGATTTTAATAGCAAAACAAATTTTGAGAAGATCGCTGAATATTTCAGAGCTTTAAATGAGGGCACAGATGATGAGTTTAATTTTGAGAAACCAAACAAAATCTCGGGTAAATTTGGCAGTAAAAAAAATATAGTAATAGTCAACGCACCAGAAATAAATAATAAAAATAAATTTTTGGAATGGGTTGATCGGCAAATAAATCTATAAGGTTTTTGATTAAGGGTATCTATATGCATCATAGACATAAGCGCAAAAAAGCAACATTGATTTCAGAGTGGTCAACTGATCAAGACTGCTATTTGATTGAAAATAGTTCATTACCTATTGAAATATTAAAAGATTCATTATCATTCTCTGAAGAAGAAATACTTGAGAGAAAGATGCAGTTAGGATTAGTTCGCCAGCAACGACAAATGATGAGAAGCACTTGAATCAAATATTCTAGCTTCTCAATTCTTTTTTATAATTTTAGCCTTAATTTAATCGGTCTAAAGTGACTAAGAGTTACCTCATAGAATATCTTAACTAATCAAAACTACATCCTGAATATAAGATGCTACACTCTTGGTAGGTAGTTTTTAAAGATGCAAAAATTTAGGGCTGTGTGTTTAGCTAATCGAAGTGAATAATCATAACGTTTTTCTGTTTATTGGCCACCTTTAATAGGGTCAGCTAAGGCAACTCAGCCATCTTAGTAGGTATATTTTAAAATAAGGCACAAGCTTTATTTAAGTGAAAGTCAGTTACTAAAATCATTGTACTTAAAAATAAATACCTATACATGAGAGCTATTAAAAAGTGACATTGTTTACATGATTTTGACAGAAAATAAACTTAAATAATAATTTAAAATAGAGCTATGTAGGTGATAATGGGTTATCAATCTTAATCGATAAATTGTTAATTATTTCATATGTAAATTATTTATAAAATTTTAAACATTATAAGTTTTATATTTAATGGTTTATAAAACTATTTGATTAAGATTTTTGAATTATCTTAAATAAGTGAGGAACGATTATGAAGATTGCTTTAATTGGTGCAACAGGTATGGCGGGTTCACGTATTTTAGAAGAGCTTGTTTCACGTGGTCATTACGTTAAAGCCATCGCACGTAATACACATAAAGTACCTGATACGGAACGTGTTTTATCCGTAGATGTGGACTTAAATGATCATGAAGCGCTTGTTGAAGCTCTAAAAGGGCAAGATGCCGTGATAAGTGCTGTTCCTTTTCATGGCTTAGATGCGAATGCATTGATTAACACAATTCGGGATTCTAAAGTTAAGCGTTATTTGGTTGTTGGTGGTGCTGGTGGACTGACTATTCCCAACAAAAATGTACGCTTATTGGATACGGATGATTTTCCTGCTGCGTATAAACCTGAAGCAGAAGCTGCTGTAAATTTCCTTGAAAAACTTAAACAAGTCGATGATATTGAATGGACTTTTATATCACCTTCGGCTGAGTTTGCTCCAGGTAAACGTACAGGAGAATTTCGTTTAGGAAAAGATGAACTTATAATTGGTAAAGATGGCAGTAAAATTTCAGCTGAAGATTTTGCAATAGCATTATCTGATGAAATTGAAAATAACAACCATATTAATCAACGTTTTACTGTTGGATACTAAGAAATGTATAAAGGCCCTCATTTGAGGGCTTTTTTCTATAAAAATTAAATTGATGATTTTAGCGTTTTCTAGACTTATTTGTACTCATAAGTGTTTTATTTTAAATTTTTTTTAATCGTTGCTGAAGAACATTCTATTTATATTGAATAAATATAACTGTATAGTTTAATTGAATTAAGGATTACAAATTTTAAAGATTGTGTTTAAAAGTTGAATAGACAATACATGTAATATTTTTATGATGATAAAACAGTTAATTATGGTTAATAAGGTGTCTGAAAAATCATTATGGATTACATTAGTGGTCATAATTGATATAAATAAGACCAAAATTAGAATATAGAACTTGCTGTTGATATATGGATTTGTCATGAAAAGCTCTTTTTTGAATTGTTATAGTATAACACTTTTATGTGTGGACTTATATGTTGGAAATAACAACTATTGTAAAATATTTAAGCCACACTTTTTGATACATGTATTATTGTAAAAAATGAATAAAATCAATGCATTAAATTAATATAAACTTTTGAATTGTAATAATAAGTATACATACATTGATCTCATAATGATTTCTAGTTCAAGCATACATATAGCAAGATTTTTAAAGACTTATAAGTGATTAAAAAATTAAGATATTTTTAGGTATAATAAGATATGTTAGTATTGATCCACTTTGTAAAGAAAGATTGTGGAATAGACTGATTTAGCCAACAAATTTAGGTCAAGATTATTGCTAGGCTGAAGAAGAATAAAACTCATTAGAATCCTCTGACGAGTGGGGTGTAGTTTCACTTGTTGAGACTTGTGCAAATTTATTAGAATAGACTTCTTTCATAACTCACTTTTTACTCAGTTCTAAATTATAAATACCTGCAATCAAATTGAACCTTAAGCCAAGTCTTTTCCCTCTATTTCGATAACGCTCTGCAAGGATTTTGAAAGTCTT